>NZ_JACZDX010000009.1:0-92923 GCF_015903925.1 Fictibacillus sp. 23RED33 | reverse complement strand
GTCGAGAGGGGTTCTTTTTTGTAAGGCACTTTGTTGCTAATAAATGAAAAAAAGATATTTAATTTTGAAGTCTAATTGGAGAGCAGTGGGGAAATTGGTTACACATTATAGAAACCATTGAAAAGAAATAATAGCTGAAGTCATAAAAAAAGTGGCGTTCCTATTGTATATATTTTTTTAATCCTTCATTGGTTAACCATTGATTTAAAACATCTTTCCATACGACTTTTATACAGTCTTCACTACAACTAAATTCACTCTTTAAATTCTCTCCCATACCAGCACCTACAAAAAATCGATACCCCATATTCAATTTATAGTACCCTTTGTCCATCTTGCTGGATACTTTTTTACCGCAGCAAGCACAGTCAAATCCCCAATTTCTTTTCAAGTCTCTTCTAAATTCTTTCCATTCATAGACAGGTTTACCTCTATGTTGAAAGATTCCGTCAGTCTCGAAATCAAAACCATAATATCTCAATTTTTCTCTTTGTTGTTCTTCATTTGTGAAATCCTTAGCCCCTTCACCTTCATAAAAAAACACTAGCTTTTCTACGATTTCTTTTGCTTGGTCATAGGGAACAGGCACACCATTTTGGTCTGACAAAATCAATCCTTCCTCATCTCCGATTTTTACCTTATCTACAAAAAACAAATCCTTAATGATTTTTCTCATATTATCCACTCCTGTGATTAATTCACAAAAAAATACCCACCCACTGAACATCGGATGGTTTCCAAGATGACGATGATACTCTACTTTTCTATTCTATCACCGGTTGTTTTTTACATGCAAGAATCCCTATTGAATATATGTTTTATTACTA
The DNA here is from genome assembly GCF_015903925.1 of Fictibacillus sp. 23RED33. Lineage (NCBI taxonomy): Bacteria > Bacillati > Bacillota > Bacilli > Caryophanales > Fictibacillaceae > Fictibacillus > Fictibacillus sp. 23RED33. The sequence goes on along the minus strand of NZ_JACZDX010000009.1, from coordinate 92,096 downwards.
TAGATAGATATTTATCAAATGATTGTTAAACAAATCCACGTTAAAACCAATCCCGTTTGATTCTTTTAAAAGTATCTAAAAGCCCGAAAGGGTATTAATAAATCCTTTCGGGCTTTTTTGTAATTTTATTATACTGTTTCATACCTAAAGTTTACGGTACGAATCTTCATAGCCTGAAATAGAACACGAACCATCTTTTCATCTATCACAGAACTCAATATTTCATCAAGATTTGCCGAATAGCCATTATAAAGAGATAATCCTAATTCGCACATTCTTCGTGTAGCACCAGTAAGTTGAGCTGCCGTAAATTCATGCTTTTCTTCTACATCATTCCATGATGTGAGTGCAAACAATGGTGAACTGCTATCTAGTTTACTCAAATCAATTGCATTAAATATTTCTGGAACTGCAGCTATATAAATACTAGCTTCATATTGAACTCCTTCATCATATTTGCTCATAAGTAATTCATAATTCTCATAATGACTCTTATTAGTAAAATACATTGTTGTTTCCCCCTTGATATTTTTCATTTAGCGTGTAAATAAACGATAACAAAATTAAAGACGAAAAACTTAAAATTCAATATTTTTTTTGGAAAGTATGAAACTACTTAAAAAGGAATTGGTCTACAAAGATAAGGAGGTTTTTCAAACACAAAGGTGTTAAGGGAGTGGCTATTAATATAGTTATAATGAAAATAATTATGGGATATGTGATTCTTGCTGTGAAAGAAGCACCAGAGAAAATGAGTCAATATATGAGATTACTGAAGATAAATCTGGGATAGTCTTGAAAAAAAGAAGAAAAAGATGAATGGACGGAATGGGAATACAGGTTGGAACATGATGCGGGAAGTTAGTTTTTATATTTATATCGACGAACCAATAACCCAACAAAATATTGTGAATCTCTTATGTAAAAAGTCTAACCTTTGTAGTGGAGGTCAGGCTCTTTACATTTTACGGCTACTTTTTTAAGTATTTAACAACTTCTGCTTTGATTACATCTGTGAGTACATAATATCTAACAATGTCCTGCCTGCTATGATTCAAATCTACACTAAAAAAAAGCCATTGAATTTTTTCATAATCTTTAATTACTCTAGAAGAACGATTTTCTTTACCTGACTTATTTATAATGTGCTTTACAAAATTTCATAACGTTTTTTCAAACGTTTTTGTTGCAGGATTTTTTGCTCAATAGCAGCATCCAATCCACCAGGTGTTGCAGCAATTTTTGCATAATGAGTAACCCTGGAATGACCAAAACCACCACGAAGGCTATGAGATGTGAAATTTTTTTCTTTAGTTCCGACATTAATACGTTTAGCCATTCGCACTAATAAACGGTTCAACTTTTCCACCACTTTCTCTTCACTCATATAAGACCCTGAACTATCTTTAATTCTAAAGAGTTTTCCATCAACAGCATCCCTTACCAATTTATGTACGAAGTTTTTATCGTCAGGGTCCCAATGATTGACCCATACTTTATTATCCAGACCACCTTTTGCATCGTTAAACTCTACAATCCCAGCATTCACATGAACTTCATCAACTTTTAACTTAATTACTTCTGAGCGACGACCTCCAGCTAAAAATTGTAACCTAGCAATGTTTGCAAATTCAAGGTACTTGCCACCTTTATAATTATAAAGTTCATTAATTACCAACTTGCATTCTTCCTCATTTGCTTTGTATCGATGTGAATTTTTCGAACTTCGTTCAATTTTCTCATATTTCAAATAAGCCAACATATCATCATGGTCCACAATTTTAGCACCTTTAGAAAGAATCCCGGTCCCAATTCCTACTGATTGAACAAAATTTACCGCATAAACTATACCATGAATTGTATTTGCGCTTTGCCCCGCTTCAATCCGGTCTCTAATAATTGCTTTTATATGCTGATGCTTAATCTTTTCTATATCCGAAATACCAAACTTATAGTAAATTTCTTTTCTAACACGCTGAAAATCAGCATAATAACTTTCTTTGCCGCCTTTACTTAAACTTTTGGTACTTATAAACTCTTTATCACCTCGTTTAATAGCTTCTTTTTCAGCTTTTTTTAGTTTCGCTTTTTCTTTGTTTGAAAGCTTCATTTTATTCGCTAACACAAACATTCTTTCTATTTTCCTTGTTCCCGCCCTGAAACTGTTACTATCTATTTTAATTTTTTTATAGGCAACGTTTTCATTTAATCTATTAATTCTTTCATAGTAATTCTTGCTTTTGCGTTTTCTTTTAGCCATAAGAATTCACCTCTAAAACCAAAAAACAGTTTTGTCTGATGATTGATAAAGACTTCGAAGGTCGCTGTCGCTGCTTCTCATCCATATCAATCATCATCCAATTTTTTTTGCAATGTAGCTCCCAAAAACATTGTCGCTACATGCAAAAAATAAGAACAATTCACCTGCCAGGCAGGTTCTCCTACACTTTTTTAAGAAAAAATGTAGGAGAACCGCCTGGAATTCCAGCGTATATCTTAGGGTTTGTTCATTTACCCAATACGCTGTAGCAAAATCACGCTTTTGCATCAAAGTTATAAAATAGCTCATTTGAGCAACATGTCAACTTCTCCGAAGTTGTATATTGAATACAATAAACGTACCTACCAAGTGCCCCTGGTTGCTGCGCTTGCTTCCTCGTATTCAAAGTGAATACTTACGAAGACACGGTTTCATTATTACCGCTACAACCCTAAGGGAGCAGTCTCTAATTAAGTACCTTGAACTTATTTTCTTTTAAACAAATTTTTTAAGTTTCTCGATTATTCATGATAAACTTTAAATTTCTAGTTTCATTATTTGTTTAGGTTAATGTTATGATATTATTTCTCTCCTTTTTTATTATTATTGAGTTTAATGTCCGTTACTTTTTGTAAATCAAAATACAAAAAGTCCATAGTAAACTATTACCGTGTATTTATAATACATATAGATGATAAACCTTATTTCTATTTTTTGTTAAACAAAATACATTTTTTTGAGAATAGAACACCTATGGAAATTTGTCGTTTGATATAACAAGTTACATAGATTTTAAATCATTAAAACAAAGTTAAGAAATGACTCATTACAAAATCACTCTTTTTAAAAAAACTCTGGGTACAAATTTACCCAGAGTTACCATTGTTATTTAATATCTTTTCCAAAATGGAATTCCATGAAATTTTGTAACAGCTTTATCTTCATCCCTAAGCTTTCTAGTGTAAACTAGCCCAGTTTCTATAGTCGATAATTCAATAGATAATTTGCTAGCTAAATCCTTAGGTACGGCTAGTGATTTTTCAATTCCTTGTTTTGAGTTATCAGATTTCATAAGAAAAATCCAATTTAACATTGAGCTATAATCAAATTGTTTCTGAACTAAATCATCAAAACCCTGGGTTAATAATAATACCGCCACCCCTTTAGAGCGGAGTTCTCTTAACATTCTTTCAAGAATTCTATTGTTTGCATCTAAATAGTTATGTGCTTCGTCGATAACTACGAGAGTTCTCACTTCCCTCATACCAGTTTTGTCGTCAATTTTACTGTCGGGTAATCGAATAGATTCAGTATAAATTTTATTTAATATCAAAAATGTAACTAATTCTTTTATTCTCATGTGTGAGTCAATATTATGTAAATCAAATATAATGCTTTTATTAGCTAGATTTCTTAAAAGATTGGGACTTTGTTTACTAGGGAAAATATTAGGTATTGATAGTTTATGAAACAATTCAACTAATACATCTTTATTCTTACCTTGGTCTTCATAGATTTCAATCATTAATTCGTAAATTGTATTTAAGTCTGGTTCATCATTTTGTTCATAGGCTGCTTTAAATATATCAAATAATTCTAAGCTTTGCTTAGGGCCTAGCCTCTTTTGAATTGATGAGAATATCTCTTTCATTTCTTCTATCTTTTGGTCATTAACATTTTCAAGGTAAAAAGGGTTATAAGGAATTCCATCACTAGCTACATCAATAACTTCAGCATTTATTAACTTTGTAAAATTATCGTTTGCAGCAACGTCTCCCTTTGCATAATCAAAGTAAATAATATTAATATTTTGTGATTTCTCAACCATTTGACTTATTATTTCTAATGCAAATTGCGTTTTTCCTGCTCCGGTTTTCCCTGTTATCGCCATATGTTGTCCTGTATGGTCTTTATCATTCCAAGTTACTGAAATCTTTTCATTTTCGAATTCACCTAATTCTAGTACAATACTGTGAATAGGTCCTGCTGATATATTAGAAAATAAATTCCCATCTATTTTTGATACTTTTTTAGGAATTTTACTATTTTCAAACTGTTCTAATATTAGTTTGTTTTCATCCCCCTCATCTTCTTGTTCCAAAAGTAATGCACCATAATCGATTAAAAGTTTATAATATCGACCTTTATTTTCAAGCTTTTGGATTTTAAATTTTTGTCTGATTACCGCATCAAAAACATTATTTTCAAAGGAATCAATTCGAATTTCACTACCTTTTGAATCACTTTTAAACTCCTCAAAAAATTTGTCATTTGAAGATATTAACCCTTTAGCAAAAGCTATTTTATAAATTGAAGCCTTTTCACATTTTGATTGGACTCTAATATACAAATTGTTTAGATATTCAGTGGCGCCTTCACTTAAGTTTATACGTCTGCTCCCAGCCATAATATTAGACCTCCAATGTATTGAAATATCCCTCTTTAATTAATGACTTTTCGCCTTCATCAGTAATTAAATACTCTTTAGCAATATTTTTTTGAATCATGCTTTTCCATTCATCAGCTACTTCTTCATCTGTTGAGAGTATAATAACTTGTTGACTTGCATGAGGGAAGTAATGCGTTAGAAGATTCGTCCGATGTATTTTGTCTAATCTTCCTAATGGAGTGTCAATAACAATCGGTAAAGGTTTCTGAGACGCCTTAGCAAGAGCCCAAACTAAAGCGATAGAAAATATCTCCTTTTCACCTGCAGAAAGTCTCCTCTTAGGAAGAATTTCCCCAGACATATTTTCAAAAGTAACGTTAAATGTATATGGATTAATTTCAAATTTTTTAACTAAGTAATCTTTACGAGTTAGTTTATTAAACATTTCCGTCAATAAATTTTCTACTTCTCTAGCTTTCTCAATAGTTAACATACTGATAAAGCTATCTAATGTCTTTCTTACTTTTCCAGATTCATCAATTTTCTTTTGAATATCCATTGAGACTTTAACCTGGTCTAAGAGTTCAGTACGTTGATTTTGTTGATTTTTCTTCCTAACGTTTAACTCATCTAATGTACTTTGATATAAACGAATTTTATTTTCAATATTCTTTTGATTTTGTTCTAAGGCTTCCAATTGACTTTCTTTTTGTAAAACTAAATCATTAGTCGGCAATGTTTTTAATAACTGGTGTTTTTCATTTATTTTATTTATTATTTCTTGATATAGCTCTAGTGTTTTCTCCAAATTAGAATTACCATTTGATAAATATGTGATTGTACTTTGAATTTCCGCTTTTAACCTCGACAAATCTGTATTAGATAAATCATGTAATATCTTAACATCATCAATAATTATAGGTTTTTGTATAGTTGCCCAAACTAATTGAATCTCAGCTGCAATAGTTTCTTTTTGAAATGGTGTTAATTTTGGAGTGATTTTATTTGAATTCAGGGTATTCAGTATGGAATAAAAGTTTTCATGGCTTTGCCTTGAAAGTAGCTTCGCCTTATTGAATTCACTTTCTTTTTGTATTTGTTCGAGTGTTTCTTCTAGTAGAGGAAACAAGAGTACATATGAAAACTCATTATCAAGATATGAAATAACTTGGTCCCTTATTTCTTCTCTTTCTTGCTTTAACTTTTCAAGTTCTTCTTGTATGTCTGACCGTTTATTTAATGACCTAATACCTTGTTCTCGTAACCATTTTTTAATTTCTATTATTTCCATATTCAACTTTCCGTTTTTTAACTGTGAATTATCAAGTTCTTTTTCTATTTCCTGTATATTCTCTTTTGTTACTTCAATTTCAGCTTCTATTTTTATAATATCTGACTTCTTAACATCAGCTTGGCTTCTTTTTTGATTCTGCTCAAAAGCATATAGGTCATCCACAAGTTGTTGATAAACATTGATATTTAATATATCTCTTATTGATGATGCTAAGGAGTCGTCTGAATCGTTGTCTTCTGCAATTGTTTGAATTTTTTCACCATCAAAGAAGAAAAACTGAGAAACACCGAATGGAATAATACTTTGAATAAATTGTGTTTTCTCGATTTCATCTTCAAATTGTTTCATTTCATTATCATTCTGCTTGATTGATAACTGTTCAATACAATCACTTTCTCTTATTCTCCACTCTCTCCTTATAACAAGATTATCTTCAACGTTGTTACTCTCTAAAAAAGTTACTTCTATTGAAAATTTTCTGTTACCCTTTCTATAGCTCTCAACATTAATCGATTCTCTTATAAACTGTTCAAATGATTCTCCTGAAGTCAATTTTGCTTGTTCCCCATAAAGCGCTAGAAGAATTCCTTCTAAGAAAGAAGTTTTTCCCGAACCATTTAAAGCTCCGATGAGAATAATGTTTTTTTCGTCATTACCGGCAATTGATAAATCGATTTCAACTTGCCCTTGATACAGCCTAAAGTCATTAAATACCACTTTCTTTAATAACATTTACTTCCTCCTCCTCTCTTGCCATGATTGCGGCTTGAATTATTGTTTCAATTTGTTGTTGTAAACCACGTCTTTTCCTTTTACCTATCATTGATTTTTCCAGATTTATCAAACGGTTTATCGTTTCAACATTGACTTGAAAGTTAACACAAACGGTTTCTAATAGTTCCTTTTCTTGATTACTACCTACACTAATATCCCAATTTAGACTTCCATCTTTAATTAAAGATTGCTCCATTGAATATATTCCCCCTTAGAACACACTAGTAGAAACCCAAAAAATACAAATAATTGTAATTTTTAGTTCAAATATATTATAAACAATTTTTTCCTATTTAGATATATCTTTGTTGTAGGCATCATTCTTTTTATAAATCTCTTTATTTTTATTTAATACGCAATCACAAACTAATCACAAACTTCAAAAAATCTTGAATAACTAGAAGGAAAAATAAAAATTATAAAAATAAAAAAAACGCACTGCCAAAAGGTCAGCGGTTCGATCCCGCTAGTCTCCACCATATAAATTCAAACGAATCACTAATCCCTTGAGAGAGCTCAAGGGTTTTTCTATTCAGAACAAAAAAGTATCATGCTCTTACGCCATGATACTTTTTTGGAGACTATTCTTGTTTATTATTTTTATTTCTTGGATCTTGTTCTTCAGCAAATTCTGTTGCATAACGAAAGCCTGGTCTAAACCTTCTTTGTTGCCTCCCGTTTCTCTCTTTATTCTTTGAAGGCATGTGCTTTAATAAGTATGAATGAACAAAAACTTCTGTAACGGTGATAATACCCGCTGCGATTACACTTCCCCACGCAATCTGCATGTACCCATTTAACAGAATCGAACCGAAAATCCAAACCACCATATACGCTAGAATAAACTCTGCCATCAACGTGTTGTTCTTTCCTATTCTAGGCAGAAGAATACGGTCCGCTACAATATATGTGATTGCAGTTGTTGTAACCGCAAAAGAAACGATATCACTGATCGAAGCGTCAAAGAACAGATCGAGTCCGATCCAAAATGCGATCAGGCACACAAGAAATTTCATAATAATGACTTTTACTTGATCCATAATAAAAAACCTCCTTAATCTGTTCCTAGTTTGCAACAAATAGTGGAGGTTCATACTTCTTGAACTGAATTGTGTTTGCCTCGAATATTTTATTCAGATACCGCTGGGATCATCGGTTCTTTTTCTTTTTTCTGAGTAAAGCTTGTTTTTTTATCGAACAAGCTAACAATTATGAACACGGCTGAAGATAAAGGTAAAGCATAGAATAAAGGATCGATGTGCGTCCATGGATAAGGAAATATCGCTGCTTTTCCAAACCATGCTTGTGATAACCCGATAGCAGCAGATTCTTTAAGGTGCATGAATAAGAAACCAATGATACTTACTGTAAACCCAACGATCATACTTGCTGTAGCTGCGGTCTTCGTAGCTCTTTTCCAATAAAGTGCTCCTATCAGAGCTGGCATGAATCCGGCTGCACATATACCAAACCAAAAAGCCGTGGCTTGAGCGATGATTCCAGCTGGTAAAAGATAAGCTAATATGACTGCAGCGATTACTCCAATAAGCACACCGATTCTAGAAGGATTGAGCTTAGATCCAAATAAGGATTGAACACCAAGAGTTTTTAAAATATCTTGACCAAAAGCTGTTGCTTGAACATGAATGAGTGAACTAACTGTAGAAATTGTGGCAGATAATAAAGTGAGTGTAAACAGATAGATAAACCATTCAGGCATGATTTGGTTGATGAAGATAGGTATGATAAGATCGACGTTTCCTTTTGCGGCTGTTAAAGCGATCTCACCTGTTTTTTCGTAAAAATAAAGATTGCTTAACGGGCCGATCACGAATGCTGCACCTGTCATAAAAAAGATAAAAACACCTCCGACTAATACAGAACGATAAAGTGCTCGATCATCTTTTACAGTCATGCATCTCATCGCAAGTTGAGGCTGTGCTAGAACTCCAATTCCTACTCCCATGATAATGGTACTTACAATGGTCCACCAAAGAGGTGATCCGAATTCAGGCATACTTGTCCAGCCTTGATGTCCTTGCTCAGCGAGAGCTTGAGGCACTAGATTCTTCATTGCGGTTAATCCATTATGCCCCTCCATAATGCCACCTACTGCTTGGTAGGTGACGAATAAGAAGATAGCCATCCCGATCAACATGACAACCGCACCAAACGCATCGGTATACATGACCGCCTTAATTCCACCTGTTACTACATAGATCCCAATGATTGCAGCTAGCAGAATAAGAGCGAGATTAAAGTTCATCGAAAGAGATTCTTGAAGAAATCTTCCTCCTCCGATCAAAACGATGCTTGTATAGGCTGGCATTAAAATAAAGATCATAGCTCCTGAAAAAACCGTGATAAATTTTGAATCATATCTTTTTCCTAGCAGTGTAGGAAACGTTGTAGCGTTTAGATCTAGTGACAACTTTCTAATTTTCGTTCCAAAAATGGCAAAAGCGACAAATATACCTAGTACGATGTTAAGAAACGCTAGCCATAACAAGCTAAATCCATGAGCCGCTGAGACGCCACCAAAACCGACAATGGCCGACGTACTGATAAAAGTAGCTCCGTAAGACAATGCCATGATCGCTGGGTGAATGTTTCGACCGCCTACTAAATAATCTGACTCTGTTACCGTCTTTTTATATCCATAATAAGCCAGCCAAGACATGATACCCATATAGACGATAAGAATCGGAATGAGGACTGCAAAATTCATTTTGAGTCATTACCTCCTCTGTTCCACATGATTCCCCCAAAGACAACACACCCTAATGCCGAAACAACAGTAGCCACCCATACAAATGCGATAAGTCCATCTTCCATTCCAAGCATAAACATAATCCCCTCCAATGAAAAAATGTGAACACCAAATATAATGAATGCGCTTACATAAAATATGTAAAAAAAAAACTCGCCTATTGCCTCCTCACACCGACGTATTATATGACTTCTTTTTATCCACAGAATCCCCTTTAAGGTTCACGTTTTTTTATAGGAAAATGCACTTTGTAATATTTATGAAATATTTCTGTAATATTAGTGAAACCATTTCAGGACTTCTCTCGTCTAATAAATAACAAGACAATGAGGAGGACATAACATTGAAATTCAAAAAACGTACGGTCATCTTTACAGCAACAGCATTACTAACAATCGGGGTATTAAATGATAGCGATTTTGAGAGCAAAGTAAAAGCAACAGAACAAAATACTCCTCTTAAACATGAGGCAGTTACTTCTGAACGATCAAATGAAGTTCTTACACTTAAACAAAATAATGTCGAAGAAAATGAAAAACTGGTAGCAGCTTCGAAAACGAACGTTCCTGTTCAATCTCAAAATGAAAAGACAGTTCAAAATCCAGTTGAAAAAGAAAAAGTAGAACAGCCAAAGATTTCCGAAATGCCGAAAAAAAATAAAACTCAAACAACAAAACCTGAACCAAAGCCTGCTGTTCAGCCACAAACAAAAAATGTGGAGGAAAAACCTATACAAGAAGAGCAAACACAAACAAAAATGCCAGAGACTAAAATCATCGACGGCTACACATACGTGAGCTTAATGGATGACACACATGAGAACTTAAAACATCTCGTAGCCATCGCAAAGAAACATGATGCTACTCTTTATGCGATTGAATACAGCGACAGTTTTTTGATGTTTGATAATTCTACCGATCGATTGATTATGGGTTTTAGTACAGGAATTAATACCGTTTCGATCGAAAATGTAGACGTTCTATACGATATGCATCCTACGATTAAGGAACAGATTCAAGAAGTCATTAGAACGGGCGAACCCATTCAAGTCAAGCAGGATGAAAATAACGGCTACTACATTTCAATAATGGATGGAAAGATTACAGTAAAGTTTTAAAGTCATAGAAAAAAAGCCCTGTTACGGGCTTTTTTTATTTCTTCTTTATCTCTTTTAAAGCGACTACTTTAAGCGCCATCAGCTCATTATCTGTTACTTTTTCGAGCAGCTTCTCATATACAGCTTGCTTTTCGTTTTCATTCAAACCTTTACTTACCTTCTCTCTAATGGAAGCTAGTTCTTGAATGGTGTATCTCTCAGAGATGAATTGAACAGCATCATTCTTTGTAGTAAATGGCAACTTCTGCTTTGGAGGCTTCCCTGTTTCTATGTACTTTCTAATTTCTGGGTCTTCTAGAAGTTTCGTGATCTCATCTTCATTCGACTTTAATTCTTTTGTGATTTCTACCATTGCTTTTTCAGAAGCGTAATCCATCGTGAAGACGTACAGAATTACACCAGATGTGATAAAAAACATTAATACAACACTTAACCACCATTTGATCACTTCATCACCCGCTATATAATGAGATAATTCATTCATAACACAACTTACAAAGTTTGGAAAGGAAATGGTATGATTTTTTTAAATTCATACATAGACTTTACACGCGTTATATTCCCTTATGCTATCATTTAATTTAGAATGGTTAATCTTAGCAATATTTGGAGGAGTGTTATGTCCCGTCTAACCAATCATTTAGTTGTCATCTCTTTTGACTGTCTTTCTTCCCTTGATTTTCCTATCTTAGATCAGCTTCCGCATTTTAAGGAATTATTGGATCGAGGCTCCCATTGCAAAAAAGTAGAGACAATCTATCCTTCTGTAACGTATCCCTGTCATACCTCGATTGTTACAGGAAGGTATCCAAAAAACCACGGAATCGTAAACAATACGTTAACACAGCCAGGTAAAGCTTCGCCTGATTGGTATTGGCACAGAAAACATATTAAAGGAACTACTTTATATGATGAAGCTAAAAAAGCAGGTATGACTACCGGTGCTCTCCTTTGGCCAGTGACTGCAAGAGCGAACATCGATTACAACATGCCCGAAATTTTTGCGAACCGTAAGTGGCACCACCAGATTCCTGTTTCTCTCTTAAACGGAAGTAAAAGATATCAACTTGATATGAACCGTCGATTCGGACATCTGCGTAGTGGTTTGAACCAGCCTGAGCTTGATGATTTTGTTTTAGAGTCCACGATACATACGATTAAAAATAAAAAACCTGAGCTATTGCTTGTTCATTTTGTGGATCTTGATTCACAGAGGCACTATCATGGCTTTTCTTCTGATGAAGCAATGGATGCGATAAAAAGGCATGACAACAGACTTGGCAAAATTATCGAATCCTTACAGGAAGCTGGTATATATGAAGAAACGACGATCGCCGTATTAGGAGATCATAGCGCTCTTGATGAGAGCAAAGCTATTAAACTGAATATACTATTAAAAGAAAATGGATTAATAGATACTGATTCAAAAGGGCCTATACAAAATTGGAAAGCCTATTGCAAAAGTTGTGATGGATCAGCATATATTTACCTGAAGGATTCATCTGATCTACAAACAAAGGAGGTAGTGAAAAAACTGCTGGACCACTTATTGATTGATGAAAGAAATGGTATTGAAAAGATCTACAGTCAAGAACAAGCGGCTGCAACCGGTGCTGATGATCAATGTGCGTTTATGGTAGAAGCTAGACGAGGTTTTTATTTTAACGAAGAACATCAAGGCTCTTTTCTAAACAACATTACAGATCAAGATGTGAGGGAAAAACGGTTCACGCATGCTTGTCATGGTTATTCTCCTGAAAAAGAAGACTACACTACTATCCTGTTATTAGCAGGTAAAGGGATACAAAGAAATGTTGTTGTTCCTTCCATGCATTTAATTGATGAAGGGCCGACGTTTGCTAAACTATTAGGTCTAGATTTAGGAAAAACGGATGGTAAAGTCGTACAAGAATTTTTAAACATCTAGTTTTTAACTGAATTCTAGTATAGAGAGGACAAAACCTATGAAACGGTTTACGAAAGAAGAGAATAGCTGGATGTATTATGATTGGGCAAACTCAGCGTATTCAATTATTATCTCAACAGCTGTATTTCCTTTGTTCTTTAAAGCAGCTGCCACAAATGCAGGAGTCAGCTCGTCGGATTCAACCGCTTATTTGGGTTATACGATCGCGATTGCTACGTTCATATTAGCGATGCTTAGCCCCGTACTAGGAACAATTGCTGATTATAAAGGATTAAAGAAGCGATTCTTCACTTTCTTTTTCGCACTTGGACTTATTTCTACCGCATCATTAGCTTTTATTCCAAGTGATCAATGGCTCTTATTATTAATTTTTTATACATTAACTGCAATCGGCTCTAGCGGATCTAATGTCTTTTATGATGCTTTTATAACCGATGTAACAACAGAAGAAAGAATGAACAGAGTGTCATCAAGAGGATTTGGATTAGGATACATCGGGAGCACAATTCCTTTTTTGATCAGTATCGCAATTATCGTGTTGGCACAAAATGAAGTTCTGCCGATCTCAACTACTCTAGCTAGCAAGATTGCGTTTTTGATCACTGCGATATGGTGGGGGATATTTACGATTCCTATGCTGAAGAACGTTTATCAGAAGTACGGTATCGAACGAGAGCCGAAACCTTTGATCAACAGCTTTAAACGTTTAGGTAAAACAATGAAAGAAATAAGAAAGTATCGGGCTCTATTTTTATTTCTGCTCGCCTATTTCTTTTATATCGATGGCGTCGGGACCATCATAACGATGTCCACCGCTTATGGTTCAGATCTTGGAATCAGTTCTACTAACCTTTTAATCATCCTTTTTGTAACACAGGTGGTCGCTGCCCCTTTTGCCATTCTATACGGAAGGTTAGCAGAAAGATTTACAGGTAAGAAGATGCTTTACGTTGGAATAGTGGTCTACATTATCGTTTGTATTTATGCTTATTTCTTAAAAACAACAATGGATTTCTGGATTTTAGCGATGCTAGTTGCTACGTCTCAAGGTGGAATTCAAGCGCTAAGCCGTGCTTATTTTGCTAAATTGGTTCCGAAAGAAAACTCGAACGAATTCTTTGGCTTTTATAATATTTTCGGCAAGTTCGCCTCCATTATGGGGCCGTTGTTAATCGCCGTAACCGCTCAAGTTACCGGTAATTCTGCTAGTGCCGTGTTCAGTCTTGTCGTTCTTTTTATCATCGGCATTACGATTCTTATGTTTGTTCCAGAACCGAAAGTGGATTCATCTCACACGATCAGCGCATAGAAAAAACTGCTCTCTAGCAAATTCTAGAGAGCAGTTTTTTCTTTATGTTTTATTTAACGATCCATTTTGGTCCAAGTATGGTTTGGATGCGATAAAAGTTTCCATACGCTGCATTCGCTTTATACGTTCCTGGATACAGACTGGCTGCAGCCATTTTGTGGTTTACATGAGGACGGTCATGCAAAGGAACTTTTTGAGTAAGAGTGATGGTTTTGGTCACTGGTGTTATACGTTTCTCCCAACGCTTATCCCCTTCTACTGCCATATAAAGTCCTGCTTTTTTGTTCCTTGTCCATTCTTCATTAATAATCGTGATTGGCGGATTCGTCTCTCCTGCATATGGAGCTAGTTCAAACGTAAAACCAGGACGTTTGAAGGTTTGAATGAACCAGTCTTTGTATCCACCACCACTTGATAACTGTGTATCAGGAGGGATTAGTCGATACCCTGTCATGTTGGCAAGAGTTGTACCGAGGGTTTTGTCCCCTTCAAAGGTGTTGGTTCCATAATTGAAATGGTAGTATAGTATTCTTCCAGCTGTGTGGTAGGAGTTCGTAATTTCCGGGTCTACTAGATAAGTGAGAGCCGACACCGCTTTTGCTTCCTTCGTTACAAGGGGAGCGCTACCTTTGTAATCTTTATAAGAAGGAGCTTTTGCATTATTTGATATCTGTTCCCAACGCGCAGGATATTGTCTGTTCAGATCAACCCCTTGGGCATTCGACTTCCATCTTTTAAAATCTTTGCTTCCACCATTCATCTTAATGAGATTGGCATGAGCTGATGTAGGAAAAGCGGACAATCCTTTTTGCTGAAGTACGACACCATCTGGGTTCGTCATCGGTACGAACCAGATCGACGTATTGTTTAATACGTTTGCAACATTATAGCCGTCCATCGTACCGTTGGAGACATAGCGTTCACTATATTGATCGATCATTTCCATCACGATATTTGTTGTCATCCACTCTCTTGCATGATGTGATGCATTGTATAAAACCGTCGCATCACCTCTCCCTAGCTTAACAGCCCAGATGTCTCTGCCATAAGGCGTTTTTCCAATGGATCGATATTGGACTAACCCCGGGTATTTTTGGGCAAGTGTCTTGATGTTACTCGTCATCGTTTCATATGTATACGTTTGATTTGGATTTACATAGCTTGCTGCTTCTCCCTTGTAACTCCAAAATGATAAGCTCCCAAGTAATATCCCCATAAACAACACTAGACCTTTTTTCAATCTGTTCTCTCCTTTCAATACACTCTAAAATTATTTGAATATATTAATAGTATAGATAAGGATTAGCACGGCTTCGCATGAGGATAGTCACCTTTAATATTTCAATTTGTTTACCATAATTAAGTCGATTTTCATATAAATTTGGTATTTAAAAGTAAATAATAAGATTTGTTGTATAAATTTCATCATATGTGGTTTTGCTTACTTCGAATTATGGGAAGAGTAGTAGGACGAGGATGACATAATAAGAGGGAATGCAAAAATGAAAGAGAATCAGGACAACAAAAATAACAAAAAAGCTGATATTCCAGATCGGCAATACTTTTTTCCAGTACAGATTATTGAGTATTTTATTGAAGAAGGCAAAGCTTCTTTACAGATTACAAACTTAGCTCAATTCATTTTATCTTTTATGGCAGGAGCATTTATCGCATTTGGTGCACTAGGTTCTGTTTTGTTATCTATGGGAGTAGACACAACTGGTACCTATAACCTGTTATCAGGTGTTGGATTCGCGATCGGCTATACTATGATTTTTCTATCAGGATCTATTCTTTTTACGGAAATTAATGTGTTACTTCCAAGCTATATTCTACAAAGCAAGTATTGGATCAGTAAAAAGGTTCTGCGATTTTGGGGGATCTGTTATATTGGTAACTTTTTAGGAGCATTATTTGTTGGGTTCCTTCTAAATATGTCAGGTTCATTAGACAAAGAGTTTTATGAAACCCTACTAAAGTTCATGGAAAAAAAGATGGAGTTCACTGAACGAGGAACATGGGGTTGGTTTCAAGTATTATTCTCTGGTATTCTTGCCAACTGGCTGATCGGTATTGCAGCCGTTCTCGCAACAGCTGCACGTGATGTAATGGGTAAAATTTTTGGAATTCTTTTACCTGTAATTATCTTTGAAGCAGGAAATTTTCAACATGCCGTGGCCAACATGGGGTATTTCAGCATTACCGTTTTAGAAGGCTTTGAATACAGTTGGTATGAATTTATACTTCTTAATTTAATTCCTGCTACGATTGGTAACTTGATCGGCGGAGGTATATTAGTATCATTGTTACTTTCTTTTGCTTTTAAAGAAGACATTGATGATAATATCGTGAAAGAGGAAGAAGAGGAAGTAGAAAAGATAAAGCATAAGATGGAATAATAAAAGAAACTCCGAAACACCTTTATTGTGATATACAGTAAAGGTGTTTTTTGTTAGAGTTTCAGTAGGATTAAGATTATTTTTTTAGGGGATGAACCAATTTGCCTTATCAAACGAAACTTGCTTTTCTATATGTAGCGATAGGCGCATCTCTTTGGGGCATCATCGGCTTTTTCGTTAAAGAACTTTCGCTTGCCGGTTTTACTTCGTTACAGATTGTCTTTTTACGAGCTATCAGTGCTTTTCTACTATTCCTTGCATGGATTGTTATAAAAAATCCTGCTCTACTCAAAATCAAGTTAAAGGATACTTGGTATTTCTTAGGTACCGGGATATTAAGTGTTTCCTTCTTTAATTGGTGTTATTTTACGACGATACAAACGTCATCACTCGCCATTGCAGCTATTCTTTTGTATACGGCTCCAGCTTTTGTGCTTGTAATCTCTAGTATCGTATTTAAAGAAAAATTAACTCATCAGAAGCTGCTAGCCCTTACCGCTACTTTCATTGGATGTACACTCGTATCAGGTCTGTTCTCCGCTCAATTGGAACTATCGATTACTAGTCTTCTGATTGGTCTAGGAGCCGGCTTTGGCTATTCGCTCTACAGTATTTTTGGAAAGTTAGCGAGTCGAAAATATGAAACGCTCACTATCAGCATCTACACTTTTTTCTTTGCGATGCTTGCTCTATTTCCGATCAGCGATATGACTTCTACTAATATCCAAGTATTTCGCCCATCCGTTTTAATGAACGTTATCGGACTCGGCCTTTTTCCAACCGTATTTGCCTACTGGTTCTATACACAAGGCTTAAAACAGATGGATGCTAGTAAAGCAGCTATTGTATCTACTATTGAACCGGTTGTAGCTACCTTAATGGGAATGATGCTATACAAAGAATCCATATCCATTGTTCAGAGTATCGGTATTATATTTGTACTGGGTGCTGTTCTTCTGATACAAGAACGAAAAGGAAAAAATATTCAAACTCCCACCATTCAAAACAGACATTAAAAGGCGCAGCATAAACGCTGCACCTTTTTTGTTTCATTATAGAATAGAGCTTAAAAAGTCTTTCGTTCGCTCTTCTTTCGGGGCATCAAAAATCTCTTCTGGCTTTCCTTTTTCCCAGATTTGTCCATCGTGCATGTATACGACCTCGTCTGCAACTTCTTTTGCAAAGCCCATCTCATGAGTTACAACGACCATCGTCATCCCTTCTTGCGCTAGCTCTTTCATTGTGGCGAGCACTTCTCCTACAAGTTCTGGATCGAGTGCTGATGTCGGTTCATCAAAAAGCATGATATCTGGTTTCATCGCAAGCGCTCTTGCAATAGCAACACGCTGCTTCTGTCCACCCGATAACTTCGCTGGATAGACATCTGCTTTATCAGAAAGACCAACTTTCCCTAGTAAAGCTTTTGCATCCTGTTCTGCTTCTGATTTATTTTGATTTTTCACATTTAGAGGAGCTTCCATCACATTTTCCAATACGGTTTTGTGAGGAAACAAGTTAAAGTGCTGAAAAACCATCCCTACTTTTTGACGTACTTCGTTTAAGTTATGTGTTTTCGGATCGATTTCTTCCTCTTCGATGACGATCTTACCACCATTTTTAATCTCTAGAAAATTAATGCATCGAAGCAGCGTGCTTTTTCCAGAACCACTTGCACCAATTAAGACGACCACTTCGCTCTCTTGTACGTTAAGATTCACTTCTTTTAATACTTCTAAATCTCCAAAACTCTTCTTTAAGTTTTCAATGCGTATCATTTCTTTTTTCAACTCAGACACCTCCTATTCCCCAGCTGATAGTTTCTTTTCTAACAGATTAACAAGTAATGTGAAAAGTAGAACGAGTATTAGATAGTATAGACCAACAATAATCAGGTAGGTCATCTCATCAAATGTCCTCGATCCCTGTGTCGTTGCTATACTGAACAACTCGTTAAGGGCAATAAAGGATGCTAGTGATGAATCCTTCAGACCGATAATAAACTGGTTGCCTAGAGGAGGTAGTGCTCGTTTAAAAGCTTGCGGCAGGATGATTCTTCTCATTGCCAATCCATAAGTCATCCCTAAAGAGCGTCCTGCTTCCATTTGTCCCTTATCAACCGATTGAATAGAACCTCTGAAGATCTCTGCAATATAAGCTCCATTATGCATAGCAAGACCAAATGCCGCAGACCAAAAAGCAGAAATACCTAACTCTGCTAGACCAAAGTAAAAGATGAAAATCTGTACGATCAAAGGTGTACCACGAATGAGTGCAATATAAATATTCGCGATCCAATTCAGGACTTTAATTCCAGAGATTTTAAATAATGCAAAAACAAGTCCAATCCCCGTACCGATTAAAATAGATACAAAGGTAAGTTGTAGAGTGATCAAAAGTCCCTTCATGAAGAGCGGATAACTTTCTACTAATACGTCTAAAATGTGTGCGAGATCAAACATGCCATTGTCCTCCCCTTTTTATTCTCTTTGTTAATGGTGTGTGATCGAATGTATGGATAAAAGAAAGCCACCCTGCACGTAACCTCATGAGGGCGGCTCCACCATTATTCAGGCTTCTTCGTGATATCAGCACCGACGTATTCTTCACTAAGCTTCGCGAGCTCACCGTTATCCTTCATTTTCTTTAATGCTTTATTAACCGCTTTTAGCAATTCTTTATCTTCTTTTTTAATAGCAATCGCTTGTTCACTCGTACCAAGCTGCTCTTGTTCGACGATTTTAAATCCTTTTTCGATCGCTTGTTTACCAGTGATAGCATCAGTAATAACCGCATCATGTTTTCCTTCGCTCAAAGCACGCAATGCTGTAGCATCACTGTCATAGTTTTTAATTTGATCTGTAAATTCTTGTGCAGATTTTTCATAGGTAGAGCCTTTTGAAACAGCAACTTCTTTTCCTTTTAAATCTTCTTTTGTTTTAATATCACTGTCTGGTCTTGTAAAGATTACCGGACCTGAGTAATAATAAGGCTCGCTAAAATTCACTGCTTTCTTGCGGTCTTCAGTGATTGTATGGCTTGCCACTGCTGCGTCAAAACGATCTGCCTTAATAGCGGAAACAGCGCCGTGGAATTTAAACTTCTCTGGAACAGGCTTTAGACCAAGTTCTTTAGCAATCGCCTCACCGACTGCAACATCAAAGCCTGTTAGTTCCCCTCCCTTATCAACCGAGCTGAAAGGCGGAAACTCTCCTGATACGATAAAGTTAAATTCACCTTCGTTCTTTAATTCTGGACCCCCGTCACTTGATTCACTACTGCCACATGCAGCTAGTACAAACATTGAAAAAACGACAGCTAACATCCCAATCTTCTTTTTGAAATCTTTCATTCTTATCCTCCTTGAATATCCCATTTTGTAGATTCCCCTACTAGACAAGGGTAGCATGAATTGGAAATGTTCTCAATTTTACGTGAATTCCCACCTATCAAAAAGATCAGATTTTTCATGCATCTTGTATATGGTTACCCTTTACAAAAAACTCGTAAACACTTATTTAGCAAGCAAAAAAATGCGCATTTCAGATATACTGAAATGCGCATTATCAAATCTTTATGGCAAAAGTTTAGTCGGCAGCAATATTGTAACCGTGGTTCCAATATCTAACATACTTTCAAATGTAATATTTCCATGATGATTTTCAATGATCTTCAAAGATACCATTAGTCCCAACCCTATGCCTTTTTCTTTATTGGAATAGAAAGGTTCTCCAAGTCTTGCAAGTCGCTCTTCGCCGATTCCCACTCCTTGGTCAGTAACTTTAATAAAGACATAGCCTTCATCATGTGCTCCTGTTTCTACAAAGATGGTGCCGCCGCCATTCATAGATTCGATCGCATTCTTAATCACATTAATGATTACTTGTTTAATTTGATTTCCTTCACAAAGAATCTGAGGAACGTTCATTAAGTGCGTCTCGAATTGAACGTTATTAAGGTTCGCCTCTGAATCCAACAGCGTTATCGTCTGTTTAATAAAATCATTTACGTTTCTCTGCTGAAAAAAAGTTTCCTGGTGCGGTTTAGCTAATACTAAAAATTCAGTAATGATCGATTCAATCCGATCCATCTCAGACAAGATGATTTCACTATGAAGATCTTCCATGTCTGCTTTCATAAGTTGGACGAATCCTTTGATACTTGTTAGCGGATTACGAATCTCATGAGCGATTCCTGCCGCAAGCTCACCAACGACCGTGAGTTTATCTGATTTTCTGAGCAATTCTTCTTTTTCTTTTAAATCTGTAATATCTTCTGAAATACCTGCTATGCGATAGATCTCTTCATCGTCATTGGTGATCGGAAATGCTCTTGTTCTGATCCAACGGACTCTGTTATTTTTCCCATGTATCCGGTATTCAATCTGTGATTCACCTTGCGCGATTAATTTGATGAACGTTGAAACAGCTTCTTGATCTTCCGAGTGAACGTCTGTAAAAACAGATTCAATCAGCTCCGTTTCTTCGACATCCCAAATTTGCTTAAAAGCCTTTGATATGTAAAGTAGCTGATGCGTTTTATAATCTTGCATCCAAAAGATGTCTTTTGCATTTTCAGCAAACTGACGGAACCTCTCTTCACTTTCTCGTAGTCCTAGTTCCATCCTCTTGCTTTGGGTGATATCTCTAGAAACACCTACAATTCCTTCCACTTGACCTTGGTCATTATTAATTGGAGATAGGATAGCCTGATAATAGAGACGTTCACCATCACGCACATTACTCCACTCATAAAATTGAGATTTGCCTTGCAAAACAAGACGACATGCCTTTTCTTGACCATCAGCAATCTCAGCGCCAAAAACTTCGCGAACGGTCTTGCCTAAGAAGTAGGATGGCTTAACACCGTGTTTCTCCATCCATCTTCCATAGATGCCAGTATGTACAAAATTTGTATCTAACGTAAAAACAGTGTCTTCCATTGAGTCGACAAGCGAGTTAAAGCGCTGCTGACTGCGATTCAATTTTTTTTCCGTACGTTTTAGCTCCTGGTTATCCGTTAGTGTAATGACAGATAGATCACACACATTATCTTTAAGAGGAATGATAGAAACAGACAACGAAGAAGAATAGCCCGTGTTTTCACAGATTAAATCTATTTCGATCTGATATTCTGCTTTTTTGTTTTTCTCATGTTGAATGTAAGCTTCTTGAAGTGACCATTTCTTTTTGTTTGAATCTGTTATAAAAAATGGCAACTCATATACATATGAGCCTTCTACTTCAGAATCAGACAATCTTAACATGCCATACGCTTTTGTATTGGCGTAAAGAATTGTGCCACATGGTTCTATAACGATAATCCCATTATTAACCGCTTCATAGAACGTATGCATCATTTGTTTTGTATTTTGTAATTCAAACGAAGTCTCTCGCATGTTCTACATCCTTGTTGAATTATTTTTAAAGTATTTACAAGAAATGCCTTTTCTCTATTTTTCTATTAAATACAAAAAAACACAAGAGTTATTTTCCTCTTTTTGGATTCAGATCAAAGATTACCAATTAAGACTTAGATTTGAATAGAACAGGTTCTCTAGTGAATAACAATCCATCAAGTGAACATTTTGAAGAAAACCTTTTGAAGACCTATAATAATTAAAATACAAAAGCACACTGATTATTTCTCAGTGTGCTTCGATAAAGCTGTCTTAAATGATTTAGCATCTCCCAAGCTTTTTGAGTCAGCTAATATCTCCTCAGGTGCATTTGCTTCTCCTATTAAATAACCAACAAATTCTGTACCTAAAAAGTCGAATATATATTGAAATTGCTGAATCAAGGGCAGTGCTTTTATTCGAGGATGGTCTCCCCCTACTGTAATAACATAAGCTTTTTTATCGCCCATGGTTTTCTTAAAGTTTAAGGTTTCGTCTCGTAAACTCTCTGAGAACCGATCTACAAAGTTTTTCATGATCCCACTCATTCCATACCAATAAACAGGTGTAGCAAAAATAAGTACGTCATATTGTAGAATCTCTTTGATCAATTCCTCGTAGTCATCATCTACCTTAACAAATCCGCCTGCATCATGGCGTAGATCATCTATAGGATTGATTTTGAAGTTTTTGAGGTAAAAAGAAGTATGCTGAATGTTGTCTAATGCCTTTTGAGTCAGTGCTTCCGTGTTACCATGTTCTCTAGAGCTGCCGTTAATAACTGCGATTTTCATTCTTATCACCTTTCTTTTACGTATCATCTTAATTGCTAGAAACTCTCTTCAAAAAAATGGTTGATTGCATCGTAATCTCATAAAAAATAGAAACAAAGAATAGAGTATAAGATAACAAATTAGGAGGTCTATAATGATCGTATTCACCATTATCTGCATGATTGCTTTCTATCTTCTAACGATACATGATTCTAAGAAGTTGAAACAAGTCATCTGGCCGTTTTACGGAATAATAGGCATCGTGTGTTTTATCAGCTTACTCTCATTAACATCTGATACCGTGACTTATGAATATTGGGTACGATTGTTCTTTCTCGTCTTAACCATACCAGTGTTGATTCTTGTTGTTCGTAAAGTGTGGCAGCTCAGTTCTGAAACGACGAGATGGATTCAATATACAGTTTCTGTTCCTATCTCTATTCTGTTTATCCTCACACTCTGGTTTTGCTGGAACATGTTTCCGATTTTTATGTATGTTTTATAAGAAGAACCAATACAACCGTCTTCAGTTGCTAACTGAAGGCGGTTGTATTGGTTTAGAAGTGTCCTCTTTAGATGGACAAAATTGCTATTTGTCTTTTTCGGGGGTCTGACCCCCTTGCATGAACGAAAGCACTTCCTTGACGATCGTGTTTATCTTTTGGTTGATAAATTGATCTCCAAAGCTTTCTTTTGCTTGCCTGATTGCGGCAATTACTTCTTCATCATATTGAATGAGTTCTTCATCATCTTCTGCTTCATTGTATAAATCGATCATGCTGTCTAACCCCTCTTGCATGCGATCTATCGCTTCACTATATTTTTCTCTATCTTCCTTATTATATTTCAACTTCATCACCCATTCACAGCTTTTCCATCTATGAGTGCTAACAAACTTCATAAACAATTACTCTTGTGACTTTTTTCACTATTTTTTCATAGGAAAGTATACTATAATTATTTGGTTATTATTATCTTGAAATATATTATTTTACATATTAGTCGGAAGGAGGGGGAACAATTGATCCGCCGTTGGTTTACGAAAAAAAATAAATCATTGCAGCCTGCATTTGAAACACCGTCTTCAAATTCATCGTTGAGTCTATGCACAAGTACCACGGATGAACCAGATCCTGTAAAAGAAATATCGCATTTTAAAATGCGGTTAAAAGAATATGGAATAGAGTTTAGTCACTTAGTCTCCAGCACTCCTAAGGATGTTGAAAACAGACAGCAAGCCATAAAAGTTGCTGAAGAAATCTCGAAAGACCCTGAGATGCGGAATTACTTTCTAACGTGGAAACGGTTGCCCCTTCTTCATAACGAAAGTACACAGCATCAAAAGCACACCATGAAAAAACAGCGAGAATACATAACCGCTCTTACCCTTATCTTTATAGAAAACTATCAAGTGTTGCTGCAATATGTTCCTGGCACGGGAGGAAAACACTAATGAACAAAGCGATTATTGTAGAGGTTAACAAGCGCCATGTCATCGTTCTTGCAGAGGGCGGAGAATTTAAAAAGATTAAAAATACCAATGCAGCCTATATGGTCGGTCAAGAAATTCGTCTTCCAGTAAGACAAGAAAACAAGAAATCTATTTTCTCTATTTTCATAAACTGGAAAACAGGAACTGCCGTAGCTCTGGCTATCTTTCTCTTATTCTTTCAAGTACTCGCACCGATATCAGGACCTGGGGCGTATGCCTATGTCGGCATAAACATGGATCCAAGTCTTGAATTGAAGATTGACGAAGAAATGAGAGTACTGGATATCTTGGCTTATAATCAGCAAGGTCATATGGTTCTTGATCGGTTGAACGATTGGGAAAATGAAGAAATCGAACATGTAACTGACCTTATTTTTGATACATGCGAAGACCTCGGCTATCTGAAGTCAAAGGAAGAGGTATTGATTACTACAACCTTATCTGAGGAAATACCTGCTGATAAGGAGAAAGAAATTAAACAACAAGTGAATGAAGTGATGACAGAGACCGCTAAAAAGAAATCGATAGAGATGACAACTATCGTGATGAGTTCTAAAGAGCGCGAACAATCTAAAAAGATGAAAATGTCACCTGGTCATTATGCGATTTATAAAGCAGCTAAGAAGTCTGGAATGAAAATTACGAAGAACGAAATTTCAACTCTTACAATAGAAGAGATTTCAGAAAAAGTGGGCCCTATAAAAGAGCTTTTAAAAGAGGATCTTGAAACAGTTGATGCCTCTGAAGACAAGAAAGAGGATCTTGTATACGAACCGCCTCTACCTATCTTAGATATAAAAGATTCGAGTAACGAGGTAAAGGTTGAGAAGGAAGTAACACCGGTTCAAGAAAAAATACAGGAACCTCAGAAAAAGAAAACGTTCGAATTACCTGTAAGTCATGCTGAAATTCCTTCTGCACCAAAAAAGGAAGAAAAGCCAGCCGAAAAACCAATTAAGAACGAGCAAGAAAAACATGTGAATACGCCTGCTCCTTCTGGTGGTGAGCAGGACAAGAATACACACAAAGCACCTACGAAGAGTACACCTGTCGTCACAGCACCAAAGGAAGAGAAACCAAAACCTGTAAAACCCGTAGAGGATAAACCGAAACAGGAAACACCAAATGAGGAAAAACCTAAACCAGAAATTCCGAAAGAAAACATTCCTAAGGAAGATACTCCAAAGGTAGAAACGCCTAAGGAAGAAAAGCCTAAAGACGAGACACCTAAAGAAGAAAAACCTAAAGAAGAAACACCTAAAGAAGAGACACCTAAAGAAGAGACACCTAAAGAAGAGACACCTAAAGAAGAAACACCTAAAGAGGAAACACCTAAAGAGGAAACACCTAAAGAGGAAACACCTAAAGAGGAAACACCTAAAGAGGAAACGCCTAAAGAGGAAACGCCTAAAGAAGAAACACCTAAAGAGCACTGGATTTATATTGAAATTATTATTGATGGTATCGTTATAGAAGTTCGCATTAAAGTAACAACAAATGTCACTGATGCTGAGTTAAAACAACAAGCATTAACCACTTATCATCAAAATGCTTCAAAAGAACAGTCATGCCCTACGTCAACTTCAGCATTCACGCAAGAAGTTGAGCAAGCTGAAGTTTCTAAAGAGTTACAACAAACAACAGAAAATGAAGTTGCATCAGATTCTTCCATTGAAGAACCACCACTTTTAGAAGAGGCTTCATAATGGCAAACCCCAGGACTAACTCCAGTCCTGGGGTTTTTGTTTTCATTTCGGTATAGACAGCAAACTTTTATGGCAATAGTGATAATAGGAGGAGAGTGTTTGTATGCGGTCTATTTATTATGCTTACTTAAGAATGCCGATGCTGATTCGACTTGCGATTATTCTTTTTAGCATTCTATTATCCAGCGCTATTTTAGCTCACCTCTTAGAAACAAAAACATTTCCAACTATATTTGAAGGGTTTTATTGGGCAGTTATTACGGCCGGAACAGTTGGATATGGCGATTTCACTCCTGAATCAACTGAAGTAAGGATACTAGCTATTTTCCTTGTGTTCATTGGCGCGTCTTTTTTTGCCTTTTTGACTGTTCACTTGGCAAGTTCTGTTGTTAAAAGAGAAAATCGCTTTCTAGAGGGGAAAAATATGTATAAAAATAAAGATCATTTCATTATAGTAGGCTGGAACGAAAGAGCTAGACATACGATTCAAGCTCTAAAAGAGCAATTAAAATCCAACCATATCGTTTTAATCGATGAATCATTAAAAGAAAATCCGTTATATGTTGAAGGCATTCATTTTATCCATGCTAAACCTAGTGAAGATCATACTTGGATGATGGCTCATGTTAAACAAGCTCATACCGTCTTAATTACAGCTGATGCAAACTTAAAGGAATACGAAGCTGATACGAATACGATTCTTTCTATTCTTACAGCCAGAGGACTGAACCCTACAGTATCTATTCATGCAGAAGTGTTAACAACGGAGCAAACTTCAAACGCAATACGAGCTGGTGCCGACCATATTATACACACTTCAAACCTTGCTTCACATGCGATGGTTTCTAGCCTTGAAAAAGAGATACTATAAGAAAAACAGATAGACGTCATGGTCTATCTGTTTTTAATTTAATACTGCAGTTTCTACCTTTTTCACTAAATCTTTGGCGATCCCGATCCACTTTTGATCAACCGTCGCATCCGGATCTTGCGGCTCTGAAAACTGATTGAAGCTCCCTGAGATATTACCTGTCTCAGCATTGTCGTCGAGCCCAACCTGATATTTGTGAGCCAGTAAAAAAGGTTCACCAAATTTAATAGTGGTATCTTTTTTATCTAACTGACCATCAATGGCTTGAAAAGGAATTCTCAAAAACGTATACCCTACTTCATCATCCAGTTTATAATCGAAATAGCCGTGATCATAATCCCAGTTCCCGCCGTAAGAAAAGCCCATCCCTTTCAAAACATCTTCAGCTTCATTTAATGCACAACACTCATTTTCAAGTTTGCTTTTTATCGGTTTCATCATTGTCACCCCTTTATTGTCTATTTCTTAGCGTATCCAATCTGACATGAGATTATTTGACCATTAGTATAAGTAAACATAAAAAAAGCCTGACTCAGCAATGTTTGAGTCAGGCTTAAAAAAATGATTATAGACGCTTTTCTAATTCTTCTTTTTCTTTTTCAAATCCAGGTTTACCTAGAAGTGCAAACATGTTCTTCTTGTATGCTTCTACTCCTGGTTGGTCGAATGGATTAACACCTAACAAGTAGCCACTCACCGCACACGCTTTTTCAAAGAAATAAACCATATATCCAAAATGATAAGGTGTCATTTCAGGAATACTTACCACTAAGTTTGGTACTCCACCATCTGTATGAGCAAGCATTGTTCCTTGGAATGCTTTCTTGTTAACAAAATCCATTGTCTGACCAGCTAAGAAATTCAGTTTATCCAAATTCTGATCATCTTCTTCGATTGTAATTTCTTCTCGAGCTGAACCTACGTATAACACCGTTTCAAAAAGGTCACGTCGCCCTTCTTGCACGTATTGCCCCATTGAGTGAAGATCAGTAGTGAAGTCAACTGACGCTGGATAGATGCCTTTGTAGTCTTTTCCTTCACTTTCACCGTAAAGCTGCTTCCACCATTCAGAAACATAGTGAAGACCCGGCTCGTAGTTTACCATTAATTCGATGGTTTTGCCTTTATTATAAAGAGCATTACGAACAGCAGCATATTGATAAGCTTCGTTCTCTGCAAGGTTTGGGTTGTTGAAATCAGCTGCAGCTTCTTTGGCTCCGTTCATCATCTCTTCAATGTTCACTCCACTTACTGCGATTGGTAATAGACCAACAGCAGTCAGCACTGAGTATCGTCCACCTACATCATCAGGGATGATAAAGGATTCATAGCCCTCTTCGTTCGCTAATGTTTTTAGTGCACCCTGAGCTTTGTCAGTAGTTGCATAAATACGTTTACGAGCCTCATCTTTACCGTACTTTTCTTCTAAAAACTTTCTAAAGATACGGAACGCAATCGCAGGTTCAGTCGTTGTCCCAGATTTAGAGATCACATTTACAGATACATCTTTATCTTTTAATACATCAAAAAGTTCTTTAACATATGTCGATGAAATGTTCTGTCCAGCAAAGAATACTTGTGGAGTCTTGCGGTCTTCTTTTGATAAAAGATTGTAGAATGAATGATTTAACATTTCGATCGCTGCACGAGCTCCTAAGTACGAGCCACCAATTCCAACAACAATCAATACATCAGAATCACTTTTAATTTTTTCAGCACTTTTTACGATTCGGCTAAATTCTTCGCGGTCGTAGTTTTCAGGAAGGTCAACCCAGCCAAGATAGTCATTCCCTGCACCGGTTTTTTCATGAATTGCTTCATGAGCAGTTTTTACCGCACCCGTAAGATAATCTACTTCATGCTGACCAATAAAAGAAAGGGCCTTGCTATAATCAAAACTAAGTTTCTTTGTCATATGTAAGCCTCCTAAAACATCATTATTCTTTCACTTTATACAAGTACAAGGACCAAATCAAGAAACCAGTCAAATGTAATCGGTTTCTTTACAAAAGACGAAATATTCAAAAAGCAGCCATATAAAAAGAAGGATCGATCCCCTCTTTTTATATGGCTTACAGTTATTTCATGCTCGTCAGGCAAGTTGATTGCAGTGGAGGGTGCGAAAAACTCCTGGGGCTCACCGCACGCCCTCTGGAAAGAAAGCATCCCACAACCAAAATCAACCACTTTCATGAAACTTTTATAAAGACATTCTTAAAATGTTTAGTACATCTTCTTTATTCTGCTTCTTAAAGTTACCGAACTCACCTCTTGCCATCGCTTTATCTGCGATAAGGTCAAGCTTTGAATCGTCAATATCATAATCCTTAAGAGCATTCGGAGCTCCAAGAGACGACCAGAATGCAGAAAGACGATCAATACCTTCAAGAGCCACTTCTTTATCGGACTTTCCTTCTGTTTCAACGTTAAACACTCTAACAGCAAGTTGCTTGAAGCGAGCTACATTCGTATCCACATTATGTCTCATCCAATTAGGGAAAAGAATAGCTAAGCCGCCAGCATGCGGAATATCATAGACCGCTGAAACAGCATGTTCAATGTTATGACTTCCCCAATCACCTCGAACACCCATTTGAAGTGTACCGTTTAGTGCCATCGTTCCGTTGTAAAGAATTGTTTCACGCAACTCATAGTTCTCAAGATCTTCTAGAAGCTTAGGTGCGGTTTCCATTACTGTTAATAGAATGGATTCAGCAAAGCGATCTTGTAGTGGTGTGTTTGTAGCGTTATGGAAATACTGTTCAAATACGTGCGACATCATATCTACAATTCCATAAATCGTTTGATCCTTAGGAACTGAGAACGTATAAGTAGGATCTAAAATTGAAAATTTAGGGAATACAAGAGGACTTCCCCAACCATATTTCTCTTGTGTTTCCCAGTTCGTAATAACAGAACCTGAATTCATTTCAGATCCAGTTGCAGCTAACGTAAGAACTGTTCCAAAAGGAAGTGCATCTTCCACTTGAGCTTGTAGAGTAATGATATCCCATACGTCTCCATCATACTTAGCCCCAGCTGCGATTGCCTTTGTGCAGTCAATAACACTTCCACCACCAACAGCTAATAAAACATCGATGCCTTTTTCTTTACAAATTTCTACGCCTTTACGAACAGTAGATACTCTCGGGTTTGGTTCCACACCTGAAAGCTCACTAACCTCTGCATCCATCTTATTAAGCTCATTCATCACTTCATCAAACAAGCCGTTTCGTTTTATGCTTCCTCCACCATAAACCACGAGGACTTTCTTTCCGAATTTCCCTAATTCGTCCTTTAGCGTTTGAATTTGATTTTTACCAAAAACTAATCGAGTTGGATTGTAGTATATATATTCGTTCATGAATATCTCTCCTTCTTACATGGTTAATCCGTATTATGTGGGACATAAAATGTAATGTAAAGTAATTAGCTTATCGAATACTAGCATGTGTTTTATTGATTAGTTTCATGCCAGTGATTAAGGGAATGAATAATTGTAGACATAATATGCCACCCTAAGGAAGCTTTTCAATTATTAAAAAGAGGAGGGGAATTACATGAGTGGATTACAGCGTTTCGCACTTGCATTGGTTATCATTGGAGCCATCAACTGGGGTTTAATCGGATTCTTTCAGTTCGATCTAGTTGCTGCTATTTTTGGAGGTCAAGATGCTGTTCTTGCCCGTATCGTCTATGGTCTAGTAGGTCTTTCTGGTCTTTACTGTTTAACACTATTGTTTAAACCTTCCGAGGAACTTAGCCGAGAAGGTCATACAGAACATAACCGTGTATAATTTAAATAAAAAAAAACCTCTCGATCGAGAGGTTTTTTTATTACTTTTTAAGGCGCTTGTTTAGTTGAGCTTGACGATCTGTAGACTCTTTCAACCAATCTTTAAGTTTTGCTTCAAGAGTGTTGAAACCTTTGTTAGCGTCTTGATTGTTTGTGTTGCTCTTTTTGTTATTATTGTTGAATCCACCAGGGCGGCGTTCTTTTTTAGGTGCAGGAGCTGGAGCTTCCTGTGTTTGTCGGATGGACAGTGAAATCTTCTTGCTGTCTTCGTCAACAGAAAGAACCTTTACTGACACAACGTCACCAACACTTAATGCATCGTTAATATCTTTAACGAAACCATGTGAAACTTCAGAGATGTGTACAAGACCTTGTACATTATCATTTAATGCAACGAACGCACCAAAAGGCTTAATGCCTGTAACTTTACCTTCAACAATGCTACCTACTTCAAAATTCATGAAAACACTCCTAACTATTTTTTAACCTGTTAAGTATAACATAACTAAATCATACAAGCAAAACTAATAAAGAGTGTGTTTTATCGACTTGAAACCATCATTTCTTGAATTTGATCTTGTTTTGGTGAGAGGTCTTCACCAAAGTGATACATTTTCTCAATATTTATTTGATGCCACAACATGAACATGAGTACTGTCCATATTTTTCTGCTGTAATCGCCTCTGCCAGCTCGGTGTCCTTCTAAAAGATTCAGTACTACATCTTTATTTAGATATTGGTCTGTATGACTCGTCTGTATGAGTTGTATAGCCCAATCATACATCTCATTTTTTAACCAATGTCGAATTGGAACAGGGAAACCTAACTTACGGCGATGCAGCACAGAATCAGGAACGATCCCATTCATCGCTTCCCTAAGTGCATATTTTGTTGTTCCATTCGTTACTGTAAGACTTGGATGCAATTTGGAAGCAACATCGAATACTTCTTTATCAAGGAAAGGCACCCTTAGCTCTAGCGAATGAGCCATCGTCATCTTATCAGCCTTAACGAGAATATCGCCTCTCATCCAAGTATGAAGATCAATATATTGCATTTTATGAACATCGTGAAAAGCTCTCGCTTCCTCATACAACGGCTTAGTTACATTTTTGTAGTTATAAGCAGGACGATATTCTTTTAAGAGTTTGCTTTTTTCACTCTCTGAGAACATTTTCGCATTTCCAATATAACGTTCTTCAATTGTCATACTTCCTCGCTGTATAAAACTCTTCCCTTTAACACCTTCAGGTAGGATGCTTGCGATGGCAGCTAGCCCTTTTGCAACACCTTTGGGCAATGAAGAAAGATGTCTTAATGAGTGAGGTTCATGATAGATGTTGTATCCTCCAAACAACTCATCAGCACCTTCTCCAGAAAGAACTACTGTCACGTGTTTTGCTGCTTCACGAGCGACAAAATACAGGGGAACAGCTGCTGGATCAGCTACTGGATCATCCATATGCCAGATGATTTTTGGAAGTTCTTTAATAAATTCTTCAGGTTTAACTAAATAGTGGATATTTTCAACGTTTAATGCAGCAGCAGTTTGAACAGCTACATCAATCTCACTAAACCCTTCTCTTTCAAATCCGACCGTAAACGTTTTTAGCGATGGGTGCAGTTCACTCGCTAAAGCGACAATTGCACTTGAATCTATTCCTCCAGACAAGAAAGCACCTACAGGAACGTCAGAACGCATATGAACTTTTACTGAATCTCGCATAACAGAACGAATTTCATTTTTCGCTTCTTCAAGTGTCATATTATTTGGTTTAAAACTAGGCTTCCAATACGATTGGATAGACATCGGTCTGCCCGCTTTTTTTACAAAATAATGGCCAGGTTCAAGTTTTTTGATCCCCTTCGTTAAGGTCATAGGCTCTGGCACGAATTGATAGGTCAAATAATGATGAAGTGCTTCGGCATCTACTTCTTGCTTTTCTTTAACAACGTTAATACTTTTCTTTTCAGAAGCACAGTATAGTCCTTCCTCATCCTCAAGATAGAAAAAAGGTTTGATCCCGAAACGGTCTCTTGCTCCATAAAGCTCTTTCTTATCTTTATCCCAGATTAAAAAGCCAAACATCCCTCGAAGTTCAGTAAAGGCTTTTTCTCTTCTCTCACTAAAAAGAGCGAGGATTACCTCGGTATCCGAATGGGTTTTAAACATATATCCTTTTTCTTCTAGATCTTTTCTTATTTCAACATAATTATATATTTCACCATTAAAAATAATCCAATAACGGTCATCTTCGTATGAAAGTGGTTGTTTACCACTTTCTATATCAATGATGCTCAGACGGCGAAAACCGAAGCGAACATACTGATCTACAAAATGACCACTATCATCTGGACCTCGATGAGTAATGATGTTAGTCATATTGATTAATTGCTCAGTTTCATTTTGTTCTACCGTCTCAGGCGTGTTTAACATATATCCAATAAAACCGCACATTTTCAAGTTCCTCCCCAAAAAACAGTTCAAATGTCCACTTTTCATTTATTAAACCAAGTTAACTAATTGGTTTTCCAGAATATTATTTATTTCCCTTTATATGTGAATGAACTTCTCTATTATAACTCTGTAAATTCCAATCTTCACTAATTATTTGTTAATAATATGAAAAACAAGAAATCTGTACTATATTTGTCGAGAAAAGCGATTTAAAAGTTACAGCATAACTTTAAATCATTGAATTTGGATCTAGGATTCGGTCAGCTTCTTCTCTAGTTAAGATCTTTTTTGCAACCAGCACTTCTTTTAATGTCTTGCCTGTCTCGAAACTTTCTTTTGCTACCGCTGCTGCTTTTTCATATCCAATATGAGGGTTTAGCGCTGTTACAAGTGAAAGACTCTGCTCGAGCCAATTTTGTATATTCTCTTCATTAGCAGTGATATCTTTTAAACATTTTTCTGTAAAGATAGTGATTCCATTACTCAAGATTGTGATAGATTGGAGCACATTGAAACCAATTACAGGCATCATTGCATTGATTTCTAGCTGACTTCCGATTGCAGCTGTGGACACACATGTGTCATTACCTATTACTTGTGAACAGATCATATACATGTTTTCTAAAATGACCGGGTTGATCTTGCCTGGCATGATCGATGATCCTGGCTGCACCGCTGGCAGCATGATTTCAGCAAATCCTGTCCTTGGGCCACTGCTTAACAGTCTAAGGTCACTCGATATTTTTATTAAGTGGAGAGCTAATTCTTTTAAGTGACCGCTTACTCGAATCGCTGCGTTCGTATTCTGCATAAAAGCATATGTAT
Source organism: Fictibacillus sp. 23RED33 (assembly GCF_015903925.1). Taxonomy (NCBI): domain Bacteria; kingdom Bacillati; phylum Bacillota; class Bacilli; order Caryophanales; family Fictibacillaceae; genus Fictibacillus; species Fictibacillus sp. 23RED33. The sequence continues at coordinate 58,541 of NZ_JACZDX010000009.1, read as the reverse complement.
TGTCACTCTGTGTAAACGGCAGCTTCGTTTTTTGTGCAATCTGTTTTATTGCGAGTTGTGCATAATCAGGGTGAGCGTTTATTCCTGTACCTACTGCATTTCCACCCAATCCTAAAGCATATAAAGAGGTCTCTGAATGTTCTAAAGCATGCTTTACAGATTCTAGTGTGCCTCTGTAACCTTTGAATTCGCTGCCTAATCGAATAGGCACAGCATCCTGCAAATGTGTTCTGCCCGCTTTAATAATCTCGTGAAACTCTTTTTCCTTTTCCTTCAAAACTTGAATCAAACGACTAAGAGCGGGATAAAGGGTTGTTTGAAGTTCAGATGCAACTGAAATTTGTATAGCTGTCGGAATGGTATCATTGGTGGATTGTGACATATTCACATCATCATTAGGGTGAACAAGTGAATAATCACCTTTTTCCCCGCCTAATATCTCAGAAGCACGTGAAGCTAGAACCTCATTCATGTTCATATTTTGAGAAGTGCCCGCTCCTGCTTGGTAGGCATCTACAACAAATTGATCTCTCAAATAGCCGTTAACCACTTCATCTGCTGCCGAAATGATGGCTTTCGCTTTTTCGTTACTTAGTGCCTTACATTCTCTATTCGCGAAGGCTGCGCTACCTTTAATGATAGCTTGTGCTTTTATGAATGATAACGGTAACCGAATACCGCTGATCGGAAAATTTTCTACCGCTCTTTGTGTTTGAGCTCCATAGTAGGCCTCTTTAGGGACCCTAACTTCCCCCAACGTATCTTTGGCAATTCGAAATTTATCCAAGATCTCTACCTCCTTAAGTAACCTTATAACTTGTATCCCCTTCTTAAAAAAGATGTAACCCTTTTCCAAAAACACCTTTACTATGTAATTAATTGTTGTAAACAAAAAAAACCGCCTTTTTAGACGGTTTTCGTTTTGTGCAGTGAAACGACCACAGCAGGCTCTTTTTTTATAAACTTATGCTCTGTTCTAAACCCTGCTTTCTTTTGTTTCAGAAAGGTCTTTTCCGATATTGGACGGGGCCTTGACCAGGAAAGGGAGTCAAGATTTTTCCAGTTATCATGTGTAATGATCTCACTTTTGTAATAATAACAGTTACCGCTTACGTATTCTTCACATATATAGCGGACTGTTTGTCGACTATGCATAACATCTCTCCATTTTTTTCTTTCATTATCCCCGCATAACTGTTCATCCATACTTAAGCAAAAAAAGGCCTGAAGACCCTACCTCCAAGCCTTAATCTGTTAGTCTCTAGTGTTCCACCACCACCAGCCACCAAATATCAAGATGAGAATAAATACTATAATTATTACAGCCCAGATCCAACCGTAACCATAGCCGCCATAACCGTAAGCTCCGTAAGCATACGGGGTATAGTAAGGATAATATGGAAATGCCATCCTGCTACCTCCTCTTATTTCTTTATGCGTTCTTACTCCTTATTAAAATATGTACGAAGTGGGTAAAGAGGAATAGAGGCAAACGCACAAATTTTGGCTTTCCATTACTTTTTTAAGTTTTAAAAGGCTGTTTTGGATGTTTTCTTTTTCTCTTTCTTCTATGCAAGTTGATTGAAGCGTAAGGTTGCCGACTTCTATAGGACGAGCGGTCAGGTGAGATCCTTAAAGGCGCAAAGCGGCAGTCCGAAAAGTGGAAGTGACTCGTTTAGCCCCGACAATCAAAAGGTGAAAACACCTTCAATATTGTATTCTTCATGGACTTCGAGTAGCTAGTCAATGCAAATAGACATGAGGCTCACCGTTCGCCCCATGGAAAGCATCAATGTAACTATACACGAATGCAAAAATTTTTTAGAAAGTAAAAAAAAGAGGAAATAATTTCTCGTTGTATCTTGTGGATCGATTGGTGAAACTACTCATAGAATTCTGCGGACGGAGGTAAGACATTCATGGCTCATGATGAAAAGCACAATTATTATCCAGGATATCGAATCAATGTGAATAATGTTCAAATTTATTATGAATACTTCGATCACGAAGATCCACATGCGAAAGTCTTAGTTCTCGTGCATGGATTTTTATCTTCTACGGTTAGTTTTAGAAAGCTGCTTCCTTACTTAACGAAGACGTATAAAGTATTGTCTATCGATCTTCCAGGGTTTGGACAGAGTGAAAAATCGACAAATTTCATCTACAAGCTTTCTAACTATGGACAACTGATTATAGATTTCTTAGACGCTTTAAACATTCAAAACGCCATATTGATCGGGCACTCTATGGGCGGCCAAATTTCTATGCATGCAGCAAAGAAGTCTCCAGAGCGAATTGAAAAATTAATCCTTCTTGGCTGTTGTTCATATGTAAAAAGAGCAAGCCGTTCTTTAATCGCATGCTCCTACTTACCGTTGTTTAGTTGGGGAATGCGCAATTGGATTCAGAGAAAAGACGTAAAAGAAAATTTACTTTCTGTCTTACATGACTCAAAGCTGGTTACGGAAGAAATGATTGAAAGTTATAGAAAACCGATTAGCGAGGTAGCGTTCATCCATTCTTTAGTCAGGCTATTACGGCAACGAGAAGGAGATATGTGCTCACAGGATTTAAATCAGATTCAGCAGCCCGTATTGATGTTATGGGGCAAAGAGGACAAAGTGATGCCCGTTAAAACAGGTTATCGTTTAAAACATGATCTACCTAGCGCTGAACTTATCGTCTATGATAAATGCGGACATCTGCTGATGGAAGAAAAGCCCCAAGAAATATGCAGTGAAATCACACGTTTTATTGAGCGAGGAATCACTCACGGAACTGATTTTCAACAAGAAACATCCTGATCATTTCTGATGTAATATAATTAATAAAAGAGGCTGAGCCCATGTCCTCTGCAGGCTCAACCTCTTTTTTATTGTTCGCGACTCTTTGTCATCTGTTGCCACACTGTACCCGCTGCTTCTTCACCGCTTTGGATCCGTTCGATCGCAATTTTCACTTGAAGAGATACTTCAAACTCAGGATCATCTTGAGCTGCTTTTAAAGCAGGAAGTGCTGTCTCGTCACCAACTTCAAATAAGAAGCGCGCCGCTCTCCATCTTACTAGTTTATTTTTATCGGATAATGCATCACACATTACAGGGATGGCTTTTGCATTTCCTAGATCAGATAATGCATCACCTGCTGTACGTCTTACCGAAACATTCTTATCCTCAAGAGCTAAGTATAAGAGAGGTAGCACAGCTTCATCCTCGATCATTCCTAAATAGACGACAGCCAAACGTCTTATAGAAGGTTTTTCGTCTTTAAGAGCCTGTTTCAATACCATTACATCATCAATAGATGGGTTTATTCGTTCTAATGCCGCATAACGCGTCTGCCAATCTGAGTCGCGAAGTTGTTTCGCTACTTCTGAAGTGGAAAGTGTTTCGACTTCAACTTCTTGTTCGGTATTTGTGCTATATGCTTGTTTTACTAATTGATCTAATCGTTCTTGAGGATAGACGGCTGATAGCTCTTCGGCTACTTCACTGCCTACTTGCTCAAATGTACCATAACGAACTCCTTGATCTTCCCATTGTCTTTCCATAACAAGGTTGTCGGAAGAATCTTGAGCCTCTAGTGCAGCTTTACCAAATCGCTCAGCGAGTCCTACTCGTCTTTCTTCCTGTTCGGTTTTAAGTTTGATCTGCATAGGAAGTCCTCTAAACATCTGAACAAGAACCGTAATTTCTTTTATCTCATCTTCTTGCTGAGCTTGTTGATCAGAAGTATCAAGCTCTTCTTCTTGACCAAAAACGGATCTAACTCCTGCGAGTACATCTTCCCATTTCGCACGAGGGTTTCGTTCTAGTGCAATGAAGTCTGCAACATGATAAATGCTTTTAACTCCGTCCACTTTAAGGATCTTTTGAATAAATTCTGGAGCATTCTCAGCTTCATCTTTCTTATAGTTGTAACGTTCAGATCCCGGCAGAGTTTCTGTTAGGTTAATCTTCATTGAATTTGGGCTTGGAGTTGGTTCGATACCTGTAATTTTCATTTTCACTCACTCCTCATTTTCGTGTTTCAAATCTATGCGTAGCAGATATTCGTTGATCTGTTCTTTTTCCTTGTCCGTGAACTTATATTCACAATCAACACCTTCATCGTGCGCAATGATTTCTTGCAGCTCACCATTTCCATTATAGACAGCTAACGCACTCGGCTCATTAAGTCCTTCAGGAAAAATCTCAAGGTTGTCTATCTCAAAAGAAACATATACATTTGTCCATGGACCAACCTGCACCACATCATGCCCTGTAAAGTGTAAGGTTCCTTCAAAATAATTAGTAAATCCATATTTGTACATAGCCGTCCTCCAAGTAATATCTCTTATCTATTATAAGGAACAATAGGTAAAATCTCAAAAATGCAGGTTTACTTCAGCAACACAGCGAGACCCATCATCAATTATTATTACAAAAAGAAAAAACAAACACATCATTTCGTGTTTGTTTTTATGAAAGTTATTTTACTAGTTCTCTAAGAACGGCTCTCACAGGACTTCCATCAGCCTCGTCAAGGGAAAGTGGAAGAGCGATTAACTCGTATTCTCCTTCAGGCACTTCATCTAATACAAGTCCTTCTAATATATAAATGTTGTGCTCAAAAAGAGCATGATGTGCACATAGCTCTTTGCTATCTAGTGGATCAACGGAAGGCATATCTACACCGACCAAGCCGACTCCGCACTCGCTAAACAGTTTAACCGCTTCTGGTAATATAGGCACGATCTGTTTTGGAAACACGGACCGATCTGTCCAACATCTTGTTTTGAATAGAACTCGTTTTGTACCAGCTTGCAGTTTATCTTTCACTGTCTCAGCCGTTATCTCTTTAGCGTTCGTCACATCAATAACGACCGCTCGTCCCACATATAAGTCGAGGTGTAAGCCCCCGATCCTTTCTCCGCTATTCGTGAAGTGATAAGGTGCATCAATATGTGTACCGGTATGTGTGCTCATCTCCACTTTTCCAACGTTTACAGAACCAGAATCTTCTTTCGTCCAAGCAAGATTGAAGTGATACGGTGTATCCCCTGGCCAACCTGGTACTCCGTTGTAAAGCGGCATGGATATATCAAATAATTTCACGACTGCCACTCCTTATGCAATAACTTCTCTCTTATTTTCATACTTCTCATATTCACGATTTTTCATGATCTTGCTTAATATTTTGACTGCTTCGAATACATCACGATAAGAATTATACAATGCCACAGGAGCTAAACGAATAATGTTAGGTGCTCTAAAATCCGGAACGATGCCATTGTCTTTTAATGCCTTGCAAATTCTCGCAGAATCATTATGCATGAGAGCAACATGCCCGCCTCTTCTTTTATCGTCTAGTGGATTTACGATCGTAAACTCGTTTTCAAGCTCTTGATTCAACAAGTCCATGAGCAGAGTCGTTAACTTTAAAGATTTCGTACGAATGCGGTCGATCTTGGCTTCCTCAAAAATAGATAACGATCCGATCAATGGTGCTGTGCTCAGCATATGAGGTGTTCCAATCTGGTAACCCCCCGCAGAATTTTCCGCATTAAAATGGTGATCCATATCAAACTGTGTTTCCTTTTTGCTCCCAAACCAGCCAGATAGTCCGGGCGTTTTCGTGAAATGCTTTTTATTGACGTACAATCCACCGACTCCACCAGGACCTCCATTTACGTATTTGTAATTGCACCAAAATGCAAAATCAACGCCCCATTTACTGAGTTCGTGAGGAAGAGCTCCGATCGAGTGACAAAGATCGAATCCGATTGGTATATTTCTTTTATGTGCTTCACGTGTTAAACGTTCTATGTCTAACAATTGCCCGCTTCTATATAGGACAGATGGAAGTAAGATAAGAGCTACATCCTCTGTCATCTTATCGATGATATCCTGTTCATCCAGCGTTAAACCATTCTTGCTTCCTACTTGAATCAAATCAGTATCTGGATTGAGCCCCTTTAATTTTAATTGACTTTGTAAGCCATAAATATCAGAAGGGAAAGTGAGCTCATCTGCTAATATCTTCGTTCTTCCCTCTTTTGGTTCAAAAAACGTAGCGACCAATTGATGAAGGTTTACAGTAGTTGAACCTGTTACGATCACTTCTTTCGCTTCAGCTCCAACCAATATAGCAAGTTTCTCAGCAAGTTTTTCACTAAGAGTAAACCATGGGTATTTACCACCCATCCATCCGTCAATTCCATTCTCTTTCCAGTCATTTAATACATCAAGCAAAGATTGTTCTGCACGTTTAGATAGAAGACCTAGCGAGTTTCCATCTAGATAGATTGATTCATCTTTTGTATAGAACTCTTCTTTAAAAGAAGCCAGTTCATCATTTTGGTCCATAAGGTCTACTGTTTGCGCTGTTATTTGTCTCATTTTGTACTTTCCTCCCGAATGCAAGAATTGAAACCGTTTCCAATACAGAGTAATTTGACATATACATATCCCCTCTTCTTCCATTATGATAGACAAAAAGGGGGTGTTACCACTGAAACGTCTTTGGTGGTTCACAGGTATTGTAGTCGTATTCTTTTCGACAATCGCATTTATATATATGTATAATAACGCAGATTTACAAACGGTAGAAGAAAAAAAGATACCGAAACAAGAAAACACATCTACGCCAGAAGAAATAAAGACAGAGCCGATTTCTCAGGAGCCTGAAGAAATAAAAACAGATCTCACACTTGCTGCAGTTGGTGACATCTTGATTCATGATACGGTTTATAATAAAGCGAAAACTGCAAAAGGCTATGATTTTAATCGCAACTTCACCTCAGTAAAATCATATTTAACCGAGCCTGATATTACGATTGCTAACCAAGAAACAATGATTGGTGGTACACAGCTTGGTCTATCGTCCTATCCCTCGTTCAATTCACCACATGAAGTAGGTGATGCTTTAAAAGCAAACGGTGTTGATCTCGTTACCTTAGCAAACAACCACACACTTGACCGTGGAGAAAAAGCGATCGTAAGTGCCTTGAACTATTGGAATCAAATAGATGTGATGTACACCGGTTCATATTTAACAGACAAAGACAGACAAAATATTAGACTGATCAAAAGAAATGACATTACGTTATCCTTTTTGAGTTATACATACGGAACGAACGGAATTCCTGTACCTACAGGCAAGGATCATCTTGTCAATCTGATTGAAGTAGAGCGGATCAAGCAAGACATTAAAGAGGCTAGAAAGTTATCTGATGTGAATGTGGTATCTCTTCATTTCGGAAACGAGTATGAAAGGATGCCGAATGAGTTTCAAAAGAATATCGTAAAAGTTGTAACCGAAGCAGGCGGAGACATCATCATCGGTCACCACCCTCATGTTCTTCAGCCTGTAAAATGGGAGACCGCAAGAGACGGATCAAAAACGTTCGTCGCTTATTCTCTCGGTAATTTCTTATCTGGTCAGAGACGAGAATATAAAGACATCGGTGGGATCGTTCAGCTGAAGGTAACAAAACGGCAAAAAGGATCGGAAAAAACCATTGAATTATCAGAACCGAAATTTCTGCCGACCCATGTAGATCAAGCTTTTGTAATTCAACCGATGAAAGACTTACCTGCAATGAAAAAATCTTATGAAGAAATAAAAACACATATGAAGCAGTGGGTTCCCGAACTTACTTTTTTTGAATAATCCTTCATAAAAATAGCTGACTCCTGCTTTTTAGGAGTCAGCTTACTTTTACTTTCCTTTTGATCTTGGGCTTTGGGTATCTCTTTTTGGTAATTCATCACTAAATTTTTCGTCAGAAAATTCTACATTTGTCATGCTTTCTGTTGGTGTTGAGTTGTTTTTCGCTGCTGCATCCCAAGCGTGTTTCCGTTTTGTCATGGTCTTTCCCTCCTTGTTTTTAGCATGTGTATTTATGCTGAAAAATAGCATGCGATGAACCGATAAATTTCTGATGATAAACAAAAAACCGCACATGGCGGTTTCTCAGTGAAAACAAACTTTTTTATAGTACCATCGCTGCAATAAATCCAAAAGCGATTAATGGGATATTGTAATGCAAAAATGTCGGTACACACGTATCCCAGATGTGATTATGCTGATTATCAACATTAAGACCAGAAGTAGGTCCAAGTGTACTGTCAGAAGCAGGGGAACCTGCATCACCTAACGCAGCCGCTGTACCGATCAACGCGATCGTCGCCATAACGCTTAGTCCTAATTCTCCAGCTAGGGGTACGAAGATTGTTGTTATGATAGGAATTGTTGAGAACGATGAACCGATTCCCATTGTTACGAGCAGACCGATAACTAGCATTAACAGTACGCCGAGAGCAGTCGAGTTACCGATAAATGAAGCACTGTCTTTAACTAATGTTTCTACTTCTCCTGTCTCGCGCATTACTGCTGCAAAACCTGCGGCAGTGATCATAACAAATCCAATATACGACATCATTTTCATACCTTCGGTTAATATCGCATCTGAAGCATTCAACTTTAACTGTCCGCTGAAATACAGAACGATAATCCCTGATAAAGCTCCGAAGATCATTGAGTCCGTTTGTAATTGTACAAACAATGTAGCGACAATAGCCAAAACAGCTACAATGATGGAACGAGCTGTATAAGATACATCATCTGTTTTAGTCATTCCGGTCGTTCTATCTTCATATTTGCGTGGTTTACGATACGTAATAAAGACAGCGATCAATAGACCTACAATCATGCCTAGAGAAGGAATCGTCATCGCAGCAGGAATCTGGTCCATCTTAACAGTTAATCCACTATCCTTCATGTTCGTCTGAAGAATCTCATGAAAGATTCCTCCGAATCCTACCGGAAACCACATATAAGGTGTGACCAATCCAAACGTAATAACAGTTGCAACTAACCTACGATCAAGCTGCAGTTCATTTAAAACGTGCAACAATGGTGGAATGAAGATTGGAATGATCGCAATATGAACTGGAATCAAGTTTTGGGAGAATGAAGAAATCATAAGGATGATAAATAAGATTAGTACTTTTGATAACGACTTCTTTTTTGATTCTCCTTCTTTTCCAACCAATACGATAGCTTTTTCAACCATCAGTTTTGGAAGTCCTGTACGAGATAACGCTACAGCAAAACTTCCTAATAACGCATAACTTAATGCGATGACTGCATTCGATCCTAACCCCTCAGTAAATACTGTTATGGTTTCTGTTAAACCCATTCCTGCTACGAACCCGCCTACTAAGGCTCCGATTAACAAAGCTACGACAACATGTATACGTAAAAGGCTAAGTACTAGCATAACAGCTACCGCTAATACCACAGCATTCATTTCATTTCCTCCTCAATAACTTTATTGCTTTATTTCGCTAAATCACTAACATGTTAAACCTTTAACAAATTAACATGGATAACGGGATTTTGTCAAACCCAAAACAAAAACTGGCTCTCATCAGTGAGAACCAGCTTCGATTATTGATTATGCTTTAAAGTTTCTTACGAAGTTAACGAGTGTTCGAACCATAACACCTGTTGCTCCTTTTGGACCTAACTCTGTAGATTTTCCAGAATACGCAGTACCTGCGATATCTAAGTGAACCCAAGGCGTATTTTCAGCGAACTCGCCTACAAACAATCCACCTGTAATGGCATGACCCAGTCTGCCTGTTGAGTTGTTTAGGTCTGCAACATCACTTGTTTTTAGCATATCTTTAAATGGCTGAAAACTTGGAAGGAGCCACAAATACTCCGCTTCATCCGCTGCAGATTGCTTAATATGTTCATAGAACTCTTCATCGTTAGTAAGAGCACCTGTTGTACAATCTCCGAGTGCTACAACAACTCCGCCAGTTAAAGTGGCAACGTCAACAATATATTTTGCTCCTTGTTCCTTTGCATACGTAATCGCATCAGCTAGGATAAGACGCCCTTCTGCATCCGTGTTGCGAACTTCAATAGTCTTTCCACTCAGTGAAGTGATCACATCTCCTGGCTTCATAGCCTCTCCGTTGATCAAGTTCTCTGAAGATGGAATCACAAACATTATATTAATCTCAGGCTTCAGTCGTCCGATTGTCTCCATAGCTCCTAATACAGCTGCACTTCCACCCATATCGCTTTTCATCTCATGCATGTTGAGAGCAGGTTTAATGGAATAGCCTCCCGCATCAAAGGTTAACCCTTTTCCTACTAAAGCAACATAAGGATCTTCCTTCTTACCGCCTTGATATTTTACTGTGATCAATTTTGGAAGCTGATCTGACCCTTTACTAACCGCGAGTATCGCTCCCATTCCTAGCTTCTCCATGTCTTCCTTTTCAAGGATCTCATATTCCATGCCATATTCGAGCGCCACATCAATTGCTTCAGCAGCAAGATCTGTAGGTGTAAGAAGATTCGCTGGCGTGTTCACAAGATCTCGAGCAAAGTTAATCCCTTTCGCATAAGCAAACCCGCTCGTCAGCCCAGCTTCAGCCTCACTGTTTTCCGTATATACAGTAACCGCTTCTAGCCGTTTTTGTGGTTCATTCGTTTTCTTTTTGTAGTCTTCAAATTTATAAACCGCGGTACCTGCAGCTTCACTAAAGGCATGTGCAAGCTTTTCCATAGGGAGCTGATCTGTATGGAACGTATCTAGCAATATAGAAAATTGTTTTCTCTTTTCTTTTGTAATTTCTTGTACCGCTCTTCCAAATGTGCTTCTTGCTTTGTCATACGTGAAATCTTCGCGTTTGCCTAAACCCGCAAAATAGATTCTTTTCGTTCCAAGCTGACCTAGCGTATTAAGTTTTTTGATGCTTTTTAGGCGATTTGATAAATCACCGTCTTTTATAAGATCAGTCATTATTCCTTTTAATTCATTATCCATATCTGCCATTACACCAGTAAGTTTTGGTTCTTGAAATAAACCGACCAGTAGGACTTCTTCTTGTTCGCTGGTATTCCAAAGTTGTTTGATCGTAAACATGTTAAAGTTCCCCCTTTTTCGTTATAAAGCTCTGCTTCTCATTATACTCTTTCTTTTAGAATATTTCGAATTCACGTTGCTTTATTCTTCTAAATTTATATAAAGTTTTGGCAGGGCTGGCAATTGAACAACTTCTTCAAATCTTACCCTGTCTGGAACTGATGGTATAACTCCAAGGCAATGCTCAATAAACATTAATACTCTCTCTACATCCAGCTGCCAATACGATGGTTTATAAGAAGATAGATACTCTTTAGCTACCCTCATCATTTGCCTTGCCCCTTTAAGGTTTCCATATTCATAGTGATAGAGAGCAACCGTCATCTGTAGCAGTCCTTTGATGAACAAGTTACTGCGATCTGTGAGCCAGATCGCTTCTAACAAATCGTGTCCTGTGTAATAATCTCCATCGTTAAAAACAATAAAAAACTCGTAATATTCTTGAGGAAAATACTCCATTCTTACTCCCTCCCCCTCTTTCGTTCAATATTGGTAAAAGATTGAACTGTACCTAAATCGGGTAACAACTATCTAAAACAGCCATACTATAAACCACCATATTGAAAGGATAGTCCCCATGCCAGATATTCTATTAAATTTTCCATTGATAGCAGCTTTACTTGGTGTATTTTCTGCACAATTCTTAAAAATCCCTATCCATTTTTATCATACTAGAAAAATTAGATGGGAGTTATTTATAAGTACAGGAGGAATGCCAAGTTCACATTCAGCTTCTGTTACTTCCTTAGCAACTGCCGTTGGAGCCTTGCACGGTACAGGTTCAACTCTCTTCGCCATCGCTGCCATGTTTGCGATCATCGTCATGTACGATGCAAAAGGTATCCGTTGGCATGCAGGAGAACAAGCAGCAGTATTGAATGATTTAGTAGAGGAATTCAGAAACCACGTAAGAGAATCAGAGAAATTTCAGGAAAAAAAGGTGGAAGAACAAAGAAAAGAATTAAAAGAACTTCTTGGACATCGTCCTAGTGAAGTGTTCTTTGGCGGACTTCTTGGTATTCTTCAAACATTACTCTTATCATGGTTGTTCATATCATAGGAGGTTCTTCTCTTTGAGAATCATTTCAATTTGCCCAAGCAATACGGAACTGTTGCATTTTTTAGGATTAACATCAATGTTGGTCGGAGTCGATGACTTTTCAGATTGGCCAAAAGAAATTGAACAACTTCCGAGATTAGGTCCAGATTTATCGATTGATATGGATAAACTTCAATCTCTAGAGCCTGATCTTGTACTAGCTAGTTTAAGTGTACCTGGAATGGAGAAAAACATAGAGGAATTAGAGCGTCGCAGTATTCCACATGTCATTTATAATCCACAAAGTCTTACTGATATCCAAAATGATCTGCTCGATTTGGGTAAAGTAACAAATCATTTGCCAGAAGCTGAAAAAGTAAATGAATGGATGAAGAATGAGATTACTCACTACGATAAAATTAGCAACTCCATAAAAAACAGAAAAAAAGTATATTTTGAGTGGTGGCCTAAGCCCATCTTTACACCTGGTAGGGTGAACTGGCTCTCAGAGATCGCTTATCTTGCTGGCGGAGAAAACGTGTTTCAAGACGTAGAATTGGCAAGTGTTCAAACATCGTGGGAAGATGTTGTAACTCGCGAGCCAGATATCATAGGAATGGTTTGGGTCGGTGTTAAAACAGAAAAGATGAAGGTTTCCCACATTAAGAAGAGAGAGGGATGGGACCATCTAGAAGCTAACACGCGCACTGAAATCTACAAACTTGAAGAATCCCTCTTTTGTAGACCCTCACCACGGTTAATCATCGGAATGAAACGATTAGCTGCACTTGTTCATCCGAATGACTTTCCTGCATTCTTACCAGAAGAAGAGGAAAGCTACATAAAAAAGCTTCAGGTCACTTAAACCTGAAGCTTTTATCATTTATATAAGTATTGCTGTCTGAATACTTGCATGGACTTTTCTTCGTTTAGATCATTCAGTTCATTTTCAGTTATCTTACCGTCTCCACGCTCGACAATATACACATCAATATTTTTCTTGCCCCACTTTTTATACACTTCGTCTACCGTATTATAAAAGAGATCTAACCTGTTCCCTTTAATGGCTGATCCAGTATCTGCCACTACTCCATATCCGTATCCTGGAATCCATAGAACGGTGCCGATCGGAAAGATTGAAGTATCTGCTGCAATGGTAGAATAAAGGTCTCTTCTCACCTTTAACCCTGATTTGGTGATTCCGTATGCAGGATGACTTTTAGTCTTTCCTGTACTCTCATGACCTGCCGTATAGCCAGTTGCTGTTACTTTAACTGAAGGATATTGAGTAAGATTCATCTCATCTTCAAGGGATCGCTGCTTCACCTCAGCAGAAGAAACCATCATGTTAGGGTTATAAATTGTAGGCAATGTCTTCAGGGACTCTGTTAAAACACTAAGTGTAGCCTCAACAATCTTGTTGTCTGACTGTGTTTCATCTAGCCATGTTACTAGATCATCTGCTTCTACACCAGAAATGGAACGAAATGTCGTAAATATTGCACAGATGAATAGGATAACGATCGTGGTTCTCTTTACAATTTTTCTTAAAATCAACAAAAATTGTCCACTCCTCTCCTATCTATTCCTTCCCAGGCTAGTTATTATGTATACCCGTTTCTTAATAAAAGGAAAAAAGTGCAAATAAAAAAACCCCTAAATAAGGGGCTTCTTAAAACATCTGATAACCGCGTACCCGCAACATTTTAATGGCAACTCCGGAAAGTATCGCACCGATTAATCCACAAGCAAGAATCGTAATATCAGATACTGACAAATTTAGAAGATCACTTCCAAGTAGTCCAAAGCTCGTACCTGGTTTTGTAAAATACTCGAAAAACCGAATGTCATCTACTATCATAATGACGACTATTGGATATAGAATAACCATAAACCAAGTAGCACGTAAAAGCATGTTAAACAAGAAACCGATTCCAAAGAATAGAACCATAAACAGCAACATTGAAATAATGAATTGCGGCAATAGCAAATCCATGATGTAGACACCCCCATAATCCTTAGGTTAGTTTACTAAACGGGGGCATATACGTCAATCGTGTTTGAGAGCGTTACGGTTTTAAGCTCTTTTTTTACCGCTTCCGCAGCATTCCACACACGTTTCAGATCCTCCAAGCAAGAGCTGAAAATAACCCTTTCCCTCACAGTATGGACATTGATCATGTTTTTTCTGAATCGCATGTTTTCTCATGTTGTAACACTCCCTCTTTTTTTGTTTAAATTTTCAGATAATAATAACAAGGAAATGAGGGAATGAAAAACCGATTTTAAAGCTAAATACTCCAATGTAAGCGTAATCATCATGAACATTCTTTAATTATCAGAATATTTCGTACATTTTTGTTGTTACTTGTTTAAAACCCCTTTCTAAGAAGTTTAACTAAAATAAACAGAGCTCTTCGGAAGCCCTGAATCAATAATCTTTTTCGATAAGTATGTACTTTTATCTACAATCCATTACCTTATAAGTCGTATAACCGAATACGTCTCCAGGATTGATTTTGTCTTCTAGAAACTTCACTTTTCTTTCCATAAAGTAATGAATCATTAATGATGTATCAGGATCTGCTCTTAGTTCTTCAGGCGTCATGAGAGCAGCTGTTTCAATTTCACTTGAATGCTGTGAAAGATCGCCATGCTTCTTCCTCAATAAAAAAACAACCATATTATCACTAATGGTTTCTTTAATAACACCTGAGCGTATACCAAGTATTGTACTGACTTCACCAACGATGCCTGTTTCTTCATAAACTTCTCGAATCGCCGCTTCATCAACTGTTTCTCCAGCATCTACAAAGCCAGCTGGAATAGACCATTTTCCTTTTAGCCCGCCATAATTCTTTTTTACGACGAGCCATCTTCCATCCTCATCGATCAGTAGACCAGCTGCTGCAAGCCAAACATTTCCTCTGTCTTTTTTCGTCATCCGAACGCTCGCCCTTTCTCAACGTAATAAAAAAGAACAGAAGCTTTACGCTTCTGTTCTTAGTTTACCACTATCTATTAAAACAGTTTTAATTTTCCTTTTTTAATAACCATCGGTACCCCACCTAGTAAGAACAGGTAGCGGTTATCGATTACTTTTTTCATGGCAGATGCAGTTGCACCAAATAATTTCTTGTTTCCAACTTTACCAATCGCTTCACCTTTACCAAGGGACGCAACTGTACCTTTAATATCAGGCTTGAATTCTTCAAGCTTTCCACCGTTCATCAATGCTTTGATGTTACGGCCGATCGTGTAAGCTTGTTGAATCGCGATTTGAGCTGTTGGAGGATATGGACGATTCGCTTCTTCATCGATGATAAGTGCACAGTCTCCTGCAACAAAAATATATTCGAATCCAGGCATGCGAAGGTCTTTATCAACTTTCACACGTCCGCGCATCGTTTCGAATCCAGCTTCTTCAACTAAGTGGTTACCGCGAACTCCACCAGTCCAAACGATAGTAGATGCTTTAATCTCTTCACCATTTGCAAGAATTACACCATCTTCATTACACTCTTTGATCGGTGTGCTTACAAGGAATTCAACGCCACGGCGTTCTAAGTTATTGATTGCATACTCAACTAGTTCCTCATCAAATCCTGGAAGTACTGTTGGAGCAGCTTCAATATTTACGATACGAACTTTTTCACGAGGAATATCATATTCACGGCAAAGTTCAGGAACACGGTCAGCTAGTTCCCCAACGAACTCAATTCCTGTAAATCCTGCTCCACCTACTACGATTGTAATAAGTTCATCAGGTTGTCCTTCGTTATTGTAACGAGCGAAAGAATAGTCGATATGCTCGCGAATTTTACGAACAGAGTTGATGCTGCGAATGCTGAATGCATTCTCTTTAAGACCTTGGATACCGAAAGTTTCTGGATCCGAACCAAGAGCAATAATTAAGTAGTCGTATGTTAATTCTTGATTATCTAGGATAACAAGCTTTTCATCTTTTTTGATTTCTTTAACCGTATCTTGAACAAAGTTCACTTTGTTCATGTCGATAATGTTATCGATCATGATACGTGTTTTGTCATGATGTAATGTACCCGCTGCGTTCTCATGAAGCCACGTCGTTTGGTAATGATAGTTGTGCTTGTTTACTAACGTGATCTCAGCTTCGTCTGAACCTAGCTCTTTTTGTAAACGGACAGCTGACATGATTCCACCGTAGCCGCCGCCTAATATTAGAATTTTTGGCTTACTCATTTAAATTCACTTCCAGTTCTCATTTTTTTTAGTTTGACCTTTTCAATCATTAAATATGATGGAAAGGAATAGATTGTGATATATTTCACGTAATAAGATATAAATAAATGCAAAAAACGTTCGAAATTTCGACATTTTTTAACCATACACCCTCATCTTATTCCTTTTTTCTTGTTTTTTCAACCCTTTTTTCGTTATGATGATGTTTCAATTTCTATTGTGAAGTACCTTTCATTACGTTGTTTGACAATGTCAAAATCTACAAACAAAAAGAGGACTTTGGGCTTCCTTCAAGAATGTAAAAATGAGAGATAGCACGTTCTGGTCAGAACATATTACATGTTCGTCAGTCATAAATCTAGAAGAGGTGAAAGTTATGACAAAAGAGATTTACGATATTACGATTATTGGCGGAGGACCTTCAGGCTTGTTTGCTGCTTTCTATGGTGGCATGCGTCAGATGAAGGTGAAAATTATTGAGAGCATGCCTCAACTTGGCGGTCAGTTATCTGCTCTTTATCCTGAAAAGTACATATATGATGTTGCTGGATTTCCTAAAGTACTTGCTCAAGAACTCGTCAATAATCTTAAAGAGCAAGCGATGCAGTTTAACCCAACAGTCGTTTTAGAAGAATCGGTTCAAAATGTTGAAAAAAGCGAAGAAATCTTTGAGTTAACAACAGATAAAAGCGTGCATTACAGCAAAGCCGTTTTAATTACGGCAGGCGTAGGTGCATTCCAGCCTCGTCGTTTAGAACTGGCAACCGCTCAACAATACGAAGGGAAAAACCTTCATTATTTCGTAAATGATTTGAATGCATTCGCAGGAAAACGCGTTTTAGTTTGTGGTGGCGGAGATTCAGCTCTTGATTGGTCATTGATGCTTGAGCCTATTTCTCCACAAGTTACGTTAACACACAGACGTGATAAGTTTCGTGCTCATGAACATAGCGTCGAGCAGTTAATGAATTCAAAAGTTGCAGTTAAAACCCCATATCAAATTACAGAGTTGATCGGTGATGGAGAGAATATCTCAGCTGTTGTTTTAGAGAATGGAGATGTTAAAGAGACCGTTGAAGTGGATGCTGTAGTTGTAAACTATGGTTTCATCTCCTCTCTAGGTCCAATTAAAACATGGGGGTTAGATATTCAAAAAAACTCAATCGTCGTTAACTCAAAAATGGAAACAAATATCAAAGGGATTTATGCTGCTGGTGATGTATGTACGTATGATGGTAAAGTAAAGTTGATCGCTTCAGGTTTTGGTGAAGCGCCTACGGCAATCAACAATGCTAAATCATATATCGATCCAAACGCTAAGACACAACCTTTACACAGTACTAGCTTATTCTAAACTTTTATTGGCGCGGGGTAACAAGCTCCTGCGCCTTTTTATTTTCAATCATTCAAATAGTCATATAAGGGAGAGAGTAGATATGAACAGACAATTTACTGAAGAGGAAATGCATGCTGCTGACTGCCTTCAGGAAATGCAAAGGATCATCAATCAGCTTCATATATCAGACGAATCTTTCCTAGAAGATACGAAAAAAGAAATTCCACGTTTATCTAAGTTGCTACAAGATCTAGAAAAATACACAGTGGAATAAATTGCATATGGTTAGCAACCTTTAATTCTGTTATCATGGTATTTGAGGCGGACAAGTGCCGCTGACTCATATGAATTTTTACCCGGTGTTGGCGCGCCGGGTTTTCTTATATCTTTTTTTAGATAAGGAGACTTACATAAATGGAGATTAATTTAATACTTGGAATTGTTTTCTTTATCCTTGGTACCTTTTTGATGCCTCTTGGTTTAAAAGAGCAACACAAACAAAAGAAATTCTTATTTATCGGTGCTGCTATTTTATCAGATATACTTGGGGTGCTTTTTATTTTTAATATCATTTAGCTCAAAAAAGCTCCTGCCTCTTGAATAAGAGGCAGGAGCTTTTATTATCGCACTTTATTTAACACTCTTCTGGTGTTCCAGCGTTTGTCGCTGTTCGGAAAGAAGATCCACAGCCGCATGATGCGATTGCGTTCGGGTTTGTAATCGTAAACCCTCCACCCATCATGTTCTGTTTAAAGTCGACAACTGTTCCTTTTAGGACTTTTGCACTTTCTTCATCCACAACCACGCGGATTCCTTCAATCATCTCTTCTCGGTCTGAGTCACTTTTATCACTATCGAAACCCATGCCATAAGAAAGCCCTGTACATCCGCCGCCTTTTACCGCTACACGGAGAAATTGATTTTGATCTTCTTCATCAGCAAGCATTTCTTTAATTCGACTCGCTGCACTATCTGTTATTTCAACGATCATCGTGATCACTCCTCTTATAAGGATCTATATCTATAGTATAACGACTCTTAAATAAGCCCTCAAGGAATCGGCTTTCGATTAGTTGGTTTTTTGCTGCATTTCCATAATCTTATTATGCGTCTCATCAATTTTTCTACTATATTTTAACACCATTGGATGCTGCAGACCTAACACGTTCGCCGCCTGTATCATTTTATTACGCAATGCCTCTAATTGTTCGATCTTTTCAAGTTTAGCGGCTGGTATTGTGGCTTTCATTTTCGTCACTCCACTCTTCGTTTTCAACATATCCGTTCCTTTTATTTTACATTTTTTCTATTTATTAGACAACGAGTCGCTAATAAAAAACTTAAACTTTTTATGTGCAAATATCTGTAAAAGCAGCTTCCCTTGTCGTAAAGTTTGAATAGGATTATAATGATTATGCAATTAAGACATGTATTGAATTCTCATAATACATAAGTATTCGTATAAATTTGGTAAAGAGAGAGTGTCGCTTTATGCCTATCTCTTAAAAAATTGTGTACATCATCCGAACATTTCATTTGAAAAATTAGGGGGATTAGTAATGGCAAATATATTAACGCTAGATACGCGTATGGAGGCAATCGCTGAAAAGATAACTCACGGTGAGCGTCTTTCGATTGAAGATGGATTATTTCTATATGAAACGAATGATTTGCTAAGCGTTGCTTCATTAGCAAACGAGGTTAATAAGCGTAAGAACGGCGACAACGTTTACTTCATTGAAAACTTGTACATCAACCCGACTAACGTATGTGAAGCTACTTGCAGTTTCTGTGGCTTTAAGCGTAAGCCTGGTGAAGAAGGCGCTTATACGATGAACGATGAGCAGCTCTTGAGCTATGTTGAAAAACGCTGGAACGATAACATTAGAGAGTTTCATATCGTAGGTGGCCATAATCATGAAGTACCTTTCGATTATTATCTAGATACGATTCGAACGTTAAAAAAGCATTATCCACAAGTAACGGTTAAAGCATATACAGGTGCAGAGATCGAGTTCTTCTCCAGAATAGCTGGACTTTCTATGAAAGAAGTATTAGAAGAGTTGATTAAAGCAGGTCTTGATACCCTGCCTGGTGGTGGTGCTGAGATTCTGACCGAACGTTACCGTTTAAAAATGAGCCCAGACAAAGCATCGACTGATCAGTGGTTAGAAGCACATGAAATCGCTCATGGTTTAGGATTAAAAACACATGCAACAATGTTGTACGGATCTATTGAGACGAAAGAAGAACGTCTCATTCATATGGACCGCTTGCGCCAACTTCAAGATTCAACAAACGGATTCATGGTATTCATCCCGTTAGCTATGCAGCCTCGTACACAATCTATGGGATTGATGAGAAGAACTTCTGCTTTTGATGATATGAGAACCATTGCGATCAGCCGACTCATGCTAGATAATTTTGACCATATCAAAGCATATTGGATCAACATTGGTGTTCAGTTAACTCAAATGGCATTAACGTTCGGTTCAAGTGACATCCACGGAACGTTGATCGAGGAACGTATCTCTCACGCTGTTGGAGCATTAACGTCATCAGGGATTACACGTAAAGAACTTGTTCACTTGATCAAAACAGCCAACAAAGTTCCTGTAGAACGTGATACATTTTATAACATCATTCAAAAATACTAAAAAGTGGAGGCGATTGTGCCTCCACTTTTTTATGTTCATTACTTAATCCATTTCACAACATCGCTCATATCTTGACGAACTTTTGGACGTGGTTCATTTACGCGATAGCCGAATCCTACCATAACCGCTACTTCAAAGTTTCCTCCTTGAAGTACTCCTTCTTTTTCTAAGATAGCCTGAACTTTCTCTTGATCAAATCCTTCGATCGGGCAAGAATCAATACCAATTTGAGCAGCTGCTGTCATCATATTTCCTAGTGCAATATAGATTTGTTTAGCTGCCCAATCGACCATAGCGCGGTCGTTTCCAAGAAGCTTAAAGTCAGATTCTAAGAATGTCTTGTAAAACCCACTGATCGCATCATACGCTTCTTTCGGAAGATTCTTTACATCTTTCTTGATATGCTCAATGTATTCTGAATCGTACATCATATCTTCTGCCGTACGTGCTAGCATCACGACATAGTGACTCGCAGTCGGCAATTGTTTTTGTGCGCCCCATGATACAGGTTTCAACTGTTCACGTAGCTCTGGGTCTTGAATGACAACAAAACGCCAAGGCTCAAAGCCGAAGGAACTCGGTGATAAACGTCCAGTTTCTAAAATAAATTCAAAGTCTTCATCTGAAATCTTTTTCTCTGGATCAAATTCCTTTGTTGCATGTCTGAACTGAAATGCCTCTAAGATCTCTTGTTTTTTAGCTTCTTTATTCATGATGTTTATCTCTCCTTCAATATTTATGAACGTAATTTAAAGTTGTTTTGATATCCTACACAATATATTATAAAAGTAATAACAAAAATGAAAAGTACGCACATTTTTGTGTCATAGTATCATTTTTTATACTAAAGGAGCCATTCAATGACTAATCAACAATTCGACCTTTCCAATTGGCAATCTCACGGCTATTCATGTCCAGTCGAAGCGACTCTTGATATTATCGGTGGTAAGTGGAAAAGCGTTATTTTGTATCACTTGATCGAGGGCAAGATACGTTTTAACGAACTAAAGCGCCTCGTCCCTGGAATTACACAGCGAATGCTTACCCTACAGCTACGAGAATTAGAGCGTGACGGCATCATACACCGAGAAGTTTATAAACAAGTCCCGCCGAAAGTGGAATATTCTCTAACTTCATTTGGTGAAACACTGATCCCTATTATAAAGTCCATGCTTCAATGGGGAATTGAACATACGGAGAAAATCGTTCAACATCGTGAGCAGGCTGAAGTTAAGGATTAAAAAAAGAAAGCATCTCTGCTTTCTTTTTTAGTAGGTGTAGGCTTAATGTGTGCACCTTCTACCTATTAGTATGATATTCACCCGTACAGATTATTTCTGCTGGGCCAGTCATCCAAACATCTCCATTATCTTTCCAGTTAATGATGAGATCTCCGCCTGCTAAATGAACAGTAATATCCGTATTTCTATCTGCTTCTTCGTTTAGAACGGCAGCTACAGCTGCTGCACAAGCTCCTGTACCACAAGCTTGCGTTATACCTGACCCTCTCTCCCAAACTCTAAAGTGCATTTCACTTTTAGAAACCACTTCTACAAACTCTGCGTTTACCCAATCAGGAAACATTGAATCTTTTTCGATGATTGGTCCTAACGAATGCAGAGGCGCTTTCTCAATATTATCCACAAAGAAAACGGCATGTGGATTTCCCATTGAAACAGCAGTGAGTCTTAAAGGTGTCCCATCAAAAGATACTTCCTCATTCACCACTTGTTGGAGGTGGTCAAATCCCGTGACAGGAATTTTTTGAGGTCGAAGGATGGGGTTACCCATATTAACCGTAACGAGTGATACTTTATTGTTGTTATCTATTGTTACTTTTGCAGTTACTAAACCACCTAGTGTTTCAATCTGAAATTCGGTTTCTGTTACTAATCTGTTTTCGTACGCATATTTGGCTACACATCGAAGTCCGTTACCACAGTTTTTAGCTTCAGAACCATCATTATTAAAGATTCTCATTTTAACTGGCGCTAATTCGCTTGGGCAGATTAGAATCATCCCATCTGATCCGATGCCCGTGTAAGGATTTGAGACTTCCGCTGCTAACCTCGGCAGATCAGCTTCATCAATACACTCTTCAAACATGTTTATATAGATGTAATTATTGCCTAATCCATGCATTTTTGTGAATTTCAACGTATCCATCGCTTAACCCTGCTCCTTATGATTGACCTCTCAATTTTTCATCCGTATAAAAATAATCATCGTCGGCGTTTAGTATGGTTAACTTGCCATGACAACAAGGCATAATAAGTATCTGTTTAATTCCTTCTTGAGCAAGATTCAGTTGTTCTTCTTTAAAGGAAGTCAATACATTGTCTCGTTGGCAAAACGGACATTCCGAAATATAAATATCCTTCATCATTCTTTCATATGGCCATGTATATTCAAATGTTAATTTCATATCGGTTCATCCTCTATTTGGAAGGTATGGTTATTGCATATTCGTTCACAACTTACATTTTTTAAAGTATAATAGGTGATGTAACAAAATACAATAGCGATCCATCTTCGGGGCAGGGTGAAATTCCCGACCGGCGGTAATTGAAGATTCCCTCTTCATCAGCCCGTGAGCGAAAAAGTTTTCTTTTTTGCTGATCTGGTGTAATTCCAGAGCCGACAGTATAGTCTGGATGGGAGAAGATGTAGGTACAGCGGTTCAACTCTAATTAGAACCCTTTGTTTAAGCATGCCATTTTGTGCATCTTTTACATGCTGTTTATCATACTTACAAACTCCCTTAGTCTCATTAACTGACTAAGGATTTTTTGTGTGAAGCAGGCTGTGCTGCATTCGAAATCATGAGATGGCGCAACACAAAAGAGGAGAGATTTCAATGCAAAAGGGAAAGATCAAACAAATGGTAGCGGTATCGATGCTCAGTACGATTGCTTATGTACTGATGATGCTCGACTTTCCGTTCCCAGGGTTACCTCCATTTTTAAAGATTGATTTTAGTGAGGTGCCTGCACTTCTAGCTGCAATCATTTTCGGACCAGCGGCAGGAGTGATGGTGGAAGCCATAAAAAATGTTCTACACTACGGGATAGTAGGAAGCTTTACCGGAGTACCAGTTGGTCAATTAGCAAACTTTGTGGCCGGTATTCTATTCATTCTTCCAGTATCCTACTTATTCCGCAAAAAGAATTCTGTTAAACGTCTTTCAGCGGGCTTGATCTTAGGAACGGTTTTGATGACATTTATGATGGGTCTGCTCAACTACCTAATCATCTTACCAGCCTATACGTGGTTCCTTGGTGCTGATCCGATGTCTAGCCAGATGATGCTTGATCTTATATTAAAAGGTATAACGCCGTTTAACTTGATAAAAGGTACAATAATTACACTGTTATTCGTAGCATTATACAACCGAATGCAGCCATGGGTGATGAAACAGATCGCTCAACAGGCCTAAATATAGAAGATAAAACCGCAGGGGGGATGATTCCCACTGCGGTTTTTTTATTGTTCATGATAGGGGTATTAAGCTGGACTGGCGGTTAGATTGCTTGTCGAAATTTAGCGAACCGCCTTTATTTTAGAATTTAGACTTAATTGAACGTCGTTTCGACTTAATTAAGTCTTATTTCGACCCAATTTTGTTTGCTTAGACTTAATTATAGATGATGATACCCTAGCTGGTATTATTCAGGGGACTATGTCCCAAGTGTGACAGAGAATTGCACCGCACGCTATCTGCTAAAATCCTCTCTAACAAAAAAAGATGCTCAAGCATTAGCTTGAACATCTTAAAATGAAACCATTCTTATAGAATAAACATACCTGCGATTGCACCGCTTAGTAAGTTTGCGATTGTAGCTGCGATTACAGCGCGCATTCCAAGTCTTGCGATGTCAGGACGACGAGTAGGTGCCATTGCTCCAAGACCACCTAAAAGGATCGCGATTGAAGAAAGGTTCGCGAAACCACAAAGTGCGAAACTTACAACCGCTACTGTTTTCGGCATTAAGTCTGGAATTTGAGGTGCGAATGAAGAATAAGCAACGAACTCGTTCAATACGATTTTTTGACCGATGAACGTACCGGCTTTAACTGCTTCTTCCCACGGTACACCAATAACAAATGCGATTGGAGCGAAAATATAACCTAGAATTTGTTGAAGTGTGATCTCATAACCGAACCAGCCACCGATTCCGCCAAGGATACCGTTAACTAAAGCGATAAGAGCGATGAATGCAAGTAACATTGCCCCAACGTTAAGTGCGATTTGAAGTCCATCTCCTGCACCTTTTGCTGCAGCGTCAATTACGTTTACTGTATCTTTATCACGTTCTAATTTGATCTCACCCATTGTTTCAGGCTCTTCTGTTTCAGGAACAATGATCTTAGCGATCGCAAGTCCTGCAGGAGCACACATAAAGCTTGCCGCGATTAAGTATTCTAACGGTACTCCTAATAGGTAATAACCAATCAATACAGAACCTGCTACTGATGCTAGTCCACCTACCATTACAGCAAAAAGTTCAGATTGAGTAAGACGGTTCATATATGGACGAATAACTAGAGGTGCTTCTGTCTGACCTAAGAAAATATTTGCAGTAGCACTCATTGATTCTGCTTTACTTGTTTTTAATAACTTAGATAATGCTCCCCCTAAAATTCTTACAACCCATTGCATGATGCCTAGGTAATAAAGAACTGAGATTAGAGAAGAGAAGAAAATGATAACGGTTAAAACTTGAAACGCAAAGATAAATCCTTTTCCTTCTGCTGGAATCATACTTCCAAACAAGAAAGTAATTCCTTCGTTCGCATAAGCAACAACGTTTGAAACTTTTTGTGAGACGCTTTGCAATGCTTGTTTTCCAGCATCCCATTTAAGAACGATCAACGCAAAAGCAATTTGAATTGCTAGTGCACCGATTACCGTTCTCCAGTTAATCGCTTTCTTATTTTGAGAAAGTAAGAATGCGATTACAAGAAGAACGAGCATACCACCTAATCCCCATAAAATTTGCATATTCGTACACCCCTTTTGTAATTTGGAAGAAAACGCTTACTATTAGCACGTTAGTTGTCAGACATCCAATGACTGACCCTTTTCTAATGTAACAAATTTCGACAAAAATGCAATCGTTTTTCAAAAAATTATATGCTAGATATTTTTCCCAATCATAACTCCCTTATCCATAGAAAAAGCAGCTATCCCATTTTTAGAATAGCTGCTTTTTAAAACATTCCGTTTTCTTCTATATGATTGTAAATATTTTTCACAAGTTCATCTGATGTTTCTCCGTGAACGATATCTCCATTTACGAGAGCAAACATCGACTTTGCACAGTGTCCACAATACCCTAGACACCCATACTCGATAACGTCTAGATCATAGTCTTTCTCGAGTTCTTCGAGCGCTTTTTGTGCACCACTCGCTAAATTACTTACACAAAACTCTATAATCGGTCTCATTTCCGTCTTCACCTCTTGATGAATCCATCCTAACGGTTTCTATAGTTGTAGTCAATGTAAACACTCATTCTTCCTGTGTTTTTTCTATAAAAGAGTTGTGAAATTGTTGCAAAGTGCTATACTTAAACATGTCAAAAACGTGTAATCGTTTACTTATTTCGAGTTAAGGTTATTTACTTATATATGCATTTTTAAAAACAGATAAGAATTGTCTTGAAAGAAAAGGGGAAATGACAAATGAAACACCTCGTTTTACTTGGCGGAGGATATGGAAATATGCGTGTGCTAAAGAGACTTCTTAATTCCTCAGACCTCCCTGAAAACATTCAGCTTACGCTTATTGATCGTGTACCTTATCATTGTTTAAAAACTGAATACTATGCACTTGCTGCAGGTACCATATCGGATCATCATGTTCGTGTAACTTTTCCAGATCACCCACGTCTAAATATTAAATATGGCGAAGTTACTTCAATTGATGTAAAAGAAAAGAAAGTTCTATTAAAAGACCAAGATGCAGTTTCATATGATGATTTGGTTATCGGCCTAGGTTGCGAAGACAAATATCATAATGTCCCTGGTGCTGACCAATTTACGCTCAGCATTCAGACCATTGATAAGTCTCGTCAAACGTATCAAATTCTAAACAACTTGCATGCTAATGCGGTTGTTGCAGTAGTTGGTGCCGGTCTTTCAGGAGTTGAGTTGGCATCTGAACTTCGTGAGAGCCGTCCGGATCTTACAATTAAACTCTTTGACCGTGGTGATATGATTCTTTCCGCTTATAAGAAGCGATTGAGCAACTATGTACAAAACTGGTTCGTTGAACACGGTGTTGAAGTAATCAATAATTCAAATGTAACAAAGGTTGAAGAAGGCGCTCTTTATAATCATGACGAAAAGGTAGAGTGTGATGCTATCGTTTGGACGGCAGGTATACAGCCGAGTCGAATCGTTCGTGATTTAGATGTTGAAAAAGACAGTCAAGGACGTGTTGTTCTAACTGAACATCATCACCTTCCAACCGAAGAGCATGTATACGTTGTTGGAGATTGCGCGAGCCTTCCTTATGCACCAAGTGCACAATTAGCAGAGGAGCAAGCAGAACAGATCTCACAAGTCCTTTTAGCTCGTTGGAACGAACAGCCTCTTCCTGAAATGAACGAGATTAAACTAAAAGGTGTTATGGGTTCTCTTGGTAAGAAGAGCGGATTTGGTACGATGGGTAGCACTGCTCTTATTGGTAGAGTGCCACGCTTATTAAAATCAGGAATTCTATGGTTGTATAAATATCAAGTATAAGAAAAAGACCCATGCAGCAGCATGGGTCTTTTCTCTATTTTTACCAATAATAAGGACGAAAACGACGAATTCGGTAAAAAGGAAAACCAAAAACTCCGAAGCCTGGAAAAAACGGCCCGACAAAAATGATACGGCTATTACGGTCAGCGTTCTCACCTGGCATGATCATATACATGTTATCCTGATCATAGCTATGCAATTGACCGTGATATACATTTCCATCATTCAATTCGATCGTAACCTTCTGTCCCATGTACTCGAGACAAAGATCATGATAATGATGGTGATGATGTCCTGCATATGAGGATGATTCATCTTTATGACTTTTACCTTTTAAAGGGTTCAACAATACAATTTGCCTCCTTTTTTCTCTATACATCTTATTCTTAAGAGAAAACAAGGCGTGTGTACAAACCCAAAATAAAAAAAATAGGCGCTTAACTTACAGCGCCATAACCGTTCTGTTCTATAATTGCGTAGATCGTTTTTAAATTCGGATTACCTTCTGCTACTACTTCTCCATCTATCACAACGACAGGATAAAAAAGGTCTTCTTCTACAATTCTTTCTGAAAATGCCTGATCGATCTCATTTTCCGTATTTTCCATGTCTATATAAAGAACATTAAACAATAAGTTCGGAAACTTTCTTGAGATTGCTGCTTCTAGCCATTCAGCCGTTTCTTTTGCTGAAGGAAGATGAACACAGCTGGCACATTTTTGTTCAGCTCCATATACTTTAATACTAAATGAGTTACTCATGAAGAATCACCTCAATGTATGCGCTTATTTGCTTTCATCATACCTTATTTTTCAATAAAGAAAAAGGAGCAAATATCATGATGCTTGCTCATGGATTTTTTATTCCATATCCCGTATACTAAGAGTAAGTTCTTTTTAAGAAAGGAGCCTTGATTATTATGGCTGAAACTCAAAACTTAGAGATGCGTGAACAAGTTGAAGAAGTTC
Source organism: Fictibacillus sp. 23RED33 (assembly GCF_015903925.1). NCBI lineage: Bacteria > Bacillati > Bacillota > Bacilli > Caryophanales > Fictibacillaceae > Fictibacillus > Fictibacillus sp. 23RED33. The sequence goes on along the minus strand of NZ_JACZDX010000009.1, from coordinate 30,640 downwards.
TTGATAAATTACGCCCGTTCCTTCTTCGTGATGGAGGAGACGTGGAATTAGTGGATATTGAAGAAGGTGTAGTAAAAGTACGCCTAATGGGAGCATGTGGTAGCTGCCCAAGTTCAACAATCACACTAAAAGCAGGTATCGAACGTGCACTTCTTGAAGAAGTTCCTGGTGTTGTTGAATTAGAACAAGTATTTTAATAAAACGCAAGAAGCCGCTCTTTTAAAGAGCGGCTTCTTTTTTTCTTGTTTTTTAAAAACTTAGTTGCAATAGAAGGTAGTAATTTAGCATACTCGCACAAATTATTTGAACGCTATTAAGAGTTCTTTAAGAAGCTTCATTGACAAGTTGATTGGAGTGTAAGGACGAGACTCCTGGGGGATCAGCGGGACAGGTGAGCCACCTAACAGCGCAGAGCGCTAGGTGGCTCACCGCACGCCCCCCCCCGGAAAAGGAGCACCTGAAACGGAAATCAACCACTCACTAATCTTCACTCGATTATACTTAACTCATCAAACGAACAAGCAGTGCTTTTTGTGCGTGAAGACGGTTCTCTGCCTCGTAAAAAACAACAGAATGAGGACCATCAATAATCTCCGCGGTCACCTCTTCCTCTCGATGCGCAGGCAAACAATGCATGAAAATAAAATCACTCTTTGCATAGGACACAAGCTCTCGGTTCACTTGATAACCCTTAAAATGTTCGAGACGTTCCTCCGCTTCCGCTTCTTGACCCATACTCGCCCAGACATCCGTGTAAATAACATCACTATTTTTAACACCAGCAACTGGTTCATGAGTTACCTCGATAACAGAGCCGTTTTGTTTCGCAACTTCCTTTGCATAAGAAACGATTTCTTCTTTCGGTTCGTAGTTTTCAGGTGAAATAATGGTGCAATCCATCCCCACTTTTGCAGCTCCAATCATTAAAGAGTGCGCTACATTGTTTCCGTCACCAATATAAGCCAGCTTTTTCCCTTTGAATGATCCTTTATATTCTAAAATCGTAAGAAGATCCGCTAGTATTTGACACGGATGAAAATCATCCGTAAGTCCGTTAATTACAGGAATAGATCCACTATGCGCAAGCTCTTCAACTGTGGATTGATGAAACGTACGAATCATTAGAGCATCTAGGTATCCGGACAATACTTTCGCTGTATCTGAGATCGATTCTCCTCTACCCATCTGAATATCACGAGTCGATAGATGAATCGCATGACCACCGAGTTGCAGCATAGCAGCCTCGAACGAAACGCGAGTACGTGTCGATGATTTCTCGAAAATCATTCCTAAGATCTTTCCTTTTAGTAAGGGTGGTGCAGATGGACCTTGTTTTTTTAAGTCTTTCGCAAGGTTCAATAAGTCGATGATCTCAGATGTAGAATAATCCATAAGTGTTAGAAAATCTTTCTGAGTTCGCGTTTGGCGAAAAGGGTGTACGATTGACATCAGTTCAGCACTTCCTTTCTCATTTTATTCGTGGTGCGTATCGCATTTAAATAAGCGTTAGTTGTTTCTTTCCTTGTTAGTACATGGACTCTTTCTAGTACGGCACGTTTAGCATTCTGGCTTTCGCTATCATTCGAAAAGTTTATATAAATGACTTTGTTATCCGTTTTTAACCACTCATCAAATGTCAGATCATTTGCTGTAAGGACGGTATACCCACATTCCTCCCAGGCTTTTGAAGCAGCTTCATTGATGATTCCTTCCACAAAAATACTTCCATGATCATTCCAGAGATCTGCTAATTGAAGGCTTGAGCCTTTCAAAGCTTTCACTAGAGCTCCATTAAAATCTGCATCCGTTCCAATCACTTCTCCGGTTGAGAGCATCATCGGATTTAACACCGGGGAAACACCAGGCAGTTTAATGGTTGAGAAAACAGGTGCTTTTACTGTAATCTCTGGTTGTCCGTTATGCTCTTGTTCAAGGTTCAGTGAATGTAATGAGTGACCTAGAAGCAATTGTGTTGCTTTCTGGACAAGGTTTACATTCGTGATTTTGCTCATGATCGGTGCTGTTCGAGATGCTCTTGGATTCACTTCAATGACATAAACACACTCATTCTGTATGGCAAATTGAACATTAAATAATCCTTTATATGATAAGTTTAGTGCTATCTTTTTAGAGTACGACTTTATTTGATCGATCACATGGTTAGATAAAGATTGCGGTGGTGTAACAGTCAAACTATCTCCTGAATGAACCCCGGTTCCTTCTAGATGTTCGAAAATACCTGGAATGAATAGTTCTGTACCATCACTTAAAACATCTACCTCCGCTTCTGTTCCTTCTAAGAATGTATCGATCAAAACGGGATAATTCACTTGTTCATGGTTCAGATAACTTGTTAGTTCGCTTTCAGAATAAAGAACCTTCATCCCGCTTCCACCAATCACGTATGATGGACGCAGAAGAATTGGAAACCCTAGTTTGCCTGCATATTCTTTGACTTCTTTTTCACTTAATGCCGAGAATCCAGGAACTTTAGGAATATTTAATGCATCTAAAAAATGATAAAAACGCTCTCTGTCTTCCATTTGGTCCACGGTATCTGCTGGACTTCCAAGAACAGAATATCCTGCCGCTTCTAACTCTTTAGCCAAATTGATTGATGTCTGGCCTCCAAATTGAAGAATGACATCTGATATTCCTTCGAACTCCAAAACATGATTGATGTCTTCAAAGGTTAGAGGCTCAAAATATAGAGAGTCAGATACTTCATAATCCGTGCTTACTGTCTCAGGGTTATTGTTGATTAAAATCGCTTCATATCCACATGCATGAAGAGTGATCGCACTGTGCACGCAACAATAATCAAATTCAACACCTTGCCCGATTCGTATAGGACCTGACCCGATAACGGCAACCTTCTTCTTAGTGTCAGGGATTCTATCGCTCTTCCCGCTCCAGCTGGAATAAAAATAAGTCGTTTTTGCTTCAAACTCTGCTGCACACGTATCCACCATCTTATATGTCGGCGTGATCCCCCACTCTATTCTCTTGTTGCGTACCTCTATTTCTGAAACAGACCAGATATTCGATAAGTATCGATCTGAAAAACCATATTTTTTTGCTAGTTGCAGTTGTTGTTTATCTACTTTTTCTAATCCCGTTTTTTGCAGCATATTGTCCATAGAGACCATCTCTTGAAATACCGATAAAAAATACGGTGTAATTTTAGTCAATTCATGAATTTTGTCTGAAGAAACTTCTCTTCGCAACAGTTCCATCACAACGAAAAAGCGGCGATCATCTGCTGATACGACTAGATCAAGAAGTGTATCCTCATCTAGTGCAAATAGTTCTTTCAAATACATGCCATTCGTTTTCAGCTCGAGTGAACGAATCGCCTTTTGAAAGGCAGAAGCCATGTTTCTCTCTAACGCCATCACTTCGCCTGTCGCTTTCATCTGTGTTCCGAGGTTTCGGTCTGCATGAGGAAACTTATCGAACGGCCATCTTGGCATTTTTACAGCTACATAATCTAACGCCGGTTCAAAACTCGCAAAGGTCGTTCCGGTTACTGGATTCTTCAATTCATGCAGGTTATACCCTAGTGCAAGTTTGGCAGCAATCTTTGCGATCGGGTATCCGGTTGCTTTTGATGCTAAAGCAGATGACCTGCTCACACGCGGATTCACTTCGATCAAATAATACTGTGAGTTATCTGGATGAAGCGCGAACTGTATATTACATCCTCCTACGATTTCAAGCGCAGAAATAATGGTCAATGATGCTTTTCTTAATGACTGATACTCATCATCTGTTAGCGTCTGGCTAGGAGCTACTACTACAGAATCACCTGTATGAACACCAACGGGATCAACATTTTCCATGTTGCAAACCGTGATACATGTTCCATTCTTGTCACGCATCACTTCGTATTCAACCTCTTTGTAGCCTGCAATACTTTTTTCAATTAAGCATTGATTGATCGGACTTGCAGATAGACCTTGTTTGACCAAAGCGATCAGCTTTTCTTTCGTTGAAGCAATCCCGCCACCAAATCCTCCAAGCGTATATGCAGGTCTAACAATCACGGGATAACCTGTTTCTTCAGCAAAATGGATCGCTTCATCTATTGACGTAACAATCTCACTTTCTGGTACAGGTTCTCCTAGATACTTCATCAATGACCGAAAAAGCTCACGGTCTTCTGCTTTTTGTATAGAGTCAATGTCTGTACCTAGAAGTCGAACTCCATATTTCGCTAATATCCCATTTTCATGAAGCTCCATTGCTAAGTTAAGTCCTGTTTGGCCACCAACTGTCGCTAGAAGTCCATCAGGTTTTTCCTTCAGAATAATCTGTTCGGCATATTCTACTGTTAAGGGCTCAAAGTATATAACGTCTGCAAACGTGTTGTCCGTCATGATCGTAGCAGGATTGTTGTTGATCAGGACCACTTCGATCCCTTCTTCTTTTAATGCTTTACATGCTTGTGTTCCGGAATAGTCAAATTCTGCGGCCTGCCCGATTACGATCGGTCCTGATCCGATCACGAGCACTTTCTTGATGTCTTGTTGTTTAGGCATAACTTCTCACCTTCTCTGTATGTTGTACACTGTTTATAAAATTTTGAAAGATTTCTTTATGTTCGTTCGGACCCGGTGCTGCTTCTGGGTGGAATTGAACACTCGCAACGTTAAATGAACGATGCCACAATCCCTCAACACTTCCATCGTTCACATTTTCAAACCAGATGTTAAAGCCTGTTTCTGCTAAACTTTCTTTTTGAACGACATAGCTATGATTTTGAGAACTCATTGATACTTTACCCGTCTTCAAGTTCATAACCGGCTGATTCGCACCACGGTGACCAAATTTCAGCTTCTGTGTCTCACCACCGAATGATAAAGCCAGGATCTGATGACCAAGACAGATGCCTAATGTGGGATAGCGCATGGCCAGATTTTTATAACGATGAAAATAGTTAGAGAACCTCATAGGGTCACCAGAACCGTTTGAAAAAACTAAGCCATCAGGATTCAATTTTTCGATATCGTTTAACTCTTGATCAAAAGGAACAATTGTTACGCTACACCCTTCGTTAACAAGAGCTTCAGCAATCGACTTTTTATATCCGAAGTCGATCAATACTATATGTGTATCTCCTGAACCTGTCTTTTCCATTGATGTCGCTGGCCAATATTCTTCTAGACTAAAAGAATCAGGAGAGATACTTGGTACATGCATAACAGCAGGCAAAGATCCTTTTATGCGAATTTGTTGAATAAGAGATCTCGTATCTACATTCTTTAGTGCAGGGATTTGATATGCATTTAACAAGTCCACGATCGATTTGCGGCCTCCTTTTGCAGCAAATCCAAAGCAATCTGCCATAACTACTCCCGCTACTTGGATTTTTGCGGATTCCATACTCTTAGGATCAAATCCATAATTTCCGATGAAAGGATAAGAAAACACGACGATCTGTCCTTGATAGGAAGGATCAGTCAAAACTTGTTCGTATCCAGTCATCCCTGTATAAAATACAATTTCACCTGAACCATAATGATTATCACTAATCCAGTCACCATCGAATGTATTACCGTTAGATAGTGTTATACAGCCTTTCATAACATGTTCCTCTCCTTGTATAAAACTTATATTTATTTGTATTTTTATTCATTTATGTGTAAAAAAATAGCACCTTTCATTTAGGTCACTGTTTCATACTTGTTGTTAAATGCTCTTTGAATCGTGTTTAGAGCGATCGATAACTCTTCATCCGTAACGTTTAACGGAGGTAATAATCGAATAACGTGCTCGCCTGCAGGAACGGTTAATAAGCCCTGTTTCTCTATGTTTATTATGAGTTCTCCGGCGTTCTCACACTCAATTCCTATCAATAATCCTTCTCCTCTTATTTCTTTTACAGATGAAAATTTTATTAAGTGCTTCTCTAATTGCTCTTTAAAGTTTTTTCCCTTACGATCAACCTCATTTAAGAATTCGTCGTTGAAGATGATATTCAAAACACTTTGGCTGACTGCACAAGCAAGAGGATTACCTCCAAACGTCGTTCCATGACTTCCTGGTCCAAACGCTTCAGCTAGTTTTCTTTTACCTAGCATAGCCCCTATTGGAAAACCATTTCCTAGTCCTTTAGCAAGGGTAACGATATCTGGATCTAATCCGAAGTGTTCATAGGCATATCTTTTACCCGTTCTGCCGATACCCGTTTGGACTTCATCAATGACCAATAAGATATCGTTCTTCTCACAGATTTCTTGCACTTCCTTATAAAAATCTAAGTCAGCGATTTTGATACCGCCTTCTCCTTGGATGACTTCCATCATGATTGCAGCTGTGTCGTTGTCTGCTTGATTCTTCAGTTGCTCAATATCGTTCCATGGCAGGTGTATGAATGTTGACACGAGGGGTCCATACCCTTCTTTTATCTTCTGTTGACCAGTCGCCGACATAGAACCGAACGTTCGACCGTGAAATGAATCGTTAAACGTAATGATCTTATTTTTCTTTGTGAATTTCTTAGCCAGCTTGATTGCAGCTTCGTTTGCTTCCGCACCACTATTGCAAAAGAAAGCTAAATCCAAATATGTGTGATTTACAAGTGTCAGAGCGAGCTGCTCTTGCTGTTGGATTTCAAATAGATTGGAAGTATGCCAAATGCAATCGCTCTGTTTTTGAAGTGTTGCAACCACTTCAGGATGACAATGTCCTAGACTTGTAACAGCTATCCCGCTCGTGAAATCTAGATACTTTTTATTGTCTTGGTCATATACATAACTTCCGTTTCCTTTTTTAAGTTGTATTTGCTTTCTTTTATAAGTTGGAAAAAGTGCACTCATGTGATCAATACCTCCTTAAGCAACTCTGTTCCTGACAAAGTTTGATCGGTGATTCGTACTTGCTTGATGTTTAAATCGAGACATTTTATAGCCGCTTCAACCTTTGGTACCATGCCTCCCTTTATGTGTCCTTCGACAATACTGGTAAAAATGTCAGCGATCGTTAAGCATTCCATCCACTCTCCAAGCACTGAAACACCAGGGGTATCTGTAACAAAACAGATCGACTCAGCAGATAAAGAAGCTGCTGTTTCTCCAGCCGCTGTGTCTGCGTTAATATTAACCGTTTCACCCGACTCTGTTACACCTAGAGAAGCAATGACTGGGACCTTGCCAGCATCTAACACGTTTTGGATAATCTCTGTATTTACTTTCTGTATACTTCCAACCCAACCATAATTCTCTTTATCTAAAAAATCACAAGTGAGTAAGCTATTCTCTTCTCCAGAAAGTCCTTGAGCTGATATACCTTCGTTATTTAATCTCTCTACAAGATTTTTGTTGGTAATGTCCTTTAACGCTGTTTTTACATAGGAAAGTGATTCTGGGCTTGTTACTCGGATGCCATTCTTCATTTGTAACGGCAACCCCGATTCTGACAGCTTTTTATTGATTTCCGGCCCTCCTCCGTGAACGATGACGATCTTTTCACCTTGTTGAATCCTATTTTTAAGAACTTCAAAAAAAGCAGGTTGTAAGTTAGCTAGCGTACTTCCTCCAATTTTCACAACATGAAACACAACACTCGCCTCCATTTAGGTACGATAACTTGCATTAATCTGAACATAATCATACGTGAGATCACATCCCCACGCTCTTCCACTTCCAAAACCTTCTGATAGTTCGACTGAGATATGAATTTCATGGCTTTTTAAATAGTTACGAATTTTTTCCTCTGAAAATAGTACTGGCTCTCCATCTACTACGACTTCATGCTCACCAATCTGTATTTTTACAGCGTCCGGATTAAACGAAACTCCGCTATATCCAGCTGCAGCAAGAATTCTGCCCCAGTTAGCATCGCAGCCAAACACAGCAGTCTTCACTAAGGGAGAACCTACTACCGTTTTAGCTATGATTCTCGCATCTTTATCGGATGCTGCTCCGCTAACTTGAACCTCGATCAGCTTGCTCGCACCTTCCCCATCTTTTGCAATAAGTTTGCCTAAATCTTCACAAACGAGTACGAGTGCATCTAAGAATAGTTCCCACTCAGGGTGGTCTTTGTTTAACTCTTCATTCTCACCCATTCCGTTTGCAAGCATGAGTACCATGTCGTTCGTCGATGTATCACCATCAACAGTAATACAGTTAAACGTACGTTCTACAGCAAATGACAAAGCCTCGTGGAGATCATCTTGTTGGACAGCCGCATCTGTCGTGATAAAGCCCAGCATCGTAGCCATATTGGGGTGTATCATCCCCGATCCTTTTGCCGTACCTGCAATCGTTATATTCTTATTATTAATTTTCAACGAGTAAGCCGTATTCTTGGAAACAGTATCTGTCGTTAAAATGGATTGAGCAAAATCAATCGAGCCTTTTAACTCAGAATCTAATACTAGGTTTTCAATACCCGTTGATATCTTATCCATCGGCAGATGTTCACCGATTACGCCAGTTGAGGCAACTCCAACATAGTGCGGAGGAATACCCAGCTTTTCGGCCGTCTGAATCTGCATGTGCCGAGCATCATTCAAGCCCCTTTTTCCTGTACACGCATTTGCATTTCCAGAGTTCACGATGATCGCTTGAAGCTTGCCTTCTTGAGAGATACTATTCTGAGTAACTTTTAGTGGTGCTGCCTGTACTTGGTTCGTTGTATAAACACCTGCCGCATTCGCCGGAGTAATACTATACAACAATCCTAAGTCGAGCTTTTTATGTTTCACACCACAATGAAGTCCGCTTGCATAAAATCCTTTTGGCGTCGCGATGTTGATACCTGTTACCTTTTGAATCGTTGCTTTTGTTGCCTGCATATACTGCCTCCTCTAGTTAAGGGAACATCGGTGAAGACTTTAATCCCTTCGTTTCTTCCATTCCGCACATCACATTCATATTTTGAACCGCCTGACCTGCAGCTCCTTTTAATAAATTATCAATACAAGAGATCACCGTGATACGGTTTGTACGCTCATCAACGGCAAACGTAACATCACAAAAATTGGATCCGTACACTTGTTTTGTAAACAGATTTGCTTTTTCATTATGAACTCTGACGAAGTATTCACTGTCGTAATAAGATTCATAGATTTCTTTTACAGATGAAGAGGTAACTGAATCTGTGAGTTCCGCATACATCGTAGTCATGATGCCTCTTGTCATTGGAACAAGGTGTGTATTGAATGTTATTTTCGTTTCGGTATCCGTACATGACTGTATCGTTTGCTCGATCTCTGGAATGTGCTGATGTTGATTGACCTTGTAGATGCCGAGGCTATCATTTACTTGTGCAAAATGCGTTGCTTTACCAGGCGTTGCACCCGCTCCAGAAATCCCGCTCTTTGCATCAATCACGAGTGAAGATGGATGGATCACGTTTTCTTTTAGTAACGGGAGAATACCTAGGAGAGCTGCGGTTGGATAACAACCTGGGTTTGCGATCAGCTTCGCATTCTGTACCTCTTCTCTCTTCCATTCTGTTAATCCGTATACCGCATCATTTACGAGTGATTGTGGAGGAGGCTCTTTTTTGTACCACGCTCGATAGGTATCTGCATCTTTTAAACGAAAATCCCCTGCTAGATCAATGATCTTCAAGTTCCCATCGAGTAGCGAAGGAAGAAACTCTGATGAAACGCCGCTCGGTGCGGAGGAAAATACGATATCTAAGCCATCGGATGGCAGTTGTTTCAGTGATCTTAGCTTCTGATCATGAACATGAGACAGATGCTGAATTTCTTCTGAAAGCTCATTACCCGCTTTAGAGGATGAATAGAGAACAACTTCGGTAATCTCCGTATGTGCCGATAGCAGCCGGAAAAGTTCCATCCCACCATATCCGGTTACACCAATAATTCCTGCTCTCATTCCATCACTCCTTAAATAAGTTATGGTTCATTATAGGACTGTATAAAAATTAATTCAATAGTATATTTATAAATAATTTAATTTTAATAAAAAAACTGACTTTTTGGGTATTCGAAGATACCACTAAAGTCAGTCTCAAAAATGTTTCTATTGTCTTAAGAATCCACCTTCTGAATGGATGATCTGTCCGGTTATCCACTCTGCTTCTGGTGTTGTTAAAAATGCAACTAACCTTGCCGCATCTTCTGGTTTCCCAATCCTTCCTCCAGGAAACTTAGGCAGAAGAATTTTTTCTAAATCCGGGTTGATCCAGCCCGTATCTGTTGGACCAGGGTTCACTGCATTAACAGTAATTCCTTTATGTCCGATTTCAGCAGCTAAAGATATCGTTAACGCATCGACGGCTCCTTTTGTAGCCGCGTATGCTAACTCACCGAGCATCGGACCTTTCGACTGGCCGGATGTTAGATGAACGATACTTCCTCTGTCCCCTGTAAAACGCTTGGCAAACTCTATACTTAAAAGAGTTGTTGCACGAATGTTGATTGCATAATGAGCATCTAAAATCTCACTTGTTGTATCTTCCCAGCTGTGATTTTGTGACATACAGGCGTTATTCACAAGTATGCTTGCTACTCCTAATTCACTTTCAACTTTTTCTAGAAGTTTCGGAATGTCTTCTGCAGCACTAAGGTCAATTTCTTCATACAAAGATTTTACTCCGAAATTTTTTAGTTTCTCCACAAGCTGTTCTGGGTCATTTGTATGGTCACCTGTGTGCATGGTTGTGTCATATGTACCCCAAGTCGTAAAGAAAATATTAGCTCCCCTTTTTGCAAGCTCAACACAAACGGCTGCGCCAATTCCGTTTAAACGGCTTGCTCCCGTAACAATGGCTGTTTTACCTTCTAAAGAACGATACATCTTGTACCTCCTTATGTAACAGGCGTTTCTGCGCCTTTTCCATCCAATATATTGGTTATGTTTCTGCATGCAAGTTCAGCCATCTTCATTCTTGTTTCCACACTTGCACTTCCGATGTGAGGTAGGGCTACCACTTGTTTCATCGACAGAAGAGGATGATCGACTTCAATCGGCTCTTGCTGAAATACATCAAGCCCTGCACCCGCGATTTCCTGGTTACGTAATGCTTCAATAAGCGCAGATTCATCAACCGTCGCACCTCTGCCTGCATTAATGAATATCGAGCTATTCTTCATACTCTGAAACGCTTCTTTATTAAACATTCCTTTTGTCTCAGATGTTAATGGTGCAAGAGAGACAACAAAATCTGATTGCTTTAAAAGCTCATGAAGTTCTTTGTATTCTGCACCGAGTGAGATTTCTGCATCGGGCTTACGATTTCGATTATGATATAAAATTTTCATATCAAAGCCTTTTGCTCGCCTTGCTACGGCTTCACCGATTCTTCCCATTCCAACAATACCGATTGTTTTATGATGAACATCTGCTCCAGCAAGCAATAGAGGTCCCCAGCTGTTCCACTTTCCTTCTTTCACATAATTTGCTGATTCAACGATTCTGCGCGCTGTTGCAAGAATTAGAGAAAATGCTAAATCCGCCGTCGAATCTGTTAATACATCTGGTGTATTACAAACCGTTATCCCTTTTTGTTTTGCGGCTTCGACATCGATGTTGTCATAGCCAACTGCTAGATTGGCAATTACTTTTACTGAAGATGCTTCATCAAGTAATTCGCTATCGATTTTGTCTGATAGCATCGTGAGCAATCCATCTGCTTTTTTGATTTCTTTTAAAAGCACTTCGCGTGGTACAGCCTTTTCTTCATGTGGCCACATATTGATCTCTGCAATTTGCTCTAGTTGACTAACCGTTTCTTTCGGTAATTTTCGTGTAATAAAAACATAAGGTTTTTGCATACGCTTTCACTCCCTGCTTGCTATTTTCTCATGGGAAAGTGAGAAAATAAAGAAATGGTACTTATGTATGTAATATTCTTGTACAAGATATCTAAAAAGAATTTTGCTTTTCTTTTTCACTTCCTCTGCAAGTTGATTGGAGCGCAAGGTTGCCGACTCCTATGGGACGAGCGTTCAGTTCTAAATGTGGAAGTGGCTCGTCCAGCCCCGACAAGCAAAAGGTGAATGGGCCTGGAAGTCGCACTTTGCCTTTTTGACCATTCAACTTTTGACCTCGAGGGGCTTTTCACTGCAACTAGACAAGTGGCTCACCGTTCGCCCCATGGAAAGCGAGCAACCTGTAGCGGAAATCAACTACTTTCAAAGACAACACTGTAGACGAAAACAACAAAAAAAGAGGTATAACTCAAAAATCTTACTTTTTGAGCTACCTCTTTCATTAGATCATGGGAACGAGCCAATCGACCATTGGAATATTTAACTCTTGAACCGGAAGACCGATCGATCTGTAAAAGCTTTTTAAGAAGTATTCATTTTGCTTTTCATACGAGATTAAGTCAGTAAAGCGGCGAACATACAGTTCTTTTCCAATATCTCTCTCATTATTATAATGTTCATCAACCGTATCAAAGTACTGTGAAGGAAAGAGGAGTCTGCCGTATAGAAGCCTCCAAGCCCCTTTAGATAATGGCTTTACTTTTTCATATTCGTCGATCAACTGCAATACTTCGTGACTTCTGAATTCTGGCTGATAGATCTTCTCCCTGATGCATTCTGCAAGGTCTCTCATCGGACTATCGATCACCCAGCCCACAGGCAGTTTCACAAAACTGTTAGACGTCCGAATCCATGACCGCTCACTGAATCGATCGTAACAAATTGCAGCAGAACCTATTCCTTTAGGTCCTCTCTCTAGTTGGTAATCCGTAATATATTGAATTGCATTTTCTGCCATTCCCTCATAATAAGGAAATGTAGTCAAAAATAATTGATCAAAATCGTTCTTTTGCTTTCTGGCTGATATTTCTGCATATCGGTTATGCATTTCATCCACACGATTGATCCATAATAACGGCCATTGTCCGTATGCGATTTGTTCAACGGGATAATACTGTTCAAGCCCTTTTCCTCGCTTATGAAATTCTGCTAGTTCAGAGCCCATTTCAATATTACGATTTTCCCCTTTTTTAGGCTCAACTTTAAAAATGATAACAGACTCACCATCTACATAAGCGCTAGGCATATTGGTGATCGTAGGCTGCAGAACAGGAATGTTCTCTTCTCCACGCTGCTGTAAATAATCACTGATATACATCATTTCTTGCAGTTTCTCATAAGACATCTGCTGCTGCGGTATCACGATGTATTGATTTCCTTTGCAATAGAAGGTCCGATAACCTGATTCAGATCTTCTGTCTTCACAAACTAGTTGATAATGATGAAATATATCTCTTTCAAACAAAGCCGATCCCCCCACCCCTTCAGCTTTCCAGCGGTCGATCTTTTCACACCACCGCATGATTGGATACAACATTGTATGCCCATATAGGCGAAGTGGTTAGTACTTTTTATAAATTCATAACTTTACTATGAAAACATATACTATACAAAGCTAAGGAGACTAACAGAGAAAAGGAGTACAAGGATGCCAAACAAAAAAGTGGAAAAAGTCGAAGAAACTGCTCGCAAACAGCTGAACGAACGGGGCGTTACGGTAAACGATATTGCTGAACTTGTTTATTTTCTCCAAGTCCCCTACCATCCTGATCTTAAAATGGATGTATGTAGAGAAAACGTTGAGAGAGTCATCGCAAAACGTGAAGTTCAGAATGCCATTCTTACAGGCATAGCGCTTGATGTATTAGCGGAACAGAAAAAACTTGAGCAGCCGCTTCAGGAAATATTGGCTCGCGACGAAAGTCTTTATGGGATCGATGAAGTGATCGCACTCTCAATCGTAAATATATATGGCTCGATCGGCTTTACCAACTATGGATTCATTGATAAACAAAAACCGGGTATTCTAGAAAAGCTTAATGATAAGTCTACAGGTATGGTTCACACCTTCTTAGATGACATAGTCGGTGCTATTGCAGCTGCAGCATCGAGCAGATTGGCACATCGTGCAGCAAATGAAGAATAAAAATAAGGCTTAAGAACAAGAGGATCCTCTTTGACTTAAGCCTTTTTCATTTTTTGTTAACTGGTTGTTGCTACATAGTCTCCATCGGGAAAAGCAAGTACGCTGAAACAAAAAGCTGCATCAGTTCTTAACTATTAGTAAGTCATTCAGTTAACTTGGCTTCCTTGGCAAGTTGGTTGGAGTGCAAGGTGCGAGACTCCTGCGGGACAAGCGGTCAGGTGAGACCATTAAGGGCGCATAGCGGCAAGGGGCTCACCGCCTGCCCCGCGGAAAGCGAGCATCCTGAAACGGAAATCAACCACTTTTAAGAGCAACTTCGTAATTAGCTTAATTGATCTCCCACTCATCCAATCCGTTAACGGTATACGTTGGATGCACTTCAATTTCTTCAAGGTGTTTCTTAGTTGTGACTCCTGTGTGCACAAGCAGAGTATCTACCCCGGCACGAATACCAGCTAAAATATCTGTTTGATAGTTGTCCCCGATCATGAGTGTTTCTTCCTTTTTTGTGCCGAGTGTCTCTAACGCCATCTCCATGATGATGGACTCAGGCTTACCGATAAACGTCGGTTCTGTTTGCGTAGAAACCGTAATGACTGAAGTTAGAGAGCCGTTTCCTGGCAGAAGTCCTCTTTCTGTTGGAAGTGCAATATCGCCATTTGTAGAGATAAAAGTTGCTCCGTTACGGACTGCCAGGCATGCTTTTGCTAATTTTTCGTATGTGATCGAGCGATCGATCCCGACCACAACATAGTCAGGGTTCTCTTCAACAAGTTGCAGTCCTTGCTCTTGAAGCGCTTCTCTTATTCCATCTTCACCGATACAATAGACAGTCGCATTTTTCTTTTGTTCAGAAATATAATTGGCTGTTGCCATACTCGTCGTATACACATGCTCTGATGAGGCTGGGATATCGAATCCTGCAAGCACATCTGCCACTTGTTTTTTTGTTTTAGAAGAATTATTGGTCACAAACAAATAGGGAAGATTTTTTTCGTTTAGTTTTTTAACAAAATCAACGGCCTCAATAATTCGTTCTGTACCTCGATACATTGTTCCATCCAAGTCGATCAAGAATCCTTTATATGCCTTCATTATGCTCTCTCCTTTTATGTACCTTCTCATTTTACCCACTTCAAAAAAAAACACACCTGAAGCGATTTAGACTTCAGATGTTTGCTTTTCTTCTTTTATCACATAGCAGCAATAATCTCCGCCTTTTGCCATGCACGTCTTTCGCTCAACGGCATCTGTTTGAAGCATGCGCTTAAACAGCGAAAGTTCACAAGAGCAGGCTTGCTGATATTCATTCGCTACCTTAGCTATCGGGCAATTGTACTCTGTTAATACATAGGTTCCTGGATCTTCGCCTCTTTCCCAGTCCACCATATAACCCGCTTCATTTTGTATGTTCGACAGTTCATTTACTTTTTGCTCAAACTCTGTGAGTGTGTTCATTCGATCTTTGTATCTATCCTGAAGACGATTTTCACGACGCTTAAACAATTCATTAATTGTTTCTGTGCCACTCACTTCTTCTATATCTTTTAAAAAATCTACGGTAAGTCCTGAATAGTTACGTGGAAATTGTTCGTCACCGCTTGCTGTAAGATGATAAAAATGAATTGGTCTTCCCATAGCCTGTCGCACAAGAGTCGTTTCAATCACATGGTCGCGCTCTAATGTGTTGAGATGACGACGAACCGCCATTTCGGTTATTCCTAGGGATTTCGCCATTTCCGTAACAGTCATCCTCTTATTCCTTTTTAAAAGATAGATGATTTCATCACGGGTTGAGGTGTGATTCTTCATGGTCATCACCATCCTTTGTCACCATTTTATCGTAAATAAGGGTAAACGTACATTTTTAAATATAAATGTATAAAAACTCTACTTATCCTTATTCAGGTAAAAATGCAGAAACTGGCCCCAACTCTTCCTCTAGATACCGTTTTACATGTATTGGGAATGCTGAAAGTTCTTTCTCTTTTGAAGCGATTGTATCGTATATGATTTTAATATCAGCCGAAGTGTAATCTTGAACAAGTGATTTACGAAGGTTTACCACTTCCTTTAGTGATAGTGCTTCATCATTTGGGATTACCTTTTCATCAATCAGGATATCAAGGATATCTTCAAAGCTTCCTGGATCGCGCATGATAAATCCATCAATGATCATATTTCCTACGTCCATCATCGATTCGATCAACATATGTCCGATTCTTTCCACCACAAGTGTTTCAAGCTTATTTTCTGGGGCTGCTACTTCCTTGAACGTATGGATTAACTCATTCATATACACTAAATGTTCATTGATTTTCTTTCGATCAACAAAATACATAGTCATCACCTTTTGTAAGTTTCTCAAGTAAAGTGTAACATAAAGTAAGAGCAATCATATGGACTCAAAATTTAAATTTTGCTTAGTACGAAGGAGGAACAAAATGAACGAGGAAACATTTTTCTTATATGATGATAAAGAAACAACAGAAACGCGCTTTGTAAGCTTCATGGGACGAAACACTCGCTTTGATCTTGCCATCACCAAAACAACAAGACATTACGGAAAAGCTTTAGTTCTGAACATGTTAGGCAGTACGTATGCCATCATCGGTCAAGATGACCTAGAAGAAGAGGGCTATTTAGAACACGCGTTTAATCTAACCGAAGAAGACGCGATGGAGCTTCGTGAATTTTTAGCAGAAGTTGTTTAAGATGTAATCAAAATGTACCAAAAAAGAATCATGCTTTCTTGGAGACACTTTAGATAAGGATACTTTTCTTATCCTAAAATGACCGAAGAGAGGATGGTTTTTTTGTTCGAAAAAGAAAAAGAACAATATACCGATTTTTCGAATGTAGAGACTGGTCGTAATTACGTACTTCCTGAGGATTTACCTGAAGGTCCGTACGGCTCTCCAATCAAGAGAGCTTTAGGAAAATCGACTCCTTGGAGAGAAGAACAGCGTTATTATAGTGCCTTTAACTATGAAAACAAAACCCTTCATGAAGGTCTGGAAAGACAAGATCCTGGTGCTCATCCCACACACGATGATCCAGAATATCATACGGAAAAGCCTTATGAAGATTCTAGAGGCTCGTAAAGTAACCTTGGTGACTTTTTAGTAGCCTTTACGTCAATTTTAAGATCATCGCTAAGACAAAGAAAAACCCCTGAATTTTCTCAGGGGTTTACTTTTTTGACTACAAAATACGGACAACCGAAATTACAATATTCGTAAATGTACTCCGGCAGTGTACTGATCTTCGTATCAAACGTAGCCTTTTCATGATTGTCTTCAAAGAATCCACGAAGTCGAAGCTGTTCGTAACCGAGATCACCAACAATATAATCGTATTTATGTAATATTTCACTATAGCGCGCTTTAAATTGTTCCTCATTAAAGGCTTCTCGTACATCTTCAATCACTTCATAGGAATAATTACCAACTGTAATCAAAAATGCTTCACCTCGTTTCCTGATACTTATTTTACCATGCTTGTACTCGTTTCAGCCAACAATTTCTTCGTAAAGATCTTCCCATTTAAGGCACTCTATAGAATAAGGAGGTGAAACACCTGTGAAAAAATTAGGAATGTTCTTATTGATCGGCTTGATGCTCGCTGGATGCGGCGGCGGTGATCAGAAAAAGATGGGACAAGAATATAAATTTTCTAAAACCAATGTAAAAGATGAGAATCGAATTGGCAACAACATGAACTATGGGGACTTTGGATATATGCGTCATATGTCGGGGGACAAAGTAAAAACAGGAAATGCGGTTCCATACTTAAATCGCCAAAAGCTTGCTGATATGATCTCTGATATGGTCCTTCAACTACCGGATATTAAAGATGTCGGTACATTAGTTACGGATGAAGAGGTACTGATCGGCTACAAAACAACAAACAAGGATCGAAACGCAGCTGCTGACCAAGTAAAGATGACTGGATTCTCTGTCGTTCCAAGATATTATCACGTCTACGTATCTGACGAAAAAGGAATGATTGATAAGATCGAACAATATCAATCACTAAATAATGATACGGAACAGATCGAAGGCATCATGGACACGTTAATCCAACAAATGAAAAAAGCGCCTCAAGGTAAAAAGTGGAACTATGGGGAAAATGAAAACGGTGAGATGAACGGCGAAACAAACAATATGCGTAGTGAAATGGAAGGCAAATAAAAAACCAGAAGCAGATCGTTGCTTCTGGTTCTCTTATTTTTTAGCTGTTTTGTGCAGCTGCGTTTACTTGCTCATCAGCATGGTAAGAAGAACGCACAAGCGGTCCAGACTCACAATGCTTGAATCCTTTAGAGAACGCGATATCACGCAGCTCTTTAAACTCATCTGGTGTATAGTATTTTTGTACTTTTAAATGTTTCTTAGTAGGTTGTAGATATTGACCGATCGTCATGATATCTACGTTATTTGCACGTAAGTCATCCATCGTTTCTACAATTTCATCCCACGTCTCACCTAACCCGATCATTAGACTGGACTTTGTTGGGATGTTAGCATTCATTTCTTTTGCACGACGCAAGAACTCCATGGTTCTGTCATACGTAGCACGTGCACGAACTCTCGGAGAAAGACGTCTCACCGTTTCAATATTGTGGTTCATAATATCTGGTTTTGCATCCATCAATGTTTTCAGTGCATCAAAATCACCTAACATGTCAGATGGAAGGACTTCGATGGAACAGAATGGATTACGAGCACGTACAGCACGAACGGTTTCGGCGAATACATGAGCACCGCCATCTTTAAGGTCATCACGCGCAACCGCTGTGATTACAACGTGTTTTAAACCCATTTGCTCGACAGATTCTGCAACGCGTTCTGGCTCTTGTAGATCAAGTTCTGTCGGTAGTCCTGTTTTAACGGCACAAAAACGGCAAGCACGTGTACAAATATCTCCAAGAATCATGAAAGTAGCCGTTTTTCGAACAGCCCAACATTCATGGATATTTGGACATTTTGCTTCTTCACATACCGTATGTAGCTTTTTCTCACGCATCATTTTTTTAAGTTCTTTATAATTTTCATTCGTGTTTAGCTTTATTTTTAACCACTCGGGTTTACGTACATATTCTTCTTTCTTTGCCATCATCATCACCCCAAATTTTCTTGGTCTTTCGTATAATGAACGTTCGTATTTTAGTTTCTACTTAAACATTATTGTCCCCTCAATACTCTACCATACGACAGGGTAAAATTCCAAACATGAGTTTTTTCCAACATTTTTCCTTCATGTTTTTTCTTAACTTCAACAAACTATAGATAAATGATAAGAAAGGAGTGGATTGGGACGCATGAGGAAATTTTCAGTCCTGTTCCTCACTCTGACAGCCCTTCTAATAACCTTTCTTCCGGAAAGCAGGAGCACGGCCGCAGAGCGATATACGAAAGAAGATGTGGAAAGGCTTAGCCTCTATAAAAAAATGGAGTCCGTTACTCTCATTCCATGGCACTACTTTGCAGGCGTAGACCAATATGAAAGAAGCGTGAGAAAAGCGAGAAGAGATCTACCTGCCAGAAAAGGATTAGTCGGCATTTACTTTTCTCCTTTACAATGGTCTGGACCGATCAACCCTACTATGGACGATACGAACCCTGAACGTATTTCCATGTTTGGTGGAATCGGAAAAGACGGTAACAACGACGGAATTGCAGATCGAAACAACGATGAAGACATTTTATATACATTTAGTGAGATCATTCAAAAGCATGGGCATGATATAGAAAATTTCAGAATCGGCCTTTGGAGCTATTACCAGCGTGATAAAGCCGTGGATATTATTATGGAAAACGCGAAGATCTATGAGACCTATGGAACCGTTTCTCTAGACAAACACAGCTTTATCGTTCCATTAAGATCGAACTATAGCTACCGAAGCACTTGGGGAGACCGACGCGGCTTTGGTGGATTACGTATCCATGAAGGCACAGATATCTTTGCAGATTATGGAGTTCCGGTAAAAGCCGTTTCATACGGAATTGTTGAAATTAAAGGATGGAACCGTTTTGGCGGATGGAGAATCGGTGTCCGTGATATCAATAATGTGTATCATTATTACGCCCATTTAGGGAGCTTTAATAAAACAATTGAAAAAGGATCTATCGTCGAACCCGGAACTGTGCTTGGTTATGTGGGCAGCTCAGGCTACGGCCCTCCAGGAACATCAGGAAAATTCCCTCCCCATTTGCACTTTGGTATGTACCGTGACAACGGATATACGGAATGGGCATTCGATCCATACCCTTATTTAAAAGCATGGGAACGTCAGGAGCGCATTAGCAACAGGCGAAGATAATGATAAATGGTGGCAAAGTTGAAAAAGAAGCTTGAGGGCTTCTTTTTTATATGGCGCTCGTAATTCTCGAGCCTTGCTCTGGTTTACAAGCGCTATCATAAGAAAAAAGCTGATTCTTCAATTGAAGAACCAGCTTCACCCTTTATTTCTTTCTCGAAACGCGAACCACGTTTGCAATACTCGCTAGGAGGCCGCCCCATAGGATAACCATGCCAATCACCATCATTGTAATCGCACTGCCTGTCATATTAGCTGACCTCCTTTTTCTCTACTGCCACTTCAGATTTCCACTTCACTAGACCGAGTACGATGCCGAGTACGATTACGCCAACTGCCACGGCTACACCATACGTAAGGATCAGTTCTGTAGGATAACCTTCATAGTTTTCTGCAAGGTTTTGTTTAATGTTATCAAACATCATGTAACCAAGAAGGATTGGTGTGATCACCCCTAGACAAACCTTCCACCATAAACCTGTTCGTAAGTCAGAGATAGCGTTCGCATGGTTTTGAAGTCCAGCCAATTGTCTGACGAACCAAGCAACAATGACTACTTCTACAAGACCTGCTAAAGTGATACCGAAGTTGTTGATGAAGTAATCCACGATATCAAGCATGTACAGTCCGCCTTTTGTAGCGAAAAGTAATGAGATAACAGATGCTACTCCTCCACCCATCAATACAGCTTTTGTTCTAGAAATGCCAAACTTATCTTGTAATGCAGACACATACGTTTCAACGATCGAGATCAACGATGTCATACCAGCGAATACAAGGGTTAAGAAGAAGATTGTTCCAAAGAAGGCATTTCCGCCTGGGAACTCATTAATAATTGCTGGGAATACTTCAAAGGCTAGTCCGATTCCGCCTTTTACAACTTCATCAACCGGCAGACCTTGTTGCATCGCCATGAATCCTAAAGCGGCAAATACACCAATACCTGCAAGTAGTTCGAATCCTGAGTTTGCGAAACCTGTAATAAATGCATTATTGTTAATATCTGATTTCTTAGGCAGATAGCTTGAGTACGTTACCATGATTGCAAATGCGATCGATAATGAGAAGAAAATCTGACCGTAAGCTGCTACCCACACCTTACCATTATTCATCATGCTCCAATCAGGTGTGAAGAATGTGTTCAAACCTTGAGCAGCACCATCGAGCGTTACGGCACGAATAACAATTAACGTAAACATAATAACTAAAGCTGGAATAAAAATTTTGTTAAAACGCTCGATTCCTTTCGATACACCTTTATAAAGAACAAGAAGTGTAACGACCCACACGATTAGAAGTGCGATCAGAATACCTGGTACGATACCACCCAAGTCACCAGGCGTCTTGCTTAATTGAAGGACTTCACCGTAGAAGAAGTCAGAAGGCTTGTCTCCCCAAGTTAAGTTTAATGAGTAAATAGAATACTTAATCGCCCAAGCGATGATAACCGCGTAATAAGTAGAAATAACAAATGCTACAAATACTTGCCACCATCCTAGCCACTCCGCTTTTTTGTGAAGTCGGAAATAAGAAAGTGGAGCAGATCCACGGTACTTATGACCTAGCGTAAATTCTAGGATTAGTAAGGGAATCCCTGCCGTTAAAAGTGCTATAAGATATGGGATGAAGAATGCTCCTCCACCGTTCTCATAAGCAACCGCTGGAAATCTCCAGATATTGCCTAGGCCGATTGCTGAGCCGACCGCTGCTAATATAAACCCATAGCGGCTTCCCCATTGCTGCCTATTTTCCATTGTTGTATCCCCCTTTTTATGAAGTCGAAAAGTTTACAATTGTTACTTTTTTCTGATAATTCTGTGTTCAGTATATTACATAACATGAAAACCTGTCAAAATGTTTTTAGTTATTTTGTCGGAATAAGGGGGAAAAAGTCGTATAAATATAAGAAAAAGTGCCTGGTTAACTACCAGACACTTTCAAAAATTAAGCCTTTAAAGATTGATCACTAATGCTATTTTTACTAGATACTTTTTTAATTATGAAGAGCGCTAAGATAAATATTACAGCAGATGCGAAGAGGCCGACCCAAACACTTTCTGTGAACCCAAGGGCAAGATAACCAACGGCAGACACTCCAGCAGCCACTAGGCTATAAGGAAGCTGGGTCATGACGTGATCAATGTGATGACTTCCCGCTCCTGTTGAAGAAAGGATTGTAGTATCTGATATTGGGGAACAATGGTCACCAAAAACAGATCCCGCTAGTACTGCAGCAAGAACAGGAAGCATTAACTCAATATTTGTAGAAGCTGAAATTTCTGCTGCGATCGGTAGCATTACTCCAAATGTACCCCATGAAGTTCCTGTCGCAAAAGCCATTAGCCCTGACAGTACAAAAAGAACAAACGGCAGATAAGCTAAATTCATATGCTGATCAACTAACCCTGCTAGATACGTCCCTGTTCCTAAGCTATCGATGATAGAGATGATCGTCCATGCAAAAAGCAAGATCGTAACAGCACCGATCATAGACTGAATACCGCGTCCCAGTCCTTTTCCTAATGATGCAGCACCCATCTTCTTTGGAAGGAAGAACAATATAGCAGAAGCTAAACCAAGCAGACCACCATATACTAATGATTTTGGTACATCGGTATTCTCAAAAATAGATAAAAGTGTGATGGCCGTTGGTTCTTCTAGCCCCTTCACATTTTGAATACCTGTATAGATCATGAATCCAACCGTTGAAATAATCAAGATTACGATTGGCCAAACAAGGTCTCCTACTTTTCCTTTGTCACTTTCTTCGAGCTTAATACCTTCTCCAATTGCAGCTTTTTTATCAGCTGCAATCACTTCTCCTGTAGCAAGAGCTGTTTCCTCATGTTTTTTCATCGGTCCAAAATCAAGTTGAAAATACGCTACAGCAAATACTAGGATTAACGCAAACACTGCATAAAAATTCATTGGAATCATTTGAATAAAAGCACTAAACGCAGACATATTTGTGATCTCATGTGTAGCAAAGATCGTTCCGATAATACCGATAATGTACGCTCCCCAACTTGAAACAGGTGAGATTACACACACTGGCGCTGCAGTTGAATCAAGGTAATATGCCAGTTTCGCACGCGAGATGCGGTGTCGGTCAGTAATAGGTCTACTTACATTTCCGACAGCCAACGAATTAAAATAGTCATCAATAAAAATGACGAGTCCAAACACAACCGTTAAAAGCTGTGCACCTCTTCTCGTTTTCACTCTAGAAATGGCCCACTCTCCAAAAGCTCGGCTTCCACCTGCTAAAGAGATAATGCTCGTCATCATTCCTAAGATTAATAAGAACAGAAGAATATAAACATTCCACTCATTTAATGCACCGTCTGAAATAAAATGCCCTTTCACAATAGTACCAATTTCTTTCAGTGTAGCTACAATACTAAAATCGTGAAGCAATAGGGCTCCCGCTAGGATCCCAGCTCCTAATGAGACTAACACTCTTCGCGTTAGAACAACCATCAAGATTGCCAATACGGGTGGTATTAACGAATAAATCGAATTCTCAATTTCCATGATGTTCCTCCTTCTTTTATTTAGCCATCGATATTGAGGAGTTCTTACAGGACGTTGAGGAAAAAAGGACAAAATAAAAAGCGATCAATAGACAAGGAAATAACCTGCTATCAATCACTTAAGTAATTTATGGTTTTCCTCATCGATCAGTAGTCCTCCACTGCTTTTAATTCCCAAGCAGTGACAGTTTTACACTTGTTTAGTGTAAACCCAGCAAAAGTGAACAGACGGTTTACTTTTGCTTCGGCGGAAGTTCCTTTCCTTTTTCTTCACAGACGTCACTCTCTGAAAAAGTACTTATAAAATCCGCTCCTCTACCCCATCGGTGATAGGCTTAAAGACATATAAAATTTTAAATTCAATTTCAATTATAACAAACCAGGACGAATGGTCAACCTAAACAGGATTTGTTAAATGAAGGAAATATATTTATTCTGCTGCTTCTTCCCCACTTGTGTCTTCTGATGGACTATCTTCAGAAGGCTCCAATTCATCATGAGATTCCTTTTCTTTTAAGTCTGGTGTAATCGGCACAGTCGGCTGAATAGGATCTCCAGATTGATTATAATAGACAGGGACTTCCCCTTTAATAAACTGTGCTGTTATCTTTATTGGTCTTTTTACAACAGTCGTTTCTGTCGCAAAAGGAATAACGATCCTCGTTTTCACTGTGACTACAATATCAATATTGATCCACGTATTGTTGATCCCTGAATTCTCTATTTTCTCTTCGATATCTGTGTTCGCTTCACCAATCAACATAAATTTGATAGGAATTTTCGGCCCTAAGTTAGCTAGGAGAGAGTTTCTTGTTGCTTGCCCAAGAGGTATTTCCATAATAACACCCGGTTCGTTCTTATAGGCTGTTATTCCTAACTCATCATTGGTTATTACTTCGTGTGCTTTTCCTTCTTCTATTTCCTTCAGGTATTTTTGAACGACTTTTTGTGACTGGTTGGCAACCTGGTTGACTACACTCTGATTGATTCCAGCAAAGACTACATTTCCTTCTGTATCGGTCTTATATTCGATGATGTCATTCATTTCCGAAGGCCCTAAAATTTCATTGTCGATCGCTTCACTTATTGCAAGTGCGGCGATTTCTTCCGTTTTCTTTTGAGCAATCAACATAAGTGTTGGTTCGATCCCTTTGTTTACAAGCCATAGCCCTTGAATCGTTATAAAAGTAAACAGAATAAATGAGATCAATAGTACAAATCGGAATGGAAGTGGCCCTTTTCGAAGTTTCATTTTTCTGCGCTTAAGCAAAAGGTAACCCCCCTTTATCTACATATACATATGTATGCAGACAAGAGGGGGGCTCATTCAAACTTTATGGTTTTAATTTTTTTCGTAGACTACAAAATCGTGATGATATTTGTTCTTTTCATCTACAACACCTGGTTTACGGGAAACTTCCTTCCATTCCTCACGATTGATTTCTGGAAAAAACGTATCAGCATCAAAGGTGTGGTGGATCTCTGTGACATACAAGCGATCTGCAACAGGCATGAACAGCTTAAAGATCTCCGTTCCCCCGATCACACATAGTTCTTCTGTTTCTTTTTGAATGACTTCGTGGACAGAATGAACGACCGTCGTTCCCTCAGCTTGATACTGCTCATCTCTTGTTACCACGATATTCTCTCGACCAGGCAAAGGCTTCCCGATAGATTCATACGTTTTACGACCCATCACGATCGGCTTTCCCATCGTTACGTTTTTAAAATGCTTGAGATCGTTAGGCAAGTACCACGGTAGATCATTGTCTTTACCGATCGCGCGATTTTCATCCATCGCTACAACAAACGAGATCATACGCTCACCACACCTTTAATATGTGGATGTGCCTCATAGTCTACAAGCTCAAAGTCATCGTAAGTGAAATCAAAAATACTCGTCACGTTTGGATTAATCTTCATCTTAGGAAGAGGCTTTGGCTCACGAGTGAGCTGCAGCTCTACTTGTTCAAGGTGATTGGTGTAAATGTGCGCGTCCCCAACAGTGTGAACGAATTCTCCTGGTTTAAGTCCGGTCACTTGAGCCACCATCATCGTTAACAAAGCATATGACGCAATATTAAAAGGCACACCTAAGAAACTGTCTGCTGAGCGCTGATAAAGCTGGCAGGAAAGCTTTCCATCGGCAACATAAAATTGAAACAATAAATGACATGGTGGCAGCGCCATATTCGGAATATCAGAAGGATTCCATGCAGAGACGATTAATCGTCTTGAATCTGGATTCTTCTTGATGTCTTCAATTACGTTTGAGATCTGATCGATCGTCTCACCGTTCGGAGCAGACCATGAGCGCCACTGATGTCCATAAACAGGACCTAGGTTTCCAGCTTCATCAGCCCACTCATCCCAAATCCGTACACCGTTTTCTTTTAAATAAGCAATATTTGTGTCGCCTTTTAAGAACCAAAGCAATTCATGAATAATCGATTTTAAATGCAGCTTTTTAGTCGTAACAAGTGGAAAGCCTTTCTGTAGGTCAAACCTCATCTGACGACCGAACACAGAAACGGTCCCCGTGCCTGTCCGATCCTCTTTTTTTGTACCGTTATGTAAAATATCTTGAAGAAAATCCAGATATTGTTTCATCCCTCATCGCCTCCTATTTTTCTTTTAATCGTATCATACGAAAAGTCATAAAAATAGCTTCAACACCTAACACTTTTTCCCTTCTATACACATAAAAATAATAGTGAAGAAAGGAGTGGAAGCATGTTAGAGATGAACCCGATCTTAATCGAAGGACATCCGTTTACCGCTGTCACCCTTCGTTTGCCAAAAACGAATTTTATGGCTGTATTCAACGACAATGGATATATCATGTGTGGGGCACTTGACGTAGCTCTTTTAAACGAAAAGTTAGCAGACCGTAAAATTATCGCAGGACGCGCTGTTGGAGTAAGAACAATCGAACAGCTGCTGGATGCACCTTTAGAATCTATTACTCTTGAAGCAAAAGAAAAAGGTATTGAAGTTGGTATGCAAGGGCGGAAAGCACTTTTAAAAATGATTTAGAGCATTTTATCGGCGAGATTTGAAATATATCGGCAAGAAAAAGAATATATCGGCCAAAAATCATTTATATCGGCAACTTTTCAAATATATCGGCGAAAAATGAAATATATCGACATTTGCAATAAAACGACAACACCCTCTGCCAAAATGGCAGAGGGTGTTTCATTATGCTTTAAAACGATCTCTTGTTATTTTTAATGAAATAAGATTAATGCATAAGACCAAGGATAAGAACTGTATGCGCTTCGCATCATTGATATATATGTAGACACATAGTAAGTAAACGCCACTGATGATAAAGGCAATTTGTAAGCAGTACATCATCTGAATCAATTTTTTGAAATTCAAAGTGATCCCCACTTTCTTTATCCAGTTCACGATATTTCGTTCACCCTATTAGTATATCAGTCTACCTTGAAAAATGAATCGTTTCCTTCTTTTTGAAATGGATTTGTAATATAAGGAAAACTCAGAACAGATCCAATTGTCTTGGAGCCAAAAAGTCGTATTGAATATCCAGAAGTTCAATCATCTGCTTCGCGTTATCGGCAGCATCTCCACCCGAATTATTGTTAAAAAGAATGGTTAGATCCTTCGTTTCTGAAGAAAGCTGTTGTATGCGCTCCCTCCATTCTTGAAGCTCTGTCTCATTATAACGATATAGATAACGTACTTCTCTCCAGTTCGGTTGACCTTGGTTGTTCCAACCATAAACGTTTCGGCCATGCATCCTAACAAGTGTCTTTTCCGATGTTGTGTGCATGACGATTGGAATCGAGCCTTGTCCGGCTTGAGGTTCATCACAAATTGTATGAATCCAATTCTCTTCCCTAATAAATTGAAGCGTCTTCTCCTTCATTTCATCACTGAACCAGGTTTGATTACGAAACTCAAGAGCTAAAGGAATATCACCCATCATTTCTTTTGCATAGCGAAGCATCTGGACATTTTCTTTCTTACAATCAAACCACGGTGGATACTGAAACAAGACCATTTCAAGCTTGCCTGACGAGATGACAGGTTGAATAGACTCTATAAACGCCTCATACATTTCTTTGACAGATTCAAAAGGCAGCTTGCCTCTTGAATGTCCCGTCATCCCTTGATACGCCTTTACAACAAACGAAAAATCCTGTGGTGTAGAAGCTACCCACTTTTCATAGTTTTTGACAGGCTGTACCGCGTAAAAGGAAGAATCAACTTCTACAACAGGAAAGTGGCCGCTATATACAGCAAGCTTTTCTCTTGCAGGAGTACCATCTGGATAAAGAGAATCGTGATCTCCCCAGCCTGTTACACCGATTTTTATCATTCTTTGAAGTCACCTGCCTGTGAGTTACAATTTATTTAATCCTTTTAATTGGACAAACTCTTTCATATACGTTCGTTTAGGAGTCGCCATCGATGCTGTGATCTGCGTGACCCAGCCTTCTGTACGTTTTCCGCCTGTTCTTTCTGTGTAATATGCAGCAGTTTCTTTTTCATACTGATCTAGGAGAGCTTCTGTTTCCTCTGTACTTTGGTATTGATTTTTATGGAAAACCGCTTCCATCGGTAAACGAGGCTTTTTCCCAGGTTCTGCGTCCGGATATCCAACCGCTACCCCAAACAACGGAAGTACATGTTCTGGGCAATCCAACAACGCTGAAACTTCCTGCAGTTCATTACGAATTCCCCCTATATAAACGATACCAAGTCCGAGAGACTCTGCCGCTACAGATAGGTTTTGTGCAGCAAGAGCGGCATCCACCGATCCTACGATAAACGCTTCAGTGGATTGGATCGTTTCTTGAATATCTATTGACTTCATGTTTGCTGCAATTGTATGACGGTTGTAATCCATACAAAAGACAAAGAAATATCCATTGTCTGCAACATAAGACTGATTACCCGCCAGCTCAGCTAGTTTTTCTTTCTTTTCCCGGTCTTCTACTCCAATAATCGTACAAACTTGTTGATAGCTTGAAGTAGACGCAGCTTGAGCACATTGTACAAGTGTTTCAACCGTTTCATCATCTAACGGCTTGTCTTTAAACTTTCGAATCGATCGGTGAGCTAATATTGTTTCTATAATTTCGTTCATCATATATTGCTCCTTCTTTAAAGTAATGGTTGATTGCATTATATCTTTTTCGTATATAAAAATGCGAACCATTTGAAGTCTTAATAATCTCTTCTTCTCATTAACGCAAAGAGATGGTATACTAATTTAGCGATGAGCTAATTGCATAAGACGAGATTGACGCGCCTTTTGGCAATGCACTATGTGGAGTGCTGTCTCTCGCCGCAATATACGCAAAAAAGACGTCCAATCGGGCGTCTTTTTTCTATATATTCTTACCTGGACACTAAAAAAACAAAAGTTAAGTGAGGAGAGAGAAGATGAAGAAAAGTTATACAATTTTACTTCTAATCTGCTTGTTTGCAACATTATTATCTGCATGCTCAAAAAATGAAGCTTCAGAGTCAGCCAAAAAAGAATCTAATGTAGAATTAACAATTTCAGCTGCAGCCAGTCTACAAGATGTATTAAATAAAATTGCGACCCAATATGAAAAAGAAAATCCGAATGTCAGCATCACTTATAATTTCGGAGGCTCTGGTGCCCTTCAACAGCAAATCTCTAACGGTGCACCTGTTGATCTTTTTTTCTCTGCAGCAGAAGATAAATTTGACCAGCTTGTTAAAGAAGGACTCATTGAAAAGAAACTAGGAACAGATCTGGTAGGAAATGAACTTGTCTTAGTCGTTGGGAAAGACTCACAAAACATCAAGCGTTTTGAAGATTTGATAAAGGTAAAAAAAATAGCGGTTGGTACTCCTGAAACGGTTCCAGCAGGTCAATACGCCACAGAAACGCTAGAAAAATTGGAGTTATTAAAAGAAGTTGAAAAAAGAATCGTTTACGCCAAAGACGTTCGCCAAGTGCTTACATACGTAGAAACGGGTAATGTCGATGCTGGTATCGTTTATAAGACTGATGCGATGATCTCTTCTAAAGTCAAAGTAGCAGCTGTTGCTAAAGAAGATACTCATTCGCCTATCATCTATCCAGTCGGAGTAATAAAAGAGACTTCTCATAGAAAAGAAGCAGAGCAGTTCTATAAATATTTGCAAAAAGAAGAAACATTAAATACGTTTGAAAAGTTCGGTTTTAAAAAGGTTGAATAATCGTTCACTTACGAGCATGTAAACACAAAAAAGCCTTGGTGCAGTCACCAAGGCTTTTCTTTATTAACCGATTGAACCTTCCATCTCAAACTTGATTAACGAAGACTTTCATAACATATTAAATAGATGTAAAAACTCTGTTAATTCAAGGTTTTCCATGTATTGATTTTTAAACTATTTCAATGCTTTTCAAATTCAGTTGGCACAAAGTTGGCACGAAGCCTTCCTTCTCCTAAGGATCT
This sequence comes from Fictibacillus sp. 23RED33, assembly GCF_015903925.1. Classification (NCBI taxonomy): domain Bacteria; kingdom Bacillati; phylum Bacillota; class Bacilli; order Caryophanales; family Fictibacillaceae; genus Fictibacillus; species Fictibacillus sp. 23RED33. The sequence continues at coordinate 438 of NZ_JACZDX010000009.1, read as the reverse complement.
TAATTTAACCCTTTAACTTCCTTATGGCTTTTGCTTGTTAAACTTATTGTTAATGTTCAATTGATTTATGTTCCATAGATCTAGTAACAATTTCTGAATTACGATTCGTATTTAACACTGGCGTAACAGGTTTAAATAAATTCTTATCAACTTTATTAGTAATAATAAAGTTATACATATCCATATCCTGTTTGAATTTTACAGTTTTCAATGGTATTGCGATTAAAGTTAAAATAATGATCTCAAATATCGCTTTTTCACCTACTAACAGTATCCCTATTAATGGCATTGTCATTAACAGCTTTCTCAATGAAAAATCCCCCTATTTATATTTTCATAATTTTTCAAAAATAACCTGATTATATTTTACCACATTATTACAAATTTGATATCTACTATCCTTACCAGATTAAATTAAAAAACAAAAAGCACTCCTAA
>NZ_JACZDX010000008.1:0-133948 GCF_015903925.1 Fictibacillus sp. 23RED33 | reverse complement strand
TAGATCTACCAAGCACTTGATTGAATTGGCTGAGACTTTTGAAGAGTTAAAAGTGAATTTTATATCAATAAGAGACAACATTGATACCTCAACTGCTATGGGCCGTTTTTTCTTTCGTACCATGGCTAGTATTGCTGAGTTGGAACGAGATATTATTAGTGAACGTACAAAAGCCGGCTTACAATCTGCAAGAAGTAGGGGTAGAAAAGGAGGAAGACCCATTAAGGATCCAATGTTAGTTGAACGAGCATTAAAACTACATGCTTCTAAGGAGTACAGTATAAAGGAGATATCAGATATGACTGGTGTTAGTAAATCCGTGTTGTATCGAGCTATAGAACGTATATAGATATTGAACAGGAGGAACTATCTTGTATTTGAGAGCAAGAGAACTACTTACACCTGAACAACGCGTAGACTTCATGACAATTCCTGCTGATATTAGCGAGTGGGAATTAGCTGCTTATTACACTTTATCCATACATGATTTAGAAGTGATCAAACGCCGAAGAAGAGACTATAATCGACTTGGATTTGCCGTTCAACTCTGTCTGTTTCGTTTTCCAGGATGGACATTATCAGATGTTAAAGAAATACCAAAATCGGTTTTAAAGTTCATTGCCAATCAAATTAAGGTAGATCCTCAGGAATTTCAATCATATGCTGGACGGGAACAAACGAAGCATGAACATATGGATGAAATTCGAAAAGAATATGGTTATAAGAATTTCTCAGTAAAGGAATATCGTAACATCTCCTCTTCTTTATTATCTCATGCAATGGAAAACGATAACTCTATGTATTTGATTAAGATGGCAATCGAAGAAATGAAGAATCAAAAAATCATTCTTCCTGCTATGTCGACGATTGAAAGGCTGGTTTGGCAAACACGTCATCGAGCAGAACAAAAAATATATAGGATATTATCCCGATCCCTATCCTCCTTGCAAAAGAAACAATTGATTCTAATGACGGAGTCTACTCTAGATAATGGAAAAACACCTCTTGCTTGGTTAAAAGAAATACCAGGACAATCTTCACCTGATGCTTTCTTAAAAGTTATTGAACGATTAGAATATGTAAAAAAACTTGAGTTATCAATTGATAATAATGATATTCACCCAAACCGGCTTATTCAATTGTCGCGTTTAGGTGCCAGATATGAACCACATTCCTTCCGAAGATTTAATGAGACTAAAAAATTTGCTATTCTTGTGGCTTATCTCTTAAATCTCAGCCAAGACCTAATTGATCAAGCCATTGAAATCCACGATCGCCAAATTATGATTTTGCAGTCAAAGGGCCGTAAAGCCCAAGAAGAAATGCAGAGACAAAACGGTAAAACAATTAATGAAAAAATCATCCATTTTGCTGACATCGGTGCTGCACTAATTAGGGCAAGAGATGAAGGCTTGGATCCCTTTACTACATTAGAAACCGTCATGCCCTGGGAAAAAATTATCGCATCAGTGGAAGAAGCCAAACAATTATCACGTCCTATCGACTATGATTATTTAGATCTTTTAGAAAAACGGTTTTTTTATCTTCGAAAATATACGCCTACCTTACTTAAATCACTAGAATTTCAATCGACCCAATCAGCCAAGCCATTGATGGAAGCGTTAGATATTATCAAAAATATGAATGAATCAGGTAAACGAAAGGTTCCAGAAGGAGCCCCTCTTGGTTTTGTCTCTAACAGATGGCAGAAACATGTATATGACGATGATGGAAGTATCAATCGTCATTATTATGAAATGGCTGCATTAACTGAATTACGAAATCACATTCGGTCAGGAGATGTATTTGTTCGTGGAAGTAAACAACATAAAGATTTTGATGAGTATCTAATCCCTAAAGAAGAATGGTTAGAAACTGGTTTACATCATAATCGGCTTGCGGTAAGCAGTTCTGGTGAAGAATATTTGGCCGAAAGAATGGATTCTCTAAGAAAGCGATTACAAGCCATGTCCGATAACGTTGATGAACTAGAGGGTGTAAGTATAGAGAAGGGGAAATTTCGCATTGACCGCCTTGAAAAGGATACTCCTGAAGATGCAAAGATGTTTAGTTCATCTCTATACAGCATGTTGCCACGGATAAAACTAACGGATCTTCTAATGGAAGTCGCAAGTTGGACAGGCTTTGACGAACAATTTATTCATGCTTCTTCAGGTCGTCCTCCGAAAGGAGAGGAAAAGTCAATTTTAATGGCCACAATTATGGCGATGGGAACAAATATTGGCTTAACAAAAATGGCAGATGCTACCCCTGGAATTACTTATCACCAAATGGCTCATGCTTCTCAATGGCGTCTTTATGATGATGCGATGAATAAAGCTCAAGCAACACTTGTGAATTTTCATCATCAGCTTGCTTTATCTAAATATTGGGGAGATGGAAGTACATCCTCTTCAGATGGTATGAGAGTACAAGTTGGCGTTTCTTCTCTACATGCAGAATCAAATCCTCATTATGGTTCTGGTAAAGGAGCAACGATTTATCGTTTTACAAGTGATCAGTTTTCTTCTTACTACACAAAAGTTATTAATACCAATGCTCGTGACGCCGTTCATGTCATAGATGGATTGCTGCATCATGAATCTGAATTAAATATTGAAGAACATTACACAGACACAGCTGGTTATCAATACCTTTTATAAAAAAGTTAGAATTTAAGTGTGTTCTTTCATTATAGACATGTATTTAAAGAATGATTTAAAAATGACTAACGATTCAAAGTCGTTAGCCATCTATTCAATAATCGCGCCTGATTGCTTAATATCAGAAAATTGAGAAGGTATTGCGAAAGGCCCCTAAGTTATTTTACTAATACACACTTTTGCACAATTAGGGGTAGCAATAACATTTTATCCTAAGAGAAAAGAGATATGTCGGAACAACATAAGAATTAACCTTTACATTATATTTTTTCAAGTTTTCCTTTTAATTCAACCAACTTATTCTTAATAAAAGGGTCTGTTTCTTCAGGTAACTGTTCTAATTTAAAAAATTCAGCTTCAATTGCTTGATTTGCATCAGGCGTTACTTCACCTTCATAGTCCGTACATAAATATCCTATTGCGACGATGTGGTACTCATCTTCACCACCCTCTAGCTTCGTATAGAGATCCAGACCAGAATAAACACCAAATAATTGTAATGAATTTATCGTTAGCCCTAAATCATCTTGTACATTTCTTTTAATACATTCCTCAACTGACTCATTTAACTGCAATATTCCACCGGGAACACTCCATGTTCCACCTTTGTATCTATTCAGTAAAATTTCTCCTTGATTATTCATGATAGCTACACTTGGTCGTACTATTATCAAAGGCGAATTTCCAATCATTTCCCTCATATTTTCACAATAATCCATAAAATCCTCCTACGAAAATTGATTAATGAACTTTGTAACATTTCCTAAACAACAACTACCTTGAGGATTATTTATCTCGCACCCACACCGATTTTCTTTTATATTTTCACGAATATGTTCTACTGGATTAGGGGGAATTCCTTCTTCAGAATATTGTTTAATTTTTTTTTTTGTCCAATCAAAACAATAACAAATTGGTGTAGTTACTGAGCCATCTTTTTGATGAACGGCTACCTTTATGTCAGATACAAGGTACTTTTTATTATTCGTATCAAAATAGACTACATCACAGTCTTCAGTTGAACAAAAATAGTGATTTTCTTTAGCGTTTAATGTTTCTAATGCAGATGGTTTAAGTAATGATTTTAGTGTAATCAATTTTACATTTTTAGCTTTATTTTTACATGATGGACAATTACCATTACTATCAATTTTTATTTCATTAACGTTACTACAACAATCTTCCATCATTCTTCCACCTTTACAATTTATTATTTCTATAAAAATTCTTTTGCTTTCTTTTCTTAATCCATTAAAGTTTCGATAATAGGACATTCATAAATATTTTTGTTTTCAGGACATCTTTCTTTAAGGTCTATCAACATTTGTTCAATTTTTTTAAGATCTTCAATTTTACGCTCGATGTCCTCTAATTTAAGAACAGTGAAATCATATATGTCACGGCACTTTGCTTCGTTGTGATCGACAACCCCTAGCAATTTATCAATTTCATTTAAGGTAAATCCCAATTCCTGCATCCGTTTTATGAAATTCAATCGATCAACCGTTTGTAGGGAAAACATTCGGTATCCTTTTTTGGTACGATTAGGTTCTGGAATTAAACCTAAACGCTCATAATACCGAATGGTCTCCTTGTTAACACCACACCTCTCAGCCAGTTCCCCAATACGATATTGCATCTATCTCACCTCATATATAGTATAAACCCTGTACCATAGTACAGGGTCAAGAAAAGTATTATTTACTAATCGATCTTACTATCTTAAAAAAACTGCCATTTTTCAATAATCCTTATTCGGCAATTTGGCGTGATTGCGGAATACAACTTATCTTTTAATGGCATTTTACACAAAAATATCAAACTGGGAAGGGAAAATTTTTGGAACTTAAATTCCCTCATAAATCTTCCCAAATTGAATTTTTAGTTGTTCTTTAATTTCTTTATTTTCCTTTTCTAAATGCTTGACTCGCTTTCGTAAGGAAGCGATAATTACATCTTTTGATGTGTCACTCATATTCCTTTTAACTTGTTTTATTGAGGGGAGACCTTCTTGTTGTTTACGAAGTGTTTCGATTCGATCTCGGAGTTCTGTATTTCTGTATAGAAATGCCTTTGAAACCCCTGATTCTGCAGATACAGAGTTAAAATTGATTTTCAGTTGTTTTTTTATCATCCTTTTGATCGCTTCTTCAACTTTTTGAATGGTCTTTTCCGTTTTCAACTTTGCGTGTTTTATAATACCTTCGGTATTTGGGTTTTCATTAGACATTTTGCATCACCTTCTCACGTTCATCTCCAACATACTCACGTCTAGGTTTTTCTAAACCAAAGATACCACCAGTATGTAGTAAACCACTTGCTAATTCTTTATATCTTTTTAATTTGGGTTCAATTAACTCAATGGAACGTAACCTTCCGGATTTTTTGTATACTTCAATATCAGCTTCCATTTTAAATATCTGTTCTTGATAATAGTCGAGAAAAGTCTTGTCAACGTGAAAACTTCGGCAATTGTTTTTAATACACGGTGGTTCCAAGGTCTGTTCAAGAAAATCACAATGAAGTTTTGGGCTTTTTACACAAAACCCATGATCTAAACGAATAGAGTCCATATTGTGACGTATCCACTCCAGTTCAACTCCATTTTCTTCAGCCTGTTGAGCTAAATCAGCGACAATAACTTCTCCATGAGTATCTAGTCTTACTGCGCCATTATCTCGAGCCTTTTCCCATTCATCACGGAGTGTCTGGTCATGAATTTGGGCATAGACTAATGTCATTTCAGGACTGGCATGTGCCATCAGTTTTTGAACATGAAGGATATTCATTCCGTTATTAATCAAATTAACACCGTAACGGTGTCGAAATGCATGATTTTTAAACCAATAAATTTCTCCATCCTTGTCCTTAATATTACATCTGTTTGCTAGTTTATTAAGGTTCAGCTTAATGGAATCCTGCGATATGGGATTACCCATCCTTTTCCCTTTTAGTACTGGAAACAAATATTTCTTAGGGTTCGTGTCCAAAGAGTATCTCTTTTTTGTAAGTTCTTGCTGCGCTAAGACAACATTAGCAATTTCTTCTGAAATAGGAACTTTATGATTTTTATAACTTACTTTCCTTTGATCTCCGATAATCCACCAGCCATCTTCTTGATTTACTAAGCAGTCAATTTTAAGTGATAAAACGTCACTAATACGAAAACCTGTAGCTTCCATTAGAAGAATTATAGGTATATGTTCTGAGGAAAGTTCGTTAATATGGAAAACTAACTGTTCCCATACTTCATCCGGAATATATTTAATTTCATCAGCTTTTGCTCTTTTCTTTTTAGGGATATCCTCAATTGACAATAGTGAAATAACTGACTTTGTCGGGGCTTCTTCCCATTCGAATTTCTGTATATATGAGATAAACGTTTTAAGATCTATTAAAAAACGATTTACATAATTGTGATCTGGATTAATTAAATATTTTCCCTTTTTAATAGTGGAATGTCGTAAGTATTCAATATACTCTTCAATATCCATTCTAGATAGGTCGTTTAATTCTTTCCATTCAGGATGTTTATCCTTCAAAAAGGTGAAGAAAAACGAAAGTCTATTTAAATAACATATTGCTGTAGAAAAGCTGATGGATTGCTGCACAACTAGGCGAGTCTTTATATATTTTTTAAATAATTGTCTATAAGGTTGCGGAACCTTCGAAAAGTCTATTGAATACCTACTGATTGTATTGTTATAATTAATCTTCAATTTTCGTACATCCCAACAATCTTTATCTGTTTCTTCTCGTTCATCATAAAAGTGATAATAAAAATCATAAACTTGAAGAAATAGTCTAATATACAATGATGGTTGAACTGTTGGTGACATCCATGGTGATGACTTTTTCCGGTGTACAATCTCAACTGATTTTCCTTTCTCTACAAGAAATGTTCGATATTCTATTAGAAACTTTTCTTTCGGAATATCAATAATAGAATCTAAATTAGCATAATATCGAGAGATGAATTCTGTAAAAACTTTAAGACATGGAGAATAATGCATAAAAGCATAGATAATCGAAATCCTTGTCTCCTGTAACCCCTTATAAAAATAATATTTTAGTTCATTTTTTAATCTAAGATTGTGTACCTTATCAAAAATCAATTTTCTATTCCAATCATAATGTTTATCCAAGAAGGGGCATTCTTGTACATTCCACACATCATTTGCCCAATATCCAAGTAATGGTTCATTTATCTGTTCCAGATGGTGGGGAAGGGGTTTTACTTTGAATGTGCCATGTATCATTATTTATCTCTTCTTCCCATTTTTTTATTTGATTGAGCTTGTTTCCAGCTTTCACGTATGGTTTCATCGGATGAATGGATATAAGTCTGTATGGTTGTTTGAACGTGTGCATGCCCTAATAACCTCTGTATGATGGCAATATCTACTCCTGCTGCATGTAACTCTGTGGCATATGTATGCCGGAGCATATGAGGGGTAAAATCTATTTCTGTTTTTTTCTTCATCCTTTTAATTAAGGAACGAACAGAACCATCAGTCATTGGTTTACCACGATTAGGTCCAGTTAAGGAGATAAAAACATAATTGCTATCAATTTCGTAAGAATGAAAGTCTATTAGATAATCTTGAAAGAGATTCATAGTCTCAATAGATACATAAACTTTTCGTTTTTCTCCATCGGATGTTTTGGATTTCCTAACCGTAATAGCATTTTTACCTATATCAAAATCCTCTACCCACAGAGAAAGGGCCTCTCCAATCCGTAATCCCCCTTCATATAAAATACGGAATAATAATTCATCTCGTATATTACTGCACGCATCATGGATCACTTGGATTTGATTTTTACTCAATGTTTTGATTAAACGCTTTGGTTCCTTAATCTTTAAAATGTTTTTATCATAAGAATTCCCTTTTGTAATGTGATGAAGGAAAGGTTTAAAAGGCTTAAAACGACCGGGGACTTGCTTTTTTAATTGATCATTTACATTTCCCCCATAATCCTCGCTACGAGACAAATAGTCATAGAACCCTATTACACACGTTATGATGGTATTAACCGTTTTTTCTGATCGTTTCGCCAAGGTTTCTTCAAAATAAGTGACTTTTGTTGATTGATCAGGAATTCTCAGCCAACCGATGAATTGAGCCAAAATATCAAGGTTTACTTCTTGATATTCTAATCCACACTCCTCTAGGAATTGAAAGTAAAGCTTTAGATGATAACAGTATGACTTTAGTGTGCTTTCAGCTTTTCCAATGTTATCTAAATACTTTATATACTTTGCAACTGAAGTAACTGGATACCCCCCATTGTCAATTAACAGAAATCTTTTCTTCTCATGAATGAGAACTTCTTGTACTTTCAAAATTATCCCCCCATGGTCTAAAATCATTTCGTTAGATACTATGTATCCATAAAATTCATAGTATACATAATGAATCTATAAAGAAATGAAAAAGAAGTAGTTGATAACATAAGATACGTTAATAACTACTTCTAATACTAGTTCAATTAAAGCTGGTTATACCGATCAAGTTTTTGGTCTGAGTCATCTTCTTGGTTTTCGTTTTGCACCTAGGCTTCGAGATCTGTCTGATACTCGACTATATGTAATAGATAAACCTGGGGAATTTCCAAGAATAGAAAAATTACTACGAGGGCGTATTAATACAAAGGTTATTCTTGAAAACTATGATGACGTTTTACGTTTAGCCCATTCCATTCGAGAAGGGAAAGTTTCTGGTTCACTTATTATGGGTAAGTTGGGGTCGTATTCAAGGCAAAATCGTTTGGCTACAGCACTCCGTGAAATGGGTAGGATTGAAAAAACAATCTTTATTTTAGACTATATTTCAAATGAAGCGATACGTCGCCGAATTCAACGTGGATTAAACAAAGGAGAGGCAATGAATGCATTAGCACGAGCCTTATTTTTTGGAAAACGAGGTGAACTTAGGGAAAGAGCATTACAAGACCAGCTTCAGCGAGCAAGTGCTTTAAATATATTAATTAATGCCATAAGTGTTTGGAACACAGTTTATCTCACAGAAGCTACAAAAGTTATGAAGGAAAAAGGGATATTACAAAATCAGATGATAAAACATATTTCACCATTAGGATGGGAACATATTAACTTTTTAGGAGAATACACTTTTGACTTAAAAAGAATGACAGGACTCAGCTCTTTAAGATCCTTAGACCGATAAAATCCTAAACCGGTACTCTTAGAGTAAGAGATATCGGTTTTTTTATGGAAAAAAATGTCTTAGCGTGGGTTTTATGTCAAAATGTTGGCGGTACCCCCATTAAAGATAGAAATGATTAATAAGAAGCATGCTAACAAAGTACCCAGTGCAATTCCCCACTGCTCTTTAGCGACAATCTGTCGCTGTGTTAATGCAAGGAAGATGACAAATAATGGTCCTAACCCCATTTCAAGCGAACTAACGATTGCTGGTTCAATGAATTTCAATGCATAGTAAAATCCCATAAAGGCTAGTACAGAGGCCAAATTTAACTTAAGCAGCGATTGCCATGTTGATTTCCATTTATATTCTACCTTTTGATTTCTCGCAAAAAAGGAAAAAAAGCAAGCAGTCAAAAAGAAACTGATGCCCGTAAATACAAATGGATGCCCATTTTGTACACGGCTTGCGTAAAATACTTGACTAGTTGCAGTTAATAAAGCTGATAACAATAGCGCAATTACACCTATTGTATAAGTTCGTTTTTCAGAAATATTCTCTTTAGGCCCCATTTTTATATTCCTCAATTTCCTATGTATATATTATAAAAATCATTCTAATTTTAACATGAATATCAAATTTTTCCTCATAGGCGTTATTCAACAATCTGGCCCTAATATGAACAAAGAGCACAATTCTTGCTACAGAATTGCGCCCGATTGCGGAATAAAAAGCGCAAGAGCTGTAATGCATGTCAATAGCGTTAATAAATTACTCATTCTAAAGCTGTTTTACATCTGTACAAACAGAAAAAACCCCTCGTTGACTTTTTAAAGTCAACGAGGGGTTTGAATTATCCGGTCAATACAGGTGTAGGCGCGACCTAACACCCATTAACATAAAAAGATTAATCTTTTATTTTGCCAATAAGTTGTCAATTGTTACAAACTCATAGCCTTCTGCTCTTAATTGGTCAATCATCTGTGGTAGCGCATCAACTGTGCCTTGTAATTTGGTGTTTTGGAAGTTGTGCTGGAGGACAATTCCTCCTGGAGATTTATCCCTATGCACAATAGTAAGAATTTCCTCTGCTGATTTACCACTATAATCAATTGTATCAACAGACCACATGATGTTTTTAAATCCAAGTTTTTCAAATACAAGAGCATCAGCTGCAGTATAGTCTCCATAAGGTGGTCTTAATAAAGTAGCCTTCACTCCTGTCACCCTTTCAATGATTTCATTGGTAGATGAAATCTGTTGGATGACTTGAGCAGTATATAGTTTGGATAATTCAGGATGATTCCATGTATGGTTTGCAATGGTATGACCATCATCTACCATCCTTTTAGCCAACTGCGGAAAATAAGAAACTTGCTCTCCAACTACAAAAAACGTAGCTGGTACACCTTTTTCTTTTAATATATCTAAAATTTGAGGTGTAATAATTTTGTCTGGACCATCATCGAAAGTTAAGGCAATTTTCTTTTCCGTTGTATCTCCTTTTTCGATAGCGATTGGCTTGTTCTCTACTGGAGTGTTTGTTTGAATATAGGTTCGATTGATTTTTGAATCGTAGGTAACTGTCATGCCTAATTTTTGTGCAGTTACCAATAATGGAATGTATGGACGACCATTGATAACAGTTGTTGTAATAGCATGGTACTCGCGAATCCACTTATTTTTTTCTTTCACGTAGTAGTCCATGTATGCCTTTTCCAATGGGAGAGCAACAATATTATTTCTCTCAACAGCAATAGAGTTGTATTTCTCATTCTTGTCAACAGTAGCACCTGTGTGCTTGAAGAATAGATCTGGTACCATAACACGGCCATTTTGCATATAGTAGGTCGTCTTAATGAGTTGACCATCCACAGAAAAATAAGCAGATGAAACTGTAGCAGCCTTGGCTGGCGCTACTCCAAAAAGACCAGTTATGATGAAGGAAATGAGAAGAATGGCCAAAATTGTTCTTTTCCCTTCCAATTTGCTAACTTTAATCATTGAATCCCCCTGTGTGTTTTTCTTTTTCTTACAGAAAGGATTTTACCAACAAAACATAAATTACAAAACAGTTTTTTATTGGAAATAATAGAGAGCGTCATAAGAGTATGAGCGATAATATTATCACTGCAGATAATTTCCGAGAGGCTAACTAGAAGGATTCTAAAAAGCTCTTTAATTTTTCACACTCTCAATAACATAAAAAATCCAAATAAGTTATTACTTGTTATTCCATTATCTGGCCCGATTGCGGAACAAAATTTTAAAAAAGTTCTTTATCAAAAATGCAAGCTGCCAATATTTCTTAAACCCAATTATTTGTTACAAAACTCCTCCCTTTTCTGAACACGCTTGTATTTGATTAGAAAGGGTCTCCTTTTTATTGGTTTGAATGTAATAAAACTCTGTTCATCATTCTATGTTCAATAACCTATTGATTTTCATCTTATGGTACAATTAAACCAGATCAATAATAAGAAAGAGTGATAATTGGTGTTAATTGGATATGCACGTGTGTCAACAGGATTACAAAATTTAGATTTACAAAATGATGCGTTAACGAAACATGGTTGCATGAAAATTTTTCAGGATAAGATGAGTGGTACAAAAAAACAACGTCCCGGTTTAGAGGAAGCACTTCAATATGCACGTGAAGGCGATACAATTGTCGTTTGGCGATTGGACCGACTAGGACGTAACATGCAAGATTTAATTCAAATTGTGAACAGTTTAAATGAACGAGGTGTTGGCTTTCATAGTCTGCAAGAAAACCTATCAATGGACAAGCGCAATGCAACGGGGCAATTGATGTTTCACTTATTCGCAGCGTTTGCAGAATTTGAACGTAATTTGATCGAGGAACGCTCAGTTGCAGGACGAGTAGCTGCAAGGGCGCGTGGGCGGCTAGGTGGGCGCCCGGAGAAGTATGGACCGAAAGATATTGAAATGATGAAGGCTTTGATTGAAAGTGGTACACCGATAAAAGATGTTGCAGAAAAGTGGGGCGTGTCTCGCACGACGATTTATCGCTATTTAGAAAGACAATAAATCGAAAGGGTTTGATATCTATGCCGAATGAACATCCTCCATTAACAGCTTATTCAGAAGATCAGAGACAAAAAGCTATGGATAAATACAGGTTAATCGATCCATATCTTAACAACGAGAAAAGTTTAAAAGCAATTGCTGAGGAATCAGATATCTCGATACGAACACTACAATATTGGATTAGTAAGTACAAACAATTCGGATTAAAAGGCTTGATTCGAAAAAATCGAAAAGAGTCGGGAAGTTTTAAAGTAGAAAAAAAAGTGTTGGAAGAGATTCAGAATTTGATACTTAATCACAAAGGAAACTCAGTCACTTCTATTCATAGGAAGATAGGTGAGACTTGCAAAAGGAACAACTGGAAACAACCTAGTTATTATCAAGTTTACTCTATTTCTAAATCTCTTTCACCAGGCTTAAAGAAATTAGCCTATGAAGGAAAAAAAGAATATCAAAACAATTATGACTTGATTCACCGACGAGAGGCTAATTACCCTAATGAGATTTGGCAAGCCGATCATACCCCATTAGATATTATCGTTTTAAATGAAAAAGGAAAACCAGAAAGACCTTGGCTGACAATTATTTTAGATGATTATAGTCGAGCAGTCGCTGGATATTTTTTAACCTTTCAAGCACCCTCTGCTATACACACATCTTTGGTCTTACACCAAGCCATATGGAAAAAGAGTAATCCCGATTGGCCAATATGTGGTATCCCCGAAAAATTTTATACAGACCATGGAAGTGATTTTACATCCAACCATTTAGAGCAAGTGGGAATTGATTTAAAAATCAATTTAGTCTTTTCAACAGTAGGTGTACCAAGAGGACGAGGGAAAATAGAAAGATTCTTTTTAACAGTCAATCAATTGTTCCTACAAGATTTACCGGGTTATTTGGTCAATCAAAATAGCACTTCACTTCTCACCCTTAAAGAACTAGATGAAAAGTTTGCAAATTTCATCTTATATAACTATCATCACAGGGTTCATGGTACAACAAAAAAAGAACCGATACTTGCATGGAATAATTCGGGATTTCTTCCTAATATGCCAGAAAGTTTAGAAAGTTTGGATTTACTATTATTAAATGTAGCAAAACCGAGAAAAGTTCATTCAGATGGTATTCACTTTCAAGGATTGAGATATATAGATACAAACTTAGCAGCATACGTTGGTGAAACCGTAGTAATTCGTTATGATCCTAGAGATATTGCAGAGATCCGAGTGTTTTATAAAGATAAATACTTATGTACTGCCATTTCTCCCGAAATTTCTGATTATACGGTGGACTTGAAAGACATTGTTTCTGCACGAAATAAAATAAGAAAAAATTTTAAAAAACAATTGGAACCTAAGAAATCGGTTGTAGAAGAAATCGTCATTGCAAAGCAAAAGGATATAAAGGGTCAGCCTAATATCTCTGATACAAAAAAGTCAAAACTTAAGAGGTATTTTAATGAATAAAGTGCAGAAATTTATTAAAACAAAAGAATATAAAAGGTTTGCAGAGTTTTGTGATGCGTGTATTAAATATAAATACATAGGGATTTGTTATGGACTACCTGGCGTTGGAAAAACGTTATCCTCAAGGTATTATTCGAATTGGGATTCTATTGAAAAGCAAATAGCTTATAAAAAAGCAAATGAAATTGGATTAGATGCAGATGAAAAGATTTTAGATGCAAGAACAATTTTTTATACAGCTCCAGCAGTACGGGCTACTAAAATGACTGAAGAGATTCATACTATCGGAACCAGAATAAATATGGTAAGAAGTATGTATAAGGTGATTACTAGAGGTGCAGAAGAAGAGTATTTTACAAATGCATTTGAAGATATTGACCTGATTATTGTTGATGAAATAGACCGCTTAAAAGTGCAGAATTTAGAACAACTTAGAGATATTTATGATCGAAATGACTTAGCAATGATACTAATTGGAATGCCCGGCATTGAGAAACGATTAGCTCGATATCCTCAACTCTACTCTAGAATAGGATTTGCTCATGAATTTGATAAACTTAGTAAGGATGAAACACATCATATTTTGGAGTATAAATGGGAAGAATTAGGACTGTCTATAAAGCTAGAAGATTTTTCTGATTATGAGGCAATCACCAGCATCATTAAGATCACAGGGGGAAACTTTAGGCTGATCCAGAGACTTTTCACTCAGATTGAGAGAATACTTGAAATTAATCATCTTGATACTATTACTACAGAAGTTGTTGAAGCAGCACGAGACAGTTTAGTTATTGGGATTAAATAAACATAACAGAAAGCTATCTCTTAATAATAGAAATAGCTTTTTTTATGTTTACTTATAGTGCAAAAAAGAGCTTAAAACAGGTGCAAAATAACACCTAAATTTACATCATAGTTAAGAGCGTCTCATAAGACTTGTCTCAAAAGTGAGGTGATATTTTGCGGAAAATTGGTTATGTACGTGTCAGTTCAACTAATCAAAACCCTTCAAGACAATTTCAGCAGCTAAGCGAATTCGGAATGGATATTATATACGAAGAAAAAGTTTCTGGGGCAACGAAGGAACGTGAGCAACTTCAAAAAATGTTAGAGGACTTACAAGATGGTGACACCATTTATGTTACAGATTTAACTCGAATTACTCGTAGTACACAAGATTTATTTGAATTGATCGATTACATACGAAGGAAAAAAGCCAGCTTAAAATCACTCAAGGATACATGGCTAGATTTATCAGAGGATAATCCATACAGCCAATTCTTAATTACAGTAATGGCTGGTGTTAACCAGTTAGAGAGAGATCTTATCCGTATGCGTCAACGTGAAGGGATTGAGCTGGCTAAGAAAGAAGGAAAGTTTAAAGGTCGGATAAAGAAATATCATAAAAATCATGCGGGAATGAATTATGCAGTAAAGCTATATAAAGAAGGAAATATGACTGTAAATCAAATTTGTGAAATTACAAATGTGTCTAGGGCTTCATTATATAGAAAGCTATCGGAAGAGAACAAATAGTTCAGTCCTATTCCATTAATTGGCCAGATAATGTTATGTACTTTAAGTCTTATGCAGTTTGGTTATTTTGTTATTAGAATTGGGTACTCCAATTCTTTTTTTATGAATTTTTTTACTCATTCAAACAAACACTTGAATGAATTATTAAAAATGGTTATACTATATTCAAATAAACACTTGAATGATATTGGGGTGAGAATGTGATTAAGAAAGATACTTGTGAAATTTATTGTTACGACGAAGAAAAGGTCAATCGAATACAAGGTAATTTACAGACAGTAGATATTTCTAGTGTTGCCCAAATGTTAAAAGCTATTGCAGATGAAAATAGAGCAAAAATTACCTATGCTTTATGTCAAGATGACGAACTGTGTGTGTGTGATATAGCAAATATTATAGGTGTTACGGTTGCAAATGCCTCTCATCACCTGCGAACGCTCCATAAGCAAGGGATTGTTAAGTTTCGAAAAGAGGGAAAACTTGCATTTTATTCATTAGATGATGAGCATATCAGACAAATTATGATGATTGCATTGGCACATAAGAAAGAGGTGAAGATCAATGTCTAGTGGGAAAGCAAAACTGTCTGAAGAAGAAATGAAAGCCTATCGTGTTCAAGGATTTACTTGTACTAACTGTGCAGCCATTTTTGAAAATAATGTTAAAGAACTTCCCGGTGTTCAGGATGCGAAAGTAAATTTCGGAGCATCTAAAGTTTATGTTAAAGGGACGACAACCATTGAAGAATTAGAAAAAGCAGGAGCATTTGAAAATTTAAAAATTCGAGATGAAAAAGAACAAAGGGTAGAACGAGAACCTTTTTGGAAGCAGAAAGAAAACATTAAGGTATATATATCAGCTCTTTTACTTGTAGTTAGCTGGTTCTTAGGAGAGCAGTATGGTGAAGAGCATGTTCTACCGACAATTGGTTATGCAGCGTCCATTTTAATCGGTGGATATTCGTTATTCATTAAAGGTCTCAAAAATCTAAGCAGATTAAATTTCGATATGAATACGCTTATGACTATTGCAATTATAGGAGCTGCAATCATTGGTGAATGGGGTGAAGGGGCAACCGTTGTTATCCTATTTGCGATTAGTGAAGCATTAGAGCGTTATTCAATGGATAAAGCACGTCAATCTATTGAATCTTTAATGGATATTGCCCCAAAAGAAGCGTTAATTCGACGAGGCAATGAAGAAATGATGATTCATGTTGATGATATTCAAGTTGGAGACATCATGATTGTTAAGCCCGGTCAAAAGTTAGCAATGGATGGAATAGTGGTTAAAGGTACATCGACATTAAATCAGGCTGCGATTACAGGTGAAAGTGTTCCAGTAACGAAAACCACAAATGATGAAGTATTTGCAGGAACCTTGAATGAAGAAGGGTTACTTGAGGTTAAAGTAACAAAACGAGTTGAAGATACTACTCTTTCAAAAATCATTCACTTGGTAGAAGAAGCCCAAGCAGAACGGGCCCCTTCTCAAGCGTTTGTCGATAAATTTGCAAAATACTATACACCAGCTATTGTCATACTAGCTCTTTTAATTGCGGTAGTTCCACCATTATTTGGCGGAGACTGGAGCCAATGGATTTATCAAGGCTTAGCTGTATTAGTGGTTGGTTGTCCTTGTGCCTTAGTAGTCTCAACTCCAGTTGCTGTGGTTACAGCAATAGGAAATGCAGCGAAAAATGGTGTTTTAATTAAAGGTGGTATCCATTTAGAAGAAGCAGGACACTTAAAAGCGATAGCCTTTGATAAAACAGGAACATTAACCAAAGGGATTCCTGCTGTAACAGACATTGTGACATATGGTAGAAATGAAAATGAATTAATGACCATAACAGCAGCCATTGAAAAAGGATCACAGCACCCTCTTGCTTCAGCGATTATGCGAAAAGCAGAAGAAAATGGATTAAAATTCAACGAAGTAACAGTAGAGGATTTTCAATCCATTACAGGTAAAGGCGTTAAAGCCAAAATAAATAATGAAATGTATTATGTGGGAAGTCCAAATCTTTTTGAGGAATTACACGGAAGCATTTCAAGCGATAGGAAAGAAAAAATTGCCGATATGCAAACTCAAGGTAAAACGGTGATGGTGTTAGGAACAGAAAAAGAAATTCTTTCGTTTATTGCCGTAGCCGATGAAATGAGGGAATCGTCTAAAGAAGTTATCGGCAAGTTGAACAATATGGGAATCGAAACAGTGATGCTAACAGGCGATAACCAAAGAACGGCAACAGCCATCGGAAAACAAGTTGGTGTTTCGGATATTAAAGCTGACTTACTTCCAGAAGATAAGCTTAATTTTATTAAAGAACTTCGAGAAAAACATCAAAGTGTGGGGATGGTCGGAGATGGCGTGAATGATGCTCCAGCCCTTGCGGCATCTACCGTTGGTGTAGCAATGGGTGGTGCTGGAACTGATACAGCTTTAGAAACGGCTGACATCGCCTTAATGTCTGATGATTTGAGTAAATTGCCATATACAATAAAATTAAGCCGTAAGGCTTTAGCAATCATCAAGCAAAACATTACCTTCTCTTTGGCGATTAAATTAGTGGCATTACTTTTGGTCATGCCCGGTTGGTTAACACTTTGGATAGCTATATTTGCTGATATGGGAGCAACTTTACTTGTAACATTAAACAGTTTACGCTTATTGAAAATCAAAGAATAGGTTCTAAAATGGGCGTCAACTATCGGGTGCGATCATTGAAAACAATGTTATGCTTCAAAAGGGATATTAACAGGAAATATACAACTAAAGGACGCTTTAACTGAGCAACGGAAAAAGCCAAATTTCTCAATTGATGTTGAGAAATTTGGCTTTTTAGTATGGGAATTTCCTTAGCGTTGTAAATCCGCATTTTCCTGACGCTACCCCATATGCTCATGTTTAGTTGGCTCTCGTTGGGCATATAAAGAAAATGAATTAGGATTAACATTTATTTGTCTAGCTATGTATTCGATTATGTAATCTGGAATAGGTCCAACATCTGAAAGGGACCATCCGGGATAGCGTAGAACACATAATTGAACAGCAAAGCCTAATCGATTATGATCTCTTCTGTGTCGTTTTATAATTTCAAGGTCATATTGTGAAAAAGTATAATAAGTTTCTAGTTCACCTTCGCTCATATCAGCTGGAATTCGTACAAATTCCGTTCTTTGATCTTCTGTTAGTAATTCTTTCCCTCTCATGCTACAGCTCCTTGCTAGATATCTTTTTCTTTTCTAGATAACGATATAAGGTTGTCGCTCCAATCCCTGTTGCCGTCTTAATTTGAGATAAAGAGTAATCTTTGCTTTCGTACATTTTTATAGCAAGTTCTATTTTCTTTAAATCAACCTTCGGTCTGCCTCCGTTTCTTCCTCTAGCTCTAGCAGCCGTCAATCCATCTTTCGTTCGTTCACTAATAATATCTCGTTCTAATTCTGCTATGCTGGCCAACATTCTAAAAAAGAATCGTCCCATAGCAGTTGTTGTGTCAATCTTGTCTTGTATGGAGACAAAATGAATACCCTTTGCTTCAAAATGTTCCATAAGCTCAATTAAATGTTTGGTACTACGACTGATACGGTCTAATTTATAGACAACTACCGTGTCGCCTTTACGCAAAACTTTAAGAAGCTCGTCAAGCTGCGGACGGTTTTTTCTCTTGCCTGATTCCTTTTCTTCAAAAGTCTGGTCCACTCCGTAGTAAGTCAATGCATCGAGTTGTAACGATAATGACTGATCTTGTGTACTGACACGTGCATATCCAAATTTCAACAAGAATCCCCCCTTTTTTAATATCCTAACTTACCAAAAAGGGGTTTGTAATAGATATATTGGTATTTAGATTTTGGTTATATTTTTGGTTATGTATTTTAAGTAGTTTTTGAGGTTTTAGAGAAGTTCTCTGTTTTTAACCAAAAACGGTGGTTTTTGAAAGGGGATAGTAAATTCGCATTTTTTATTTGGTAATTTATGGAGTGAAACGATGTTCATGAAAAAAGAAGACTTATAAAAAGTCTCCTTTTCTAAATTACGTATTTGCCTGCATTCTTTTTTCCTCGAGTCCAATCCAAAACTTCCATCCGTTATTAGATTGACCGGAGCATAAGCCTGCTGGTTTACTAGGACTCGTAAACTCAATATCATGTAATAATTGGGCTGAACTAGCACTAATCATTTTAGCTTGTTCGGAATCAATAAAATTTTGGAAGTGTCGCATATAGCGATCATAAAAACGCCCTCCATCACTCCAAGTTTTTGAAGTGGAAATAGGTTGTTTTATTACCGAACCTTTTCGTAAGATGAACTTACCATCCTGTAAATAGATACTAGCTTTATAAGGATGAGGAGCATTAAAGTATTCAACATTTTCAGTTGCTCCTATTTCATTTGGTTGAAAAGATATCCCGAGTGCTTCTAATAAAAATTCGATTTGCAGAGCAAAAGCTCTCAATGTGGACCGATTAAATACATTCAGATTTGGTTCAATTTGCCGAAGATCACGATTTTCTAGGTTGTATTGTGTTTTTGCGAATTCTTGTATGAAGTGATACTCCAGAAAATCAATGCTTAGTTTATCAAAACTATTGTTGTCGGTGACGAATAGAATTCCAAACTTCCAAAACTCTTTTTCGCGTAAGTGTGATTTGATCCGTGTAACACCGTTAACTGACTGTCCAATATATACGCTAGGTTCCTCCAGGTCCGAAAATAAAAAGTAAACAGCATAGTTATTAGCGTAATCTAAATTCTCTACCTTCTGGAGCTGACTTTTCGTGAAGTAAAACCCTCGAATCTGACTAGTTGGATCTTGAATAATTTTTAAAGATGATGCGTGTACTGATACAGGAAAATACAACATAACAGTACTGTCATTTTTCATAAAATATTCCCCTTAAAATGAAACTCAGTTACTCTGTAATTTATGTCCACTACTTGGTGTCTTAACCATACCAGACATGCTTCTAAATCTTTTTTGCAATTCACATTGCTTTAATTCTTTTTTCAATATGATTGATTTCTTCATCAGATAATCCATATTTTTTATACAATTGTTGATCAACTTCTTGACTTGAAACAAGCCAATTAATATCCGAATTATTAGAGAAATCCTGTAAAGGAACAAATTTGAATGTTTTAGAAGTTGCATCTTGACTCCCTTTTGCTAAACCATGAAGATATCTAGTAAATTTAGTAGTAAAGTACTTTGAAAGATTATTACACGAAGCCTCGTCTAATTCTAAATCTGCTCCTACTACAAGATATGATTCTGTGCAAATTGTTTTTGGTGTTCCAGTAAATGTGTTCAAATTATCGTCATTTAATTCAGTGCCAATGTTATTCGCTCGAGGAGTAAAAACTTTCCAACTATCAATCCATTCAGGGCGAACTGTAACTTCCTCTCTTTCAAGATAACCGATTGTTTTCCCTTTTCCATAACAGATGATTGGATTAGATAACCCTAAATTTGTACGTCGGAAGTTCTTGTCTTTTACAAAATATCCTCTAAAGCCAAATGGTCTAAGTGGTGAAATATAGTTAAGCATGATATCTGTATTTTGAGCAAATACTTTAGAAAGAATAGGAACTGCTTTTCCATTTCGAACAAAAATGTCAGTGCCTTCAATTTTCATTGGTCTAATGATATCATCAATGACCACATTTTTTTCGTGGGTAACAACTCGTGTGAGATTTTGGCTATTATCATAATTTTTATCCCACAAGAAGTAACATACCCCGCCACGAATATTAGTATTAGGGAATATATCCTCAGGAGTTAACCAGTCGTGAAGCTCTCGTAGATGAATATCATTTAGCATTTCATCGCGAAAATCATCTAACCCTTTCCCTCCTGCATACCAACGGGTTGGCATAATGAATGATACTAATTCTGGATTAAGTTCTTTTGCTAAGCGTACAAAATGATGATAAATTGGGCTAGCACTTGCTTGCGCTCCGCCGTCCATTTCTTGATATGGGGGATTACCAATAATTACATCAAACTTCAAATTCTCATCTCCAAAAACTTCTTGTAATTTCTTTTTAGAATTATTATTTTTGGCATATTCGGTTAGATCACATTCAACAATATTATCACTAGAAATATTGTTGAAATCGCCAAAAATATAATTCTTTACAATATTATAAATGATGTTACTTGGCGCACATGCATATACCTGATTTTCGAGGATCCATTTAATACGTTCATTGTAACTTGGAATTTGTTCTTTCAAACCTTCATTTAAGCGTTTAACAATTTCCGTGATATAAAGCCCACTTTTCGTATATAAATCAACAAACTTAACATTATAGTTACTAAAGATATTTGGATTGTTTTCTTCAACTAAATCAAGCATCAAATTCACTACTCTTCGAGGAGTGAAAATTTGGTTTGTTTGCTGTGGTGGAATGTAATCGTAAATATCTTCAGTAAGCGTTTCGTCAAAATAGTTTGATAATCTTTTCTTTGTATTGAAGAATTCTTTGATACTAGCGTCGAACACTACTTCATTGAATAGACCTGAAACTTTACGGTTATTTCCTTCTTCGTCTACATAGTCAAACCCGTCACGTAATTTCCTGAACTCATCAATTGTAATACTGGTTAATTCTTCAAATGTTGCTTCATCGATGTTCTCTTCAAAACTAGCCAAATTCGTACTATCATCACCATAAGCCATAAGAAAAGCAGGTATAGTTCTAGCAAATCCTCGCAAATGATCTCGAACATCATCTTCCGTGGTCTTCTTCTTCTTCTCTTCCACTTTGACAATTTCTTTTTCGACTGCAGTTTCAACCGTTTCACTTACTTCTGTATTAAGTTTTTCAGTAAACGTTTGATTTACTTCTACCTTTTTCTGTTCAAATTTTGTGTTTAGTTCTTCTACTTTAACTTCGTCATGAGCGATTTGGGCGTTTTGAATTTGTTTGGTAAAATCCTGTTCGATTTCTTGAATTTGATTATGATATGTTTCCACATTTTTCTGAACCACGTTTTTGATTGCTGAAGACACTTCATTTTTTGCCTTATCCGTTTGAGTATTATTCAGGTTGAATGTTTCTTTCAACTTGCTAAACCCTTTGTCTAGGGTGTCTTTGATCTCATTTGTAATCGTGGTAACTTCAGGTGTTTTAGGGATGTCAGGAGTTTCTATAACCTTATAAATAGCGTCTCCAAAAATATCTTTCGTATGGTTAATAACAATATCTGTAGGGACATCAACGTTTCCATTTTCATCAAGCATTGGTTTTGTTACGTTTACTTCTCTACGATCTGCTAGACGCTTATTTTTTTCAGGCTTAATCTTGTCTAGGATTTCCTTGAATGGTGAATTTCCACCAAATATACCTGAGATATTCGCAAATAAAAGGTTACTCATAAACCCACGTTTTACAACCTCTGTTGAGGTGATATTTGTTGGAATAGTTAATACCTCTGTTGCATCCAACTCGTGCATGTTACCTTCCTCATCTTCCCCGATAACCGGAAAGAAGTTCAATAGCTTTTTAATCTTCTTTTTACGTTCCCCACTTGTCTTTGAGCTGCCACTTGATAAGTTATTAGCAAATTCGTCAAAAAGTAATAATGTGCGTTCTGGCGCAAAATCGAAGATATAGGCGTTTTCTTTCCTGTACAGCTTACCGTCCCTAACCTCCTCATATGGATTTTGGGCACGGAACGAGGCTTGGAAGTATAAACTAGGCGACTTTATGTTGTTAAGCATAAGCACTGCAGACCATTCAGGAATAGTAACACCTGTAGTTAGTTGTCCAACAGATAAAGTTATGGTTTTTTTATATTCAGATATTGTCTTTCTAACCTTATCAAAACTCTTCTCATTTTTTTTGTAGTTTTGTCCTTCTTCTTCAATGTTCGGGATATTATCAACGCTTATTCCGTCACCAGCCGCAAGTACAATCTGATATTCTCCAAAAATAGGGTGAGATTTCAACAACATTTCAAGGGCTTTAGCGGAGTTAACCCTTGGTAATAGCCAAAAAGTATGGTTTAATTCATCTCTGAGTTCGTCTGTTGCGAAAGGAAATTTACCTGAAGACAAATTATCAAGGAATTTTTTTACGCTTGCTTCATATTCAAACTTTCCGTCTTCACGCACCCTGAAGAATTCATTTAAGTCGAAAGCAAAGTCAACATTACTTTCATCGTCTAAAGTTAAACCTTTAGACACTCGGTCTTCTATCATCTTGCTCATTTGATAAGTAAATAAACTAAGTGTTGGTAGGTTTTCGTAAGGATTGCTTCCAGTTGTGTAGTCCCAATTTATTTTTTCTTCTTGTTCATTGACATATGACCAATTGAAAATCTGATTTTCATTAAACTTGTTGTTTGCCAAAGCTTTAAAAGGAGTACCTGATAAGTGCAGAGTGAAGTTCCGTTTGATTCTATCAAACGCCACGTCCGTTTTTATGGTATCCACTCCTTCGTGTGCTTCATCAATGACTAGTAGATCCCAATTCAATCCACCAACCCAATCAAGTTTTTCATAGTTACCCCCTGCAAATTTCGCACCTTTCAAGTCTTGGAGTGAAATGAAGGTGATTTGGGAAGGGTTTTTATGTTCAGTAGAGTTTAGAAAATCAATGTAATCTTTACGAGATAACGCCTTATTTTTTAATGAATCCGTTTCAGAAACAAATTTCATTCCAGTTTCTTGCCAAGAAATGAACTTCTTGAAATCATCAAACCATGAGTTCGCTATGGCTGGCCTGTTGGTTACAATTAGTATATTAGCTGCGTTAATTTTTCTAACAAAGTCATATGTAGTCAACGTTTTGCCAAATCGAGGTTTTGCATTCCAAAGAAATTCTTTTGGTTCCTGTTTACTATTGTAATAATCAAGAGTGAGCTGAACTGCTTTATTTTGTTCATTACGTAGTGTGTATGTCAAATTATTATTATCAATTTGAATCTCATCATAATCACGATTTATATACTTGTCAGTTAGAATTTCTGCCAATTCAGGTGTTCCATTAAAAAAGAACCATTCATCTGCATGCCTATTAAAATCTTTTTTCTGAATCCCATTCTGTTGGAGGAAACGGTGAAGTGACTTATCATGAAACCATGTGCCATCAGACTTCTTTGCTATCTTTTCAAAAAGAATATTTGGATTAAGGCCTGCTGTTCCAATCTGTTCAAAAATCCTTTTTCTGACTTGTCTATTGGTATCACCTATTTTTATGTAACCTTCTCGTGAAGGAATTTCCGGCAAAGTGTAAGCATAAATTTTCAAGTCTAATTCTTCATAAGGTCTAATAACTGTTTTATCCATTTATTTCCTCCATAACTTCCTTGTAGACATCCGTTATCTTTACAGGAATGTATCTCATTCTTTTTGCTTCTATTACAGGAATTTCTTCATTGTTAAATAGGTCAAAAAAATCTAGTTGTTTCACTTTTTCTGAATGGATAGAGGGCTCTCCATCTGCTTTTTTTACACCCTCAATAATATCCTCGAGCGTATACTCAGTACGTTGGACTTTAATGGTCTTAGTGTTGGTACGAAGGTTTACAGGTTGCCATTCACTAAACACGATAGGATTACCACTAGCAGATGATTTAGTTAGAAAGTTCCCTTGTGCAATATTTTTAGAAATAATTAATTTTGCACTGTCTAAAACCTTATTCTTCATTTTTGCACCGTGTACTATGGCTTGTTGTTGATATGCTTCATAATAGACCTGATGCATATTCATAACGCATTTTTGAGCGTTATCTTCAAGCAATTCGACGCCATATAACGTTGACAACGCTAAAAGTGAATAGTTCTCATACTGAGTTAAATCATTACCGTAATTCTTTAATACCATCTTCATTTTTTTATTCAAAACCTCGACTAGAAACGCTCCTTCTCCTGCACCAGGCTCTAGAAATGTAGAGGTTAAGTTTTGGCATGCTTGACGTATATGAGGCAAGTCAAGCATCTTTTTTACGATCCTTTTTGGGGTGAACACCTCTCCATGATTTTGAACACGCTTTTTACTTTTAATTATTTTTTCATTTACTGATTCGAAAGTACCACTCATTTTATCTTCCCACCCATAAAAATTTTAACGCAAAATAACAATTTATCCATTTTAATGTAAACCTAGAATCTATTATACAGGCTTGCTATATCTTTGAGTTGATTTATTATAAAGTATTTATGCACCTGAATGTCAATTGGGTTTGTTTATTTCTTGTATCAGAATTTGGTTCGTATGTACTACCTTATTCTGAATTGTCGGGGTATCTGTTTGTTACATTAATAACAGTAATAATCGGCTTGCTTCAGAGATCGACCCTTCGCAAGCCGATTGCATTCTGACTGCGTCTTTCATGCAATACGGCATTTATCTGTTGCTTCCTGCAGGTCAGCAACTCATAAAATGCCTTTTTTATAACGGCTTCGGGCATCGAATCCTTGCCGTTAGGCGGCGGCATTCCTTTCGGTCTGCTTTTCGCCGCCAGTGGGTGCGGTTCTTCTCCTTCCTTCGTTCTCTTTAGTGTAACAACTTCGCTTATGACAGCCGGAAGGGCGGGCGTTCGGGGAAAGAAATCGGCAAAGCCAAGTTGGCTAAACCAGCGTAACCTTGCAAAGTACGCAAGCTAACGCTGGCTAAGTCATTGGGCTTCACTCGTTTTCTAACGAAAAAGTCCGTAAATCATGGCCTTTTCCTACCCCTCTCTGGCAAGTTCGCTTCTTCGTGAGCGAACCCTTCCCCCTGTTTGCGCGAATTGTTCAGGTTTCCTCAAACGCGGAAGGGAGAGAGTTAAATGGAAACAATCTATGAAGTAGTGAGGATCAAACAGGTAATCAAGGAAGTGGAGGCAAGCGAAAAGTTCGTTATTCGTTCGCCACAGGATGCTGCGGATGTTGCAGCTCAATTTATTGGAGATGATGATCGTGAGGTGTTCTTCGTGATGTGTCTTAACACGAAGAATCAAGTGGTTGCGGTGCATCGCTGCCATGTGGGAGGATTAAACGCCAGCATCGTTATGCCAAGAGAGGTATTCAAGTCCGCAATCCTAAATAACAGTGCATCGATCATTGTGAGCCATCAGCATCCAAGTCAAGATGTCACTCCATCTCGAGAGGACATCGAGGTGACATCAAGGCTTGTAGAATGCGGAAAGATCCTAGGGATTGATGTGCTAGATCATCTCATCATCAACACGAAAGCTAAATACTACAGTTTGAAAGAGAATGCTAGATTGTAAGAGAGAGGGAGGAAACCCTCCCTTTTTTTGCTCGTTTCTGCCATTTATATTGAAATTTCTTTGTATACAATGTATACAAAATTCTGTATACTTTGTATACAAAGTATACAGGAGGGTGAAACATGAAAAATGCAACTCGTCGAATTGTTGAGAAGTTTCCTAAGCTTGAGGGTAAACTACATGCCTATAAGAACATACTGCTGGTCGATGAAGCGCTGAAGGAAGTAGATTATGTTCAGGCAACGTTTTTACAGTTAGCGTGGTTTTTTGAAGACCCGGAAAAGGAGTCGTTTGATCTTGGTTTGCTGTATCGTCACCTTGATAATGACTGGCTAGAATTTGCCCTGGAGTTGATGACGGAATATTTCAGGAAGGATACGTATTTGATTCAGAAACCAACGTATTCTTTGATTCGTGATGGATCTCACTATAAAAGCATGAGTCAGTTTGCGGACTACTTAAGTGAACAAGGGCTGCGGTACGATCGACAGAAGTTGAATTTATATTTTGAACGCGGGAAAGTACCGCATCCCGATCTTGTTGTAGGCGGAATGAAGTATTGGTCCGATGGGACGGTTCAGACATATGCAGAACAAGAGATAAATCGAATGGGATCCATCCAACAGGAGGCAAGAAAATGACACTTGTTCAATACAATCAACGCTATGAGGAGATTATGCATACAGACTGGCCCCGAGATAAAAAGGACAAAAAATTGGCTGAGCTCATGACAGAAATGGAGCAGGTGTACCAGATTCCCATGTTAAGGAATGAAGATTGGGAAAAAGAGAACAAACGAGTGATCGCTCTGTATAGAAAGTCCTTTTAAAAAAATAAATCGATCTCCGGAGTGCTTAGAAGATCGAATGTTTATCAGCAGGCGGTATCACGCCTGTTTTTTCTTTTTGTTTTTGAGGGGGATGCCCCTCTTTATGCTTTGTTCAATCGCTTTTTTTGCTAGTACCTGCGCTTCTTCTTTCGACATTTTCATTTACTTTTCCCCTTTGCTAGTACTCTTATTAAAAGTATGGCCGGGTTTTTGAAAATCTAAACATATCTATCCCCCATCTCCCATATATATAAAACAAAGTCTAGGACACTCTGACACTGTCCTAAGTGAAAATGCGGAAAAGAGGGGTAGGAATGGAGAGAGAAGAGGCCGTTATGACGAAGAACAGGAAGAAAAGATCAGATGCAAAACGCGACATCAAGCCGACAATTTCTAGCAATCTTAAAGATTGTATATATAGCTTGTCTTATATTACACATACACCTGTAAAGGACGTAGCCGTTCTTTTATGTGAAAAGGGATTAAGGTCAAGAAAAGTCATTGAACACCTATCGCAGCACTTCAGAAGAGATTACCAATTCATGAGTACGGTGTTTATAGGGGAATGGGGAAGAGAATCCTTGCAGCGGAAATGCCAACCAGGAAAAAACGAACGGATCACTGCTCGCTTCTCCCAAACGTCTTATGAGGATATATACGTTTTATCTTCTGCTCTAGATGTCACGCCGTCCAAAGCAACAGCTTTGTTGTTGGATGCCAGTATACGCAATGTGAACTTGTTGAATGCTTTTGTGAAAGTATCCCTTCAGGAACATTTGGACGAGGCAAGAATGAAGGAGCTTAAACATGTGCTGAAATACATCAATAAAAATAATCCTTACAGCGAGGAGATATCTTGGTTTACCTTGATGGATATGATTTTTCAAGATATGAAAGAAAAAGCAGGTGATGTGAAAGGGATGGTTTCCGACTGGTTAGAGAAATACAAGTGATTGCAAACGTTCAACGATTCGTAGGAGCTGCATTGAAGGATCGTTTAGATTAATTCAGATATCTGAGGACTTATAAACTGGTGATTAGAGAGAAGGATGAATCCTTCTCTTTTTTTTGCTTTAAGCAAAAAGATTTGTTGTCATGACTGTATTCGCCTTTAGGCGGAAATTTGTCTTGAGAAAAGGATTTTGAACGATTTAAAACCTTTTTCTTGAGCGGCTGCACGACAACCTGTAAAAAAGCAAAGAACGCTTTTTAACAGGCTGTAACGTGTCGCTGACGGCACTAAATGGCTCGATAACCACAGCTTGTACGTCTCATACTTCGCCTACAATCTGTAGGTTCCTGATCCATTTGCCATTCTGGCCGTACCGCACGAGCCGATAATCTTTAACGAATAAAATCAAAAGCGGAAAGCAGCCCTACGGCTGCTATTGAATAAGATTTTGCCCTTTGCCTTCCGAATCGTACAATTACACAATCCGAGCTAACCTTCCCGCAAGTCGAGCCTCCTAGGCTTTGCCCTCAATCTGCGGGAAGCTAAGTCGGATAGAAACAAGTCAAGGGGCACAAAACTTTTTTATTAAATGCGCTTCGCAACATAAAAAACTTTTCCGCTAAAAGCTCCCTTGACTCCTTCTCTATGCTCATTGTTCGTTTCTCCTGTCAAAGGGGCAAAATCCTTCCCTTTGGGGAAAGCTTCCGCTTCGGAAGTCAAACATCAAAAGGAGGAAAAGCGAAATGAAAAAAAGCGTGTATGAAATCGTTACAGAGAAGGTCATGGAAGAGCTAGAAAAGGGAGTTGTACCTTGGCGCAAGCCTTGGATTAACGGGGGTGCGGTCAATTGGAAAACGCAAAAGGCGTATAGAGGAATCAATGTTTTTCTTCTAGAATCCGGAGAATATGCGACATATAAGCAAATTCAAGAAGCTGGTGGAAAGGTAAGAAAAGGCGAGAAGTCACATATCGTGGTCTTTTGGAAGTGGTTAGAGAAAGAAGATGAGGAAAGTGGGAAAGTCGAAAGAATACCTTACCTTCGGTACTACCGAGTATTTGAGATCAATTCCCAGGTGGACGGGTTGGAAAGTAAACGAAAAGAAACGTCATTCGATCATGATCCAATTGGTAAAGCTGAAGAAATTTATAAAGACTATATCAACGCTCCCGATTATACATTCTACTCAGGTAAAGCCGTTTACTATCCAACGCTAGATAAAATTAATTGCCCGCCATTAAAGGATTTTCCAAAAGTCGAAGAATACTACAGTACCTTGTTTCATGAAATGGTCCACAGCACAGGGCATAAAAATCGGCTAGCTCGTTCAGGAGTGACTACTCAAGACGTAGCATTCGGGGATGACGTTTATTCCAAGGAAGAATTAGTGGCGGAAATGGGGGCCGCAATGCTTTGCGGTGTTGCGGGTATTGACAACAACACCATTAGTAATAGCGCCAGCTATATCCATTCATGGCTAAGGTCATTGAAAGAAGACAGTCGTCTCGTGGTTCAAGCAGCTGCACAAGCCCAAAAAGCAGCTGATTACATTCTAGGAGAAGAAGAAACTGAAGGCGAGTAAAAAGCAGTAACTTATACCATCACAAGCACAAAGGATCGGTCATCTTCCTGTCGATCAAGGAAGATGACCTTTTTTAAAAAAATCAAGCTTCTGTTATTTAATTCCTAGTAATTCCTAGAATGGCCAACTGGGAATTAAAACGGAAAAAGGAGGAAAGACGATGATCGTAAGAAAAGAAGGACATTTTTTAATTCGTAAGGATGGAAGTAGTTAAATATCGTGTATACCGAAAAAGAACAAGGGTAGGATTGTTTCTTCATTTAAGTCGAGCAACTAACTATCTTGAAATGAGATTACGAAGAGAACGTGAGGAGTATCCTAATAAATTGTTAAAATAGTGCCTAAATGGTGTAATTTAGTTAGAACGTTCAGGAACAGGCATATTTCAATGGCATAAGTCATAAATGGATGCTTATACATTCAAAACATTGAAGGGGGTAAAGCTGATATGAAAAATCAAAGTGTTATTACTTGTCCTTATTGTGGTAGCGAACTGGTGCAGCAGCAACGGGAATACTATTGTGATTTTTGTGTAATGAACGTTCCAGAGACGCTTGTGCAACGCAATCATGAAAGGATTTCAGTTCGTGTCAGAGATTTTGCGCTAGAAGTCCATCTTGAGAGGACAACGCCTGAATTAATGATGCTATCGACCTTCGAGTTGCTTAGGTTATTGAAATATGCACGAGCTGAAAGAACATCTTTTTATCGTTATCTAAACACCTTTTATAAGGCTCGCAAGCACGGTAATACGGATGAGTTTAAAGAGTCTGAAGAATACAGTGGAACGGAATATGAAAAAATTACGCGTAAAATGTTTGTTCTAGAAAACATTATTCGTCAGCGGTTGGGGTATGTTCCGCATCGAATCACGGAAGGGTATTTGGCAAAATACGTAGACTACATGAAAAAGGATAAGCATAAACCAATGGTAATCCGCCAGCAGAGAAATGAAGAAAAGAAAGCGTGATGTTTTTTCTTCAAAACCTGGGGGGAATTAGGTAAAGTACTCATAAATACTCTTTGTGCTTGAGTATTGTATGTTACTGAATAGCTCCGGTTGATCCCCGGAGTTATTTGATTGCATTAATTGTGTTTAAATGGTCAAAATCAGGTGTCAAACATGCAGTTTATTAGAATAAGAAACAAATTAATTTGATCAGTAACGGGTGAATGACAATAAAAAAACGACCAGATTCTTCTGTTCGTTTACTTTGAGCTTTCTTTAGCAAATGCCCCCAATCGTGCAATAACTTACTTTAAAAATCGTCCATATTCCAGTTCCATTTTGCATTGATAATTTCTAAAAATTCTTCGATTTGTTCTTTTGATAAATCTTTTTCCCCAGTTAACTTATTAGCGTAAGATTGTAAAATCCAAGTTTCACCATAAGGTTTATCAGGTGCTTTCCACCTCACACCAAACCTATAATCATTTCCATCAATTTTTACTTCAACTGATAATATATCTATATGAAGAATAAAATCTCTCATTTCCATTACTCTCAAGCCTCCTTGTTAATTATCGTGCTTGTTTATTTAATAAATTCCTTAAAAAGTACGTTAATCCTTCATGGATTAACGTCCCTATAATCGAACAGTGTGATGCATTATAGTTCTGTTAAATAAGGGCTTGTTTCAATACAAAAATTATCAAGCCACAAACTACCGTTACTCCTACGAATGTCCCGAAAATAAATACGGGTGAGACTGATCTTCTGAACTCCACTTCTTTGGGAAGATTATTTACACTCTCCCACGCACTATCTATATCTGGGACATATCTTTTGGTCTTTATGTATCCAACTACCAACGTAATTAGAAAATAAATCAAATGAACAATAACAGAGCCTATAATTGCTTGAATTATTGTACTCAATCCTTCACACCACCAATATAGAATTATATTTAGTAAAAGCTGTATTTCTATAAAAATTTATTCCATTAAACTTCCGATTGCTGAATAACTGATATTTCCATTTTAACATAGTTGTCCCATCTACCATTTTTAGCTCTTTTGCCAAAAATGGATATTGAAAGTATTGATTCACACACCATTCAACGCGCTTCTTCTTTCGTCATTTTCATACTCGCCTCCCCTTCCGGTAACCCGAGTATGGACAACGGTAAAACATATCTTTTCCCCATCCAAAATATAATACATAGAAATAAATCTAGGACACTGTCCTAAACAAAAGTAGAACCCAATAGGTAAAAATTAAGGGGAAAGAGGCATTGGAAACCAAAACGAGAAAGATTCGCTCTGACAAAAAACGAGACGGTCAAACCGACACTATCAAGTCATCTCAAAGATTGTATTTTTCGCGTATCCTACATACGCCGGTAAAAGATGTGGACGAAACATTATGTGAAAAAGGACTGCAATTGAGAAACGTGCTGGAATATTTATCTCAATTCTTTCAAAGAGACTTGCAGTTTGTTAAGACCGTTTTATATGGGCGATTGGGAATCATTATAAAAGAAAGTACAATCAGGGAAAATGAGAGGATCACTATTCGATTTACAAAAGCATCCTATTCACTGTCTCGTGCATTGGACGCGACTCCCTCGAAAGCGACAGCTTTATTAGATGGATAAATATAAATAATGATTTTTAGTTAGAAAAGGATAACCTTTTCATTAGAAAATTTTGACGTGAAACCCACTCTATTAAATGTTTTCTATATTTCTAAGTCCCTGATAATTTATAAGTAACGGCTTTTTTCTTTTAAATAACCAACAGAGACATGAATTTAAAATGAACCTACTATTTTACTAAAATAGTAGGTTCATTGAGCAAAAGTGTAAAACCTTCAAGCTATACTTACATATAAGTAGCGACATTGGCTGCTCGTTTTTTGTTTTAAATGTTTTTTTTTGTTTTATGAGTTTACCGACATCATCAAAGAAAATTCTTAAATTTTACAGCCTTAATTCAACGTCCTTACATCATTGGAATACTCCTGGTGAAGTGTTTACATCATCCTCGTAGTTACAATCCTTTTCCATCGAATCTAGATAATGCTTCCATGTATCAGTTAATACTGTTTTATAATTGATAATAAAATTTTCTATAAATTGAATTTGCAATAAGGTGTTTTGTGAGTAGAATTGCGGGGAGTTTTTAAGCATGTATTTCAATATATGCCAATTACCCGTAGTCAACCGTTTAGGATTATCAGTTTCCAAAATAGTTATTTCATATAAATAATCTCTAACTTCTTCTTTAATAGTATTTAAACTACATACCTTATTCAGCATTGGACCAACATTCAGTTCAATTCCTTTATTAATGTACTGAAGGGGAACATCTGAATGAATGTCATATCGTTTAAGTTCAAACTGATTGAGATTAAGATGGTTACGCAACTCAGAAGGTCTCGTAACGTATTTTTTTAAAGTATTAAGCATTCGATATTTTACCACCCAAGGTGTTCTTAATTGTGTGAATAGCTCTCTCGAAGAAGAGAGTAATTGGGTCTTTTCGTCATAAAGCATTAAATTACAGATTTGACATTGGTTTTCATTTTCATAATAGAATGCTTGATAAGGTAAGTATCCATCAATTAAATTGTACCCGTCACCATTTTGTTTTGGTGATACTGTAAGCCTTGAATTGAGAAAATCATTTGCTTTATAATATTTTAAATTTTTCTTTAAAGTAAACTCTGAAGGTTTGTAATAATAAAACAAGTCAATATCTTTTAAAGGGAGTAATATCCTAATCATAGATGTCATCGCCTCCTAACTCTCTTTAACGTATGTGTTAGGTTAAATGTCCTATGACTATTTAGAAAGTGTGAATTTCCGACAAGTGTTCTATAAACTAACTTTCGCTTATAACATGCTAATTTCATGCAATTGAAATGCTTTGAAGTGTTTGAAAGATGGAAAGAGTGCCTCATTTGGTCACGAACGGATGCCGAACGATTTAAATTTATATCTGAGATAAAGAGTGTCCGGAAGCATAATTCAGGAGTTGTTCAAGAGAATAGAATGTTAAGATGAAAGAAAATAAGCCCCCCTGGGGAAGAGGCTGAAGCTACCTACTAAATAAATGTTAAAGGCTGCAAATTTTTCTTATCAGGTCTTTTCTAATGTAACGTTAACTCTAGCCATACACTTTGATAACGATTTAAATAGGCAACCTATAATTGGTAGAGTATACTAATTAAAGCAGAAGAAAATAGGGGGATATTATGAAGAAAGAAATAGAGCTTCTTGGAGAAATTATTTTAAATCGTAAACATGAGATAGCAGAGCAGGTGCATTCGGACAGGATGGCTGAGGTAGTTTTGACAGAACAAGAGAGGAGAGAGTTTGAGTTGATAGAGCCCAAAATCATGGAACTTCGGGCTTCGTTCATCACTCTATTTGGAGAAGCGTTAGTTGATTTTCATAGGGAAGAATCAATTGAGAAAATCGCCCGATGGGGAAGAGAGACTGGGGAATACCTGTTCCAATTAGGTGCACCTCTTGATGAAGCGTTAAAAGATACTAGCTTTTACAGAGAATACATATGGAGAGCGATTAAAGAAGAAGTGATTAAGAAAAATATGTCTACTTCAACGATCTTTGTAGTTATTGATACGCTCGATCCTCTTCTAGACCATGCCGTTTATTGTTTTAGTTTAAACTATGTCCAGTCTTATCAAAAAGTCCTTGAACAGGCAAAGTCTGCGTTCTTAGAACTATCCATTCCTGTAGTGCCATTAACGCAAGGGACGGGAGTGTTACCACTGATTGGGAACATCGATACTGAGCGAGCTAAGCTGTTGATGGAAGAGACGATGAACCAAGCTATCAAATTAAATCTACAGAATCTAATCATTGACGTATCCGGAGTGATGTTTGTTGATTCGATGGTGGCTGATCAGCTGTTTAAAGTCGTAGAAGGGCTATCTTTACTAGGGGTAAAGACGGTAATGACTGGTATTCGTCCAGAGGTCGCACAAACCATGGTTGCATTGGGTCTGAACATGCATAAATTGAATATAAAAGGTAATCTCCACCAAGCATTCAATGAAATACAAATGCATAGATAAAAGCATCTGACCTGAATTAATAATCCGAAGCTCATAAGAACACCTCTTCAGACTTACGAAGAGGTGTTTATTTGATCTATTCGTTAATTGCTGCCATTCTTCCGAAGTTACTCATCTTTAGTATTTCTTTTCGCTCTACAAAAAGCTTAATATAAGTTTGTTCAATAAGTTCCATAATAAAAGCGTTAATCCTTCTTTGGATCAACGCACCCGATTGTTTAATAGTAATACTTAGTTGGCAAAGTATGATCTTATCTAGAGTTCTCGAAAAAGTTTCCTTTGTTTCATATAATCAACAGCCTTTGTTTTATTCTTTTGCTTCAAAATATGTTCTTCTTCGTTTTTTTCTCTATAATAAACATTGAATTTATCTTTAGAATGGATATCTTCCGATATAGCAATTTTAACTGCACAATGTGGCTCTTTGGTATGAGTGCAATTAGTAAACTTACAGCTTCTAGATAAATCTATTATGTCTTCAAATACAAAATCAAATTTATTTTCATTCATTTTACAAACCTCACTCGATCTAATTAAGTTATGTCTTCTGTTATTCCACAATCCTGCACGTTTGTTCAATAAGTTCCATAATAAAAGCGTTAATCCTTCTTTGGATCAACGCACCCGATAGTTGAAGAAAAAACTTATAAATTGAATAAGTATAATTTATGGTGCTTATGATATAAGAAAGAACAAAATAAGGAGGTGACTACACTGTCCAAGATTTTCAAATCGTTTACCCTATTGTTAAGTCTATTTCTTTTATCATCTTGTAACTTGATTGATTTAATGAATGTTAAAGGTGAAAAAATTTGGGTTACGGGACATCAAAATGAAAATAAAACGCTTAAGATAAACTCAGTAACAAAAAATGATAAGCAGCTAGAAATATACTCAATTATAGATGTATATAATAAACAGGGCATTTTTGAGTACACCTATATATTCCAAATGCAAGGAGAAAAAGAAAAAGGGATTACTATAAATAGTGACAAACCACTTACTATTCTTACTAAAAGAATCGGCTTAAATGACAACACTAAACTAAAATTGAATCAGAATGAAAGAAAACAAGTGAAGAAGTATGTCTTTTCAAAAATGAAATTACTGCAATGATTTATTTTCCCATAAATTACTCCTTATTCCAAAATCCTGCACGTTTGTTGAATATGTCCAATAAAAAAAGGATGCTTTTCCTTCCTAAAGAACAAGCCCGAAAGTATACAGTTACTTGAATAAAGATTTTAGTCCTTCAGAAACAATTACTACATCCTGAATTTCATATTTATCGTTAGGAGTTAAGTTAAGTAGAACCATTTTTCCATTATCAAACTCTAACAGCTGATATGTTTTATAAGTTGTACCCGCACTCATTAAGTCATTGATCTTTTTAAAATCTTCATCCTTCATTTGTTTCTTTCGGCCTTCGGCCAAAAGAGTTCTAACAAGATCGTAATTTTTAACACTAACTGCTTGTTTGAATGCTAATCCTACATCAACAGCCTCTTTTTTAGTTACTTCATTATAAATATTAATCCCTAACACGAGATTTAGACACACAGATAAAACAATTACAATGCTTTTGAGATTCATATTTCCACCCCTTTAATTAAAGGTATTTAAACCCTAAACTTATAATTACTATTCGTGTTCGAATCCTTTTTTACTGTAATTGCCCCGTTACAAGACAACAATAATCGAAACTAATACTGCTTTGTTTTTTGGGGACAATACCTTTGAGGTGGTTGAGGTGATTAAAAAGGCATTAGTATCTATTCTTTTCTTCCAACTAATTTCAACAAACGCTATTGCTCAAACGAATCAAAATCAGCAAATACAAATATTCGATTTAAATAAAGGCAAGGTTATAAAAGTTGTACCGATGAAAACGGATTTACAACAAGAAGCAGAAAAGTTTATTGAAGGCATAACAGGCGTATATGTTAAATATAATCCTATTCCCAAGAAAGGATACGTGATTAGGATGCCACTTGAACCTACTATTAGGGTTGAAAATCAATGGCTTGAAGACCTTGTTGATGAGGTATCAATTCTATATTCGGATCAAGAAAAGCCGTACATTATGGTATTTGACGAAGAAAATAAAACGTATTTCTTTACGTTCGAAGGGAATACAGATCATTTATTGCGTTTATTGAAATTTAATCCTCAGGTCAAACATGAATATTTTAAATAGGTTTGTGTTAAGTCAACCTTAAGATATTTTAAGCATACCAGTTTTTTTTAACTAATACCTAGCGTCTTATAAAAGCCTTCATTTCCAGTGGTGGAGATCTCAATACATGAGAAATATCTACATCGTAACCGCCTGCGTTAAAAATTCATCGGTTCGGAATAAAAAGAAGCATGTTGACATCTTCTAGTAATAGAGGTGATCAACGTTTTTTTTATGAACTAGAAAGAAGCTCAACCTGTTTATTTCATTCCTTTGAGCGAACACCCACAGCATAAGTGAAATACTGCTCATTACAAGTAATGCTATTGGCAACAAGAAAAACCAGTCAGGATGATAATGATGGACGATGGTGTAGTGGCCAACACTAAATCTTTCCGTTACATAAAAAAGCTCAGTGATGAGGTTTCTTTTTTGTGTTACCCACTCATCTTCTTTAAAGAAGTAAAAGGATTCTGAAGTGTGAAATTTCTCGTTCATCGCACTTACCATTCCTTTAATTTCAGCCAAGTCTCCGTCAGAAGGTTTACTCACTTCAAGGCGTTCCAGAAAATGATTCCTATCTAATTGGTATTTATCACTCATTGAATCAGCAACACGCAAGCTTATTATGCTTGTAACTAATAAGAATAAGGAGCACCAAAACAATTTTGTTTTCAATTTGCATCTCCCCTTTCATCGTTTTTTCTATTTGTACTTCTCTTTGTACTCGATCATTTCCTTCTGTTACCTATACACAATCATTATGTAAGGATAGGACTAGTTCTCTTTTTTTTCATATAGTAGAGTAAAAAAACTAGTTGTTAGGAGGGTTTTATATGAATCATCGGTTAAATCGAATCATTCTCTTAATGACCGTCATGTTTCTTTTCTCAGTGTACCTGTGGAGTTATGCACCCTCCGAATCTGCTCCTATTTATCTGTTGACTGAAGAAAAGTAAGAATTCATAGAAAA
Source organism: Fictibacillus sp. 23RED33 (assembly GCF_015903925.1). Classification (NCBI taxonomy): domain Bacteria; kingdom Bacillati; phylum Bacillota; class Bacilli; order Caryophanales; family Fictibacillaceae; genus Fictibacillus; species Fictibacillus sp. 23RED33. The sequence continues at coordinate 96,275 of NZ_JACZDX010000008.1, read as the reverse complement.
GCATGAGTTACGTAGTGCGATAATTGTTATTAAAGATATCTACCTTACAGATAGTATTAGCAATCATAGACCTAGAAGTTATGTATAATCGACTATTCCTAACTTATTAAAGTGAGTGATAAAAATTGGTGGATGACTAGCGTTAAGAGCGTGAATATGTATAGTATAGTGTATTGATATTGATATTGATATTTATATTTATATTTATATTTATATTGATATTGATATTCTTTTATTATATAGCACTGTTAACATATATGTTGAATTATGTTCATTTAAATATTAAGTCCTTTTATTGAATTGACATTCTAAGAGATCGGAAAAAAAAAGAAATGAGAAAAGGGGAAACTTAAGGCGAAGAGGAAAAAGAAATGAAGGTCCTTTACGGGTTCTGATATGTAAATGTGTTTGACGTATCAAATACGGATGGTGAAGAGCTTACCTCCCCCCGATGTAACAACATTGACGGGGATTGCTGCAGGAATGGAAATGTTTTGTTCTTGAAAATATCATCATTCGTGAACGTATGGGATATTATCCTAAAAAGTTAACGGAATCCTATTTTCAAACCATGGTAGAACGAACAGAAGAATCTACTAAGAAAAATATGATAATTCAGCAACCTAAACCATCAGAATTCAATTCAGAATAGTAATAAATTATAAATTATTTAATGACATATGCTTATATGTTGTTGATGTTGAATTCTCATTCTGTTGGGTACTTGCTATTCTTTAGTAGAGTGTTTTGATTTTATCAATGCGTAATAAAATCGTATAGAAGTAGCAAAGGATTTTTTGCGTTCTTCTGTAAAAATCATTTAGCCTTTATTAAAAAGGAGACACAGTTTTGCGCCATTAGAAAGTACACTTATTTGAGCGATGTGTTTTAACAACATTTTATTTTTTCTATACTAAATGATCGCCTGTGGTTGATATATACTCTTTTATCTTCTTTTGATCATACTATATCCTCCTAGGAGACTAAATACTAAAAACAGCGTCACCCGTTGTCGGAATAAAGTGACTTCTGTCTATTAATTTATAAGAATCAACTTTTGAGAAACCGTCTGGTGAAAGTGTCGTCTAATAATGTATAGAAAAGGAGGGACGACGATTTTGATTAATAAAAAGAAACATCCAGCTGAAGAAAATCAGACCACATCAGAATTTGCAGATCAAGATGAACTTTCTCTTCTGATGAGAGAATACGGACAAAGAGTATTATGGCTTTCTTACTCCTATGTTAAAGACAAAAATTTGGCGGAGGATATTACCCAAGATGTGTTTCTAAACTGTTATGAAAAACTAGGAACGTTTCGTGAAGAATCATCAATCAAAACATGGATCTATCGAATCACGACGAACCGGTGTAAAGATGTGATGAAATCAAGAGTATATAAATATAAGAAAGTAACCCAGTCCTTATTCGATCAATTTGTTTCGAAAGATGATACACCAGAAGTCGTTCTAATGAGAAAGGCGGAAGAAAAAGAGCTTTCATTAGCCGTTCTTGCATTACCTCTAAAATACAGAGAGGTCATCTTTCTATATTATTTTGAGAACTTAAAAGTTGATGAAATTAGCAAGTTATTATCAATAAATGCCAACACGGTAAAAACAAGACTGTTCCGAGGCAGAGAGCTTATCAAGCAGATGTATGAAAGAGGTGAGGAGAATGGAAGATAAATTGAAAAAGCTGAGAGGAAGTATGAAAGCTTCTATTCTTAATGACATCACATTTGATGAGACTTTAGAGCAAAAGATACACGACCGTTTAAAAAAGCGAACCATTAAAAAGAAAAACCAATTCCTCTATACAATGAGTGCAGCTGTTTTACTTTTTGCTTTATTTATCGGTTCAGCCTTCGTTTCACCTGCAATGGCAAAAGTGGCATCTAAACTTCCTTACTTAGGACAGTTCTTTGAAACAAAAGACATCGTTATGGTCATGCATGAAGACTTCGTAGATAAAGGGTATAAGGTCGCGAGTGTAGGTGTTTCATATCAAGGAAAGAAAGAAGTATTGATCGTGATAGATGGGTCTTCTTCCTATTTTGACAAGGTAAAAGGTGGTGTGGAATCAACAGCATCAGAGCTTTTGAAGAGTAGAGATTATGATGCTTATTCGGTTGTGGTATCAAAATATGAAAATGATAAGGATGAAACAACTCCAGAACAGGAAGAGAGATTCAAGAAAGAAAGTGAGCTGTTTACAGCTCTTGATGGTGTATATAAAAAATACCAACTGACGGGGCTTAGTCTTAACTCTGTTAAAAAAGTGGTAGAAGTCGAGATACCTGATACAAATACAAAAATGTCTGAAATTGAGCAACAAGTTCAAAGTGTGATAAGAACAAAGACAAATAAGATATACACTGTAAAATTCAAAAAAGTAAATATGAAAAAAAGAGACCAAGATAGAAGATGGGCAGAAATTCTAGGCTTGGTCGGAGATGAGTTGATGGGGAAAAAAGTGTATAAGGTTACCGGATTAGGGTACTCCGTATATCCATCGCCAGAGATTATCTTCAAGACTTCTTTAAAAGAATCTGTTCCTGAAGCGGAAAATCATGCAAAAGAACTGGAGAAAGTTATTGAAGAGTTTCTGAAAACAGAAAAAATGCAAGCAAAAGTAAAAGGAGATTCATACAAGATAACCATTCGAAGTGAAGACTATAAGAAAATTAATTAGTTTTGAAATGGAGTTTAATTGTTACACAATATTATTCAATTGAGATTTTAATTTAGCAGCATCATTCTTTTGGAAAGATGTTAATAAAGCCATCAAAGACATCATTAACATATATGTTAATGATGTCTTTGATGTATAATTTATTGTTTTATAAAAACATAAAATTACCATGTGACCGAGTTCAGAGGGAACTTATTAAAAAGAGCTTTGATTTAAAACAGAGTCTCTAAAATAGTAAGATTCATTCAGTTACAGTAAATTAAATACCCCCTACTTATTTAATGGGAATTCAGCAACTTCTTTAAGACCATCGAAAATAATAACCGTACTGTCCGTAGCATATTCTCTTACTTTTTTTAAGTCAGTATTTTTTTTAATTTCGTATTCTACACTAAATAACACCTTTTTTTGCGTCCTTAGATCACCATTAGAAGATCCTCCAACTGGATTCAACTTAAATGTTGAAGATCTCGGGAATCTGCTCATTACTGAAGATAGTTTTTTTCCCGGAATAACTGCAATCTCCATGGAAGGCTGAGGATAGTAATGTCCACGGAATTCTGGATGTTTTAAACCTTTGGATGGAGTGTTATTAGTGATTAGAAAATCATACCTTAACACGTTGGGGATACTTAAAACATTGATTTCAGACTTTAAGATCTTATACTTATTTTCAGATGCATCTACTTTTATCCAAGTAGTATGAACAACAATAGTAATTATACATATAAAAAAAATCAGTTTTTTCATAGGTCCTCCTAAAATGAATAATCGTTATAGAATAACCTAGTTAAGTTTCTCTTATGCATCTTATGGAAGTTTATTTCTAATGGTTTTCATTGTGAAATCATTGTATCCGGCTCTTTCCACCAAACATAGCTGCCATAAAAAAATAACCACCCTGCTGGCCGCTGGTGATAGGTTACTGTTTCGTATCTTCTATTTATTTAAACCACCGCATTATTTACACAAGAGTCGTAATAAGGGTATCGGTAGGTGGCCTATGCTCTCTTTTATACTGTTCTATCTAATTCAATTATAAACCATTTTTCTATTTAAAGAATGTTTATTTTGGATAGAATCTGGTTGAAAAAATCCTTTCTTCTAATGTTATTATATCTTCTCTTTCCTTCATGATATTTTCAGTCTTTTTCTTAAGCCATATGACTTTTTCTATACCTAATTCTGACAAGTTTATGCTTACACTTCTCCGATCAAGCGGGTTGTACTTTCTTTGTATTAATTCTTTCTTTATTAGTTTAACACTGAGAGCAGATATAGATGGTTGCCTGACATTCATTTTTAGTGCTATTTCAGTAACAGTCATGTTTTTATAAGTTAACACCGGTTTACCTAATACATCTTCTTCTACAAAGTTAGAATAGTTCAACCCACTTTATTGATTCCTTTGTGGTTCAATTTAAAGATATAAGTAATGCGTTTACATATATCGAATAACAAATTGATACGCCTATAATGCCTATGTTAAAAAGATGTCTTATATTCACGACAACCAGCACTATCAGTCAAATAAGTTAATTAGGAATTTTTCAGGAAGGTCATTGTTCTCTTCGTTTCTAACAAGAAATCGAATCATTTAACCCAAGGGCACAAAACATCTCAACAGATTGGAACAAAATATCCTTCGTCAACAAAATTACAGGAGCCCTCTCTCAATACTCTTCAGCACTTACAGAAATCACTTATTTTTTTTGTAATACATTCCATAAAACTTGGAATACTTGAACTATATGAGTATGGCTTAACCGAGTTTAATTTCACCCTTTATAAAAATGATTATGATGCACAAACTCGTTAAAAGTCGTACCAAATAGATATCTTTGTGTGTGAAGGCTTGAACAAATTCATATAAACTTCTAAGGAGACCAAACATCATGAAAAAGTCAATATATTATAGTTTAACCATAATCGTGGCATTGTTGTTAAATGGATGTGGTTTACAAAACAATCCTAATCAGGAGGGTAAACATCCTTTAAAACAAACAAATAGTTCTGAACCTCTTCATGTAAAACAAGAAAGTAGAACTGACCCTATAAAAGAACAAATAAAACACATGACGTTAGAAGAAAAAATAGGTCAAATGATTGTTAGTGGTATTGAAGGAACTTCAATGACAACCAATACAAAAGAACTTGTTAACAAGTACAAAGTTGGTGGTGTAATTCTATTTCGTCCTAATGTTAGTAGTGCAAACCAATTGGTTACATTTACAAATGATCTTAAGAGGCAAAATAAATCAAACAAAGTGCCGTTGTTTGTTTCTGTGGATCAAGAGGGAGGCAGAGTGAATCGGATGCCCCTATCTGTAATCAATACTCCTAAAGGAAGAGAAATAGGAAGAATAAACAGAGAAAAGTATAGCTATGGTATTGGCAATGTTATTGCCAAAGAGCTTAGATTGTTCGGATTCAATGTGGATTTTGCACCGGTTTTGGATATTCAAAGTAACAAATACAATACAGTAATAGGCGACCGTTCATTTGGTTCCGATTCTTCTATTGTTTCACGCCTAGGAATTAGTATGATGAAGGGTATTCACGACGGAAATGTAATACCTGTTGTAAAACATTTTCCAGGACATGGCGACACTTCAACGGATTCTCATTTAGATTTACCTGTAGTCAAACATGATATGTCAAGACTCAAGAAAGTCGAGTTAGTGCCTTTCAATAAGGCGATTCAAAACAATGCTGATATGATTATGGTTGCACATATACTTGTCAAGAATCTCGATAAGAACTATCCTGCTTCAATGTCCAAAGCAGTTATGAGTGATCTACTAAGAAAACAAATGGGGTACAAAGGAATCGTTATAAGTGATGATATGACAATGGGTGCGATTATGAAGCATTACTCGTTAAAAAAGGCTGTGGTCCGGTCTGTTCAGTCAGGTAACGATATTATCTTAATCGGTCATGGGAAACAAAACACAATAACAGCAATTAACGCACTAAAACAAGCTGTAGGAAATCACCAACTTTCAGAAAATACAATTGATCAAAGTGTTTACCGGATACTATCTTTAAAAAATAAATATAAGTTACAAGATAAAAGTACCCCTTTTGTTGATGTCCCAAGACTAAACGCAAATATAAGAGCTGCCATAAAATAAATTTGCACCGTAAAAAGAGGAAACCCTTTAACTTTAGTTTACCCACAATAGTTATACTTGCTGTCTAATAATAAATTAGATGGCATTTTTCATTTATAACCTCGTCTCTTCATGAGGTATCGTAAACCGTAAAAAATACGCATTAAGTTCATTCCCCCTGCTACCCCTAACATCAACCCATTTTTTGCAAATCAATGAAGGATCATTTACCACTGTAGAAAAAACACATACATTTTGAATATAAATATGTGTTATTGGAAACAATTGAAACCATTAGATTAGTTATATGAGGGATGAGTGTGACTCAAAAGTTAAATGAAATAAAAAACTCTTTTATAAATACGGACGATTTTTTTGAAATCAAACTGGAAATTGAAGGTGTTCAGTTAATTTTTCTAGGGCTTCGAAGCTTAATTGATGTTGGGAAAACGACCATCGATTTTAAGAGCCAATTTCTAACACAAGGACTATGCAGAGACGATTTTATTAAGAGCTTAAAAGACAGTGCTACTTTGGAAAATTCAGAAAGTAACTATGCTTCAAAGGTTTTGGGTGGTAAGCTCATTGTTTGGTTTATGTTAGACAAAGAATACGTAATCGTTACAGAGTCATCACCAAAAACATTAACCAGAAATATTGAACAGCCCACGAATGAAAATGTTCTTCAAGGAACACTATCCTCTTTCATTGAGGATATCAATATAAATATAGGATTGATCCGTAAACAGATTGTTACGGAAGATTTACATGTTCGGAGCTTTACTGTAGGGAAGAAGCAGAGCAGAATGATCTCACTGCTATATGTTAATGGACAGGTATCAAACGATTTGCTTCACAGAGCAATAGACCAAATAAATAAAAATAAAGAACGTATAGTTCAAAACATGCAAGATGTAAACAGGATAATAAGTATCTCACCATGGAGTCTAGTGACACAATATAAAACCACAGAAGTAACACATGAAGCAGCAAAAGCGATATCGCAAGGAAAGCTTGTTTTATTTGTGGATCAAATACCTTTTGCATTTATTCTACCTAGTGTGTTATGGGATATGTTTGCAAATGAAAATGATAATAACTATACATATCCCTTGATGATCGCCATCAGATCGCTTCGTGTCATTGGCTTTTTGTTAACTCTGATCGTACCTGGCTTGTATGTAGCCCTTGTTTCTGTTAATCCCGAGGTGCTCAGAATAGAACTCGCATTATCAATAGCTCAAAGCAGAGAAGGAGTACCTTACCCCGCAATAGTAGAATTAATTATTATGCTTGTTATTTTAGAGTTAATCATTGAAGCAAGTGTAAGATTGCCAAAAAGTGTTGGGCCAACCATAACAATGGTTGGGGGTATTATTCTGGGACAAGCTGCCGTAGAAGCACAATTGGTGAGTAATTTACTGATTATCATTCTAGCTGCTACGACTATTGCAAACTCTACAATCATCGGATTTCAAAATTCTCTTTCTATTCGGCTATTTAAATATATGATCATCATACTCGCTTCAATATTCGGGGTGTTAGGGATAATGGCTGGGCTTTTTCTCGTATGTCTATACTTTTCCAGCATTTCCACGCTGGGTATTCCATTTGTTAACACAAACTTATCGAAAGAGAGATATGTTGAAAATGAATAAAAGTTTAAATATTGTTTTAACATTCATTTTAACTCATTTAGGTCTCATCTACTTCTTATACCCAGGGAACATTATTGCGAGTACGAGTGAAGCTCATTGGATTCCAATTGCAATTGGGCTAGTAGTACATTTGACACTTATGATCATATTCTTTAAAGGACTCAGTTTTTTCCCCCAAAAAAACTTGATTGACATCTTACGTTTAGCTGGAAAAAGAGTTGCTTTTATCATATTAAGCACTGTCATCATATCAATTATCTGTGCAATCATTGTTGCTTTGGTTTCAGGAACCGAGGTCGTAACGATTGTTCTTCTTTCCAATACTCCCCAATGGACGGTAGCACTATTACTACTTTCTTTATCGAGCTATTTATCATTCTTTTCATATGAAGCTATCTTTCGCACAGGGTTTTTGGTTGCTCTTCTTTTCTTACCGCTCATCCTGATTATTACTTTTGTTTCGTTTCAAAACGCAGATTGGTATTATCTGTTTCCACTTGTTAATAAGGATTTTACTTTTTTTTCAAAAAACACTTATTTAAGTAGTTTTTATCCTGTTTTTGGTGGTTTCTTATACTTAGGCTTTATACAATCCCATATTTATTATGATAAGAGAAAAATTATCTATGCAACACTCATTATTGCACCGTTTTTCTTTATTGCAGTTTATGGACCATTGTTAACATTTGGGCAAGCGACTGCGTCTCGGTATCTATATCCCTTCATTGCAACTACAGATACAGTAAATTTGAACTGGCTCGTATTTGACAGGGTTACTATTTTTTTCCTAGCCTGTCTTTTTGTTTTTCTCATGCTTTTTATTTCAATAGGGATTCGAATGATTATCCAAGTCACAAGCCATTATTTACCTAGATTTCCCACATTGTATACCATTTTTATTATTAATGTCGTAATCCATCTATCGTGTACTTTTTTTAGAGATTGGAATAACGTGATTCATTTTTATAATTGGGCTTCTTACTTAGGTCTTTTAGTGGTTGTTACAGTCACTACCTTTATTTACTTTATAGGAATAAATAATAGGAGATACAGCCATGACGAAGTTTAAGAAAAAGTTAATTATTCTTTTATTGTTACTACCATGTCTGAGTGGTTGCTGGGATAATAAGGATATCAACCATAGAATTATGCCATTGGTTTTGGGAGTTTCGAGAGAGGGGCAGGAGCTTAAAGTCATCTTACAAATTCCTAAACCCGCTAAAGACGTTACTGAGACTTCTTTGGTGATTGGAAGAGGTGAAACTGTTAACCAAGCAGTTGAAAACATTAGTCAAAACATGGAGAGCGAGATAGACTTACTGCATGTGAAAGTTATACTCGTTGAAAAGCAATTGGCAGAAGAGGGGTTAAAGGATTTAATCGGAGGGTTTATTAGGTCACGAGATATCTCTCCTAAATCCATTATTGCTATAACTGAAACAAAAATAGAAGATATCTTTGAAAAAGTAAAAGATGATAATACGACAGAAGGGTCACTCTTACTTGATCATTTTGAAAAAAATTCAGGTTGGAATCCTCAGATAGCTTTAACAAGAATATGGGAAGTATATAGAAGTATCCATTCCTACACGAGAGATGTAGCTATTCCCCTTATTAAAGTTGGAAAGTCAACGTTTATTGAACAAATAGGGTCTGCAGTTATAAAAAATGGAAAGATGGTAGGGAAGATAAGTCCAGAGCAAACATTAATATTTAATGTGATTAAAGGGGAGAGCGCACGAGGGAAAATAGAAGTTTTTAATGAGGGAAGCGTCCTTATATTGCAAAGCCATACAAAACACAAGAGTCAATTTTCAAACGGAGTTCCTTCTTTGCGCTATACGATAAACCTGGATGTGATGATATTAGAAACTAAAAATAATCCAACAACAAAAGATATCGAAAAAGGAGTAGAGATCCTTGTTACCAACGGCTTTGATACCATGTTCAAAAAGTTAAAAAATGAAAGAGCAGACATAATAGGATTTGGTCAATATTTTCGTTACCATATCCCTAGAGAAGAACTCAAGCAGTGGCGATCAAAGTACTTTACTGATTTACAAGTAAGCTTTAATGTAAAAGTAAATATATCAAATAAAGGATATCTGAAATTCCCTTCTAATTAATTTAATTGAAAGAAGTTTACTCTGTATGGGAGGACTATTAAAGGACTTTTAAGGTCCTTTTTAATTTGTATATCATTGAATAATTTTAGCTCATTTCAATAATATGTTAATTGATTTAAAAATTACTGGCATTTACATCGCTTAATATCCAGCATTCAATTATGATTCCAGGTACCCAAAAGTATCCATTAGACATAACAGTTTTTGTAAATTATGATAAAAACGTAATTTACTTTACTATGTTAAGTAAATTCGCATACCATATAAAGGGGTCATAATTATGAAAGGAAAACGTTTATATTTTTTATTAGCTTTCTCCTTACTCATTAATTGTATTTTTGTTCCTTCAGTAGTTAATGCCACAGATTCAGAACATGTTAGTAAGAATCGACTAATTTTAATTAATACTTCTACAAATGACTTATTCTTTCTAAATGGGAGTGTGGTAAAACACTTTAAAGTAGCGACTGGTTCTTATAAAACTCCTACTCCTGTAGGTTCGTTTAGAATAGTAAATAAATTTAAAAACAGGCCATATTACAAATTAAACATTCCTGGAGGTTCTCCAAACAATCCATTAGGTAACCGTTGGTTAGGTCTTGATGTTGGGGGTACCAATGGAACAACTTATGCCATTCACGGGAACAACAATGAAAGTCAAATCGGAAAAAGTGTATCTCATGGCTGTATCCGAATGCATAATCAAGATATTCAGTGGCTTTATGATCATGTTGAAGAAGATATGAACGTAGTCATAAACCGTTCAACTTCTAAAATTAAACTATTAGCTAAAGAAAACGGTTATCAGCTGGATACTGAAAAGCATCATTCAATTAAAGCAATACCAACTCCTCTTCCAAATCTAGAAATGTATACGGGACACTTAATTGTTATTAATAAATACACACATTCTATAGCCTATTTTAATGAGTCACGACTATCACATATTGATTACGGATTAGAGGCCAATCAAATACCCGATGGTAGATATATTACTCACTTAAAAAATCATAGAGAATATGAGCTTACAGGATTTGTTCACAGTAACCTGGAAATTTACCACTCAACCGTAGGGTCTATCAATACCCCACTTTTAAATGGAAATTACGAAGGTTCACCCGTAATCGTAGTTAACAGAAATGATCCATACAAATTAATTACGAAAAATTATCACTATAATATGTTGATTTTTTGAGATTTTAGCTGTTGCAGATCCCTGCAGCAGCTTCTTTAAATTCCCAAAAAAAAAATGAAAAAAAGTAGCTAGATCCTATACGTTTTACTTGTATTATTTAATATGTACAAGCACTTTCACATTCATCGCATAAAATATGAAAGTCGAAGGTTTACCTTCGATATCTTAAGGGGGGCTATTTATGCGTTGGAATGAAGAAAATTCTTCTAAAAACCATTGTTGCGGTTGCCATATTAAAGATAATCGTAAGCATGATGATTGTGGCTGTAACAAAAAAGACGATACTAAACATCACAAAAGCGACTGCTATGAAAAAAGAAATAAGTGTGACAAGTGTAGTTGGAAGAAGCATCGAAATGATAATGAATGGCGAAGACGTTGCAGAAATAGGTTAGAAAGAGTTCAAGTAATTTCAAAAGTTAACAATTGTGATTCAAAACATAAAAATGGCTCTGGTCATGAACAAGAAGACTGTAACCACAAAAAGAGAAAGAAAAGATGAGCTGCTGGTATAAATGAAGAATTTTCAGAAAATATAAAGCCATGAAGGTACCTATTTAGGTACCTTCATGGCTTTATTTAATAGAAAACTGTGCTCTGACGCACTTGACCTTATTCCTTTCAACAATAAAAGTTATTAGTCTTTAAATGAAAGGTGTAAGTACGCGATACTCGTAAACATGTTTGTCATTGCAAGAACCGTTCTGCAAAGGATGTAACTTGAGGTTTTAAAATTAAAAATAACCGCCACAAGTTAGGCTCCTAACCAGATTTCTCTCATAAATAGCCGCTGTTATTTATTTAAGACCCTCTGCAATTTAACTACATAAATCATCAGTATACATAGAGGCATGTTTTCATCTAACTTACAAATAAAGAGGAGATTATAGACAGCTCCTTGGTTATTTAAGTATAAAAGACTGGTTTGTCTGTTTCTAATGCTGTAGTTTGAAAAGTATATTTGTCTTCAACGAATATTTGGTGCCAGATCATGAAGGTCAGTATGGTCCATAGCTTCCGGCTGTTATCACGCCAGCCTTCCTGATGTTCTCGTAATAGATTAAGTACTATACTCTTATTAAATAAATAATCAGTTTCGCTTTTCTCAATTAATTCAGATGCCCAAACTAACCACTCATTACGTAGCCAATGACGTATGGGTACCGGAAAGCCTAGCTTTCTATTGTAGAGCACAGAGTTTGGTACGATACCTTCCATCGCCTTACGCAGCGCATACTTAGTTGTTTTTGCCGTAACAGTCTGTGAAGGATGTAAACGAGAAGCCACATTAAATACTTCTTTGTCTAGAAAAGGTACGCGGAGCTCTAGAGAGTGGGCCATCGTCATTTTATCTGCCTTGACTAGGATATCTCCCCGCAACCATGTGTGCATGTCGATGTATTGCATTTTATGAACATCATCATAATGCTGTGAATTTTCATAAATAGACTTCGTCACATTCTGAAACGACCACTCCTGGTTATAATCATTGAGAATTTTTTCCTTTTCATTTTCAAGAAAAATCTTTGCATTCCCTATATATCGCTCTTCAATATCCATCGCTCCTCTCTCGAGAAAACTTTTACCTTTCATTGCATGAGGAAGAACGCTCGCAATTCTTGGAAGTACTTTTCTGAAAGTAGGAGGAAGAGAACGAAAATACCTTAATGAGCGAGGTTCATTATATATTGTATAGCCACCAAACAGCTCGTCCGCTCCTTCCCCCGATAGAACAACAGTCACATGCTTTCTTGCTTCTCTTGCCAAAAAATAGAGAGGAACAGCTGCAGGATCAGCGACAGGTTCATCCAAATGCCATATAATCTTTGGAAGTTCCTGAAGAAATTCCTCCGGTTGAATGACGTAGTGTATATTTTCTACATTTAATTCTGCTGCGGTAGTTTTGGCAACATTGATCTCACTAAATCCTTCTCTTTCAAATCCAACAGTAAAGGTTTTGAGTGCATCGTGATGCTCTTTTGCAAGAGCAACGATGCTTGAGGAATCGATACCGCCTGACAAAAATGCTCCGACTGGAACATCACTTCTCATATGGAAACCCACCGACTCTCTCAAGACGTTACGTATTTCTTCAATAGAGGTGTTTAGATCTTGAAGTCTTGGTTTAAAATGCGGCTTCCAATACGAATTGATCTCTAGTTTCTGACCAATTTTTTTCTTAAAATAATGTCCCGGTTCTAAGCGCTTGATCTTTTCAGAGAGCGTATGGGGTTCCGGTACAAACTGAAACGTAAGGTAATGGTGCACACTTTCATGGTCGAGCTTTCCGCCATCAGATGCCAATAGAATGCTCTTTTTTTCAGAGGCACAGTAGAAATGGTCGTGATCATCTAGGTAGAAAAAGGGTTTAATACCAAAATGGTCCCTTGCTCCGAAGAGTTCTTGTTCCTTTTTATCCCAGATAACAAAACTATACATTCCTCTTAGGTCATCCAAAGCCTGTTCACGTTTATAACTGTAAAGAGCGATGAGCACTTCAGTATCTGACTCTGTTTGGAAGGTATAGCCTAAGGCTTGCAATTGTTTTCTGATTTCAAAGAAGTTGTATATTTCTCCATTAAAAACTATCCAATACCGGTCATCTTCATAACCAAAGGGTTGTTTTCCACTTTCAATATCAATGATGCTCAGTCTTCTGAAACCTAATAGCACATGATTATCGATATAGTAGCCTGTATCATCGGGACCTCGATGCGAGATAATATTTGTCATCTCCTTGAATACTTCAATATTTTGTTCAAAAGTGTTCAGTGGAGAATGACTGAAGACACTAATAAATCCGCACATTTTATCACACTTTCCTTATGATTAAGATAATTCTGCTATATTGCATATAACATAATACCTATATACACCAATTTTTATTGTATTTAGGAGTCTAAATCCCTAATAAGTATAAAAATTTCGAAAATTTTAGTCAACTGGAAATGTTGTCCTTATACTAATGGCTATTATTCTGTTAAGAGGCAAGGCATTTTAGAGGGGAGAAGATATCTATTTGAATTTTCAATTAACATTTTTTTCATGAACATAACTATGGTTGAATCGTAATTTTAAGTTATTTTGTAATTCTTATAAGTATCTCTTAAGTTAGTAATATTCAAAGTACTTAGGAATGAAATTAAAAACATCGAATTAGTTATTGTTTTTATTTTGATATTTTTCCGCAAGTAGTAGGAGCTTATCCTCAAATTTGAGCAGAAAGAGGGCATATGCAAACATAAAAAGCATTTTACTCCACATTTGAATACCAGTTTCATATAAATGGAGTAGGGGATTCATTAATTTTAATCCATTAATAATACCAATTATTATCGAGCAAATTATATTAAATTTTATTGTTAATTTAAGTAATTGAATAATGGTTATCTTCTCCTTGTAGCATAGGACAAAATTTTTCTTATTTTGTATGCATGTTTTTATCATTAATTTCCATTTCGGAAGAATTATATTCGTTCATAGTAGTGAGGATAGTTGTATTAAATGCTAAAGTGTCATTTTGTTTGGCTAGTTCTATTTCTCAAATCTTTAGGGAGCGTTGTTATATGCCGCTCATCGACTTAAACAACGGTCCGCCACTACAAGAGTTTATAGTACTGGATTTACATCACAATGATTTATGAGATGGTGCACTCTACCTGGCTGAATGTTAGTGTAACGAAAAACGATTGTCACTAAACACTTCGCTTTCGTTGATGAAAACTATTCAAAAGAGGAGATTGTTGTTGAGATTGGAGCGGCAATATGCGTAGTACATGGTTTTTATAGCACGATTTTAATCTCAGAGATTTATTTTGAGAGTTGGCTAAGACAACCACTTTGCCGTCCATACTGCATCACAAGCACAGTAAAGGGTCATTATAATATTGGAACGGAGATAGAGAAAGTGAATAAAGCTTTTACAGATTTTTTTACGCATAGGTAAAAATGTTGTTTGTTCTTCGAGCCTGCAAAAGGAGATAAATAGAGATGCTCTTTAAAAATTAGGTGAAGGCAATAGTTTAGTTAAAGATTATTCATGTTATACTTTTGTATAAGAAATTGTTTATTGAAATTGACTTATGCTGTATTATGGTTTCCTTGGAGGTGTTGATTGTGGAACGGAAAATAGAGCAACAAGTTATTACTTTTTTAAGGGAAAAGCTAGATCCTTATCTAATTGTTGTATTCGGTTCCACGGCTAAAGGTACGGAGCGAGTAGACAGTGATCTTGATCTTGCGTATTTAAGCAATCATAAATTAGAGAAGTACGATCGGTTCATGGTAAGCCAAGAACTCGCAGCTTTGGTTAATAAAGATGTTGACTTAGTGGATTTGAATCAAGTCTCTACGGTTTTCGCAGCTCAAATTATACAATCAGGTAAAACCATACTATGCATAGATGATAAACGTAGGATGGAATACGAGATGAAGACGTTAAAAATGTATGCGAAACTAAACGAAGAACGAGAAATCGTGATGAAAAGAATTGAAGAGAGTGGATCTATCTATGAAAAATGATGTGATTTTGAATAAGATTAGCATCATCGAACGATGTTTAAAACGAATCAATGAAGAGTATGATAACAATCCATTGAATTTAGAGAATTTTACGAAACAAGATTCAATCATCTTAAATATCCAACGAGCTTGTGAAGCGGCGATTGATTTGGGCATGCATGTGGTCGCAGAGAAGAAACTAGGTATTCCACAAACAAGTCGCGAGACGTTTGATCTTCTTCAAAAGAATAACATCATTACAATGGATTTATGTAAAGGACTAAAGGCTATGGTTGGTTTTCGCAATATCGCTGTTCATGACTATCAGGAAGTGAATCTTGAAATTGTCCAGAAAATCATTGAGAAGCATTTGATTGACTTTATGCTGTATACAGAACAAATTCTTTCCTACAAGCATGTTTAGTGTGTGACTAACTTGAAAATGACTTAAATAAATTATATAATAATTATGATAGAACTTGCATTTGCACATACTATAAAAAGAACCCTGATGCGACAACATCAGAGTTCAGCAGTTACACCGCAAGAAGAGCGGTGGCTCATATCGACTATATATTAAAAAAGTAACCTACCCTTCTAATTTTCGTCTGGCCAGACGCAGGGTGGTTACTTTTTTGTGTTGGTGATGATTATTACAACTAATGTTGCGAATGCGATCATTAAAGTTAATGTCTCGTAAGTTGTCATCATCGGCTACACCCCCTTTCTATCGGGGATGCCACCGCCACCCTGCTTATGTAACTGTATGATTATTATAACACAATATGTTCTTTTAGTTAGGGATTGGTTCAGTTCGAGGTTGAACCCAAAAGCCCATTCTGTGTTTTATTTTGTATAGAGCGAAACGCAAGGTGAAGACTTGAATACGTTGAAATATTCCTGAAGTTTATTCCTAACTGAACGATAGTTTGAGCTATTTCTGCCCGTATACCTGATAAACATACCGTTATTCCTACCAGGTTCAATGCTTCAATTACTTTAAAGATTTGATCTGCCACCATCGTATCAATGATAGGAACACCGGATAAATCAATGATTACGTGCTCAAGTCCATATTTAATACTTTGCTGCAAAGATTTTTCCATTAACTCATGAGCTCTTTTCGTATCTAAGTCACCAACGAGTGGGATGACACCAATCGTTTCAGTAATCTTAATTACAGGTATGGATAGTTCTAAGGAAGTTGCTTCAGCAGCTCCTATTCGTATAGCATACATCTCAGCATACGACATACTTAACCAATGAACAGCTCGGTCCACTACTGAATCAAATCTAGTTATGACTTCGTAAAAAAATTCAATTGAAAAATCTTGTGCTATAGCCTCATTTTTAATCATTTCCCCAATAGTATTTCTATAAAAACGCACCTCTTCGATTGCGATGTCGAGAGGAATAGAAAGCTCAACTAGTAAGTTTACAGTATCGTTTCCCCACTCTTTTAAGTTTTCGTAAGAAACGTCCAAATCATCTGAAATAGCTTCAGCATAGATTTTTATGAGTTTGATGCGCCACGAGAGAAGTTTTTCATTATTTGTATCAGTATAAACATTTGCATCAGCAGAAAATCGCTGATCCGCTAGTTGTTCTATTTGATGAAGAACGCCTTCACTAATTTGCTTTGTTAGTTTATTCTGTAAAGATGTGTTCAAGTTTTTTATATCCCCCTCGGTTAGATTATACGCCTATTTATTTTATCACAGATTAGTAATTAAACTGTTCATTAATCAAGAGATGAATATGTTTTAGTTATATATTTGAGGTTAGGCTTCTTCTAAGGCATTATCTGTATACATATCCTTATAGGGGAGGGATTATAGAGATGAGGGAGTATAGAGAAGAACTGAAATATCCAGAAGACATGCTTTTAATCATTAGAAACGGTCTAATAAATCAGGCAAACAACCCTAAGACAATATTAATCGTTGGTTCGGGAATGACGGGTTTAGTTGCAGGTTCCCTATTAAAACATGCGGGTCATAATGTGATTATTCTTGAAGCCGATCAAAGGATAGGTGGAAGAATATATACGGTTAGACAGCCGTTTACCTCAGGCAATTATATGGATTTCGGAGCGATGAGAATTCCTAACAACCATTTGTTGGTTATGGAGTATATACGATTATTTAATCTCACTTATAACTCTTTTTTAAACTCGACACCTGATGATCTTATCTTTGTAAATAACATCCTGACGAGTAGAAAAGCTTACGATGATGATCCGAGAATTTTGCGTTTTCCAGTAGAAGATAGCGAAAAAGATAAAACAGCAACTGAGCTTTTTATTGAAGCAACAAAACCATTTATTGATTTGTATAAAAGTAGTTCCCCCGAAGAGAAAAAGTTGCTGGAAAGAAAATACGAAACGTATAGCATTGATGAATTTTTGCAGAACAATCCTTTTGGTAGGCCACTATCTCAAAATGCGATCAGAAGCATAGCTGTCATGTTAGGGATTGAAGGTTTCCCTCAATTTTCTGCAGTCGATATACTCACGGATATTGCATATCCTATCTTTAGCAACGAGGTAGAATTTAATGAAATACAAGGTGGGAACGATAGACTTCCCTATGCATTTCTCCCATATCTTAATCAAGAGATCAGATTAAACCAAAGGGTAGAGACCATCCATCAATCAGAGTATGGAGTTACGATACAAACTAGAGATCCGAACACCAATCGTTCTTTTCAATATTATGGAGATTACGCACTTGTTACAGTTCCGTTTTCGGTACTACAGACCATTGATCTTAAACCTTATGATTCTATCTCTTTTAAAAAATGGCAAGTTATTCGAGAACTGGTTAATGTACCTGCTGTTAAAATTGGCATAGAGTTCCGAACGAAATTTTGGGAAGTAAACAAAGTAGGGAATAATGTATCTGACCTAACAAGTAGATTTACATATGTTCCGAGTCATGATGTGGGTAAAGCAGGTCCTGGCGTACTGGTGGCTAGTTATTCATGGGGGCAAGACGCACTTCTTTGGAGTTCTATGCCGCCAAAAGAAAAGACGCGAATCCTACTAAAGGATCTTGCAAAAATCTATGGTGATGTTGTGTATACTGAGTATATTCAGGACGTTTCGTTTGATTGGAGTTTAAATCCCTACTCTGCTGGATGTTTTACACTTTTCACGCCGGGTCAAGATCAAAAATTTGCGGAGATCATGCGTCAACCCGAAGGGAGAATTCATTTTGGAGGTGAACACACCTCTTCTTTTCACGGTTGGATTGAGGGTGCTGTGGAATCGGGTATTCGTACAGCTTATGAAATTAATAATCGATGACGATAATGTGATCATTGAAAGAGGCAGGGATTTATCCCTGCCTCTTACTATTTGCTAACCACAGGGTTACGGTCACATATTATTGAATTCGGTACTAAGAAGTGGACGGTGCAAATTTAGGTTATCACTCACCATGGTACACAAATTAAAACCTGTATATTTTTAACTTTTGTGTTGAAACTAAATGCAGAGGTGAGGTTGTGTTTAAAAAGAGAAGGACCACGAAAGTTGACCCTAACGATTCCATCCGTTCAGTTGAAAATGAATCGTGCGATGATATTCCAGTTGAAGCTGCGCAATTATTATCATTAGTGCAAAAGAAACTACACCACACATCAGATCTCAAAGTGATAACACTATTAAATATAACGTTGTTCTACATAGAGAACCAAGTAGATGATCATGAATTTAATCGAAACATAATAGGTAGGTTAAAAAGAGAAGAGTATTCCACATCAAAACAAATCATTCATGACATAGCCGTTCATGATGTAGAAAAATCACCCGACTTTGAACATGCTATTATCATGGTGCTTAAAGGGAGTGTTGGAATCCATGTGCAGGGTGCTAAAGAAATAATTCTTGCAAAAATACCTCTGAATAACCACCGTTCCCTTAGTAAACCTGAAAACGAATCTCAAGTTATAGGTCCTCAAGTAGGTTTTAATGAAAGCCTTTCAACAAACGTTTCTATGATTAGAAGGACACTGGTAACTCCCGATTTAAAAAATGAGTTATTCATTATTGGCAAAAGAACGCATACTGCCGTTTCAGTTCTATATATAGAAGGACTTGCTTCAAAAGATCATGTATCAAGATTAAATGAAAAAATATCATCCATTCAACTCGATGGCTTACTTGATAGTGCAGTTTTAAATCAGTTAATAAACGATAACGCTCTTTCAATTTTCCCTCAAATGCTATTAACTGAAAGACCAGATCGTATATGTGATGGCCTTCTAAATGGTAAAATCGCCGTCTTAGTAGATGGGAGTACAATGGCAATTCTTTGTCCACTGTCTTTTATTGAGTTTTTTGAGAGTCGTGAAGATTATAACGTTCGTTGGCCGATCGCAACGTTCATACGGTTGTTACGTTTTATCGCTATGCTTCTATCCGTATTTTTTACGGCACTATATGTCGCAGCTCTCACTTTTCATTATGAAGTCATTCCACAAGCTTTATTAGTTCCTCTAGGAGAATCAAGGTCTAGGGTTCCTTTCCCACCATTATTTGAAGCTTTGTTGCTTGAATTTATAATCGAACTTCTTAGAGAAGCAGGTGCTAGATTACCTACCAAAGTGGGACAGACCATGGGTATCGTTGGCGGTATTGTAATTGGTACAGCAGCTGTTCAAGCCGGTTTTACGAGTAATATCCTGATAATTATCGTTGCATTAGGTGCTCTAGCATCATTTACAACTCCAAGTTATACGATGGGTAGTCTTATCCGAATCATACGCTTTCCAATTCTATTCTTAGCAGGATTTTGGGGTTTTTATGGTATCATGTTTAGTTTTTGCATCATTTTAATTCATTTGTTAAGACTATCAACTCTTGGAAGTCCGTATATGGCGCCTTTCTATCCTCCCCGATTTAGAGATTGGGCTGACAGTATCGTGCGGCTACCATTTACAAACACGTTTAAGAGACCAACTTTATCAAGACCACAGGACAAAACAAAATACAAACCGGATGAAGTAAATTAAAGGTGGGTTGAGTTATGGAAGTACTTCAAAGAATAAAACCAAACAATATGGTCAATGCGTTTATGGTGTTCTTTGTTGTCCATGCTACCCAGATTGGAGTAGGCCTTCAAGGTTTTCAGCGTATCATCTACCAAGATGCACAACAAGATGCATGGATTTCCGTATTAATATCTGGTTTTGGTACCAATATTCTTGTTTATGTGATAATCAAAACCTTAGAGCTGTATGATTCTTCAGATATTTATGGTATACATCATGATGTATACGGAGTACTACTAGGTAAGCTGTTTAACGTTGTTTATATCTTTTACTCACTTCTTAGTTTTTTTGTGGTGCTACGAAACTACATAGAGGTCATCCAGGCCTGGATCTTTCCTGAGTTGCCGCTATGGTTTCTATCTTTTTCCATGCTCTTGCTTGTGATCTATGGAATCACTTCTGGTGTACGAAGTATTATCGGTATCTCCTTCTTTAGTGTAACTCTTTCGCTTTGGCTACTCCTCTTCTTAATGTATCCCTTGCAGTATGCAAGATGGGATCAAATGCTGCCTTTATTAGAGGCAGATATCGCATCCCTATTAAAAGGGGCTTTTAATATGACATTCACGGTGTTGGGGTTTGAAATTCTATACACCATCTATCCTTTCTTAAAAGAAAAGGAAAAAGTACAAAGGTTTGCTCAATATGGGTTACTATTTACTACATTAATTTATACAACCCTTATGATTGTAGCAATTGTTTATTTTAGCGGGACACAACTAGAGAGAACTGTCTGGGCAACATTATCCTTGTTTAAAGTTGTACACCTGCCTTTTATTGAGCGTTTTGAGTACGTGGCGATCACATTTTGGATGTTAATCATTCTACCTAATCTCATCTTCTATATGTGGTCTGCATGCCAAGGAATCAAACGGATGTTTCAAATAAAAGAGGAAAAAAGCATTTGGTTATTATCTGTAATTGTTATGATTGGAGTGCAACTTATCGTTACGCGAAATCAAGTGAACATGCTTAACGATTACTTTGCAAAATGCGCTTTTTATGTTGTATTTTGTTATCCGTTTTTATTATATGGTATTGCTTGGGTTAAGAAAAAAATTAGTTCAAGGAGCAAGTCATGAAATTGAAACGTTCTATACCTCTAATCATTACATTAATTTGTACTTTATTACTTACTAGTTGTTCAGATAAGAAGATACTTGAAGACATAGGATTAATTACTACTGTGGGATATGACTTAGTTGGTAAGAAAAAAATAAGTTCTACCATGGTGATCTTACAGATTGATCCTGAAGCAGCTAGAAATATTGACGTCATATCAAGTGAAGCTCTTACTAGTAAAGGCGGAAGGATAAACGGAAATTTAGAAACCTCAAAAGTTTTAGAATCTGGACAGCTTCGTGTCGCTTTGTATAACGATAAAATTGCAAAAAGGGGAATTAGACCATATGCAGATACACTTGCTAGAGATCCTTCTATTAGTGATCTTACTTATCTTGCAATAGTGGAAGGTTCCACGAAATCTCTTTTGGAACACCAATATGAAAATATGCCTGATGTTGGACAGCATTTATATAATCAAATTCAGCAATTAACAGATAAGGAGCAAATTTCTAACGCCACACTTCAAGAAGTACAACAAAGTTATTACTCGGATGGTATTGATCCTATTTTACCTCTGGTTAAACGTGAGGGCGAGCATATTCGTATTTCTGGCAATGCTATCATGAGAAACGATAAGATGGTTGGTAAATTAACAGCAGAAGAGAGTTTTTTTGTGAAGTTAATACGAGACGAGTATCGTGCTGGCAGTATTGAATTAACTTTTGAAATGAAAGATGAAAAACAAAAAAAACATAAAATAACAACTGTTATTGATACGATCAAAAGTTCACGAAAACTTAATCTTGTTGAGAAGAATGATCCTAGGTTCTATCTTGACCTTAAAATACAAGGCCGGTTATTGGAATTACAGGGTGAAATAGATCTGATTAATCCACAAAATGTAGAAGCTTTAGAGAAAGCGATTAGTCAAAAGATGAAGAAAGAAGCTCAATATGTTATTTCCTATTGTCAAGAACGAAACTCAGATGTTTTTGGTTTTGGTGAAGTGTACAGAAGCTCTGTTAGACATTCAAATTTGTCAAAAAGAGAATGGCATCAAAAATATAGAAAGATTACCTATGATATGGAGGTGGATTTTTCACTTATAAGAACGGGTATTACAGAATAACTTCTATGCAATCTACCTGCAGAAAGCTTATTTAAGTTATGTCTTCTGTATTTATAATTGCACATTTGATTAATAAAAGTATGATTTTTATCCCGGAAAATCGTTAAGTAATATCAGGAAATTAACTACTTTAGAGGTTGCGTCAGGAAAATACGAGATTACAACGCCATGGAAATTGAAAAACCCGATGACCTTAATGGATCAAAGAGAACTGGGCTTTGGTTTAATTACAAAGCATTCTAAAACTATATATAGCGTATATTAAAATAATTTACAAAAAATTCAGTTTTTATACGTCTGCTTAAAATTTGAAGAATCATCTTAAAAAGAGATTACGCGTAATTTTATTCGCCATGTGTTAAATTTTCGGTTACATGATGGAATTATCTGAGGAAATGAATATATTCGAGTTTAAAGATTTTTGCTGAGGAATCATTGTTTTAAAGAAGATTCAACAAAGCCGATAATGCTCGACAGATTGCATCCTCCTGTATAAACAATATGTGTTCAGGTATGTCACGGAATACCCCTTCAATTCTCCCTTTTTAATAAAATTTCGATATTGCACTTCACGCTTGCGCAGCGTGATGATATAAATTGGAGTGTTGTCCTTTTAATTCATCTAAAACAAGTCAGAAATATATGCTGTAAGTAATACGGACTTCACCTTGCTCAGTTATTACAATCTAAGATTGGAATTTGTCTTTGCTTATGAGATTTATAAGATTCAAGTTTTTAACATTAGTGAAGGGGAGGAGCGAATATTCAAAATTAGTTTTCATTTTACTTGGACAATCAATGTAAAGTTTATTAAAGATCTAGAGACGAGTAGGGATTTTTATTAGTACTAATTATCTATTGCTTTTGTATACTTTCATTAGGATTAATAAAATAGACCTATTAGCGGATTACTCTTTTCGCTGTAAGCATTATGTATCATAACCTTTCAAAGCAGCTGTATCTAGACCTATCTGGAGTAACGTTTATTTCGTGTAGCTTAGGGGAAAACATGGTGCTACAAACCAATTATTGGTATGATGTAACTATAATTTGGTACTAATTACTTACTAACATGTGATATGGAGGCTAATATGAGTGAACAAAAACAGATTGAATTAAAGAATGTGTTAAAAAAAATGATACGGTCTTATGCAGCAGAACATGGAGAAATGATCTTTAAAGTAGTAAAAGTAAAGGATCAATACTTATTTAGTGCTGCTAACACCAAACTCCTACAAGCAATAAATCTTAACGAGAAGGATGTAGTGGGAAGTTCAATCTATAACGGCAGACTTCCTGCAGAAGATATGAAATACGCATATGATATAGCATTTAATGGGCAAGAAATTTTTTATTATTTCTTTCCACCGTTAGCATCTGATATTTTTTTAGTGGTTTATTGTGAACCTATTTTTTTAAATGGAAGTGTTGTAGAAATTAAAGGACATTGCGCTTCATTAAAGAATGAAAGTGACGGTATAATTGGAGAATTGCTGCATTATTATAAACCCTTTAAACTTATAAATCCCTTACCTAAAGAAGACAAAGGAGAAATTAAAGATAATTAGGTGAAACTTGAAAAACGATAAGCTTCTTAAAGATTGAGTTTCAAAATATTGTTCAACAAAATTAATTATTTATCTTTAGTGAGGGTTAAATTCCTATTTAGGCTGGATAAAAGAAACTGTAAGGAACAAGGAGTGGAACTGGAAAACTAATCTGTGCGAATTAGTATACATTACTAAAAATACTGAATGAATCCTTCTGAACTCATATTACTCTGTAAACTCTACGATATCTCCAGGGTTACAATTAAACGTTTGACAAAGCATGGCTATAACTTTTAGGCTAATAAATTCGTTCTTGTTAATTTTTAGTAGTGCGTTTGAACTTACATAAACTCTGAGATCTGTTAGATTCATAGAATGATGTTCTAACAAATTCCATAGTCCATTATAATTTGGCTTTAACTTTAGATTCTGAGACACAATAACACACCTCTAGTAATTTATTTGATGGATAACAGTATATATTAGTGAGTAAAAGGGTTATACACATTCTCATTATTCCGGTTAAAAATATTTAATTTTTCAATTCTACATTTTAATTAAGACAACTTATATGGATATTTCGAATTATATGTTTTTGTTAATATATATGTTATGTATGATGTATAATATCATAACTTTAAGATGAGTAGAGTTTTAACGTAATTCAGGCTAACTTTATACCAGCTTATTATTCTTGAAGTGAATAAATTTATTAGTATAAAAAGATGGATTTTTCTAACCTTTAAAAGGCTTTAGTAATAGGTTATTCAAGTAGAAAATCTCACTATGATTTATTTTTTGAAAGGACTCTTATTTAAAAAAACAACAAATTCAGACACTACTGATATTTGTTTTTTTAATAAATGTACTACACTGATTCGACCTGTAACATACTGTAACATATTTAAATTTTCTCTTGGCTAATACTTGTTTACTGATTGAGGCTATAAACATATTAATTGCGTTAATATCAAGCTTAGGTTCTTTACTCATGCTCACCTCCCCTTAATATACTTGAATATACTACTAGTACATCATAATAATAGTTCTTTAACAACAAGCCTGATTAATATGCTTACTTTGATGTAAGTAGAATATTTATCATACTTCTTATATGAAAATTCTAAGAAAGAAAGTAACCCATTTAATGAAAATAAGGTGAATTTTGTTCGTAAGGTTATAGAAATTACAACAATCATATTAATAATCACAAAATGTAAAATATTGAAAATATTAAGTCCGAAAATTGTGATGTATAATATAAGTATGAACATATTCTCGAATAATTAGGTGATTTAATGGAAAGAAAAGTAGAGTTAAATTCAATTATAAAAAAATTAATCATCAAGTACGAACAAAACCATATTAAATCGACAGTGGTTTTTTATAAGGTTGGGGAAAGTTATATTTTTAAAGATATAAACCAAGAACTTCTTGAAGAACTCGGGCTTAAGAAGGGTGAGATTATTGGTGAAAAATTAAATTTCTTTGATGTCAATCAAAAATTTGTGGAGAAACTAAAAAAACTATATGACACAGCTTGGGGAGGGAAAGAAGTAATTTATTTCTGCGACTCTCTCGTACATTACGATTCTATTTTGGTTATTTTTCTAGAACCACATCAAGAGGGCGGACAAGTTAACGAAGTTATTGGACATGGTGTTTCTATTAAGAAAAAGGATTTACAGCACATATTAAAAATGCCATCAGCTATTGAAATTTTTGAAGGAATTACAATTTTTCCTAAGTGGAAGTTGTAAAATGAATTTAAAATGTTAAGACTTCATAACCCTTCAAGGATGTGAAGTCTTTTTTCAATACTATTATATTTTTAAAGTTCTTCCATATCCCAAAATTTCTAGTGCTTGTTTTAATGAGGCCATTGTTTGAATTCCTGACATTTCTGATTCAAATGATAAAGCTGTAAGAGCGATATCAGGACGAACTCCAGTTAAAATAGTTTTTACACCCAGTAGCCTTAATGAATCAATGAGCATAAACAGGTGTCTTAAAACTTCTGGGGTTAGAGAGGTTACTCCGGATATATCAATTATCAAAAAGGATAGCTTTTCCTTTATACACTTTTTCAGTGTTATCTCTCTTAAAATATCGGCTCGATCATCATCAATTTCACCAATTAATGGTAGCACGCCTAAGTTATGAAAAAGAGGTACTACAGGGACAGACAAATCAGTGATTCTTTTCTTTTGTTGTTGGTTTATTTCGTTATAGTTTTTTACGTAAGTCTCATTAAATGTATGAGTAGCAAGGTCTATATTTATATCCATTTTTTTTATAACCGCTAACAAGGCATTTATAGAGAGCTCTTCACTATTAACATCTTTAGAGATTAAATCTAACATCGCTCTTCGTATAAATGGAAGTGGCTGCATTGCAATATCAAGAGATTGACCGTACTCGACTGCGAAAAGAGCTGTCTTTTTTGCCCATTCCATTAATACTAACTCTGCCTTCTCATCTTTCATACTTAGTGATTCGCCAAGTAGTTTTATGAAACTCACTATATAAGAATAAGATTTTTGTTTATCATATGGTTGGTGAAAGACTGTAGGATATCTTGAGGATCGTTCTTCTAAAACACGATGTGAGATTGTTTCCGCTTGCATAATAAGAGCTTGTCCGATTTTAGTAAAAGAATTAGAGCTATTCAACATCTTTTATTTCCTCCAATGTAAAAGATTTAGTAACAACTTGTGAAATTATTGATTTTGATGCAATTAGCTCTTGAATTATAAAAACGAGTGTATTAAGTCTTGATTAATTATAATGCTTTTATATTGAAAATTCTATAAAAGACAGGTTTTAAACTTTTTGGTAATTCTTATCATTTAAATGAAATCGGAATATTTATTCTGCTTCAGCCATAAAATTAAGCTTCATATTATAATTTCACGTACCGTTAATCTGAATTAACACTATTCAAATACAAGCGAATAGAACAATCATTCCTGTTACCGCTTATTATTTATAATCAAGATAAGTAAAGATTATCTTGATTATAAAAATAAATTTACATTATATATGTAAAAAGTAGTTTATTAAGTTAGTTGTAGTGTTAAAATAAGTTGAAGACTTAATGAATAATACTAAATAAAGATAAGCTGATTCTATTTTCATTTTGAGAGGAGAGTCACATGAATAATCTTGAAATAACAAAAGAAAAAAGTAGAAGTGAAGAATTAACAGAGTTGATACAAAATCTGGAGAATAAAAAATTTTTAGATGAAGATCGAAATCTCAATTTGAGAGAAGCAAGCGAACGGGATTTTATCGAGATGTTCTTTTTTGCACGTGTTTTTCTAAAGGGGAAGGAGTTCTCCCATCATACGAAGCGAGCGTATCGAGCCGATGCAAAAACGCTGCTTGATTATTTAGCTGAAAATGAACTCTCTTTTTCAGACATCGGATATCCAGAAGTAAAAGCGTACAACGAATACATCTCAGAGAAGTACGCTGCTAAGACAGCCATCCGTAAATTAGAGTTTTTTCGCAGACTGCTGGATTTTGGATACGACACCAAGTATTACTCAGCACTTCTCTCTCGTTGGATTCATAAACCATCAATAAAACGTGGCCATTATTTAAATGAAGATAATAAGAACCGTGTGCAGTTACGTGAATTAAACCAGGTAGATGCGGAAAGGTTGATAGAGTACTTTCCGCGAGTCGTGAGAACCAAACATAAAAAGAAACATCTGCAACAACGAAACTTACTTCTAGGTTATCTGCTTTACACGACGGGACTTCGTGCGAGTGAAATCGTTAATTTGAACAAAGGAAGTTTTTGTTACCGGAAAGATGAACTATGGGTGAATGTGATTGGTAAGGGTGGTAAACATCGTGAGGTTCCCATACGTGAAGAAACGGAAAAAGAACTTATTCGTTATCTTAATATGTGGGAAGGAAACACAGATATAAATATGAATGATGAAACACCTTTATTTTATTCTCTATATAATAAGGAAGAAACTCGTCAGAGAATTACTTATAATCACCTTTATAAGATTGTAAAAGAGGCCGTACGGATAGCTGGTGTGAACACAAAAATTAGTCCACATTGGTTTCGTCATACGTTTGTTACAACGATGCTTGAAAATGAAGTACCTCTTATTGATGTAAAAGAGTGGGTCGGTCACTCTGATATATCTACCACAAACCTATATTTAGAGCGAGTGAATAAAGGAAAGAGTTATCAGCGCTTAAAGAAAGTTAACTTGTTCGAAAATAGAGTATGAGAATCATAGTGCCGTTATCATGTTAACTTTTAAGATGATTTGTAGATGCTTGCTCATTCTTGCCTTGAAAGGACCATCCTGATTTGAAGATTAACTCTTCATACTGTTATTAACTTGTTATAGAAGTGGTGATCTTTGAAAAATATGTAAAATAGTGCACCTTTTAAAGGTGCACTTCTTATTTTTTCTACACATAATTCTTGCCACTACTACGGGATAGATCATATAGTATGCCTTAGGATTCACAAGAAGTAATATTAAGTGTCCAACCACCGTCGATTATTCCTACATCACCACCGACAAAATCTTGAACATATAGACTCCAAGCACCATTGGGATTCGCTCCATTGAAGGCGAGTAATTGTGATCCGAATGGTGGCGTAGGTGCGGAAAGATTGTAATTTCGGTTACAGAAGGCGCTAGGTTGGAACGTTCCGGAAACTATAGGTCCTACAATTTGACTAGGTGCATTATCATCAAAGGTTAGTGTGGCGTTTACAGCATTCGTTCCACCACCTGCGCAATCCAATAGATCTACATTTTGGCCACCAGGCCCAACTAGTAGGATGCCTACGTCATCTGGAAAGGTGTGACTAAAATTATTGATGACAACGGTTACTTTAAGGATATTACCATTTAATCCCGTGACGGTAATTGGAGAAGGATAAGGAACACCTTGAGATAAATCTGGAATTGTAATTGAGGTAGGATTGGTGAAGCTTGATGTTGTTTCAACACAAGAAGGTGTAATACCAATAGAACATATACAAGCGCAGTCGATTATAATTGGTGAATCATCCCTAATGCCAATTATACAATTATCAATAAACTTATCAAATGTAATTCGAAAAGGTGCTGATGCACCTTTTAATAAGAGTAAAAGGGGAGTACCTTTATATAAACCTTTAAATGTTTGACATACACAACTATTATATATTTTAATTACCTCCATAATTTTAGGTAAAATATATTATGTATTAAAACACATTTTTGGTTAGACTCATATATTAGTAAGTTGTATAATAAATTCGCAAGTATATTATATACATAAATATATGTTGTTGTATATATCAATTTTAATAACAATAATTGTGTATAAATTAAAGTTGTTGTTAATAATAACAGAAAATACAGTATTTTTTCATCATAATAATAATTTCACTACAAACATATATGGACGATTTGTAGATGATAGTCGAAATTACAGAATATGAGGTATGTAAAAAGCACTGCATTGCAGCGCTTTTTTATCCGATATTTTCCATGTTTTACAATCTATAATGGATCCATTGTATGAAATGTAAGGGAAGCGTAATTTTATTGATAAACTATTATCTTTCTGTATTTACCATTACATCAATAAAATCTTCAATAAATAATGAATAATTTAGTTTTGTCGCGATTCGAGTTTTACCGTTCTGACCTGTTGGCCTTAGATCTATATAAGAAAGTCCCTTAGCTTCCCCAGTACCATTGATTACTTTTGCATCATAAAATATATAGTTAACTATCGAGGGGTTATTAATAAGCATTATGGCAAGTAGATCATGAATAGGTGCACCATGAATGCCGGGAATTAACTTTTGATACGCCTTGTAATAGTATAAAAATATGGGTTTCAGTAAATCTCTAAATGGTGAGGTTGTTTGTTGTATAACATGTTGTATAATTTGCTCGGTTAAGATAGCATCCTGTGTGGCATTTAAAGGGACGATTGTTAAATTGTGTGCATACTTTAGCACATAATTACTTGAGGTTGGATCTCCATAGAAATTTGCTTCAGCTAAAGGGGTGACATTACCTGGCACAAAAAAGGCACCCCCCATAATATAAAACGCTCCAACATTCGTAATTTCTTGGTTGTACAAGATAAAAGCTATAGCCAAGCTCGTAGATCTCCCGGTATCCACTACAATTAATTCTTTTCCGTATTTATTGAATAGGTATCTTATTGTATCAAAAGGATAAATTTGATATTTCATATCGCTTTGAGGCTGAATCGGTCCTATTCCTCCAGCTCCATGAATTTCGGGATAATAGGTGACAGGATCCTGTTGAACAGGATTAGCTGCACCTGGAATAATGGGAATATGTTCTTGGTTGGCTAGTTTGAGTAAATAGTAGGCGTTTGCTGTAGCTTGTTCCTTAGTAACGTTTCCGTAGCTAGTAACAATACCAACTAGTTCAAGGTTAGGGTGTAAGAGTGTATAAATTATAGCCAAGGAATCATCAATACCTGGATCGCAAAAGAATAGTATCTTCTTCTTCAAAAGTAACCTCCTTCAACAAATTATTTGAATTAATGACCATTATTCATGTTCTAAACATTTATTTAATAAACCCATCATGTTATCGAGAGATAAATCTATTTCTTGTTTCTGTAGTTCCTCCAACTGTTTGATAAAATCGGTAACATTTAGCCCTTTTCTTTCAATCTGTTGAAGCCCTTTTAAATATTCTACACGTATATACCGGTTATTTGATTGAGGCATTAGTTTCATCACCTTTAATTTAATCTGTGAGTTTGATTCAGATACAAAATTTATATAGTATATGTTCTATGTTGGCGTTTGAAACCAATAAAACATAAAAAACGCAAAAAATACCAATTGATTAGATTGGCTTGTACAAAAAATCATAATTTAATAATAAGTTGATAAATGAGGTTAATCTTTTTCTCTAATTGTCTCCCTTAATTTTCTAAGAATTGTAATAATAAAATCAGCTTCCTTTACTGTAATATGCATTCCATCTAAAGTGAAATTATACTTTTCTGCAAGTTTTTCGCTACTGAGTTCAAGATCTTCTATTAGTTTTTCTTCTTCATTGGAATAGGTTTTCTCATCAAGAAAATATGAGATATTAACATCATATACATCAGCAATTCTGGATAAGAGCTTAATACTTGGATTTAAGAGACCGCGTTCTATTTTTGATAAATTGCTAAAATCATATTTAATTTTACTTGCAAGTGTTTTTATTGTGTCACCTCTTTGTTTCCGTAATTGCCTAATTTGGTACATCAGGTAAGCACCTCCTTAAAGATTGGAGAGAGTTTTTAGAGTTGTAGGCTTTCTAAATGACTATTTAGAAAAAGAGCTGCTATCATTATTAGCTCTTGTTTAGGACTAAAGTTAAAATTAATCACAAATATAGTGATGCGGATAAAAAGATGTAAAAGCCTCATATAATGTAGAAATTAACATTCGTAATCTTATTTTTATTCTGTTGTACTGTAAACTATGCTTGTAACAAGTGATTTGAGGGAAGGAGGACACTTTACAAATAAGTAAACAGAGTGTCAATTTTTTCTCTTTATAAAGAACTGAACATATTTTTGAGTTTCAGATTAAGGGAAGGATTTCAAATGAATTGAGTTATTATTTATTAAAGACTTATGGAGAATAATAAAGGATAATTCTGAATGGGGAAAATTAACAGTATATCTCATGTATATGTGGTAGGCGTATAACTACTTTATTGATGAGATTACGGATGATTATTGTTTGAAGGAGCATTTCACCTTTTCATCAAAGTTGTAAAGGTAGACGGAGAGCTCTTTAGTACAATTTTGACTCAAAGACAATTGCAAGGTACTAGGATGATTGTCGATGTATTTGTTAGATTTTCGGTTAGAAATCGAAAGATAATAACTTAATAATTCAATTCAAACTGAAAAAACCACTTATAGTGTGGCTTAACAGTCATTGTAAAAAATGCATACTATTATTAGCTATTCTATTGGCTCATGTTCACTAAAGTGATCGAGTAATCCAACTTTTACTTCATGAAGCTCCCTTTTGTCTATTGCCACACAATGGGCATCAACTTGGTATATATTATTATCTTTATCCGACTGAGGTTCTAATGTTATGATTAGGAATATATCTGTATTCGTTGTAGGTGTTAGGTAATAGAACACGGATCGTCCACTCCAGGCCTTCTCATAATTGTTGTATACCTGGTTGTATGTGTCACCGATAATCTGTTGTTTATTATTTATGGTTTGATTAATAACATCCTCTTTTTGTAGTCGGCAAACCTCAAGTAATTTATCAGTGATTTCTGTATAGATGTAAGCACCATTTCTCTTTATAAATGAAAAAATTAATGCATCATGTTTTGTCTCGTATTCTTTAATCAGTTTACGTATTAAACTAATTAGTTCAATAGTTTTTTTATCCATATGAGATCTCTCCATTTTTATTTTTCACTAATATGAATTCTTTCGAACCATAATATTTATATTATAAATAAAAGCATTTAACATGTATATGCATATTTAGAAGTGAAAACAATGAAAGAACTCCTGCAATAAAACAGGAGTATCAAAGGAGTGATATCGAGCTAATTAAAAATTCACTATATGCTATATAATTTATTTGGTGTCAGAAACCAATAAATATTTTATTTGCTTTATACACCAACTAATACAATTAAATTTACTAATACAAGTACTACGATTTAATATATACATAAGGCGCTAAATTAGGAAGTGAATGTATTGAAGCTGAAAATAAAAGAATTGCGTAAGTTAAATGGAGATACTTTAAAACAACTTGCTTCAAAGATTAATTATGATTACAGCAATTTATCAAAAATTGAGCGAGGGATTTATTCGCCCTCTTTATCATTATTAGAGAAAATAGCTAATACTTATTCTGTTGAAGTACATACTTTGTTTGAAGCTCAAGAAAACTATACTCAGGAAGAAGAAAGCTTAATAAAGGACCTAGATATTTCATCTAGTGAAATTTCTAAGAAATACAACATAGAGATTGATGGAGAAAGAATTACTGAAGAAGAACTAAAGTTTATCATTGGTACCATTAGAATATTAAGAGATACAATACAGAATGGGAAATAAATGATACTTGCATCGATTGTGTTTTTCCTTTAAAAAAATATATATCTTTCAGGTATATTTTGCTTCGTTTCTCGCCCATCGCATCTTTTGTTCATTATTATTTACTCCATATCTTAAGTAACCTCATTACAACATGGGGTTACCACCTACTTTTAATTGCTGCAAGTTTTTTCGCCACTTACCGTTATTTCTGCATTTAAATATCCTTCATTTATAGTTTGTAGAATCCTATTTTACAAGATTTGTGTTTGCACCTTGATATTTATGGGAAAAGAAATATACTTTATAATCTCAATACTTCTTTTTGAATAAATATCAGCATACAGGGAGTAATAGTGTAAGTCCTAAAGACCATTTCAAATTTATGTTAGTATGTTATTAATAGTCACAAAAAAATACCAATAATTGATAATTTTAGGTATGATATCATAATTATGATATTCTCGTAAGGAGTTAAGAAATTATATGAACAAGGATGATAAACTGCTTCATTATATGTGTGAAAAAACAAAAGAATTGACAGAGAGTTGGTATAATTCTCTAGATAAAAGTGATCCAAATGGTATATATTCATCTAATGATCCAGCTGTAATTAAGTCGATTAAGCAACAAAACTATGAGTTTCATAAGCGATTCTGTACACTATTTGATCAATCAATTACAGAGAAAGACTTCTTAGAAAGTTTTGAACCATGGGTTGTTAGTATTGCTAGAGATAAAAATCATTTAGAAACGCCAATTCATCTTGTACTAAAAGAACTATTTAGAACACAAGATCAATACTTAAAACTGTTAAATGAATTCGTTGAGAAAAAGCCAGCTGAATACGATCGCGAAACAGAAAATCAATGGAGAAACAGTATTATACAAACATTCGCAAAAGTTTTAGTTTGGTTTACACAAGAAATTAACAATTATGCCGCGTCTCAATTGGAAGCCCAAAAGGAGATGATACTGGAACTAAGCTCTCCTATCATTTTACTTAATAAAACTACTGGACTCCTCCCTTTAATTGGTGAGATAGATACTGTTAGAGCGAAGCATATACTTCAACACACTCTAAACAGTTGTTCTGAAAAGGGGCTAGATCATCTTTTTATAGATCTTTCTGGTGTATTAATCATAGATACTATGGTTGCTCAGCAAATTTTTCAATTAATTAATACTTTAGATTTGTTAGGTGTAAAAAGCACGCTTTCCGGTATTAGACCAGAAATAGCACATACAGCTGTTCAATTGGGATTAGACTTTAACGACATTTCTATTACTTCAACCTTAGAACGTGCTATTACTTTAAAAGCACCTTTAAAATGAGGGAATACATAATAAAATATGCCACCATGTGTAATTAATTTTAAACAATTCAAACTTGTTGTTTCTCTTAACGAATAAAAGCCGCTAAGTTAGCGGCTTTTATTCATGACACCATATTGTTCTAACAAACTTCTAATGGCTTTGTTAATTAGTTTTGACTTATCCCCCTTTTCGCCACGTGAAGCGATGTTATCTACCTCAGTAGCAAGATCAGGATCCATGTAGAAAGAAGTGAATACTTTTTTCCGTTTTTGCTTTTTAACTTTGTTACCAGATGCAAGCATTCGAAGATAATCGTCATCTTCATCCGCATCAATGTTATTATTATCATTAACATCGTTGTCATTGTTGTTGTCGTTAATATCATATATTTTACTAGCTATTTCATCATCGTTGACGATGACATCTTCAACAACTTTTTCAATGATATTATCATTTTGTTCTACATTTTTATCATCAACATTGTCATATGAATTAAAGAAGGCCTGTGTGGCATTGGGTTTTTTTATCTTATCCTTGAGGTTGCTCTTTTTTGACACGTTTCTTCAGCTCCTTCACAAATGGAATATAGTACTCAAGCGCATTTTTTAGTTCGGGATTCTCATCAAACCCAGTAATTGCCAAACGTCTAGTTGCTGCTTTTCTTTTAATAATCGTCTTAAAGCGAACACCAGGGTAATCTTCATCGACGGATTCTTCCATAATTTCGTTTTCTTTTGCTCGTGCATCAATAAGGGAAAATAAAATGCCAGCTGTTTCAAGATTTGGGTTGTACCGTTCTTTTGCACCTTCAATGATTTCCAGAAACTTAGGAATGGCATAATAAGCAAACATAGAACCATCGAACATGACAACCGCGTAACTTCCTCCTTTTGAGTATGTACTTAAAGGCATTACAGTATGTTCCGAAAGTGCAGGTGGAGTATCTATTATGATCCAATCGTAGTCTTCCATTACAGGTTCTAAAGCTTTTTGCAATGCATCCAATCCAAGGCCATTTTCATACATCATACGCGGTAAAGTAGCGAGAAAGTCATTAGACGGTATGAGATCCAAGTTTTCCGAAATTTTAATAATATATTTCCTTGCATCACCATCAATGATAGCTTCAAGCACAGTTTTCTTTTCAAAGACATTGCAGATATCATATTCACTTGTTAAGAAACTTGTTAAGTTACCTTGTCCATCCATATCAACTGTAAGCACTCTGTCTTTCTTGCTGAGCAGGTATGATGTGATGCCACTACTAATCGACTTTGAGCAACCACCTTTGCTGATTCCAAACGTAATGATTTTTGCAGTCAAAATTAACACCTCACAATTGTTCTTCAATTTGTTACTTTTCATTTTATCATCAAAATAGTCAAAAACCTTTAGAAAGTTATCGACAATAATACACAGTATAATGCGGCAACATTGTGTATTTTGTCGACATATTCAATCATAAAAACAATAACAATTATAACATATTGATGTATTTATATGTTGTTAAAAATAATAATAACATGTACAAATATATCATATGTATCATTGTTGACATATGTTCAAGTGTTCGTAGATTGCTTTTTTTAGTACTAATAGGATCAAAATCAAACTATTTTTTTTATGTATGTTAATACAATTATTTAGATCTGGAAAAACGTATTAAAAAATTGAGTTTAATTGTTTAAATAGTACTTCCTCATTCAAAAAAACCTTTCTCTGTTTGTTCATATTAAATGGCAAAAGGGGTCAGAGATTCCATTGCTCACAATATTGAATAGTATAATGTTGACTTTGATAATAATGAATACAATACATTCAAAAAATATCATGATACTATTGATAATAATAGATTTATTGTACTATCACATGTTAAATTCAATTATGTTGTTTATTATATTAATACCGTTAATAACAGTATTAAAGTTAAAGATAATATCTACATTAACAATGTTCACACGATTAATTTAAAAGATAGCATTGTTGCATTATTATTTGTATAATATAATATATATGTTGTAAATAACATATATATTATATGTGTATATGATTGTTGTTAATGTAATCATATATGCATCGTTTGACCTTGTTTAATATTTCCTAAATACGTCTTAACTTAACAATGACAACAACATAAATGTTGTTGTCATTGTTAATAGTTACATAATACTTTTTTCTTTTAACCAGTTGAGCATCTTTTCGTCATTATTTTTGTTTTGACGTTTATTTTCTCCACGTAAGTAGCGCGAGAGGGTAGTGTGAGCGATTCCTATCTCACTTGCTGTCTGGCGGATACTGACATTAAGTGAATCAATCATGTTCTTCATGGTTTCAGGTGATAAGATGATTTCTTGAGTCTTTGTGAACGAAACATTACCTTTTACTAAATTTGAATAATCCACTGTAACGGCTGTCTCTTTCTGAACGGTTTTCCATGGAGAATTATATGGTATGCTTAAAGAATATCCGTCATTCATCGTCGTGGCTTGCGCAATAATCTTCTCATCGTAACTAACTGCGGAAGAGGAGAGTAAATTCTTTTGATTCTCTTTCACTACAGAATCGTTTGGAAGAATTAATACGTTAATCTTAGACCAATAACTAGTGACCCACCCTTTCTTTCCAATGATTTCTTCATCAATTTCCTCTGTATACTTCCAACTTTTAATCACATCGTCTTTTTGGAGCTCATCGAGTACATTCTCAAACTTGTCTCGTACCTGAACGCCATTATAACGAGAAGAAATGTCCATAACTTTTAGAAGGGTAGCCACTTTAAATGGCTGCTGAAGAGACCGACGCATTGTACGAATCTTCCATTGAAGGTTCAAATACCGACCTAAACGTTTCTGCTCTCTTTGTGTATAGTGACTATACTGAAAAATCTTTAAGTCGAGAATGCCGATTGATCGATTAGGTCCTTCTAAATACGGTGTAAGGATGGAAGTGGGTTTCACCTGAACCGCGTAGATTCCTTTGGCTTCATTTGATTTCTTGTCATATGCTACACGAATCTTTCCGATTTCAAACATACGTTGAAAGTCTATGAATTTATAAAGTTCATTATCTTCCATTTCTTCCGCATTTATAACTTTGATCTTCTGTTCCCCAAGAGATACCCAAATGGAAGAGAGAGCTGCTACACGCTTCATGATATTAAATCGGTCTTCTTCACGAAAATCAAGCTCTCGACCTTTAGATGTGCGCTTCTTTAGGTTTCTTAGACGTAAGGCATCATTACTATGGAATTCTATGTACCCTTCATTATCTCTCGGAGATACCATCCAAAGATATGTAATAAGATCAAAAAGATCAGCTGTCATCTCATCTAATGAACTAAGTGTAGATTCAATGAGTTCTAACCACATTTCTTGTTGATCAGCTGCTAACTGGGGAATGTTAGCATCGTTTGGCCTGAGCTCGGCCATTCCTCTAACTTTTCCTTTGTTATCAATAATCTCAGTAGTAAGATATCCTGTATCACTAGGTTTATACTCTTTTTTCTTTGTAACAATATCACGCATCAAGTGAAAGTCCATATCCATACTAGAATAGATGTAATCCCTATCTATAACTTCCTTAATTTTCTCTTCATTTAAACTGCGTTTAATCTCAACATTAGGAAATTCTTGTTGAAAATGACCGGTTAATAATATTTTTATCGTATCTTTGTAGCGTTCCACAGCTTCGCGTATCATGAGCTTCGTAATATGTTCTCCAAAAAATAGAGACTGAGTAAATAGAGAGAATAGAGCGCGAAAACTAGAACACATCGCTTCACAGGGTACTTGACTTGTAGTCTCCTCATTTGTCATATCGTATGCATCTTTGTGCCATTGTTCTATCACGTATGGACGATCTTCAAATAAATGCTTTGTTTCTTCAAACATTACAATTTTTAGATACCTATAGTTTAATATTAACCGATCAGGCATTTCTTCATAATTCAATTTAGAACACCCTCTCTGTGTTTTCTTAGATAATTACTATCCGCGTATTAAGGCACCATCTATTTTTTATTATAACAACATTTGCACCACTTATAGATGAAAAATGCACCAAATACCATAGTTCAAGCAATAAAATGCACCATTATTGTATTTTTGAGCGAAACCTGTTTACTATTAATGCACCAATACAAGCTTCAATGTCACAACGACAAAAAATCGATTTCTTTGAACTAGTCACTTAGTAGTAAATAATTTTTATTCAACATAAGGGCTAGATTGTGGAATAGTAACTATTTAATTATTGTTAATCATAGACTTAATTAAACTTTAAATAAATTGTCATATTTTACGTTGTTAATTGAAGGGTTTTTTGTAAAAAAAGAGAAACTCCTTCTTTAGAGGTGGAGTAAAATGTTAGAAGAAGATTTGGAAGTTCTAGACCAGATTGAAAATGAAGTGTTAGATGATGAAGAGGTTGAAGTTTCTGAAGAGAACGAAAAAGAAGCCGAGAGAAAAAAGAAAGCAGATGCCTTATGGAAAGCTGTTCAAATGGGAGATGTTAAACATTTAACCACTAGGGTAGCTAGTATATTAAACAGGTACCCCGAAACGAGAAACTCGGATATTACCCTCCAAATAAAATACTGGCAAATTTATAATAATTTAACTTCAAATTTTGTAGATTTAACAAGATTATATACTCTGGAACGCTTAACATCTATCTCAAGAGCTCGTGCAAAAATACAAAACGAATATAAATTATTCTTAGCAGACACCGAGGTAAGACGTCGAAGAAGAACTTTAGAAGAAGATGAAAAGGAAGCGCAATTATTAGATAAGCCTTCTTATGGAACAATTAATGTTTTTGCAGATGAAACAGGTAAAACTGAAACATTTGTTATCGTTGCAGGAGTTTGGTTGTTGAATGAACAATTATCCGCAAGAGTTCAGAGAGATTTTCTTCAATGGTCCAGCAGAAAAGAAGCTCAAGGTGTGAAATTACCTGAAGAGTTTCATTTTAAGAATTTAAATAACAGGAATAATAAAGAATTAGAACTTTATAAAGAATTCTTTAATCTTATACTTCGCAATGGTGAAATGATTAGTTTCAAGGCTGTAGCTGTTAATAAGAGTAAAATTAATAGGATCCCTATATCTGATTTGATAACAAAACTTTTTTATCAGTTTATTAGATTAGGCGTTAACCATGAGATTAGTTCCAATAGAATTCAACTACCAAAAAAGATTAATTTAACAAAAGACGAAGAAGAAGGGGAAAGCGCCTTAATTCTTGAGACAGTAAAACAAAGTTTAGAAGACAATTTTAAAATTCATTATGAAGATGATTTGAAAATGGATCAACTAATCTCTATGCCATCACATGAACATATATTTTTACAGTTTGCCGATCTATTTGTTGCAGCACTTAATAGAAAGTATAATAATCCAGGGAACAACAATAAAGATAAACTGGCTGATTATATACTTGAATCAATACGAATCAAAGAAGTAAGATTTTCGGCAAGTCAAGTCGAGATTGATGAAGAAAAAGAATTGGAAGAAATTGATCATTCAATACTATTTATATTCGATTAAAAGGGAAGATACTTTTGAAAGATAAAAATCCGTGATAAAACCTAAAATGAAAACGCTTTGTCACCAAGCGTTTTTTTTTCTGATTTTAAAGTTAAAGTATTTAGTCTAGTTAAGAATTTAAAAAAAGTTTGTTATTTCCTTTTTTTCTAGAATTAAGGATGAGAGAATGAACCTAAATAAAACAAATGAGGTGGTTATTTGGAGAAAATCTTTTATCATCCAACTAAATTTAAAGGAAAAAATATACCTGTTTTTTCAAGTTATTATCAATACCAGACAATATCCTATTTTCTAGAACTTTCAGAGAAAATTGAACCCTCTCTAATAATAGATTTAGAAAAAATGACTGCATTATATGCAACAGTTGAGAAAATCATCGATGGGAGTATTCTGGATGAATGGTTAAAATTTGAACAAGCCAATCTAATAAATAAGGATGCAATCGAACTAAGAGAGACCTTAACTAATTGGGCAAAGAAGTATAACTTATACAATGATGACAATTAAACCTTCTTAGAAATTGCATTATGGGCGTTACCAAACATAATTGACCACCCTAAGGATATTGAAGAACGTAAAAATTTTTTAAAAAAGTTATTATCCGAAATTACCTAACCAAAGATCTCGCTCAGCGGGAAGATATGTATCTATTCCAAAAGCAGGGCAAAGAATACAAGGTAGTCGACAAGCAGTGGGAAGAAGTATGTGATCAATTTGTGAGTATGCGAGTAAACGGAGGCTTTCCGTTTATCACAGTAAATGACGCCGATTACATGAAGAACGGAGAACTCTACCTCGTCCACAGCTATGAAGACATGGAGCTTGATGTGAAGTATCTAGAAAAAGTATTGCCGCATCTACATCACCTCTGGGGACGTCCTGTTCATATGGAGACGAGGATTGAGCAGAAGCCTGTGCTGTTCACGTTTTATGGAAAGACGGTTCATCGGTTCATCGAAAGTACCTTTAAAATTAAATAATTGTTTTAGAGCACTCCATCTGGGGTGCTTCTTAATTATTATTTTTTTTGAATTAATCTTGAGGATACATACATTTACAAAATCTACAAATTCTAATCTTGAGGTGATTTTAATGAAAAAAGCGGTAATGATTTTAGCTATGGTGCTAATCTCTGCTTCTTTAAATAGTCCTAAATCTAATGCAGAAGTAAGGAAAGTCAATAAAGAAGAAATGATTCTCTTCACTACATCTGAACAATTGCTATTAAGTTTTATTGAACCCAAAGTAGAAGAAATAGTTCAGAAAGAGTATGGTATGAGAAAGCCGTGGAGATTTGTTAAGGTGTACGAGGTCAAACATGTTGCTAAGATTAAAGAACCTAAATCATGGTTTGAGTTGAAAGCAATAATCGCAGTAGGAGAAAAATCACAAAAGAAATACGATAATCTGACCTTAAAGTTTTCTAACCATTATAATAATGATAAAAATTTTCAGAAAAATTTAAGAGACGTTTCCTTTGAATTATTAGATTATAAGCACGATGTTAATATTGGTCTTTCTGTACCATGGAGCAAATATCCTGATAACTCAGAGATCAAATTTGCGGATGTTAATACATTTTATGAATCGCTTGATAAAAAGCAATATGCTGAATTTAAAAACGCAAAACTTAACATCCGTGAGAAAACGTATTATAAAGATATCAATAATGTAATGTCAAGAGCTGATAAATACGGAAAAACAAGATCACATGGAGACGGCTATTCCCCAACTAGGCAGGTATATGTATTTATAACAGTTTCTGAAGATGGTACTAAAATGAAAACAGCCGTTTATGATGCTGAAATTGAAAAACTAATCTCATCTAGTTCTCATTAAAAAATAAGCATAATGGTTATAAAAAGCACGCCAGTAGCGTGCTTTTTGATGTATTTACTGTTCTTTCCGTCAAACGTGATTTGTACAGGTTGTGCTCAATTTTTGTTTCCCAACGGTTGTCCCGCATCAACTTTTTATTAGAATCAATGAATTTACAGATCGCAAATGGAGATAACATCAAGATTCTAAAAGGAGCAGAATACATTAATGAGAAGAATTTTAATTTTATTTTTACCTCTATTCATTGCAATAAACATAAATATGTACACACTTGCAGAAGCTGTTCCCAAGCCTCCTGAAGGTTCTAGAGAGGAACTTTATCAAGATCTATTTATTACGCTGCTTTCACCATACATCGATCAACCAATCAATAAATATTACTCAAAAATCATCAATATAACTCCTATGGTATATCCGTATGATGTAGATATAATTAGTGCAAAAAGGATGTTTGAAGGAAGATCATTTCTATTTTTAGTAACTCTTGAGGTTACACCAGTTGTAGGTCCGCACATTTCTGTTGGAAAAGATAGACTTACGTTTAAAATTGGGTCAGGTGAAGGAGTTGGTCAACAAACAAAACTAATTCAATTCAATCATTTGGAGACATATGAATTACCACCAAATTGGAAACACATTCTTAGAAAAAGTAATATTTAATAACAATGCTGATTTTAATATCTGCAATCGCTCCTAATAAAGTGAAGGCATAAGCAGAATTTAGAGGTGATTAAAAAATGGCTAATGTAAAGTTATTTAGAGCTATTTATATTCCAGAGACACCGTTTGTAAATGGAGTATTAAAGCCTAAAAAGGCAAAGAAATATAAATTTGAATTATTGAAAAGTGAAAAAGTAGTAAATAATCTATATCAACTTATTTATAAAAGGGATGATAAACTACTCCATAATTATTATTTTGAGAATATAGAAGATGAGTTGGAAAGATACTTGTTTGTGGAGAATAATGAATTATATGATGACTTTATTTCACAGTTTTGGGGCGGCGGACAAAGGTACTGGGAAAGTGGAATGGACGTTTATTTAGATTTAGATCGTCCTGAAGAGGTATTTGGACAGTTAACTCATGTATATAACAATAGTTTTTATGAGGAGGATGAGCCTACGCCATTAAGCCATATTTTCGGTCAACAAATGTGGCATAGCAACGCCTATATTATTGCCAATCGAACAGCTTTATTGGAACTTAAAGAAGCGATTGATGTTGCATTAAAGTATGAAGAAACACGATTAGGCTTAATGCCTTCTGATGGTGAAGGATATGATTTATTTATAAAATGCGTTGAAGATGATTTTAAATGGGAAGAGTTAGAAATGCCATATCATGATAGAGAATGTTATGTACCTGAAGAAAAAGTAGTGCTTCAACCGCATAAGATTTTTAAAAATTATCTGATAAAGTAATGATTTTTCTTATTCAACAAACGAGCAGGATTGTTGAATAAGGATGACCATAGACTATTAAAGAACAAACCTTGTATAAATAATCTGAATTGGGGGCGAATTTGATTAAACTAAAGTTACTAAGCATACTAATTGTACTTTTCGGTATTTTATCTGGATGTAGTGAAAGAGAAGAATCAGTCACTTGGAATGTCTCTGAAAGTTTTACGCAAGAAAATCTTACACTGTATGGAACCAAAGGCAAATTTGGAATAATTAAGGTTAACGGAGAAGCAAATGAGCCAGAGTTTCCAGTTGGTCAAGGTAGACACTACGCTGTCTACTTCTTTGATAAATCAAAAGAAATTAATGGGAAGAAATATAAGTTATCAGCCATTCATAAAGATTCTAAAGAAGCTATTCAGCTTTATGAATGGGACATTGAGAATAATAAAAGTGGTGCTAAATTTTTCTTGGATAAAGAAGGATTATGGAAACTTAACGTTTCTATTGATGACGAGCCCTATACAAGTTTTATTATTGAGGCTGTTAAAAAATAAATCTTCCGCAATCGGGTGCGATTGCGGATTAAGGACAATCGCTTTTTTCTAACTGAGCAGGAGTTCAATAGCATTTTCTAAATGTTACCCAGCTAGGAGGGTGAGTATGGAAGGCTCTTGGGAAGGCTTATTAGATATAATCGGTTTAAATTAAGATATAAGAAAAAAAGCTGAATTAAAGGCATTGATTGAATTCCCATTAGCAGAACCAAAAACAGACTTGTTAATAAACTTATTTGACTACATAACAAGTATTTATGGTTCCGAGAGATACACTATTCTTTGGTGGTATGAACCAAGCTGCATCATTGTTCAAAACATAAGCAATCCATATACTAAATTCATCAGCAAAGATGATTTAAAGTATTTACAGATTTTTTGGGGAAAAATTGCTGGGGATATTATTGAACTAAGAGATTAGTGTAAGTTTGTTAACAACAAAAAATGGATCTAATTATTAATAAAATAATAAAATCCGTGTCCACGAGTATGGAAAGTAGAATTTGCAGAGTATTAAAATTACTCAACAAACGGGTGCTTTCATTTGGATAAATAAAAACAATCGTTTAATAACGAATCTTTTATATTTACCCTTAGACAACTTCAATGACAA
Source organism: Fictibacillus sp. 23RED33 (assembly GCF_015903925.1). Lineage (NCBI taxonomy): Bacteria > Bacillati > Bacillota > Bacilli > Caryophanales > Fictibacillaceae > Fictibacillus > Fictibacillus sp. 23RED33. Next base: position 51,810 of record NZ_JACZDX010000008.1, on the reverse strand, counting down.
AATCAATGTTATTTCCCTTAGTAATTCTAAAATTGCGCCTCAAAATGTATTCGTTTAGGCGTGTCTTCTACTTACACTTTTGCTACATAGCGTTTAACTTCCTCCCAATAATCCGCCTCCGTTTCAGGAACTTTTGCCCAATCCTTATCTGGATAATGTTCTTGTACATCCGAAAAACAATGATTATCAATAAAGTGTGGATCTACTGTGCAACCTTTTAACACGCTTATTGGGGAAAAGAAAAGGTATCCATCAAAAAGATCTTTTAAACAAAAATTGGTATAACCCGATGAATAATAGCTAGCATCTTTTAGATATCCAATACAGGTACCCAATAGATCGAATCCCATTGGTATATGATTAAATTCAGCCATCAATTCTTCAATCTGCCCATTTGCTGGAGATTGGTTTTCAGCTAGACTTTCTTTATTTGAGAAATGCTGATGTAATAGAATAGAAAAAACATGATTCGGATAACTTTGATAGATTAAGTTACCTAAGAAGCCGTCATTGAAACGAATAAAGTTAGACGCTGTTTCATCATATTGAGGGTAGTGATACCTTGTAAATGCATGAACGGTTCCAGTTAGAATTACGATACGCTCGTTCTTATTAATGATTTCATCTTCAATAATCTGAAAACGATATTTTTCTGTATTACCCTTGTAAAAAACCTTCGAACAACTTTCTGGTGTGCGAACTCCGGAGAAATCTTTCCAATTGTACTTATAACTTAGATTAATGATTCGAAACTTCCGATCACCTTTTTTAAGCTTAGAGTTAAGTCCCCAGGCAGCATGATACAAATCCCAATATTCTTTATATGGCCATTTCACGTTATAATTAAAAATCAGCCGTCTAGCTAATTCTTCATCAAATCTTTCACCCGTTATTAGTTCATCTAAAGCATCTTGGTCTTCACTTGCACCAAATTCCATTCCTAAATGATAAACGCCACAATGGTACAATTCAGAAATCATTTTATTAACAAAATCTAGATTCTGTTTCACCGCATGCCTTTCTGCTAATAGAACAATAGGGTATTCCTTACATTTACTAATTAAGTACTTTTCTGGTGTTAACATATTTTCTTTTAAATGATGAATCCATTCCAATTTCATTTGGACACCTCTAACTTTGTTCCTTTTTTCGTATACTAATCTCATTCACATTCTCATTATATCTTGACCTGTTGCTGGATACATCTAAACGTTGGCTAATCTACCTTCAAGAAGGTGAAATGCTATTTTTATGGAATTTGTACAGGTGGAAAAAGTGAGGTGCCTTGTACCTATATTTTCATTACACAAACTATCTCTACGAGCTTAATATGAATTCTTTGTCTTTCTTCAGAAGGAGTAAAGAGGTATTTAGTTATTTTGTAGTAAACTAATGGACTATCCGGATGTTTAGTGTATACAAACAATAATCCTGTTCATTTAGTATTGAAATCGATTGTTAAGAATTATAGTGTACCGATAGGATCGATACCTTTATTTTCTATCATTAGAACTACTGCCTTGCCCTTGGGCACAATGGGTCTATGCATGGTGCCTTTTGGTACACAAACACCTTCATATTGCCCTAGCTCAAAGTTCCCTTTTTCGGTTTCCAAAACTATAGCACCTTCTAATACAAAGAAAACCTCATCGTCATTCTCATGTTTGTGCATATGGTATTCCCCCTCAAAAATCCCAAGACGTAAGACAGATGAATTTACTTCGCATAGTGATTGATTAAACCACTTGTCTGTATTATTACGAACAATGTCCTTTATAGTGATTTTTTCAAGAGAGTCAAACTTAATGTTCATTTGTTGATTGTAATTAAAATTCTTTTGATTATTTTCCATGCATTTACACCTCTTCTTAATTTAAATTAACGTATTTTTTATGAATCAAGAATACTGTCCTATGAATATTTTTCGATGTTTCTCATTATCATACAAAAGCTCAAAAGTAATGCATTAAGCCAATCTAAATTGATAAAACATTTTATCTACGGATAACACAGGGAAGTTAAAAGGAAGTTGGTCCATGTCTATTTTTATAAAGCCATTTTTTTCATAAAATCTATGGGCAGCCAGAAATTGTGGTGTTGTTCCAAGCGAAATAGTTTTCACGGATTTTTCCTTAGCCCATTCTATAGCATGATTTAGAAGCGTATTTGCTACTTTATACTCTGATCCTCTGAACTCGCTCTTCACAAACATCTTCCTCAATGCTACTTGTTGATTTCCTATATCTAATAAACTAACGGTTCCAATTACCTTGTTATTATATAGGGCAACCCAAAAGTTACCGTTCCCTGTTTGATAAAAATTCTTAACATTGAATAAATCAGGTTGATCTTCTTGCGTAATCGCAACGTTATATTCCTTTGTTTGGATATGTGATATCATTTCAATGACTTCATTTTGATATTCTTCGGTATACTCCAGTATGACGTGCGCACGTGGATCTTTCTTTTTGTTATCTTGTTTGATACTCATCCTATATCAACTCCAATAAACCATTTTACGGTAATATTCATTGGCACCTTAGTAAGAATTTAGCTCCTTTATTATTAGAATCTCACTAAATTAATCATGCGTTACCAACTTTTGTTTACTATAATGTTTAGAATCTATTATAATGTACAAAGTTTAGTATATGTTATCCATACAAACGTTGGAAAGAGAAAACTATCTATGTTTAGTATGTCAGCACAAAGAGGTCTAAACAAATAATATCGTAAAGAGGAAGTTAAACAATGAACAATATTCGATTGGGGCAAACTATATTAAATTATCGTAAGATTAATGGAATGACCATACGTGAATTTTCTGATTATGCTGGGGTTAGCACTTCACTAATTAGTCAAATAGAGAGAGGTAAAGGAAACCCTTCATTGAGTGTACTAGAATTAATTGCAAATGCATTAAATGTCCCCTTATTCACCCTCTTCATAAACGAGATCAATACGGATTCCCTTATTTCTAGAAAACAAGATCGAAAGAAGATTTATCGTGAAGACTCTGTACATAGTGTCTATGATGTTTTAACACCAGATTTTATGAAGGCGCACATTAAAATTTTATTGATGGATCTAAACGCAAACTCGAGTACTACTGAAAGTCATTATTCTCATGAAGACAAAGAAGAGATCGCAGTGGTTATGAAAGGGCAAGTGTTTGTAGAGCTTGAAGGAAAAGAGTATTTTTTAGATGAAGGTGACGTGGTGCGAATCCCACCTAATATCAAACATCGGTTTTTGAACAAGAGTAATGCAATCTGTCATGTCTTATTCGTACTTACTCCAGCTTTGGTTTGAACAGCTCTTAGATATTCGTTACTTCTTCTTAAATAGCAAATGTTTATCAAAAATTGGTTCCTGATGGAATCGATTTTTTTTGGTAACTACTTAATATCCGTTCACAGAAAAATAGGATTCTCTGTATTTTTAAGAAAAGGTAAGCAATATATCTTTAATTTAGAAATTCATAAACAGTTCATAATTCTCAAGTAGTGTTATCTCATCACACAAATGGAGGGATATGGACGTGAGTAAAAATAAAAAGAACAAGAAAACAAAATGGGTGTTCGGACTGATCGTTGGGGTTGTTGTGCTAGGAGTAGTAGCGGCTCCATTGTTAATGCCCCGAGACCAAGCTGGTTACCAAGAAATTTCTGCTGAGAGAGGGAGTTTGTCAGCTTACTACACATTTTCAGGAACCGTAGAAGCTAAGGTGCGTGAGACTGTTAGAAGTAGTAAAGCTATAGAAATAGATGAACTGAAAGTAGAAGAGGGGGATGTTGTAAAGAAAGAGGATATTCTTCTAGTAACTACACAAGGTGAAGAAATTAAAGCTCCTTTAGATGGAGAAGTGTCGAACATAATGGCAGAAGAAGATCGACAGGTAATGGAAGGTGCAGAGCTACTTGAGATTGTAGATTATTCAGATCTGCAGACGAGCATGAAAGTGGACGAGTATGATCTGAAAAGTGTATCAGAAGGCAAAGAGGTAAATATCACGATATCAGCTCTGAGTGCTGAAGTAAAAGGTATCGTTGCATCGATATCAGAGGAAGCCGTCAACGAGAATGGAGTAGCTTATTTCACGGCAGAAATTGATCTTGATGAGAATAAGGATCTTCGTGCTGGGATGAGTGCAGAAGCCAAAATGCTTAACGAAAGTGCAGCAGATGCAATATCACTGCCAATGGACGCTGTCAGGTTTGACGGCAATGATAATCCATATGTTCTTAAACTCACTAACAAAGGTGAAACTAAGCGAAAATACATTAAAACGGGCATCAACGACGGTGTAAGGGTAGAGGTAAAAGAAGGATTAACCAATGGAGAAAAAGTCTTGATCGATTCTAAAGAGAAGGGATCAGCACCGGGCGGATTTATGCCACCAAGACCTGCAGGAATGTCTCCTTCTGGTGAGGGGGGACAATAATGAATGAAACGATCCTTAGACTGGAAGCGGTTTATAAGTCCTATCAGATGGCAGAAGAAGAACAGACCGTACTGAAATCGATTAATCTCGAGATCGAAAAAGGAGAATTTCTATCGGTGCTCGGTCCATCAGGTTCAGGGAAGTCAACTCTTATGAACATTATTGGTCTGCTCGATGAGCCGACGTCAGGCCACTATCACTTAGCAGGAAAACAGGTAGAACATCTCATTGAAAAAGAACTTGCAGTCTTACGTAACAAGGAAATCGGATTTATCTTTCAGCAATTTCAGCTTCTTCAGAAGTTGAATGCGCTTCAAAATACAGAGCTTCCGCTCATCTACTCAGGTATACCGGCAAAAGAAAGGAAAATGCGAGCTGCACAAATGCTTGAGCGAGTCGGTCTTGCAGATAAAATGCAGAACCGGCCCAATCAGCTATCCGGCGGACAGCAACAAAGGGTAGCGATCGCAAGAGCATTAGTGACAGAACCTTCTATTCTGCTTGCGGATGAACCAACTGGTGCACTGGATCAAAAAACGGGTCAGCAGATCATGAAACTTTTCCAGGAGCTACATGGGGAAGGAAAGACCATTATCATGATCACACACGATTTAGAGGTAGCTAAAAACGGGAGCAGAATTATACGTATTTTGGACGGAGAGCTTGACGAGGTGAACCAGCATGATTCTTGAAAATATAAAGATGTCTTGGACAAATATTGTTCATAATAAAATGCGTTCGTTTCTTACTATTTTAGGTATTGTTATCGGTGTAGCATCCATTATTGCGCTCATTACCATTGTAAAAGGCGCAACAGGGGAAGTGACGGAGCAGATGTCCTCCCTTGGGGCAGACAAAATTACGGTTCAGGTACAGGAGACACCACTAAAAAAGGGTCTTCTTGATGGTGATATAAAAGAACTAGAAGACATTGAGTATGTCTCGGGGGTTTCACCTACACTCACCAGTAAAACATCGATCGTGCAAGCAAATCATGTCATGCAAGACATTACCGTTCAAGGGAAAAATCAAATACACTTCCGTAAAAATGTTGATCTAGTTGAAGAAGGACGGGCGATTAATAAGTTCGACATTGAAAGTAAAAATAAAGTGGTTTTAATCGGTACAAAAATAGCAAAAGAGCTATTTGAAGGCAGAGATCCAATCGGCAAAAATGTTCAGATTTCAGGTGTGAACTTTAAAGTTATAGGATTACTAGAAAAATCGGACAGTTACTCTAATGATTCAACGAATGAAACCCTAATCATGCCTTATACCACGGCTATGAGTTTCCTTCAAGCTGGATCTGTTTCAAATGCCGATATCTATATGGAGGATGCAAAGTACTCAGAAGAGGTAACAAGCGGTGTAGAAAAAGCTATGAATCAGGCGTTCAACTATAAAAATGAAGGTTACTCTATCATGAATATGGGAGATATGATCTCATCCATTAATGAAATTACAACCATGATGTCACTTATGCTTGGGGGAATTGCATCGATATCCCTTGTCGTTGGTGGTATTGGGATAATGAATATGATGCTCGTTTCTGTTACCGAAAGAACAGCAGAAATTGGACTTAGAAAAGCACTCGGTGCGGAGCCGAAAAGAATTCAGGAGCAGTTCTTACTAGAATCGGTTTTTCTTTCTCTTATAGGAGGAGTCATTGGTCTCTTGTTGGGAATCGTTATCGCCTTTGTCGTTTGCAGCATCATGGGTACAAGTTTCACGCTGAGCGTAACTACCATTATTCTTGGAGTTGGTTTTTCCGTAGCCATAGGTGTCATTTTCGGTTACGAACCGGCTAGAAAGGCTTCCAAGCTACATCCGATCGATGCACTTAGAAGTCATTAAAGGAGGAAAAAAAGATGGGTAAATCAAAATGGTTGTATATTTGTTTAATCGGACTGTCAATTATAGTTATAATCTTGTCGGTTCCACCCCTATTCATGAAACCACCTTTTGATGAAAGTACTTCCAAACCGCAAAAGTTTCCTCCGTTCGGGGAGATGCCAGCAGGAGGTATGCCAGGTGCAGAGTTGCCCAACAACCTGGATAGGTTTGAAGTGCAAAAGTTTATGAAGGAAGTAGAACAACAGGGTGGTCTTACTCCTGAACTTGCACAGAAAGCGAAAGAAATGGGATTACCTGATCAAATGCTTAAGATGTTAGGAACGGCAGAGCCGACAGAGGTGAAAGAGCCAGCTGAGGAGTTGAACATTGTATCTCTTAGCGCTATGATAATGGGAACAATTGTCATAGGATTCAGTTCCTACCGGCTTTTAAAGCTGAAACGACATAACAGGAAAAGCGTACTATAGGTGGTGAAGCATGGTAACAATATTGGTTACTGAGGATGATGCCCATATAAGAAGGCTCTTAAGAGAACATCTTGTAATGGAAGGATATCATGTACTTGAATCGAAAGACGGTGATGACGCGCTTCAAGTCATGGAACGACATCATATTGATCTATTGATTACAGATGTAATGATGCCATCGATGGACGGGCTTGAGTTAACACGTGATCTACGTGAAGCAGGATATGAATTTCCGATATTAATGATTACCGCACTTGAAACCCTTGATGACAAAAAAAGGGGTTTTTCCTCAGGTGGGGATGATTATATGGTCAAGCCAGTCGATATGGAAGAGATGTTATTGAGGGTGGCGGCTCTTTTGCGGAGAGCAAAAATAGCCTCTTCCAACGTTCTAGAAATAGGAAACTCGGTATTAAATCAGGAGCAGTTGACGATTTCGACTGGTGATACAGTTGTTGAATTACCGACTAAAGAATTTAGGCTTCTTCATAAGCTATTGTCTCATCCACGAAAAATCTTTACTAGGCAACAGCTAATGGATGAAATCTGGGGTTACGATGTTCAAAGCATTGACCGGACTGTAGATGTGCATATTAAACGCCTCCGTGAAAAACTCTCAGAAATCAAAGACTTCGAGATTATCACGGTGCGGGGACTTGGTTATAAAGCAGAGAAACGAGGACTTTCGTGAAGAAGTTGTTATATTCCATTTATGTGAGGTTTATCTTTCTTTTCATTGGAATCCTAATCATATCGGCAGTACTCTCCCTAGGGATAGTGACTGTGTTTCAGCTGGAAGATGTCAAAGGAATGGTTCAGAAACAGCTTGAAGATAAAGTCAGTGCAATAGATGCCCTCTCTCAGGAAAGAGATATTCCCTTAAAGGAAGCTGTTCAATATCTAGAGGGGAAAGAGCTTACGATACGAGTATACGAGGATCGAGATGAACTTGTAAAAGCAAAGCGTTTTTCCGTGCTTCAGGAAGATCTGAAACAATTGGAACAGGGAGGGGTAATCACAAAAGAACTAAACAGCACACCTCCTTTACCTGTTTCTGTGGGTCACATCAAAGGGTATTATGTTATGGTCCATCCTGACATAGATAATAATCAAATCGTACGTTTTCAAAAAACCGTTCAAACCGTACTTCTGACAGCTATTGTTTTAGGCTCTCTCCTCATCCTGCTCGCTGTATCTATGGTAGTAAAACCTATAAAAAAAATTTCTAAGGCTTCTGTCGAAGTTGCAAATGGGACATTCGACGTTCACATTCAACATAGAGGAAAAGATGAGATCGGTGAACTGGTGAAAAACTTCAATATCATGGTCCAAGAACTCAAAGCGAATGAATATCTTCATAAAGAATTCGTGTCTTCTGTATCTCATGAATTTAAAACGCCACTTTCTTCCATCAACGGATTTGCAAGCCTTTTGAAAACAAAAGATTTATCAAAAAAGGAGAAGGAAGAGTATATAGAAATTATTATTAAAGAGAGCAATCGTCTTTCCAACCTATCATCCAACCTTCTTAGGCTATCAAAACTTGATCACCAAGCCATACAACATAGGAGAGAGGTATTTCAATTGGATGAGCAGATTCGCCGTGTCATTTTGTTGCTGCAGGACAGTTGGGAAAACAACCACATTCAACTACAAGTTGATTTGGATCAGGTATCTTTTAAAGGAGACGAAGAACTTCTTCAACAAGTGTGGATCAATCTATTGGTGAACGCTATCAAGTTTACACCTGAATATGGAATCATTAGTATTGTTTTGAAAAAGGCGCATAACCGGGTTCTTTTCTCTATAAGTGATAACGGAATCGGGGTCAGCGAAAGTGATGTAAAGCGTATTTTTGAACGATTCTATAAAGCCGACAAATCCCGGTCCAATCATGGAACGGGCCTGGGATTAGCCATTGTTAAGAAGATTGTAGAAATCCATGATGGAAAGGTTACGGTAGAAAGTGATCTTGGCAAGGGAAGTCTCTTTAAAGTGGAGCTTCCTGATTACGAAATTAAAAAAATCGATTCCTAAGCATTGTTGGGAATCGATTTTTTCTATATTGATTAATTTATTAATCCTGCAGTGGCGAATTGTATAATCCACTTCATTACTCTCTCGTTCTTCTCTTTCATTTCTAATGTTTCTAGTTCTTTTAACGGCAAAAGCTCACTAACATTATTGATGATTAAGCCAATCATGTTTTTGTAACGCCATTCAAGTTCATCTGCTTCTAAATGGGGAAGCAAAACTTGAAAAGTTGTCTGATATTGTTCATCTACCTCAATAGTTTTAAGAGAAAAAACCTCTCTCATTTCAGGACTCTTATCTAATAATAAAATCCCTAATAACTTTGAACGAGATTCAAACTCATCTTCTTCTTCTTCAAATCGAAAAAAGGGTTGAACAAAAGCAGCAACAAGCTCTTGGATAGTAAATGTTTCTTTTCTCCTTAGTTGTTCAAGATTTTCCATTTGATTTTGAATTAATTTTCCAATGATTCTTTCTGCCATAATTTCAAGTAGATTAGTCTTTGATTGAAAGTAATAATTAACCGCTGCCACATTTACTTTCGCAAGTTTTGTAACGGTTCTAAGGGAAAAATTCGATCCTTCTTCAGCGTAAGCAAGTTCAGCAGCTTTTAAGATCTTCGTTTTTTTATCTTCTCTAGACATTATTTCCTCCTGCTTATTTCAAACACTTGTTTTAAATATTATAGTATTTAACCCACAATCTTCTCAACCCTTATACTTTATGTACATTTTGTGAAGGTGATTGACTTAAGAGTATAGTGCCAATAAAATTAAAACAGTTGTTTTAAATTAGTGTTTAACTTTTGCGAGAGGTGAAATAGATGAAGGGAAATATTGATCAGACTTTTGTAATTTCCATGCAAATGAAAGCTACAGGCAAATGGGTAGTACTTGGGTTGAAACAGAATAGAATTGATGCAGAGCAAGAAGGACAACGAATGTTATCCAAAATGCCTATCTTTAGATCATATAAGGTGGAACAGGCGGAATACAGCTCGCAAAACAGCCACGTCATAACAAGTGAGGCTATTGGTATCACTCCTAAAGAAGTAAGAAATAAACTAAAGCTTCAAACAAATATTCAATTTATAGATGTAAGGGAAGCGAATGAAATTAAAAAAGATCAGATCCCAGGTTCATTATTAATTGAAGTCAAGGATATCCCTCATAAACTGGATGAACTAGAACGTGATAAAGAATATATCGTTTATTGTACCGCAGGGTATCGAAGTCCCTATGTTTGTAAGTTTCTAATGGAAAAAGGGTATAAAGCGTTTGACCTTAAAGGGGGATTACTTGCATGGAAAGGTGCTGGTTTTGTTACGCCCGTTATTGAAGGTGCGTTACATGTATGGAACAAATTGAAAAAATAACGAGGTGATTTTGGTGATTTATTTAGACAACAGCGCTACGACATTTCCTGATCAGAAAATTCTAGACCTATATATAAACACGGCAATTCATATAAACGGTAATCCTTCATCACAACATGCACTTGGGTATATGGCTTCTTTTCAATTAGAGGAAGCACGAAAAAAAGCAGCCAATAGTCTCCATGTAGAACCAAATGAGATTATATTTACTTCAAGTGGTTCAGAAAGCAACAACGCAGCTATTAAAGGGATTGCACTTCAACATAAAGACAAAGGCAAGCATATTATTACTTCATCCATTGAACACGCTTCAGTATTTGAAACATGTAAACAACTTGAGACGCTTGGTTTCTCTGTAACGTATCTACCAGTAGATCAAAATGGAAGAGTGTCTATAGAAGATGTTGAAAAAGCGATCTGTGAAGAAACGATATTAGTTTCGCTAATGTATGTAAATAGTGAAATCGGAAGTGTACAACCAATTGAAGAGATTGGAGAGTTGCTGCAGCTTTACCCACGTATAATGTTCCATGTTGACGCGGTACAAGCCTTTGGAAAACTACCAATATATTTAAAAGATTGGTCCATTGATTTACTTTCTTTATCTTCTCATAAATTTCACAGTCCTCGAGGAGCAGGTCTACTTTTCGTGAGAGAAGGGGTAAGACTACTTCCACTCATTGCAGGTGGTGGGCAAGAGAATGGCTTACGTTCTGGCACGGAAAATGTAGCGAGCATTGTTGCGATGGGTGCAGCTATGGAATGGCAAGCGAAACAGCAAACTGAACACGAAACTTATTTACGCCAGCTAAAGGATTATCTTTTAACAGAACTTGATCATATTCCAGGTTGTATTATTAATAGTTCGTCCCGCGAGAATAATGCTCCACATATCTTGAATTTTTCGTTAGTAGGGATTGAATCTAATCAGATGATTGAAAAATTAGAGTCAAAAGGAATCATTGTTTCCAAAAGTTCTGCTTGTTCATCAACAAAAAAGAAGCCATCCAGAGTTTTAAGAGAAGCGGGCATCCCGTATCATGTGGCACGTTCTGCCATCAGAGTTAGTTTATCAACCCACAACACCCTAGAAGAGATCGATCAATTTCTCACTGCATTGCTTCAAATAATAGTTGAAAATGAGTTAGGTGCGTGCTAAACAATGAAAAAAGTAGGAACCGTTATATTATTCATAATTGCGATTGCTTGGTTCGGTCACACATTTTCTAAAAATTTTATTGTGGACCCCCAATTCACAAAATTTTTAGCACATAAAGATTATTTGAAACTAGGAGAAAACTGGGTATGGGTACTCACTTTACGAATCCATATACTTTTAGCACTTATCGCGTTAGTAAGCGGACCCATTGCATTTCTTAAAAAGACTCGAAACGGACGAAAAACTATTCACCGAATTGTAGGAAAGGTATATGTACTGTCCGTTTTTATCAACATCTTTCCAGCTTTATATGTTTCATTTTTTGCAACAGGTGGCTGGATTAGTACGACGGGATTTATAACACTCGATCTCGCATGGTTCTTAACAACATACATGGCTTTTAAATCGATACGTAACAAAAATATAGGAAAACATAAAAGGTGGATGGTACGCAGTTATGCAGTCACACTTGCAAACACGAGTATCTACATCATTACTTTATTATTAAATAGCGGAATAGGTATTGAATACGTGACCTCTTATCAATTTGCAGTATGGTTAGGTTGGATCTTAAACCTACTCATTGCTCAACTTATTATTAAAAATTGGAATAAACAAAACCAGTGAACTTCAGCTACATGCTGAGGTTTTTTCTATGCAGATTTAATTGATAAACCTTTACATAAATCCGTCTAGACGGTATAGTATAAATAACCGTCTGGACGGTATACTTCAAGAAAGAGGTTTTGATTAATATGACCAATGTCCGTTATGATCGTCTTTTTCCATTTGAATGGTATAGCTTCATGCAAGAAAACCATCCAGTATTCTTTCACCCAAAACAAAAAAAGTGGCATGTCTTCAAATATCATGATGTTAAACGTGTTTTAAGTGATCACACCAATTTTGTACAAGCGGTGCGATCTGAAGAAAAGGCAACAAGTCCCATTGAGACAAGCTTAATCGGTTTAAACCCACCAAATCACCGTCAGATGCGACAACTTGTTAGTAAAGTCTTTACACCAAAGTCCATTGAGGATTTAAAGCCTCGCATTCGTGCAATTGCAAAAGAACTCCTAGACAATGTTATTGAAAAAGGAGAGATGGATATCGTTAAAGATTTTGCTTATCCTCTTCCCGTTATCGTCATTGCAGAAATGCTCGGTATACCGAAAGAAGACCGAGATATGTTCAAAAAATGGTCAGACGATATTGTAGCGAGTGCAGAACTAGGTGCATTTGACTTTAACAATGAGAAGACTAGTTTAAGACAAAAGGCTAAGAATATTACGAATCAACTTCATATTATTCAAAAGTTTAGAAAGGCTGAGAAAGAACTAGGGAACTATTTCAAACAAATTTTTAACGAAAGAAGAGAAAATCCATCAGATGATCTCATCAGTATGTTGATTCAGGCTGAGGTAGATGGAAGGAAGTTAACAGAATTTGAATTACTAGGATTTTGCAGTTTATTATTAGTAGCTGGAAACGAGACGACTACAAATCTTATAGGAAACGCCTTGTTTAGTTTTCATTACTTCCCAGAGGTTCCAACACATTTAAGGAAACATCCGGAAGATATAAAAAAAGCTATTGAAGAAGTGCTTCGATATCGCTCTATGGTTAGAAGTTTAGAACGAATAGCTGCCAATGATGTCGAAATAAACGGTCATCTTATAAGAAAAGGCCAATTAGTACATGTTTGGTTGGGATCAGCAAACCAAGATCCAGATGTATTTCATAAGCCTGATAAGTTGAACATTCATCGAAATAACCTGCAACATGTAGCGTTTGGCCACGGCATTCATTTTTGTTTAGGCGCACCTTTAGCTCGTCTGGAAGTAGAAATTGCTCTAGAAGAAATGTTTACGCATTTTAGTGATATTCAATTAATACCTAATGTTGAGTATCAATTGAATGCTTTAGACGGTATTGAAAATTTACCAATTTCATTTTCAAAGGCTTAGTTTTTTGTTTTGTCTCCTTAATCCCAGGTAGACGTAATGAACCTGGGATTAAATCTGAATCTAAGTGTTTCATTAAATAGAAAGGATGAAGTTTAATGACAACTTCAAATTTATTTCGTAATCGCCCTTTTTTATTCGTATGGCTAGCGACAGCTTTTTCGACTATTGGGTTTTCAATGTACACCATAACCGTTTCCTGGCATTTGTCTAAAAATCTAGGTTTGGCAGCAGCTGTAGGTATCGTACTGACTGTGGCAGCTCTGCCTAGAGTTGTTGTCATGATAGTCGGTGGAGTATTAGCTGATAAATATCAAAAATCACAAGTTATGTTTGTTACTCATGTACTTCAATCTTTTACGATTGCAGGGCTATGTTTCTTCTTTTACGGTGATTTGTTAACTTTTCCATTATTATTGTTGTTTTCTTTCTTTATGGGATTGTTCGATGCGTTTTATTGGCCAGCTAGTTCGTCCATAATCCCAACAATCGTTGAGGAGTCCGATTTACAGAGAGCAAACTCGATTCAGCAAGGTTCTCATACGTTATTTTATGTCGTTGGTCCAATTATAGCCGGTGCTTTAATATCAGGGTTCTCAGTGGGGATAAGTTTTTTAGTTAGTGCTCTTATGGTTGTTCTTTCGGCAGTATTTGTATTTCCAAAATGGATAAAAGACGTAATACCACCTAAACAGACAGATCAAGTCTCAATGACGAAAGAGTTAAAAGAAGGAATTTATTATGTTAAACAGTCTCCAATTCTTTTGTATGGGGTACTCATTATTGTTATCATTCATTTCTTTGTGCTTGGTCCATTAGGCAACAGCTTTCCAATATTGGTAACAAGTTTAAAGGGAAGTGCACTTGATCTTAGTTATATGGAAGCTGCCCTTGGAGTGGGGACATTTATGGCTGCATTGTTAATGGTTATTATTTCAAAGAGAAAAATAAAAACACTTTTTATATTCTCATTTTTATTTGTAACAGCCATATTACTTTTGATATTCAGTAAATTAGGTAGTATCTTGTGGTTAACAGTGTTAGCGGCTGGCATCGGTTTTGCTGCTATTGCCGCCTACCTACCTATCATTACACTTATCCAACAAAGAACAGAACAAAAGAAGCTTGGAAGGGTAATGAGTATCGTAACACTGTCTTCTAACGGTGTAGAACCACTAGCTTTTGCCTTTATTTCAGGGATGATGACAGCAGGGTTTTCCATTCACGCTCTTTTAACGATGTTAGGAGCAGGTTGTCTTTTATCTGGAGTAATCCTTTTTGTTAAAGGAAAAGACTTCAGGAATATAGAACAGTTATCATAATTAAAGTAGTAAAAGCAAACTTGCATGATGTTTGACATAGAAAAAGTTGTTACTATCGTTGAAATGGAGCATGATAAAAAAGTATTTTTAAGGAGAGATAATATGACCCAAGAAACACTTACCAAAAAAAAGTTAATTTTAAAATCTGCATACCAAATCGTTAAAGAACAAGGGTTTACTTCTCTGACTCTTGAGGCGGTAGCTAAACATGCAGGAGTCAGTAAAGGAGGGCTTCTTTATCATTTTCCATCCAAAAATGCTTTAATTGGTGGAATGGTTTCCTATATTAGTGAGTTGGCAAATCATCAGATTGAAAGTAATTACGAAAGCGGAAGGAAAGAAAATGGAGATTTTTTAAGAGCTTACTTGTCTCTAGATAAAGTAGAACAATACGAAAGAGAAATGGGGCCAAGTATCATGGCCGCGCTTGCTTCAAATCCAGATTTGTTGAATCCTTTACGAGAGGAGTCTAAACGTACGCAAGAACGTATAGAGAATGATGGAATAGATCCTGTATTAGCAACCATTATTCGTTTAGCTTTTGACTCAATCATTTCAAGTGAGTATTTACAGATTGGCGAATTAGAACCTCAAATGAGGAAAAAGGTTATTGCGAGATTAATTGAAATGACTCAGATTTGAGAAATACAATACTTTTTGTTCGATAAAATATTTAGAGTAAACAGGACATTTACAGAATAATCTTAGAAGTGAATTGATACGAGTTGACCGAAAGGTGAGATCTTTTTTCTTTTACAAAAGACAATTATGTACAGAAAAACAAATAAAACCTTTTTTATGTTGCCATAAATAGAATGATTAAAATCAAGCTTCAAAGTCATTTGTAAGGGTATTTATCTTTAATGAAAAGTATATAAAGAGAATACAAAGATAGGAGAGTGTCATTTTGATTAAAGCTGTATTGTTTGATTTGGACAGAGACACGTCGGTTAAGAAATTTGTAGAGGACCAGCAAACCCGTCTGTTGCTGTGCTGTCCCATATCCCTAAAAGAAATTTGCAGAGAGCTTTATCGAGCTTGAACAGCACGGTCATGTGTGGAAGGACAAGGTGTACCAGAAGCTAGCCGAGGAGCTGACTGTCAGGAGAATGCCTCCAGGAGAACTGCTTAATGACTATTTAACACAGTTCAAACACCATTGCACACTTTCCAAACCTTACAAGCATGTTAAATGAACTGAAGAAAAAAGGCTTACGAATCGGTTTGGTCACAAATGGATACGGTGTGTTTCAGTATGACACCATAAAGGCACTTGAAAGGATTACTTTGACACGATCCTTATATCTGAGATGGAGGGGGTGAGGAAACCCGATCCTCAACTGTTCCGGAGGGCAGCAGAGCGATTGAACGTTAATACAGAAGAGTGCATGTTCGTGGGTGACCACCAAAAAATGACGTAGAGGCCGCGAAGAACACCGGAATGTTAGCCGTCTGGAAAACAAGCGTTCATTGGAATGAAGCAAAAGCTGCCGATTAAATAATAATTTGTCAGAGCTGAATCTGATTTTAGAAAAACTTCTAAATAAATCACTCCCGGTGGAGGAACATCTATAGCCAATCTACTTTTAAATAGCTTTTGAATTGGTTAAAGCTATTTAAGTAAAAGCTGTATATTAGGGAACCATCACTACTTTTTGGTTGCTCATAGATTTTATTAGAAGAGTGACTTTAAAAGTATGAAAATGAAAGATTGTTGATTATAATAGATTTCTTCATGCAAGTCTAAAAAAGTAGGCATTATGTGTGGATACTAAATGTAATATGTATGATTTTTTATTTCTTATATAAAATAGGAGAAAAAATTGGGTGTAGATAATAATCTTATGCGTATTTTTTTACAAGTTCAATTATAGAGTCGGCTAATTTATTTGTGTCTCCGTCAAACAAATGATAGTTTAATGAGTTTTGAAGATGTTCGGTCTGGATGGATATCTTGTCTACTTCTTCAAATTCAGCAGACCAATGAATGGTAGGGATGGCCACGATGAAGCGTCTGTCTGACGTTCTGTGTAAAAACACTTCTGCGTTCTTATTACCCGACAAGTTTATCTCCTCTAAAGAAAGTATCATAAAATCCATCCTTTCATAAAGCTTCTATTTTGTTCATTATACCAATTTATCCTTGAAATTACTTAAGTTAATTAAATCCCCTCCCGTGAAAACTTTTTTGATGTAGCCTTAATAGTGGTTTAGCGAAAAGATATGAAAGCTACTATCGGAACAAAAAAGGGTAGAAAACATTTAAGATAATACTTCTTGGTATGGAAAAATGGTAATTAAAACAATAAAATAGGCATTTGTATAAACAGAATTGGTTGCACTTACATATATTACAACATCTCCATGAAGGGAGGGTTAAAATGAACAGCTTATTTACAAATGATTCTGATTCTCAACATAAGTGTGTACGCAGAGCAGAATCATGTATTTGTGAGTTATTAGACAACTGGGCTAATAATTTCCACAATCTTTGTTCAATGGGTAGACAGCAGAGAGTATCTATCGTGTTAAATGGTGCTTCTGAACCGTTGTCTATCTTTGGAAAAGAACCGACAGAGTTTACTCTTATAAGATTCGACCGTAGAACGGGTTGTGCAGTGTTTAGTTTTGAGGAGTGTAGAGGTCAAACTAGGACATTGATTCTTAATTGTGACTGTATTTGCGGTGTACTTTGTGTAGGCGACAAAGGTCCGTATAAAGTATAATCCAATAGATCATATTAATTGCCACTTACGATTAGATACATGGATGAAAACGATCTCTCTCCTTAGGGATCGTTTTTATTAATTACACTGCTGTTTTTTTCCTTAGCTTAATAGGAGATTAATTAAAATTTAGATATGCATAATGTTCAACCGGTCTGTACATACTAAATATAACGTCAGATGTGTGGCGCTGGTGCCAGAAACCTGTAAAGACCGATTCTCAGTAGAGGGAGAATTGGTCTTTTCCATTTAAATAGGATACCAACTGCTTAGAAATTTGTAAATTATACACACACTACAGGTTGTATACATATAATAAATTATAACCGATAGAGTGCATCCCTGAAATCGCCAGCACTGTATTGGTTTTTTGTCAGCTGCCATTAAGGGGGAGAATCATGAAAAAAAGAAAGTGTCCATGTCTGAAAAAGACTCCTTTGATCAGACCACTACATTCACCACCACCTATTGTTTGTAAAAAACAATGTTGCGACTCTAATTAAAAACGTATCCTGACCTAGTTCTACAAACAGAACTTGGTCTTTTTATATCATCCTGACAAACAAAAAGAGAAGTCTCTTTATAGACTCCTCCCTTGTAAAACGGATCGAACTTAGTGATGGTTACGATGACAGCTGCATCTTTTCTTTTCGTATCGTCTACATTTGTAGTAAACGGTACAAGAAGGTTCGCATTTTCTTTCGTGTCTTCTACGACAACAACAGTTTCTATAGCCCATGATTATTCCCCCCCTAGAAATAATCCGACCCTATTGTACGGATCCGGTTAACGTATTATATTCAGGGAGTGGACAAGTTGTATAGACGGTTAACCTCGTTGATCGACGTTAGAGACATACAATTTGTTATTCTATTAATTTTGCGCTTATTATAGAACAATCTAGTAGTGTTACCGATATTTTCAATGTGTGTATTGTCAAATACTTTCATCCTTCACAAAAATACCGTCAGATGCTCACTAAAGTGGTGAATTCATTATAATAAGAATGGAGCTATCAACGTGTTAACCCTAATAAAGGCTTGGACAACAAAAATTAAAAAACAAATTTTTATTCTTTATTTAGCTTATAAAGATGATCGGGTTTCCTGGTATGCAAAAATATTTTCTGCTTGTGTAGTAGCTTATGCTTTTAGTCCAATTGATCTTATCCCGGATTTCATCCCTATTTTAGGCTATATAGACGATTTTATTTTGGTACCTTTAGGTATAGTGCTTGCTTTAAAGATGCTGCCTCAAAATGTTATAGACAGTTGCTCAGAAAAGGCGGAAGAACTTATGGAGGGAGGAAGACCGGAGAACTGGATAGTAGGCATGCTCATAATAACTATATGGGGCACAGTCTTCATGTGGATCTCTGTTAACCTTTATAACTTCTACACCTAAACACGAGCCTCAATATTTAAAACCATTATTGGTATAATTCCTATCACTATGCTAAAAGGATATCCTAAACTTTCAAAGGTAAGGATAGGAAGGGTCCAATTAGGAAAAGGTCTTTATATCTTATCAAATTAAAAGCTGCTTACCCTTTAAACAAAAACGAATCCTAACTGATAGGAATCGTTTTTTTGTTTGCAAAATTTCTATAAGGAAGGAGGAACTTCAATTGTTTTAGGCTTAGAGAATACTCAAAGGGAAAAGAAATATTAAATTTTGGCTTAACTAAACGAAAAAATGGAAACTGAAGGAAAACTTCTTGGCAATATCGCAAAGTATACGATAATCACTCTAGCATTCTTTATGGCTCTTGATCAGCTTGGAGTAGCGAAAACAATCGTAAATGCTGCATTCATCCTCATTTTAGGTGGCTTTACGATTGCGTTTGGACTAGCATTCGGATTGGGTGGTCGTGAGGCGGCTGGACGGACGCTGAATAAATGGAGCCGTAAGATGGAAGAGACGACGATTCAAAGTCCAGACCCAGCAGAATGGAAAGACAAGACGAGTTTAAAAGATTTCCGTACAGATTCTTCTAAACCGGAAAGCAATCTTATAGACGTAGATATTAATAAACCGCATACAATTGCAAAAGATCGCCAGTTCGATCATTTAAACACACCAAGTGATGAATTTGGTATAAACAATAAACCAAAACGAAATGACTAAATAAGATAAATAAAAACGACGGCTCATGAAGGTGAAACAAAACCTTTATGAGTCGTTTTAATTCGAGGTAACATTTTTGAGCGACTTATCGTAAAAAAATACTAATCAAGAATTAGTAAATTAAAAAAGTATCCCATATATCATAGGGTAGGTAAATAATCTATTAGATTTTTACTGGTCTATACTGTGAAATAAAATGTGAGATAGTCTTGTCAGTGAGTGTTCTTAGTTATCCCTATTCCAATAATCTTCAATATAAGTCTTCATCTTGGTTGGTTTTTTTTGCGTTATTTCTTCATAATCGTGAGTAATTCCTTTAGCAAGTCCTAATTTCGTTGGAAAGTGTATTCCTACTATTACATTTATATAGTCATTACTCTCCCCACGTTGCAACATGAATTCCTTGAATTCTTTAACAGAAGGATTCGTATAAATGATTTTTGTATGTAAAATATGGCTCATTTGTTCAGCCACCTCAAAGAAATCAAGAGCTTTGTCACCTGTGATAACATATTTTTTATTTACATGATTGTCAGGATTTTTAAAAACAGTTAATGCGACATCCGCAAGATCTCTCGTATCAACGAAGTTCGTTTTCCCTTTACCAGCAGGTATAAAAATTCTTTTTCGATCTTTAATCTCAATACTTAAAAAGTCATTTAGGTTTTGCATAAAATAACCAGCACGTATAAAGGTATAGGATATACCATTTTTGCGAATTAACTTTTCATTTTTATAATGATGAATGAAAGGGAGGAATTGTACATCTTTAACTGATAGGTAGACAATATGTCTTATTCCTTTTTTTCTAGCACAATTTAAGAATTCTTCAAATTCAATTTTATCACCGGGTGGATATATTAAAAATATTTGCTTTATCCCACTTAGGGCGTCTGAAAAGGTCATTGGTTGTGACAAGTCTAAATGGACATAATGATATGCGTCTCCATATGTATCTTTTTCCTTGCTTACATTACGCACACCGCAAATCATTGGCAGATCGGCTGCTTTTAATTTTTTTGCTACCTCAAAGCCAACTTTTCCCGTGAAACCTGTAACTAAAATCATGAAGAAGCCCACTTTCGCTTTCAGATTATCTTTCTCATTAGCTAGGTATGTATACTATTAATTAGCAAGAGCCACACGAAGAGCATGTTGCTCTCATGACCAAGAGTACAGAACCAGAAAATTCTCAATCAACACTTTAATGAGAGTTGAATGCTAATGCATATATAAACTATGTATAAGTCTAATTACCAAATGGAAATTAGACTTTGTTTAAGATTTAGCCTATTCTTTTTTTATTCTTTTTACTTTTACGTGCTTTCTTATCAGCTAATAAACCATTTAAAAGACTTAAAAAACTTCTCATAAAAACACCCCTAATGTTTATTCACTCAAGAGATTATTTACATCTCTATTTAATATTCTATGTAGGGCTTGTTTAATATGATTGGACATATAGAAATATGTTTCTTACTCATGCAAGTTCTCGCCATGCATATTGTTAATCCACGCTCTTAATTTCCCTATCAGAATTACTCCTACTTTTTATAAGATTTCGTTACCGTTTGTATTTAAAGATCTTAGGACTTTCTAAATAACAACAATGTAATAATTGAACTAATTATTTTTGTTTCCTTAATCCATCCATAAGTAATTCCCTTCTCACAAGCTTATTTACAAATACTTTTAAGAGAATCAGCTTAGAATAAGTGAGCCGGTTCCGTATTTTTTTGTTTAGTAATTAATTGAATTTGCTTGTAACAGAATATTTTTTCATTCCTTTGATGACACTCTAATAAAGAATAAAATCTAAATCTTGAAGGAATGGATAATAATGAAAGCTGTAACATACCAAGGTAAGAATACGATCAGTGTTAAAGAAGTTGAATTTCCGAAAATCCTACACCCAGAAGATGTTATTGTGAAAATTACGTCGACTGCAATCTGTGGCTCCGATCTTCATTTATATCAAGGGAACTTACCACTGCCTATTGGATATGTAATTGGACATGAACCAATGGGTATCGTAGAAGAAGTAGGGTCGCTCGTCACAAAAGTAAAAAAAGGAGATCGTGTAATTATTCCTTTCACCGTGGCTTGCGGTACATGTCAATATTGTAACCAACATCTTGAAAGTCAATGTGATAATTCTAATCCACATTATGATTCGGGCGGATTGTTCGGATATTCCGAAAAATTCGGAGATCATCCAGGAGGACAAGCAGAATACTTGAGAGTCCCTTTTGGCAACTATACTCCGTTTTTAGTGCCCGAGAGCTGTGAGTTGGAAGATGAGAAACTATTGTTTCTCTCCGATGTGCTTCCTACAGCATATTGGAGTGTTGAACACGCAGGTGTCAAAAAAGGAGACACTGTTATCGTTTTAGGCTGTGGCCCAGTCGGTCTGATGGCCCAAAAATTCGCATGGCAAAAAGGAGCAAAAAGAGTTATAGCTGTAGATTATTTTGATTATCGATTGAATCATTCGAAAAAGATGAATCAATCGGAAATATTCGATTTTACCAAATATGATGACATGGGAGAAACGCTCAAAGAGCTGACAAAAGGCGGAGCAGATGTAGTAATCGACTGCGTGGGCATGGATGGCAAGAAATCTCCGCTTGAGTTTGTGGAGCAAAAATTAAAACTTCAAGGTGGAACTCTTGGTCCCATTCAAATAGCTACAAAGGCTGTTCGAAAATGTGGAACAGTGCAGCTTACGGGTGTTTATGGTGGCCTTTATAACATGTTTCCACTAGGTCCTTTCTTTTCAAGAAACATTACATTAAAAATGGGACAAGCTCCTGCTCGCGGTTATATGGAAACGCTATATGATCAAATAGTAACAGGAAAGATTGATCCCACAGAGATCATTACACATAAGATGTCATTAGAAGACGCTGCTCACGGATATGACATTTTTAACAAAAAACAAGATGATTGTATAAAAGTCATATTAAAGCCTTAAAGGGGTTTATTAAAGTACTTGTTAATATCTAATAGTACAATTGTTTATACTAACAATCGTAACTATTTACCATACTATTACAAATCATTTAGTTGCTAACTATGGATTAAATTTTAAAAAGAGCATTAAAAATGCTCTTTTTAATCGCATATTGATGATTTTATGCGTTCTACATTTTGAAGGAGGTGTTTGGAATGGTTTACGATTCAGATAAACAATCAGAATTTAATTATTTTCCGATGTCAAGCATAGCTGATGGCATCGGAGAACAAATCACACCTGATGTATATGGATTAACAACCCAAATTGCGAATGTCTATTTTGTTAGATGTCAAAATAAGCCTGATCAGTATGTACTTATTGATACAGGAATGCCAAAGTCCGATAAAGTTATTTTACAGTTCGCAAATAAATGGTTCGACGGTCCTCCTTTTGCCATAATCTTAACGCACGGACATTTCGATCATGTTGGGGCAATTTCAACTTTACTAGAGAAGTGGCATATTCCTGTATATGCTCATACACTTGAAATGCCTTATCTAAACGGTAGTGAGGATTATGATAAGCCTGATCCTTCCGTTGGAGGAGGCCTCGTATCAAAACTATCACCTTCCTTTCCCAACCATGGAATTGATATTAAGAATTCACTACATGCACTTCCAACAGACGGTACAATTCCAGGCCTACAAGGGTGGAGATGGATTCATACACCAGGTCACACCAAAGGACATATTTCTTTATTTAGAGATTCGGATAAGACTTTATTAGCAGGTGATGCATTTGTAACTGTCAAACAAGAATCATTATTTGATGTTCTAATACAAAAACAAGAAATTAGTAGCCCACCCAAATACTTCACTACAGATTGGAAAGTAGCAAAAGATTCAGTAATAAAGCTCGCTTCTCTAAAACCATCTGTTGCTGCAACAGGCCATGGAAACCCTATGAGTGGGGATAATTTAGAAGAAGGACTAATGAAGCTGGTAAAATATTTTAATGAAATTGCACTACCAAAACAAGGAAGATATCTACAATAATAAACCAATATTGTTGTTATTATAGTATTTTTCATGTAGAAAAACCATTGGATTAGGAACTTGAACAAAGCGATAACATTTCATGAATATCTTTATACATATTTACTCCTTATTAATATTAGTTTTTTCTCTCCTTTAATTTGGAGTTAGTTATACATACAATTTTTAAACAAATATTTAACATTTTTATTAGTAGTAAAAACATCATTTTTTACAATAAACGGTTTCTTCTTACTTTAATAAATGATTTCTAGATAGCGAATAAGTATTTTAATTTGAAACTTTGACTAGAATAAGCGATGTATATAATTTCTGATTGAGAAGGGGGATTTTAAATGTATTTCTATAAAGAAGACTTAATTAACATTATTGTGCCAGATAAACCAGATCCGGCTGCAGCGAAAGTTTTACAAGAGACGTTAGGTGGTCAATTCGGTGAGATGCGTACCATGATGCAATACTTTTTCCAGTCTTCTAACTTCAGAGGAAAGGACAAAAAGTATAAAGACTTAATTCGCGGCGTTTTTCTAGAAGAAATCAGCCATGTTGAACTAGTTCAAACTACTATCAACCATTTGTTGAATGGTTCTGGTGAGGTGAATGAAGCAGGAGCTTCTGGTCCAAGTCAGGCCCCACTACAAGAACCAATTATGCATGCTAACCCACACCATTATATTATGGGTGCTCAAGGCTCACTGCCTGTGGATGCCGGTGGAAACCCATGGAATGGATCTTGGGTTTATGCACATGGCAATCTTGTAGCTGACTTACTTAACAATGTCGTATTAGAGTCTACTGGTGTTCTCCAAAAATCAAGAATTTACGAGATGAGCTCTAACAAGACTTTTAGAGAGACTCTGGCATTCTTAATTGTAAGAGATAACGCACATCAAAACGCATTCGCAAAAGCGTTAGAGACCTTAGGTGTAGATTGGGCAAAGGTATTCCCAGTTCCCAATTATGACATTAATAAGTATCCTGAGTGCAAAAAATATGTGGACATGGGCTTTCATAATGCACAATTTAATTATCGATTGGATAGTACCTTAATTAACCAAGTTTTCAATGGGGAATCACCAAGCAGGAATGGAGGAACGTTAACCGTTACAGATCCTCCAACAGGATACCCAGTTCCAGAAATGCCCGAAATGCCAAATGAACACAGTCCAGGACTTAATGATCTAAATAATTGAGCATAAACCCCTTCCAGGAGGGGTTTATATTTTTAAAAGTTAAATCCTTAATTATCATTCGAAAATCTCAATAAATAATTTCAATACATACTCTAAACATATATGTGCATTATACAGAAAAAGGGAGGATAAAAACTTGCAAAATGAATTGAACGCTTCAAATATTCAACCATCCCAGGGTTTGATGCTAAATATGAATCATGGTGGACACGAAATTTTCGATACTCATGAGATTTTAGCAGGCCTGATCAATGTATTAGATTTATATCAAGTGTTGGATCAGCATATTAAAGATCCAGCATTAAAAGCTAATCTTCATCATCAATATACGTATATTTTAGATGTGTATAACATATCTGTAGAAGCTTTTACTACAGGTAAGGACCCTTCACACTCATCTCCACCTTACAAAATGAATCAGAGTAATGAAGTTATATATGGCCTTACACCTTCACAACCCAAAAAACCAAATCAATCGGTAAATGATATGAATGAACAAGGGGTTTCAGGGCATATGTTGGGTTTAATCAAATCTACAGGATCACTGCTTGCTATGTCTGCAGCCGAAATTACTAATCCAGTGTTACGCAGAGTTGTTGCGGATAGTGTTCCGAACTTTATCGAAATGGCCTATGAGATCTTTTTGTATCAAAATAAAAACCGATTCTATCAAGTACCACAACTTACTCAAAAAGATATGACACAGATGATTCAAAGTTATGCGCCATCTCTCAACAGTCATATGAATTAGATGTAATTGGAGGTCAGCTCCCTGAGGAGTTGGCTTTTTTGCACAAAATAAAGGGATTAATGTTAAAAGATATTGATTGGCACATATTTGTTCATTAAAGGTATTCATAAAATTTAATGCCTTTTAAAAAACTATTTCATTTTTTCACATATAGTATAATGTTCAGTGCACTTTAAATAAAGAAAATCCGATTTTTACGTCTTATGGAATCGTATTTATTAGCTATTGGCTATTGATCGAATATCACCAAAAATCTCATTATGATTTTGAAAACGTTTAAAATTTGTAACATAATAATTTCTTTGGAATATAATACAAGTGCCAACTCATTTGGCAAGTTCTTAAATCAAGAAAAGGTACTGAATTCAATTCAGTACCTTCTTTATGCTTCAACCAATTAATTACACTTTATTTAATCTTATTAACAGAAACGGTAGTGCGAACAATCCTAAGGAATATAATTAGCAACAAACCTTAAAAGTGTTTTTTTAGTTGCGACTAGGTAAAAGTAATGTATTATTTTGCACCATGATATGCCTTCCTTGAGGATTAGAGCGAAACATGTGTACTATTTTTCTTTATTAAATGCACCATTTTTAAAATGCAACTCATTTTTGAGCGAAACTTGTCTATCAAAAATATCCCCTAAAATAGGGGGTTCTAAGGCGTATTAACCTCTGCTAATGATACGTAATATTAGAAAGTATAGAAAAACAGCGAAACCTGTCTATTAAATATGCACCGAAATCTATTTTAAATAAGCGGAGTCTGTATAGTACAATTAAAGCTATTTAGACTCAAAACCTTGATAAAATAGGATTTGTACCAGAATAAGTACTGATTTTATCTGTACTCCAAGTGTTCCATTTCTGTTCAATTGGTGCAAAAAGTGAGCGGAACCTGCATCAGGAAAAAATAATAAACTTTTTTCAAACCCTTGAGGCGCATGGCTTTAGGGGTCTTTATTTTTTGGTGCATTTTCTCTTAGAGAAGCCCCTTTTTCAAAATTTGTATTCGTTATACTTTACACAGAAAAATCTTCCAAGAAGATCAGATAGGTGAATTCTGTTTTTTTAATCCATCAATAAGCAGAGTTCCTACGGTGTAAGTATACGAAAAATACAGTTGAAAGGGTGCTTAAAGATGGGAGAACATACAGAACTTTATCATCGAAACCTCGTTTCGATCGGCGATATTCTGACATTCATGACACATGATAGTCTAACACCATACAAGAAGAAGGGCACACGAGCCAGTTTGAGCAACGTGGTGCGTTTTGAAAAGAGTGAAGAAAATAATCCATACCGCAAGGGTGTAGTCTTTGTTTCTCATTCAAAAGAGGACCTGACAAAGGGGAGAGGATTTGTGGTCACTTCTTATGAAACGCTGCTGGAGAAGTATCAAACTCTGTCTCACTGGACACCAAACACATATCGCGGTGGTACATATTATGATTTTAAGAATCGTGTAATTAAAGGGCATGAACGAAAGAACCTGAAACAAATCAATGTAATTGGAATGGATATCGATACAAAGGAAACTGATCTCTACAATCTTTACATGGGTTGTGAAGAGTTAGGGCTTCCTCGTCCAAACCTTTTACTCTCTACACCGAGAGGATATCAAGTGTTCTTTGTTTTGGATAAACCTTTCTATATACATAAGAAAGAAGATTACAAGTCTTTAAGAGTCGCAGAACGCTTATCAAACAACATCAGAAAAGCACTTAAACAATATGCACCAGTAGATACAAACTGTGTGCCCTTTGGATTCTACCGAATACCTAAAGAAGATAATGTACTCGATTTTTATACAGAGTCTGCCAGAACTAGTGAGTTGTTGTCGTGGTCTATTCAGTATGAGAAAAGAAACATGTTCCGTGTCATCTATAACTCCTGCAATGAAACGTCTAATAATCAGATTGATACAGATTGGTATCAGTCTCTTATCCATGCGGTTAATATCAACCAGGGTTATTACGGGGCTAGCCGTAATAACGCTCTTTTAACACTCGCGTTAGCAAACTACCAGAGTGGAATAGCATTTGATGTAGCCTACGATGAACTTGATCAGTTTAACAGTAACATGAATCATCCTTTACCTAAAAACGAATTCGAGCGTACATTAAAGAGTGCTTATTCTAGTAAATACAAGGGTGTAAAGCGTTCATACGTAGAGAGTCTACTTGAACTCTGGACGGATGGACGAGCCTCTTTTATCGGACGAGAGGGATGGTATAAGTTCAAAAAACCACGAGAAGAGAGAATTCGATCTCATTATGATGAGCGGGAAGAAGATATATTAAACTATTTGGAACAAAACACAAGCCCGGAACACCCTTTTGTTGAGGGTTCTTTGAGTTGGCTAGCTGAAACGTTTGGTATGGCACAATCAACTTTTAAAGAAGTGCTCAAACGGTCTCGCAAAATTGTAAAGAAGACCAAAGGCCGCGGCAGGGGTGCCGTGACATATCTGGCGTCTAAATCAGTAATATTTAAAAGTCTACTAGTGTCTCGAAAGAGACAGGGACAAAAAGCGCAGCTTACTTTTGTAAACATGTTTAACAAAGAAGAAAAGCAGATCATAAACATTCTTCCTTTTGGAGATGAACAATACATATCTGATATGACGACACTATTTAGCTCAAAAACCTCTCCTCCAAGGATCAGGTCGAGTTAAAAATAAATAAGCCAGTCTGCCAATACATATCTATATTCTCCTGTTTTGACTCTCTGTTTGTTATTCGTTCTCTACTCTCGATCTAAAACTTTCATGCTTTTATAATTTGAGGGGGGATAAGCTTCTGTGGCTGGTATGTTTGTTCTAGGCTTGAGGATTTGTTTCAAAGAGTTTCAATCTTTTATATTTCTATTTATCTTTAGTATATTTATCGTTTACTAGTAACAGATCTTATTATGGATTATAAAGTGTAATGAGTAGTTGAATTTATTTGTAGGAGAATAAGTTAGCTACAGGAATAAAGAAAAATGAGATTGAGTTAGATGGCAAAAAAATCTTATACTGAAATAATATGTAGGCATATGGTACGATTTACCTTTAAATCTATTGCCAAACAAATGTACGTATACTATACTTGCACTAATTTCAGAATATTAAAAATAATACCGATGTTAATACGTAAATCAAAGGTTAATCAATTTATATTTTATTTGCGGTTTGTAGAGAGACTCATCCCACGTATTTAAAGGATAATGGGCTCCTGTTCATATTCGTACCCACCAGAAGACCTCGCCTATACTACGTAAACATAGCCGAGGTCTTCTGCTACTACATGAAGTCGGAGCCAGTTTAAAAGGTTGAGTGGGATGAGTAGTATTGGTTTTATAGGGGATTGAGTAAAAAGTAAGTTCAAAATAATAAGTTCCAGGGATTAGGTTCAAGAAAGAAAAGTTCAAGGTCAAAAGCAAATTTCAAGACCGAAAGAGGAAAAGAAGGGTAGTTTTAATATCTTGTGTTGTTGTTTGTATTTTAAGTAGATTACGATTTTTATGTGTATAAAAATGTTTGTTAGTTGTTATTTATGCAAGGGGGTGTTTTATGTTCAAAGGACTTAAACATTGGATAAAGGCGTATTTAGGTATCTTGATGATGTTGTATGGAATTTTGTTCTGGATGGGAATAAAAGCGTTACAGTTAGTTGTATTTTTAGTTGCGGTTTTATTTTCCTTTTTGTTGTATGCAGTAGGTTTCTGTTATGGTCAACTGCTAAAAGGGAGAGTGGTTCCTATTTTGATAAAAAGAGGATGATGTTATCCATGTTGAAGTACACGTCGTTAAAAGAAAAGGATATAGAGTATCTTAGGTTTATTCTAAGAAATGGTATGGTGACGGCCAAACAAATCATGCTTAAGTTTCGAGAACCAAATGTTCATCGAGTCTATAGAAGGTTACGAAAATTAGAGGAAAAGAAGTATGTGAGACATGAGAGAATCGCTCACAAGGTTGGTGTTTACTTGGGAACTCTTGAAGCTCGAAGATTAACAAATGTGAGTGTGACGGTTCCGACTAAAGCTTCTGTTTATACGATGCAGCACGATCTTCTTTTAACGGACCTAGTTCTTTACTACGAGTTCCAAGCGGAAAAGCAAGGGGTTGAATTTAAATATCGTACGGAAAGGGAAATTCGTCACTCTATGATTGGAGAAGGGGATAATCAAACAAAATTAAAAGTTTATAACGCAAAAAGAGATCGAATACCAGACGCTGTTTTTTTCTTTAAATCTCGTGACGGTAAAGTCACCACTACATGGGTGGAGCTTGAACTAAATAAGAAGGAACGAAAGAGGTATGATCAAAAATTTTTACTGTTTGAGGCATTGCTTTCAGGTGAAGGTACTGAGGAGCAACCTTATTCGTACGATCAAATCATCTACTTTGCTAACGAAGTCAAAATACACAATGTTATCAACGATGCGAAGCAGCGACTGATTAATGCGAACAAGATATCTATACGAAAAATACCATCAGTCATAATCAACGAACGTTGGGAAGAGGTGATGCCAAGTGGACCCAATGGCGAAACACCGAGATCAGACACAACAGACTGAAACGGATCGAATGATCGGTGATCTGGTCATCTATGGTTTGATTGGAATTATAGGGATTCTCTTTTTCCTTCCGGTCCTACTAGGAATGCTGATTTTTGCTATTTTGCACGTGTTGAGACGGGACTGGCTTTCATATGCTGCACTTGGAGCCGGGACTTTGATTCTTTTATGGCAATATCAAACCGGCAGAATCCTCACCTATTTTGGTTTAATCTCAGAAATGAATGTACCGTATCTTTCTACGGGTGCTGAACGGGTGTTAAATGACGGGAATGCGATCACTGTCTCCTATTCTTCTTATGTTGTATTAGGAGGATTAACATTAATCTTTTCATTTGCATTCTTCATCTTTGCTAAGTTTTTTTGGAAAAGGCGTGTAACGACTATATCTGGACAGGTACAGAAGCAGAAGGCGGAACAACGGTATATATCCTTCCGGAAAAATCGAGTGAAGTTTCTGGCCAACAAACAACAGCTTTATCGGAAAAAAACTTCCAAAGAAGTGTTTGTCGGGTATACCGATTTTAAGGAACGTGTATCGCTCGAATCAAAAGAACTCAACTACCACATGCTTGCAACAGGTGGTACGGGTACAGGAAAAACCACGTTAATCGCATCTTTAATGGAAGCTGCACTTCAGCAAGATAAACCCATCATTTTCGTAGATGGAAAAGGTGAACGAAAATCCATGCTAGAGTTTAAAGCATTGTGTGAAGCCTATGGGAGAAACGTATTTCTCTTTTCTGAAATGGATGATCTCACATATAACCCCATCAAGAATGGAACCCCTACTGAGACAAGAGACAAGCTCATGTCCCTTTTTCAATTTTCGAGTGAAGGAGACGGAGCGTATTATACAGACATCGCTTCTCGGTATCTTCAACTCATTATCAAACTAATAGATGAAGCTCACGTGCCCCGAGACATTCAAACTATTGCTAAGTTAACCAACCCAAAGTATATGAATCAGTTTTTTAAAGAACATAGCAGCATAGAAGAAATTGAGGAAGAGTTCGAAGTGGATATTGTAGAAGAAGTCTTATCAGAGAACCATGAACAACCTCATATAAACGATGATCTTAGTGGTTTCATTGCATCTCCCGAACCACAAACAGAGACTGTGAAAAAAACCGTAAAAAAGAAACGTACGCGATCCGTTACAACCCTTCAAGAGGGTATGAAAAGCATCAAGAACATACTAGATGAAGAATTCCCTGAAGAAATTGTGATGGGGTGTCTCACTCGGCTGAAGATGCAACTAGGAGAACTTTTAGAATCAGATTTAGGGCATTTGTTTGTTGAAAGTAAAAATGGAATTGATCTTCAAAAGATAACCGATCACAACGATGTCGTAATCTTCAGTATTTCGGGGAGTCGTTATGCCGATTATATTCGGAAAATTGGAAAAATGATTATATTAGACGTTAACAGTTTGGTTGCTTACCGTCAGGCAATGGGACGTAAATCTATCTTTGGTGTCTATGATGAATTTTCAGCATATGGCGATCGTCGCATCGTCGATATCGTTAATAAGTCACGTTCGGCTGGATTTGAATGTATCATTTCTACTCAAACGCTGTCAGATATAGACGCTGTTGACCCAATCATGACGGAACAAATTATCTCAAACTGCAACGTTATCGCAACCGGCCGTGTCAATTCTTCCAAAGATGCAGAGCGCATCGCGCAAGTTTTTGGTACTTTTTCAGATCAAGAAATCACGCAACAGATTGAAAAAAAATATCCTCATCTTCGCTATGAAGCTGAGATGGGCACCGTACGAGATGTCGAACGGTTTAAAGCGAACCCAAGTGAGATTAAAAATCTGCAGATCGGTGAGATCTTTATCAATCGAAAAATGGTAGAGGAGGATGATAGTGATACTTATTTTCGTCGTGTGTATGTCCGAAACGCCTTAGATCTGGGAGGGATTAGATGAGTTTATACAGCAAACTGAAAGGCGGTATAAAAAGAAGTGCTGATCAAAGTCGAAAAAAAGTGTTAAAAGATGAAAGACGATTGAAGTCTTCACGGTTTAATGCAAGGATGGCGTTCTCATTCGTGTTTTGGATGGTTTTAGTTGGTGTTATCTTTATCAGCTTTCAGTCATGGGCACGGACGGGTTTTTTGAATGAAAAAGTAAACGGTTATCAGGATAAATCAAATGAACAAATTGCCAGTCTAAACGAGGTAGGTTTTGCTAATTCTCCGGCAGGTGAAATCTACGCAAGTAAGTTTATCGATACGTACATCAATATCTCTGATGGTGAAAAAGAACGTGAAGAACGTGTGAAAACACTTCAAGGATTTTTGGCTGAGGGATTACAGGTTGGAGGATTAGAAAACCTTACAGCTTTCCGAGGAAAACGCGTTTTGAAGAGTGCTAGTTTGTATGATGTTAAGGATGTCGGGGAAGATGCAGCCAGCTATGTTTATAAAATCGAATATGAGCTCTTTAACGTCGCAGATAAAAAAGAGCAAGTGGATATAAAGAAGAAAAATAATGAAGGCAAGGAAGAGGCTTTAACAAAGGAAAAAGAGGCGACGCAAGATGAATCGCTCGGAACAAAAGAACAAATGATTGTTGTTCGCCTTGGAACGGATGGGAACTCATTCAATGTCATCGAACAGCCTTATTACCAAGCTCTTCCGGGTGAGCCTAGAATCACAGCAGTACAGGACAAAACCGACACATCGAAAAAGAACGTGAAGGTTGAAGATGAAATAAAGCAGTTTGCGACACAGTTTTTCACTTCTTACACCACGAATTCTACTCAGGAAATGTCTTACTTGATGGAGAATCCTGAATCTCTTAAAGATCTTTACCAATACAAAGGACTTGAAAACTTTGTTGTTTATGATGGAGAAAAGGAAGGTCAATATATTGTGAAAACCCTTGTTCTCTTACAAGAGGCGGATACAGGACTTCAAACGAAACATCCGTTTACCCTTGTTGTGAAGAAAGAGAACAATAGATATTATGTTCAAACACTCAAACACACATTAGGAGGATGATTCAAATGCCGGATATTACAGGTCTTACCGATTACGTGTCAGGACAGGTTGCAGCTGTCTTATTTATCGTCATGGTCGTCATGATCGTTAGAGCGTTCATCTCACAACGTTGGGGACAGTTCTTTTCCAGTTTTATTTTTGCGGTTGTCTGCTATGTGATTGTTGCGAATCCAGGAGAATTTGAAAGTATGGCCAATGCAATATGGGACCAAGTCAAAAATGGTGGTTTAAATTGAGGACCGATGCCTACAGTTATCGGAAGTTTTTTAAATATCCCTTAAAAATCTGGAAGCTTGGAAAGGGCGAGAAATCTCTTGTTTTTTCCAAGGGGATTGAGATTAGGCAAATCATTATGGCCGTCCTGATCTTCGGCTTTCTCTTTCTCTTAAAAGACAGTATTAATCACATTTTGCCGACCACGTTGCAGCTTGCGTTCTACGCGGTGTTGCCTTGGTTGATTGCGGGGGGCATTTGTAAAAGCCGATTGGATGGAAAGCGATTGGATCGTTTTTTCATCGGTTACTTCCGTTATCTATTCACTAAACGTTATTCTTACAGTAGCCAAAAGAGTGTGTACCAGCCACAAATGAAGAAAGCGCAGTCTTACGAGCGATTCCAATAAGGTGGTGATTGTATGATACAGTTTCCGATTCAATCTTTTAAAGACAACGTGATCTATACACATGATATGGAAGCCTGGTCCTATTATCGCTTGCATGAAAACACTGTAGGCGTGAATGAACAAGAAGCAGAAAATCATCTTGTGAACCGTCTGCAGCGACTGGCCTGGCAGTTCTCAGCATTTGAAGAAGTGGATTATAAAATTGTACCAATCCCTGTTGATATCGATAAACGCATGGATAGCCTGCAAGCTCAATATGAAGGACAGTACGCGGATACTGGTATGTATTACGCAGAACGAGCTAAAGAGATTTTAAGAGAAGAAGCGAAACATGTGGTCGATTATAAGTTTTTTGTTGGTGTGAAGTTAAAGAGACAGGAACTTGATGAGAATCTCATGCATTCCTTTTCCTCTTCTTTTAAAAGCATGAACCGGTACCTTCAGAAACTTGCCGGTTTTGGCGGTCAGAGCATTGATGATTTAACCGTTCGGTTATTTGAGGAATCCGAGGAGGATGCTTTCACAACGCTTAATCATTATTTAGGAGCCAATCGAGTGAAGGAAAAAGAGCTTCGCTACATCATTCGTCATCAGTTTATCAGAGGTCAAGTGCAGCCTGACAGTGAGGGCAGTGTGTACAGTCTTACAGAAGGCATCCTAGATCCCGGAAAGGCCGGCTATGTGCGTATTCAACAACTAGAAGATGAATCTTGGTCCGCGTTTCTTCCAGTTTCCGAATTCCCCATTCAGCTAGGCTATAAAGAATGGGCGTATTTCTTTCAGTCGTATCCTTTTCCGGTTGAAGTCAACATGCGGACCATTTATAAGAACAAAAAGGAGGATGAAGGTCGTACCAATACCATCAAAAAGCGATTTCGTGATCAGGATGCCCAACTCATTGAAGCGAATGAGGATGATGACAGCTTAATTAATACAGGCCGTGAACTTCTGCACGATTTAGAAAATCAAATTAAGAATCAAGGCAAACCACTCCTCAGAACTCACATCAATTTCGTGGTCTACGGCCCAACAAAAGAAGAAGTTCGAAAACGAGCCAGAAGGCTCAAAATCGATTTTAAGGATCAGCAGATCGAACTTGTCCAGCCGTTAGCCGACCAACTCCCATTATTTCATCAATCCCTGCCAGGAGCTAAAATCGTTGCGGACGATTGGGAGCAAATCCTTACTCCTGAATCTTTTGGGGAATCTCTATTCTCCCTTACGCGGAAGGTTGGCAATACCGTCGGCTTTTATCTCGGGAAAAATATCTCTCACGCGGGCGAAAGCGTGGAAAACTCTCAATCTCTTGTTTTCTTTCATCCGTTTCTCGCTCATTTGGGTTTAAAAGGTTCGAAGTATTCTTCTCCTCATGTGACGATCTCAGGACCAACGGGAATGGGAAAATCGTATTTGTTAAAAGATATCTTGTTGAATGGCGTCTTTTTCGGTGCCAAGGTGCTTATGACGGATCCCAAGGATGAAGTAGAAAAGAAATTTAAACAAGCGATCACACCTGAAATGGAGCGAACAGCGCCTTTCTTTCGGGATTTAATTGAAAGTTTTAACTATATTACTCTATCAAGTGAAAAGAAAGATGCCGGAAAGCTAGACCCTCTTACATTTCTGGAAGGAGAAGAGGCGCAAGATGCAGCGGTGGGTGTTCTTGAATACCTTTCTGAGCTTCAATCCAATGAACGGAATGTGAAAACGGCGATCTATAAAGGGGTCCGTCACGTGCTGCAGCAAGAGAAGAAGCCAGGACTCTTAAATGTCGTTCGTCATTTACAAGAATCAGAAGATCAGGACGTCCGAAACGTCGGAGATCTTCTTTATGAGATCGGGACAAAAGGCATCGCCAAGCTCATGTTTTCGGATGGGAATGTAGAAGGTATTAGTTTGCATGAGCAAGTGAATATCTTGCAGATTCAAAACTTGAATCTCCCAGATGAAGGCGAAAAAGCTTCGACGCGTGATGAACACATAGCTGTTGCGTTAATGCAGCCGTTGGCAAAGTTCGCCACCCGGTTTGCCCGTGATGATTCCGTGGTTAAGATGACGATCTTTGAAGAAGCCTGGATGCTCATGAACACAGGGGCCGGTGATCGGCTGATCAATGAGCTATTGCGAACTGGCCGGTCCTTGCGGTCCGCGGTTTATATCATTACGCAGTCCACGTATGAATACAACAAGCCTCAAATCAAAGAGAATATCGGTACAAAATTTGCGTTTAAAGCGAAAACCACTGAAGAAGCAGCGAACATCATTGAATTTCTCGGCCTGGAGGACAACAAAGCTAACCGGGATATGTTGAAAAATCTGACCGAGGGTCAGTGTATCGTTGAAGACATGTACGGACGCACCGCCAAGATTCAAACCGATGTCCTGTTTGATGAATGGGTCAGCGCCTTCAATACGAAAGAAAATGATCGAGGCAGAGCGGAAACCGAGGAGGCATTCATTTGAAGAAAACACTAGTTATCTCCCTTTTAGCGTTGATTGCACTTTTAACCGGGTGCAATCAGGGTACTTCTTCTAAAGACATTGCAAAGGTTGCTTATGAATGGGAAAAAGCAAAATTTAATAACGAATATGATAAGCAGCAAGAGCTTGTGTTTAAGAAAGGCTCTTATGAAGTTGATAAAGGAGCTAAGAAGATTAATTCCGGCTTGAAATATAAAGATATTCGTTTTGAAGTTTACTACGACAAAGAGTCTGAATACTATTATGTTTTTACAGATTTCAAAAATCCTAATGGTGATAATGCCGTTAAAGATAACATTCTGCTCCGTCAAAAATCTGATGTGTGGAAGGTAGATACAAGTAAGAGCTTGGATATTAACCGGGAGGATATAAAAGACAAGATTGACCGACAAGCTTGTATTCACTGCGAATAAGGAGGGATTGGATGAACTTCCTAAAACGGGGGATCGGTTTAGGCATAACGCTGCTATTTCTTCTCATGCCAGCGGCTACACTGGCCGAAGATTCTTCCCCGACTGTTCAGAAAAAAGAGGAGACCGTTGGTCGTGTGACTCTGGAAAGCAAAGAATATCCTCTCGATCATTACAAGATGGAAGCGAACATCGGGGACGGATTTAAAGATGCTGCGGATAATGCCTTGCACGCCATTAATCAAGGGATGTGGGGATTCAATAAAACCCTTGCCAGCTTTACTCTTTATTCGACCAATCAACTCATGTCATTTGATTTAATCAGCAGCATTGCAAGCGAAGCCGGAATTATGAGTGAACGGATTTATGAGATTATGTCCGGTACGTTCCTCTCGTTGTTTGTAATCTTTGTGGGTGGAGCTGCTGCGTGGCGTTATTTCGTCAATCAGCAGGTCGGTCATGCAATAAAAGCCATCCTTGGAGCATTGGCCATCACGGTTCTGACCTTTTGGTTTTACTCCGATGCGACAGGGAATATCAAATGGCTCAATGATCGAGGGGCTGAACTTGAAGGCATCGCCAGCTCAGCAAATGTTCTTATCAGTTCGGACGAGTTTGACAGTAATGCGGCTTATAACCCTAAAGAGGGCATCGCCTTGCTTGAAAATCAACTGTTTAACCTTATGGTCAAACGGCCGTATTTGCTTTTAAACTATGGTTCCACGAAAGAAGCTGACATCATCAAGGAAAATCCCAATCGAGTAGATAATTTATTGTCCATTAAACCCTACTCTGATGAAGGGAAAGAACAAAGAAAAAA
This sequence comes from Fictibacillus sp. 23RED33, assembly GCF_015903925.1. Classification (NCBI taxonomy): domain Bacteria; kingdom Bacillati; phylum Bacillota; class Bacilli; order Caryophanales; family Fictibacillaceae; genus Fictibacillus; species Fictibacillus sp. 23RED33. The sequence continues at coordinate 14,467 of NZ_JACZDX010000008.1, read as the reverse complement.
CATTGTTAATGCTGAAGTTTCAGAACTAGACAACAAGCAAATGTCGCCGGAATTCAGTGGAGAGCGGTTTGGCTATCTCATTATCACAATCATTTCCACCATTGCTTTGGCCATTCCGGTTTTGTTATTAGGTGTTTTTAAGTTTTTGCTTCAAGTCTGGTTTTTAGCTTTGGTCATTTTTACGGCCATTCCACTCATTCTTTCTCTCATCCCGGCTTACAGTGAAGGTGCATTGAATCATGGGAAAAAGATTGTGGGTGTTCTGCTTATGAAGGCAGGGCTCGTTCTCTTAATTGCGGTAATCACGGGACTGGTTACTCTCCTTTATGAATCGGTTAAAGTCACGAATGGTGTAGAAGGATATGCGTTTGTGGTCTTTCTGATTTGCATTACCATTTGGGGCTTGTTCAAATATCGTACGGAAATCTTTGAAGTCGCTTCTGCTGGTATGGTTCAAGGTCAGCAAGTGGTGGAAAGAACAACCACCAATACCCTGAATCGATTGGGGGATGCTGGCGAAAGAGGAATGAAGGGGGCTAAACGGATGGTAGGTAAAGCCCATCAAAACCATAAACAGAAAAAGCGTATGGACGAATTTCAATCTGGTTTAGAGGGAGCTGGCCGGAAAGTTTCCACCAATGCGGCCGGAGCTAGTGGTGAACGGTCAGAGCACCGTAAAGCAGTCGGAGAGAACAAACTAGGAACCGAAAAAAATTCAGAACAACAGACTAAAAAAGGGATGAAAAACGATTTAGCGGCTACAGGAACGGAAACCCCTCGTTCAGCTTCACGAAATGCAGGAGCTGCGATTGTGAATTTAAATGATTACAAAAAGCAAAAAAGTGAAGGACCCAACAAAAGTGAGGAGAAAGTGCAGGCTGCTCGAACACCTTCCTCCCAACGCTCCGTTTCAGAGGCTCGTAATCCTGGCTCAACAAAATCGGAGGGACGAACGAATAAGGAGGAATCTAAACCAATCCAGCAACAAAAAAACGGAAGTACGACTCAGCAACCTTCTCCTCACCGTAATCCGGCAGGACGAATGGAAAGTCAAAAAGAAGTGGCGGCATCGAGAGACCCAGACAAACACATCACTCAATGGGAAGCTGAGCAGCAGATCAAAAAAAGGAATGCAAATACTTCTGGTGAGACGGTCAAACGATCAGAAAGTAGGAAGTCCAAGAATGAGCAAACGAACCGACAAAAATGATGTCGGAGAGAAGCCTTCTGACGCAGTTAACTTTTGTTTTGTGGTTAACCCCCTGTCTTGTTGCGTCAGAATGGCTTTTAGAAAGGAGAGCCTATGCAAGGCGTTTTGAAGAAAGGTGCAAAAGTTGTTAAAACCGTGGCCATTCTGAAAAACCCTCTTACGTGGGTGATTGCAGGGATACTTCTCCTCCTCCTATCCATTTTCGGCATTGCTTTATTCATCTCGATTAGTCTGGGCGGAGAGAATCAATTTGACTCCGGGCTTTCAGGAGAAGGAGCAGGAGGAACAGCAGAGGTATCGGCTGAAGTCCTTCGATATGAACCCCTCATTCGGAAATATGCAGAGGAAAATGGGATTGGAGAATATGTCGGGCTGATTATGGCTCTGATCCAACAAGAAAGTGGTGGCCGACATTTAGATGTGATGCAGAGTTCTGAATCAATCGGATTACCACCTGGTGCTATTACCGATCCTGAATACTCCATTCAGATTGGGGTGAAGTATTTTGCGGATGTGATGAAACAAGCCAAAGGAGATATTAATCTATCTTTGCAGTCTTATAATTTTGGGAATGGATTTATTGGCTATGCTTTGGAGCGCGGTGGGTATTCCAAGGAAATCGCTATTGATTTTAGTGAGATGATGGCTGCGAAAAATGGATGGTCCCGGTATGGAGACGTTCACTATGTTGAACACGTCCTTCGCTATTATGAGGGCGGAAATGGTGGGAATGTGGTGGTGGGAGATGGAAGCCAGTCATTTGATGTAGAGGAAGTTCATCACATTATGAAAGAATTTCTTGGCCGGCCTTATGTATGGGGAGGTCGAACACCAGCAGCCGGCGGATTTGACTGTTCGGGATTACTCGAATATGCTTTTGCTCAGGTTGGCATAGATATGTATGGAACAGCACAATCTCAATACGATAAAACCATTCCTGTTCCTGAAGATCAAATAAAACCGGGAGATTTAGTCTTTTTCTCCACCTATAAACCAGGAGCTTCTCACGTCGGCATGTATGTAGGAGATGGCCAATTCATTAATGCGAACGGCAGCAACGGCACTTCTTATTCATCCGTTCAAGAGTGGAAAAACATTTATCCTTTCCTAGGGTTTAGAAGAATTCAGTAGTAGTGGAGGTGAAAATCATGGAACCCAGCCAAAAGAAAAATCACATGATGCTTATAGGTGCTTTTATTGCAGCAATGATCATCATCATGTACGTTTTTAGCTTACGCTCCCAGCTGCAGGAAGTCAGGTCGAATCAGCGTCATTATGAAGAAGAAATTAAATCCTTAACCTCTGTTCCACAAACCGAGGCACTTTCTAAAAATCGGTCGTTCCTTGAAGCGTTTTTCACTTATGAAACTACGGCTGAACGCTATCAAAAGATTCGTCCCTTAATGACTGATCGTGGATTTAAAGCGACTCATCCTTCAGGAACGAAACCACCGGAATCCAAAGAATCCGTCAAATCAACCATGGTTGGGCTGAAGCCGTTTGAATATCAGTCATCGAAGATGGAGGCAGAGTTCTTTAATGAATTCAAGCTTTCGACCGAGTATAATAATGTATCGAATACAGAAACGGTGATTGTCAAAACGTCTCTTATTTATGTGAAAGAGCAAGGCTGGAAGATCGATGATATAGAATTTGTCGGAGAATTAACCGGACGTCCCACGTCCTAAGAATGGAAGATATAAGCATGAAAAGTACAGGTGTTGTAAGGAAGGTAGACGAGCTGGGGAGAATTGTTATTCCCATTGAGTTAAGAAGAGTCCTAGAGATTGAAATTAAGGATGAAATAGAGATTTTTGTAGATGATGATAAAATCATTCTCCAAAAATATATTGCCCATAATGCGTGTGCGATTACCGGTGAGATAACCAACGAAAACAGGACGTATGGTCATGGGAAATTTGTGTTGAGTCCAAAAGGCGCGGAAATCCTGCTTAGGGAACTAGAAGAAGCTAAATGACAAAAGAAGTAACCGATCGTTCTTTCATAAAGAGCGATTTTTTTGTGGCCACAAAAGTCCTTAAAATAGGGATTATTGAATCTTAATACTCAATGAAGAGGTCCATTGCCCTTTCATCGTGTTTAATGAATTCTAACGTCTACCAGGTTTTCGAGTTTTAAACGGAATGTCTCCTCATGAAAGTCCACTATTCTCAATTCTTTTCGATATGTATCTATGTAATGCACTTTACCAATATACAGGTGAAAATCATCACTTTGAAAATATGTAAAACATAGCTCCAAGTTTTCACCCATCGCTTTACTGATTGTCTCTTCCATAAGGGAGAGGCGCTGTTCATCCAGTTCAGGTTTCACTTTCTTTGTTTGAGCCAAATCAAAGGCTCTTAGTTCCTTCATATGTTCTGGCAGCATCATTGCTGTCCACTTGATGTTTCCTCGATCACGTATCATAGTAAATCCCTCCACGCATTTAATCCTTTCTGTCATTATATGCGAATATACGTTCGGTTAACAACAGGCTTTTAATACTACTATTGTTGTGATAGAAGGGTTGATTCAGAGAATCAGAGAAAATTCCTCCTGCTTGTCGAAATATAAATTTAGACTTTTTGACTTTTGTTTGAAGATTAAGAGCCTTTAGGCTGCTTTTTATATTCTTTAGAATGGGGATATATAAGACATAACTTTTTTGTGATATTTCGAAATTCAATGTAAAATAATAGAAAATAATATTTGTGGGGGAAAAGTAAAACATGACATTACCTAAATTGTCTATTTTCTTTGGAGCAGGAGCAGAAATAGGATATGGACTGCCTTCAGGCGGTAAATTTGCGTTAGAAATTTTCAGAGTTTCAAATGAAGAGGATAAAGAAACATTCCGAGAACAGATTCAAAACATTGACTCACGTTCTCAAATTGCATCTCAGTGGTTACCAGATAATTACGCAAGCAAGAGGCTAAATGTTTTTGGAAAAGGTGAATTTGAGGGACTAATTGCATCAAGTTTAGAAAACAGAAGAAGTAACATATTAGACTATCTTGATAAATTTGATAGCAATATCACTAATTTGCTTAGAAGCTGGAAAGTAAGCGAAGACGTTGTTAGAGAGAAGTTTACTGTTGAAACAAATGAACAAATTGGGGATATGAGATACAACCAAGCTATAAGGTTAAATGAAAAGTTAGCAACTCGTGTACCATTGTTTGAATCTGATTATTTTTCTGCATTCTTACGTTTATTAGAAAAGCATCCTACTGATCGTTATTTAAAACGTATTGTAAGGGCTTATTTGGAGTTGCTAGTTGGCGCTATTGGACAGAGCTTAGTTTCGCAATTGAATGAAGAATTGTTTACGGCGGCACCAGATGAGATAAGTGTATTTGACGACTTATCAGGAATATTCTCTTTGAATTACCAAGGTGTTGGACAAACAGGTATGGAGATCGTGATCGAAGAAGCTCCTATTGAAGTTCATGCAGATACAGAAGGACTCACCATTTTTAGGGAACTAGGACGAACTATATTAGAAGAAATATATTGTCAAGCGATGGATTATCAGGCGTTAATTGATAGCCATTTTCGTTATTTATATAATCCAAAAGCACAATGGGCAAAGTTTAGCAGAATTGCAATTTTCCTTCACACGGTACAACGGTATATTACAAATCATGTACGTGTAGACGAAATGAAAATTTCAGAAGGTCCAGGTTATTATCATGACCTTTTAAATATGGGAAATTATTTTGAATTAAAGGCAATCGGTTCAACAAATTACAATAATTTTGTACAGAGAGTAATTGCTGAAACAGAAATTGAGGCAGTTCCAGTATTTCATTTAAACGGTAGTGTTAACGAATATTATGATCCCTATAAAAATGCCATTTTGACTGAGCCGACAGCAGAAGATAGACAAGGTAGAATCCTTGTTCCGTTTATGTTCACGCAAAGTGGTGTTAAACCACTAACGTCGGTTGATATGTCGCGAAAATATGTAGATCTCTATGATTACTTCGTTAGTTCAGATGCTGTTTGTGTAATTGGATATGGCTTTAATGGAGATGATGGTCATATCAACGGTATGTTTAGAAGTCTAGTTGAACAAGAAAATAAGCGTCTGTTTATTTTTCACTATAAAAGTGATAATCGGACGGAACAGCAGCTTTCTAGATATTACCAGCAAAAGCTACGATTGAACTCATCTGCAAACCTCCGAGTATATTTAGTAGATCATAATCGTATGGCAAACGAAAATATCTGGTTTGAAAATATACTTAATGAACTAGTTACTCCATTGTAAATACATTGATCCATTCACTAAAAATAGCATTCTATTTGAGAAGCAAAAATCATAGCTAATCTTTTAGTTAAGATTATGTCTCGCACTAATCCGAATCTAACAAAATAGATATTTTGTTTCATTCTCAAAACTTTAGATTAACTATTAGAATCCTTGTTGTTTAAGGGTTCTTTTGTTTTTATTAAGGACTATAAAAAAATGAATGTATCGTTTTGTTCTAATAAGGTTTAATTAATAAAACGTAATGATTAATGCAATGCATCAGCTTAAATAGCTTTTAATTTATTCAGTAATCGGGAAAACGCTTAAAAATTTGTCAGAATGAAAGTGATAATGAATTGAAATATTCTTAATAAGAGGTAAATTTATCCTATTGTCGAATAAAGGAGTTATTAATTATTAGGAGGATTTAATATGTCATATACATTTGAAGATTTTAAAACTGAAATATCGAACAGAGAATTTGATGAAAAATCCAAGCAGTACCAATATTTATTAAGCACATTAGAGAAATACTTCAATCCAGAAGAAATCTTATCTTTTTATCCCAGGAACGTATTTAATGGCAAACAAGAAAAGGAACTTTTCTTTTTCACTGAAAAAACTCTGATCATCGTAAAATTCGACAAAGGTAATAAAAATGAGTATTGTATTCGCAGCATTCCTAGAAAATTAACTGAACTGAGCTTAGAAATTCCGGAATATAGACAAACAGGTGTTAAGCTCTCACTGAAGAACGGAAACGAAGATATTAAACTTAATTCGATTGATGATTCCAACAGTAATTGGAACGATACATTCATTGAAAATATTCAACAAATATCAAAAATTTACACAAATTATGGAAGTATTAACCAAGAGGGATAAACTTCCTTTGATAAAGTGCCAACCTTTTTCAATTTAAAATTCCATCATCATTCATATCAGTATGGCTTGTTTTAATATGTAAAAAGGAGTGGGTAAAATGAGTGAGAAAATAGAAACTATATATGACGAATATATTGCTGAAGAAAAATTGAAACAGGGTACAAAATACGAAAAACTTGCGGCAGTAGTGTTTAAAACATTAAACACAAATGATGTTGTTATTCATGATTTGACTCTTCGTGGAGACGGAAAAAAAACAGCTCATCAAATAGATGTCACAATTGAAAGTTCAAATGTATCAAGGAGAGTTTTAATTGAATGTAAAGACTATGACTCAAAAGTTGGTATAAGTGTAGTAAGAGATTTCTTTGGTGCCGTATCACAGATTAAACCTGATGAAGCTTTTGTGGTTACTATAGAAGGATATACAAGAGGTGCTAGAACTTTTGCAGATGACGAGGGAATTAAATTAGCTATATTAAGAGGATTTAAAGACCAGGATTTGGAGGGTACAATACAAAAGATACATATAAAAGGGGCCGTGACCTTTATTAATCAACCTAGCTTAACTTGGGTAGCAGCTAATGAACAGGAATTAGTAGATTTTTATGCTAAGGCTAATATTGAAGTAGTTTCTTCAACTCGAAAAATAGAAACTGCAACAACATTTTTTTATGATAAAGAAGGAAATCCTCTAGAAAATTTACAAACGGTTTTGCAACCAATATTTAATAAGCTTCCAAGAGATCCTGTCTCTCCAACAACTGGTCGGCATGAATTTGGTTCAATTAAATATGTAGAAATGGCAGGTGTATTGTTGGGAATCAAAGGGTTTGACTATGAATTCACAAGCGGACAAAATGTAGTTGAAACTATTGTTGACCAAGGAGAGAAAATAGCAATTTTAGTATTTAAAATCATTGATGGTACTTTTGATAGAGTTATCTTTGATCAAGACTTAGATAAATGGACTTTTAATGATACGGGTGAAGTTACCTTAAAGTGAACTGGTTTTAATATAGGGACTAATTTTTCAGGTAAACTTTATAATCATAGAAAATCACTGTGTTTCTCTCCGTGTGATTAAGAACCAGGGTAATAGTTAAATACCTAAATTCATGTCACCTTTAGGTGGTTTTTATATCTTTGGAAGCGATTTGCTCAATCGCCCGGTTTTGCTCAGCCTGTTTTTTTGCTCGTATCAATGTGCTTTTACTGATACCAGTAATCTCCTCTACTTGCTTATAAGAATGGTCCTTCAACAGTTGCAGAGCATGATCGATTTGCTTTTTTCCGTACTTCTTTGGTCTACCCTCTCGGAAATCATCTCTTTGTTTCGCAATGGCTTTGCCTTCCTGAGTACGCTCGACAATCATGTTTCTTTCCAGTTCAGCAACAGCCAGTAAAGTGTGAAGAAAAAAACGTCCCATAGATGTATCTTCAAGTAGCCCAACATTTAATACGTGTACTCTGATTCCGCGTTTGAACAAGTCTTTAATGACAGATATACCTTCTTCTATGTTTCTTGCTAGACGATCTAGTTTGGTAACAACAAGGGTATCTCCATCGTTTAATCTAGTTAACACTTCTTGAAATTGAGGACGGTCTGCTTTGGTTCCTGTAAATTTCTCCGAATAGATTACTTCACAGCCTTCTGCTTTAAGAATCTGTAATTGAGAACCTAAGTCCTGATTCACAGTGCTTACCCGTGCGTACCCATATTTCATTCAAAAACCCTCCGTTTTTAGTTTGCACATATGAATATAAGTTATGAATCCAGCTTATATATTGATTTTACTACACACTGTCAATTCGAGCGATAATTTGCACTTATTTTAAGTGTTATTTTGCACATTAACCTTAAAAACCCAGCTACCTTCTCATAGGAAGATTAGCTGGGTTTCTTTATAATTTTCATCCAATCATTTATAGAATTATTCTGATCTGTTTAGTATAAAAGCAACTGCTTCTTGTTCAACAATCGCCCCCGATTGTTGGATAAGAAAAATTAGGTAATTATTTCGGTATCAAAGAAACGTTCTTGAAATTCAATTAATGCTTTAATCTGTTCAGGCGAATAATGTTTATTTGAAACAATAAGTTTATCTTCAACATCGTTATTTCTCTTGGCAATTGCTATAACCTTGCCTTCAAACGCTATCAACGGTTCAAACTCTCCAACAATATATGCATCAATTTCTTCACCGTCGTCTGCCATTGTGTCCGGAATATATCCATAATTTAGAGGGTAAATAAAATTATACACGGGATGGATGGATCCTAATGGTCTATCAACTTTTATTCTTACTCTTTTATTGAGATAACTCGTTACCATAAAATAACTCCTTCCTTAACCAGACAGTTTACTAACACCTATTTAACAGAAATCATTCAATTGCCAAGTCCTCATTAATCAAAGAGTTATGCCACTCTGCTGCAACCTACCCCCGATAGCTTAATAAGGAGTGAAATGCTGCATTGTTTAAAGAAGTTGTCCGTGTAATATACGGGATAAGATAAAAACAATTCCTCCAACAATCAGTAACTTTATATGTATAGATTTACTTTTCTTTTCTTCACTTTTTTTATTTTCCCTATCTATAATCCACATATTTATGACGCTAATAAACATCAGGAAAACACCTCCGAATGCCAGTAAATAAAATAAAAACACCTGCATCAAATCACCTCTACTTCTATATTACCCAAACCCACCTATTCAACTAAAATACCCAGTTATTTGGAACAAAAAAGCAGCCTAAGTAACTTATTTTCTTGGACTAACGCACTTGAAAGAAAACCGAATCCTCCACAATCCTGCCCGATTGCTTAATACCAATTATTTCAAAATTAGGTGATTAACTCAATCTTTTATTCCATTAAAAAGGACACTTACCTTATAACAGATAAGCGCCCGATTGCTGAACAACTAATAAAGGATTAATAAACGCGTCTTCTTATTAAAATCACTCAGTGCACATATAATTCTGTTTTAAAAGGATCTATAATTGATCTTATTTTTTCTCTACATAAATACTAAAGACACCTAAGACAAATAATAAAATAACACCGAGTAAAGTCGTTGTAGACCAAGATAATCTTGGATCGAAAAGTTGAAAGAAATATGTAAACACAGGTATGAAACAGAGCGACATCATCACTAAGAACGTCTCACAATATTGAATACCTTTCTGTAATAAATACATTGGGATTAAGACACCTGCAATTGTTACAAGCAAAATCCACTGTACGTTAGTAAAAATATAGTCAATCAAAATATCGTAGGTGAAAATAAAAGATAAAAGTACGATACCATAAAAACGGTGTGTTAAAATCATAGAACTTGTCCACCCGGCCGAACTTAATAGCTTTGAATAGTTCGTACAGAGTACAGCTCCTAGACCACAAAAAACACTAGCTATTACACCTAAAATAGTATTTATATTTTGATTCATTTGAACACCAGAATTACCATTAGGGGTACCGCCAACATTTTGACATAAAACCCACGATAAGACATTTTTTTCCATAAAAAAACCGATAACCCTCACGTTAAGGATATCGGTTTTAGATATTTTTGATATATTTTGTATTGTCTGGAAGTACCCTTTTCTTCTTGGAAGGAAGATTATATTAACTTAAAATAGTTCTAGTTCCCTTGTATCTAGCACTTATTGTATCACGACAAGAGAATTAAACGGGAGCATACTGTGTTTGTCGTACCTTTAAAACTATGAAAATAAACATTATTTTAATTCAGTACTTTTTTCACCGAATGTTAATAAAAAGACTTGTGTTAAAAATGATGGTACTCCTTGAGCATCTTGAATTAACTTCCTCTCATTCCAATATTCCCTTAAAATTTTGGAGTATTTCTCAAATTCAAGCTCAGTCAATCCACCAATTACTAACTTTTCGCATTCAGCATTATATTCTGGTGTACCTTTAGTATACATCTGAATTCTTTTATCTAAATAGCCAATATCTTCTGGTTTATATGGTGGTAAAGGTTCAGGTGCAATATAGGGATAAACTTTAATATTTTCTAATTTATGCTCCCAAAACATTTGGAATAATTGGGGAGCAATAATCAAATTTCTTTTTTTTGATTCATCTGGATTAGAAAAACCATAATTTATAAATGCTTCATGGACTTTATAAAAAGCATTTCTTAATGTGGGTTCTGATGTTCCAAACATCATAGCTGAATAATCTAGTTGAAATGAACCTATTAAACCACCTGGTTTAGTTGCTTTAATTAATTGTTTAAGAGCTTCTTGTTCTGTTTTTTTATTAGGAAAATAAGATAGGACCCCATCATCAAATACAAAGTCAAATTCTTCTTCAGGAATCAACTTATCTAGATCTAAAATATTCCCCTCAATAAATGTAATATTTTCTATACCCAAGTGTTCGTTAATCTCTTTTCCTGCATCAATAGACGCTCTACTTATTTCTAATGCTGTTATCTTAACCATTGGAAAATATTTAGAAATGAAACGACCTATTGCTCCTACCCCACACCCTGCAATCAATATACTCGATTCATTAGTTATTTTAGCTCTTGGAATTAATATTTTTTCAATAAATTCAGAGTCCCAAAATGTTCTCTCATAATGTAATAAATCTTCAGTCTTTACTAAGGGAGTGCATGTAGAAACTCGTTGTGTTGTTTCGGATTTTGTATCTGTGCTCATTATCTTATCCCTCCTAATAAATAGCAGTATTTGTTAATGGCTTATTTATAGCTTTTCTTAACAGATTAATAGAAATATTTTTCACACACCTTATTCCCATCTCGTTATGTCTGCAAAAAAGGGCATCTCGACCTCGATAGGAGGGATATAGTAATCCAGGTAATGATGAGAATGATCCTCCTTTTAATACGCCATCATCGTGATGACTATGTAAGAGGTTTTTCCCAACAGCTGGACTAATATGGCGACGAGTAGACCAATCACTGCATGTCCATTCCCAATGATTTCCTACCATACCAACTACTCCATAAGGACTGGCATATTCCTCGTAATTTGACGCTTCTCTTATCAACGTACTTGGATAGATAGAAGTAACTTTTAGTAAATCTTTTCGCCATTCTTGAAGGCTGGCATGTTTTCTTCCAAAAAGTTGATATGACCAGTTACAAGCTTTTTCATTAAATTCATTTCCCCATGGCCATATTTGTCCCACTTCTCCTCGTGCAGCCTTCTCCCATTGGAATTCGGAAGGTAAATCCTTACCTTTCCATCTAGCAAAGGCATATGCATCATACCAATCAATTCCTGCAACTGGATGTTCTGATTTAAATCGTTCATCCCAATATGTATTTCTTGTGTGATCTTTTTCTTCTGGTTCACTTAAATGGCAAAAGATATGTCCCTGTGTTTTAATATCTTTTACAAAATCATCATATTCTTCATTCGTTACAGGATATTTATCAATAAAAAACGGAGGTAACCAAACTTTTTTTTCTGTAACTGAATCGGTCCAACCGAATGATTTTTCAGGAACATCCTCCTGCTTAATCCCATAGGTAAAATAACCACCAGGTATTAAAATCATTCCACTTTCTTGTTGACGATGGAATTCTTCAATTAATTCTGCAGGAATATTCTCTTCGAAATCAAATCTGTCAGGAAGTTTACCCATTTTTGAATAAAAGTCCTCAATCGTCTTGAGTTCATCAGGATCATTTGTTCCTAAAATATCCGTCATCGCTTTGAGAGCCTTTGCTGCTCCAAAACCTACTGGTTTTTCGCCGAAGTTTATCCGCTACCCATGGGATCATAGACAGCTCGACTAAAAATTAACCTTTCTTCATTATCCTCGATCTGCTGACTATTCCATAAAGATAAGTAACCTTTTCTGGTATTCATATCAAAAATAAAGTATCCTTTGTCTTTTAGTGCTTTATAACAAGATATAAAACAACCTTCTAAGTTTTTTAAATGATTTATGGCGTTGTAGGTGGAAACTACTAAGCCAACTTCTTCTTGTTCAATGTTAAAACCTTCTGCATCTCCATAAAGAAAAGTAGCTGACTTCTCATTAATGTATTTGGAAGTTCGTTGCTTGGCTAGCTCTAACATTTCTTCGGATTGATCAATTCCTAATACTCTATATTGGTTATCAAGAAAATGGTGTGCTAGATGGCCATTCCCACATGCTAAATCAATAATTGATCTCTCATGTTTACCAATTAAAGTTTGCTCGTAAAATTCCCTAATTAATGGGGCAATATTCTTAGAAAAATGAGAAGACCTTAAATCGTAGTATTGAGAATACAAAGTACCGTAAGTCATTTTAGTTCACTCTCCTTATAGTCAGATTGATTACTCATTCGATAAAATATAAATAATTCCCTTTAATTTCTAAATATTCAATAAAAAGTAGGGTTATTTTTTAAACATTACTGTACAATAAGTATAAAAAGTATGGAGAGGTGATGTAATTGGGTAAGTATCTCGAGATATTAAAAAATAAGCATTTTCGATATTTTGTACTAGCATATACTCTTTTGGATTTAGGAAAGAAATTATCTTGGGTAGCTTTAAGTTGGTTTGTTTATGAAATTACCGGTTCTACATATTCGACAGGTATCATAATTACAGTGACCACATTAGCTCCTATTTTAGCCAGTATATTTGTAGGTAATATATTGGATAGATATAATCGAAGAACCATAATGATATGGGCAAATAGTTTAAGAGGATTAAGCCTTTTATTTATTCCTGTAATGTACTGGTTTGATTTACTTACGGTTAGTTTTATTGCATTTATTATGTTTATTAATGGTATACTCTCTGTTTTTACAAGTGTAGGTGCTTTCACCATATTACCTTCATTTGTAAAAAAGGATGATTTAGAAGTAGCAAATGCCGTTTCTCAAATGTCTGTCCAAACTGGTTATTTAATTGGACCAGCTATCGGTGGCTTTCTTACTGCACTATTCGGAGCACCCATAACCATTTTAATAAATGTAATATGCTTTTTATTTGCTTCATTTCTTTATTATCTAATATCTGATGAAGCTTTTAACAAGGGTAGAAAGATAAACAATTCAGAAGATAGTACCATTATGGACAATGTAAAGAGCTTTTGGATGGAAACTAAGGAGGGCTTTAAATTCTTATGGTCATATCCAGTTTTAATATCTATCCCATTTATAACTTTTTTCTTTAACCTAACTTACGCCCCATTAGAACCAGTCTTGTCTGGTTACGTTAGTACTACATTAAATTCCGGTCCAGAAGCTCTAGGAACCTTATGGACAATTTTCGCAGTTGGTTCATTCTTTGGAGCATTTCTTTACGTGAAATTAGATAAAAAGTTTACCTATTCGATTGCTTTAGGAAGTACGATCTTTCTATGGGGAGCTGCAGCAACAGTATTAGGATTTTCTCCAACAATCTATATATCGTTCATAATAATGTTTTTTGGAGGCATAGTGTATGCGCCTTATAATATAATCGCCCCGACTTTAGAACAAAAATTAGTTCCTAATGAAATAAGAGGAAGGGTAATTGGTGTGATTTATTTTATATCTGGATTAAGTTTTCCATTAGGAACATATCTAGGTGGTATATTAGGAGATTGGGTAGGAATTAGAGAAACTATAATTATCTCAGGGATAGCAACAATAACTTTAGGTATTACTGTTATGTTACTTAAACCTCTTCGTTTTAAAGAAATATCTGTTCTCCCTACTAAGAAGAGCGAAAAAACAGGTTAATAATGAAAAAACAATACCTGCTCCCTAAAACGAACGTTTTAGGGATTTTTTTGTGTATTTAAAATTTATATGTTTTTAAGCCATTTAGTGTTCCCTAAACTATTCCCTTTAATTATTTCCCTAAAATTGACGCAGAAACCGTATTAGGGAATAATTAATTCAGGAGGGGTAAAGAATGGGGAAAATATTTGGATACGCCCGAGTTTCTACTCAAGATCAAAATTTAGAATTACAAATAGATGCATTACGAAAAGCTGGTGCAGCTGTTATCTATAAAGAAAAAATGAGTGGAACAAAAAAAGAGCGTTTAGAATTAGACCAACTCTTAAAAGCAATTAGTGAAGGAGATACAGTGGTTGTCTATAAACTAGATCGTATCTC
>NZ_JACZDX010000007.1:0-151355 GCF_015903925.1 Fictibacillus sp. 23RED33 | reverse complement strand
TTTAAGCGGTTCTCTTTTCTTTGCGAGATTGATTTTCTAAATCTCTGCTCTTTGATCTTGCATTTATGTCTCAATATCAATCAAGAGAGGTTTGTATGATTGCTATAGAACTACTCTCTTGAAATGTAGTTTTTTGAAGGTTATTGTTTTTAATCTTTATATATACCTCATTTGCAAGTTGATTGGAGCAGAAGGTTGCGAGACTCCTGCGGGACAAGCGGTCAGGTGAGACACTTAAGGGCGCAAAGCGGCAAGTGGCTCACCGCCTGCCCCGCGGAAAGCGAGCAACCTGGAGCGGAAATCAACCTCTTTCAAAAGCACCTTACACCTTTTACAAAACCTTTTATGGAAAAAAGATAGATTACTACTGGCATATACCCATGGGATTTGTTTATAATGAAGAGTATGATTCTTCTAAAGAATGAGCACAATGTGTTGATATAAATGAGTGTGGAGAAGGAAAGGAAGTGCCGATGTGGCTATGCTGAACACGTACACGAAAGAACAAGTCGTTGAAATGTCAATGGTCGAAATCGCATTTGAAATTTTGCAGAATGCTAAGCAACCTGTACAATTCTATGATTTAGTAAAACAAATCGCTGAAATCAAAGGTTTGTCTAAAACTGCAGTTGAAAACCGAATTGCGTATTTTTACACAGATATGAATATTGACGGCCGATTCGTTTCATTAGGCGATAATAAATGGGGATTAAAAACGTGGTACCCAGTTGAGAGCTCTGAAGAGGAACTTGGTGCAACGAACAAACCAACAAAACGTAAAAAAGCGTCTGAAGATGACTATGACTTTGAAGAGGACTTCGATGATGAAGACTTCGATGAGTTAGAAGTAGAAGATGAGTTCGTTGATGAAGACGACGATCTTGCTGATGACGATGACGATGATGACGATGAAGAAGAAGAATTAGAATTCGATGAAGAAGATGAAGACTTCGACGAAGACGACGAAGATGAAGATGCAGATGAGGAAGAAAATCTGTAAGTCTTTGTGACTCATTAGAACCAGTGCCTTTTGGCGCTGGTTTTTGTTTTTTAGATGCAACTCGTGGATTGCAGGCAAAAACTTTTGGATTCAGGGCGGAAACTCGTGGATTAACGGCAAAAACTTTTGGATTCAGAGCCTAAACTCGTGGATTAACGGCAAAAACTTTTGGATTCAGGGCGGAAACTCGTGGATTAATGGCAAAAACTTTTGGATTCAGGGCGGAAACTCGTGGATTAATGGCAAAAACTTTGGATTCAGAGCCTAAACTCGTGGATTGCAGGCCGAAACTCGCCGATTGCCTAGGCTGAGCGCCATTTCACAAGCTTGTCACACTAAAAAATGGATTCTCACAGATCATCTTGACATGGGCTCTATACTCGGGTAATATTCTTTTTGGGCTATTCCTGTATCTTTTATTTAAAAGACTAATTTTATATGATATCAAAAGCAAAAGTGCCCCCTAACCATAGGGGAAGTGTCTTTTGCTTTTTATTTTTTTACGGATGAGTCTGTGTACACTTCACGTACACCGCCTCTCCCGATAGTAGAAAAAGCGTTAAACGCACATACTTATTTTAGAAAATTTAGGGGGATTGAAAACATGGCAAAATATATTTTTGTTACAGGCGGTGTTGTTTCTTCTTTAGGAAAAGGAATCACTGCAGCATCATTAGGCCGTTTATTAAAAAACCGCGGAGTGAAAGTGACGACGCAAAAATTCGATCCTTACATCAACGTGGATCCAGGGACGATGAGCCCTTATCAGCATGGTGAAGTTTTCGTAACGGATGACGGTGCGGAAACGGACTTAGACTTAGGTCACTATGAGCGTTTTATCGACATTAACTTAAATAAATACAGCTCAGTAACGACTGGGAAAATCTATTCTACCGTTCTTAGAAAAGAGCGTCGCGGTGAGTATCTTGGCGGAACGGTTCAAGTTATTCCGCATATCACGAACGAGATCAAAGAACGTGTTTTCCGTGCTGGCCGTGAAACAAATGCAGATGTCGTGATCACAGAGATCGGCGGAACAGTTGGGGATATCGAGAGCTTGCCGTTCCTAGAAGCGATCCGTCAGATTAAAAGTGATGTAGGCTCAGAAAACGTAATGTATATCCACTGTACACTGATTCCTTATATCCGTGCAGCAGGTGAGCTGAAGACGAAGCCAACACAACATAGTGTAAAAGAGCTTCGCAGCCTTGGTATTCAGCCGAACATCATCGTAGTTCGTACGGAGATGCCGGTTCCTCAAGAGATGAAAGACAAGATTGGTCTATTCTGCGACATCGATCCTAAAGCGGTTATCGAAGCTAGAGATGCAGATACGCTTTACCAAGTGCCGATCGATCTTCAAGAGCAGAAGATGGACGAGCTCGTTTGTAAACACCTTAAGCTTGAAACACACGAGCCGGATATGGCGGAGTGGAAAGAACTGATCAACCGCGTAACGAACTTAAAAGGAAAAGCAAAGATCGCTTTAGTCGGAAAGTATGTAGCGTTACAAGATGCTTATATTTCTGTTGTTGAAGCGCTTCGTCATGCCGGTTATCAATTTGATACAGATATCGAGATCGATTGGATCAACTCTGAGAACGTGACAGCTGAAAACGTGCACGAACTTCTTCAAGATGCTGATGGTATCTTAGTTCCTGGTGGATTCGGTGACAGAGGGGTAGAAGGTAAGATTCTAGCAACTAAATATGCGCGTGAGAACAAAGTTCCTTTCTTAGGAATTTGTCTTGGTATGCAGCTGGCTTCCGTAGAGTTTGCTCGTAACGTCTTAGGACTTGATGGTGCGCACTCTGCAGAACTTATGCCTGGCACACCGTTCCCGGTTATTGATCTACTTCCTGAACAAAAGGATATCGAGGACCTAGGCGGTACACTACGTCTTGGGCTATATCCGTGTAAGATTAAAGAAGATACAAAAGCGTTCGCAGCTTATAACGATGAAGTTGTTTACGAAAGACACCGTCACCGTTATGAGTTCAACAACGAATACCGTGAACAGATGGAAAAAGCAGGATTCATCTTCTCAGGAACATCTCCTGATGGACGTCTTGTTGAGATCATCGAGTTAGAAGATCACCCGTGGTTTGTTGCGTCACAGTTCCACCCAGAATTCACATCACGACCAACACGCCCGCAAGCACTATTCCGTGACTTTATCGGTGCAGTAACACAATTGAAGAACTAATTATGGCCGGCAGCTTCCCTTTCTGAGTGGGAGCTGCCGTTTTTTTGCGTTTTATGTGATGTTTGTCTATTCTTATGTGATGAGCTCTAATTTTTATGTGATGGATGCCGATTTTTATGTGATTAACTATGCTTTTTATGTGATTGAGTTTTTATGGCGACTAGAAGTACATAATTTTAAAAGCCTGGCATACAGCCAGGCTTCATGTTATTCATCATATTCTTCTAAAATCTCTTCCGTCGTCAAAAATAAGGCGTAATACGCGAATAAAGCGGTCAATCCAGATGGAAAACCGAGTCGTGAGCCATCATCCAGCGGTACTAATCCGCGAACGGCCTTTGTATCGATCACGATATCGGCTAATTCCTCCACATTCACATCCATTTCAGCATCTTTTCGTCGTCCGCCGATCAAAATGACGTTGCAATCAACATTTTTACGTAATTCTGAACAAAGTGATGCTGCTTCTTCGTCATCTAAAAAGCGCGAAGCCACTACTACACTATCGACGGGGAGCAGATCAGACAACGCTACATCTGAAAAATTAGCCCCGGCGAGAAATTTATTCTCTCCAAACAGTGCTTCACTCACAACGGCTTCCATCTCATCAAAGCCTTTAAAATATACAGTTCCTTCAGAAAGTACGCTTTGTGCCAACAAACGTGAAGCTTCTTCGATCGACTGTTCTTCTTTATCTGAAATGGATTTTAGCAATCCTGCAACTTGTGTTGAAAATATTTTTAACATGAAAAAGAACTCCTTACTTTTTTTCAAATCATCGTGTTTTTGTTTATTAATTTAGTATACTTAATTTAACAATACAAATCATCGGGAACAGCAGGAATTGGTATCCTCTGTCTCGAATGGTATAGGGACAATATGGTTTTGTAAAGAAACTCTAGATGAGGTGAGCAATAATGAGCGGGAAAATTTTAATTGTAGACGATCAGTATGGCATCAGAATTCTTTTGAACGAAATCTTTCAAAAAGAAGGTTATAAGACGTATCAGGCAGCGAACGGTGTACAAGCTCTTTCAATTGTGGAGAAGGACCGCCCTGATCTTGTCATTTTAGATATGAAGATTCCTGGAATGGATGGCTTAGAGATCCTTCGTCGTGTAAAAAAACATGATGAAACGATTCAAGTGATTATCATGACCGCTTATGGTGAGCTGGACATGATTCATGAGGCTATGAAGCTGGGAGCTATCACTCATTTTGCAAAACCTTTTGATATTGATGAGATTCGCGCAGCGGTTAGGAAAGAACTTCCATTAAACACGCCATCATCATAAAAGATTAAGAAATGCTGGTGTGTCGGCAATGATAGCGGTTACACCCCGAAAACGTTGATGTGTTGCGGTTTTCAGGCGATATTGGTATGCTATACTAGAATGAAATATGAGCATAATGAAATGTTTAGCAAGACGCCATGAAAGGTAAACTAAAGTGGCTTCTTTTTGCTGTGTATGCGCATTTCAGCAAATATACTATACAAAAATGTAGTTGGTCTGCTCGTGCCAATATCTAAGGAGGACATTACTATGCCTTTAGTTTCAATGAAAGAAATGCTTGAAAAAGCAAAAGCGGAAAATTATGCAGTTGGTCAATTCAACTTGAACAACCTTGAGTTCACTCAAGCGATCCTTAAAGCTGCTCAAGAAGAGAAATCTCCAGTAATTCTTGGTGTTTCTGAAGGTGCTGCTCGTTATATGGGCGGATTCAAACTTGTAGTAGCTATGGTTAAAGCTCTTATCGAAGAGTACAAAGTAACTGTACCTGTAGCGATCCACCTTGACCACGGTTCTAGCTACCAAAAGTGTGCTGAAGCGATTCATGCAGGTTTCACATCTGTAATGATCGACGGATCTCACCACCCATTAGAAGAGAATATCGCTCTTACTAAAAAAGTAGTTGAGCTTGCTCACTTCCACGGTGTTTCTGTTGAAGCAGAACTTGGCCGTATCGGTGGACAAGAAGACGATCTAGTTGTTGAAGATGCAGATGCAGCTTACGCGATCCCTTCTGAGTGTGATCAACTTGTTCGTGAAACTGGTGTTGACTGCTTCGCGCCTGCACTAGGATCTGTTCACGGACCTTACAAAGGTGAGCCTAACTTAGGATTTGACCGCATGAAAGAAGTAATGGAACTAACTGGTGTACCTCTTGTACTTCATGGTGGTACTGGTATCCCAACAAAAGATATCCAAAAAGCAATTTCTTTAGGAACTGCTAAAATTAACGTAAACACAGAAAACCAAATTGCTTCTCACAAAGCAGTTAAAGAATACATCGGATCTAACCCAGACAAGTATGATCCTCGTAGCTACTTAACTGCAGCTCGTGATGCGATCCAAGCTACTGTAGCTGGAAAAATGCGTGAGTTTGGTTCTTCTAACAAAGCTTAATATAACCTTTCTCATGAAACCGCCTATACATCATAGGCGGTTTCATTTACACTATAAGAGTGCAAAAACACGATCCACGTATAGATAATAAAAGTATGATACGAAGTTTTGTAAGCGTAATCCTTCGTGTATGAAGACGAACATGTTATAAAAGAATATAAAAGATAGACATACTCAAAAAAACAGGAGTGATCATTTTTGAAATTCTTTATTGATACTGCAAACATTGATGATATTAAAGAAGCCTATGACCTGGGCATTTTATCTGGAGTAACGACGAACCCTTCTTTAGTCGCTAAAGAAAAAGGCGTTGATTTTCATGAAAGACTGAAGGAAATCACGAGCCTAGTATCGGGTTCTGTTAGTGCTGAGGTGATCGGAACTTCTTATGAAGAAATGGTTTCAGAAGGTCGCGAACTAGCGAAGATCGCACCAAACATCACTGTAAAAGTTCCAATGACACTGGATGGATTAAAAGCTGTAAAAACGTTCTCTGATGAAAACATCAAAACAAACGTAACGCTTATTTTTAATGCAAACCAAGCCTTGCTCGCAGCTCGTGCAGGTGCAACGTATGTATCACCATTCTTAGGTCGTTTAGACGATATCGGTCAAGATGGCTTGGAGCTTGTTTCACAAGTGGCACAAATTTTTGCGATCCATGAGATTCCAACAGAGATCATCGCAGCATCGATCCGCCACCCTGTTCACGTAACAGAAGCGGCATTACGAGGCGCGCACATCGCAACAATTCCGCCAAACGTGATCAAAGGATTAGTAAAGCATCCACTAACAGATCAAGGGATCGAAAAATTCCTAGCTGACTGGGACGCTGCGAATAGAAAGTAATTGTAAACACTGCTTTTGGAAGTGGTTGATTTCCGTTACAGATGCTCGCTTTCCGTGGGGCAGGCCGTGAGCCACATTCGGACGTTTCACTCTTAAGTGTCTCACTTGTCTAGTTGCAGTGGCTAGACCCTCGAGGTCAAAAGTTAAATGGCTAAGAAGGCAAAGTGCGCCTTCAAATCCATTCACCTTTTGCTTGTCGGGTCTTAACGAGCCACTTCCACTTTTCGGACTGCCCGCCTGTCCCGCAGGAGTCTCGCATCTTTCACTCCAATCAACGATCATAGAAGACAAAATTTGAAAGTTACTTTCTTTTAGAAAAGTACGTCCTTTTAGATTTGTTTTTTCATCTTCATTGCAAGTTGATTGTAGCGGAAGGTTGCCGACTCCTATGGGACGAGTGGACTGGTGGAGACTCCTAATGGCGCAAAGCGGCAGGAGGCTCACCGTTCGCCCCATGGAAAGCGCGCAACCTGGAGCGGAAATCGACTACTCTCAAATAAAGCTACCTTAAACACTCAAATTTTCATACATGAAAAGAAAATATTGGTAAATAATAGTACTATCTAAAAAGGTAATGCAATCACAACTTTTGTGACTCTTACTGAAAGGAGTTTACCATGGAAAAACTGATGATTGAAGGGGGCTATCCTCTAGAAGGAACGGTCCATATAAGCGGAGCAAAAAACAGTGCGGTGGCTTTGATCCCCGCAACAATATTAGCAGAATCTACCGTTACCATTGAAGGTTTGCCTAACATATCAGACGTTCGTATTCTACGTGATCTGTTAGAGGAAATCGGAGGGGAAGCTTACCTGGATGAGAATCAGACTCTAACGGTTAACCCTGAAAAAATGATTGCGATGCCGCTGCCGAGCGGAAAAGTGAAAAAGCTTCGTGCTTCGTACTATTTGATGGGAGCGATGCTTGGCCGTTTCAAAAAAGCGGTCATTGGATTGCCAGGAGGCTGTAACCTAGGACCTCGTCCGATCGATCAGCACATCAAAGGCTTTGAAGCGTTAGGTGCAAAAGTAACGAACGAGCAAGGAGCGATCTATCTTCGCGCGGACGAGCTCGTTGGTGCAAAAATCTACTTAGACGTTGTTAGTGTTGGTGCGACCATCAATATCATGCTCGCAGCAGTAAGAGCAAAAGGCCAAACGATCATCGAAAACGCGGCTAAAGAACCTGAGATCATTGATGTGGCTACCCTTTTAACAAGCATGGGTGCCAAGATCAAAGGAGCAGGAACGGATGTTATTCGTATCGATGGTGTCGATGAGATGCATGGCTGCCGTCACTCGATCATACCTGACCGTATTGAAGCGGGAACATACATGATCCTAGCAGCATCTATGGGTCAGCAAGTATTGCTAGATAATGTGATTCCTCTACACTTAGAATCTCTCATTGCTAAATTGAGAGAGATGGGTGTATACATTGAAACAAAAGATGATCAAGTGCTCGTTTATCGTGGAAAAGATCCACTCAAGAGCGTTGACATCAAAACGCTCGTCTATCCAGGGTTTCCAACGGACCTTCAGCAACCGTTCACTTCACTTTTAACAAGCTCAGAAGGAACGAGCATTGTAACAGATACCATCTACAGTGCGCGTTTTAAACATATCGACGAACTTCGCCGTATGGGAGCGAATGTGAAAGTAGAAGGACGTTCTGCTATAATAAATGGGCCAGCCAAACTTGAAGGGGCAAAAGTGAAAGCTTCTGACCTTCGAGCAGGAGCAGCTCTTGTTGTAGCGGGTCTTATGGCTGAAGGTGTAACAGAGATCTCTGGTCTTGAGCATATCGATCGCGGCTATGAATCTTTAGTAGACAAGTTAAAAGGACTTGGAGCTAAGGTATGGCGTGAGAGCTTAGGTGCTGAAGAGTTGGAAGAGCTTAAGAATTCATAAGTTAAAACGAGAAATCACCATCACCTGGTGATTTTTCTTCAGGATAATTATGTAAGCGGTTAAAGTATGGGGAGGGAAACACACATGGAAAGAAGTTTATCGATGGAGCTTGTTCGTGTAACAGAGGCGGCAGCTCTTGCATCAGCACGTTGGATGGGAAGAGGAAAGAAAGACGAAGCGGACGATGCAGCAACAACTGCGATGCGTAACGTTTTTGATACGGTTCCGATGAAAGGGACAGTTGTGATTGGTGAAGGCGAGATGGATGAAGCTCCTATGCTTTATATCGGAGAAAAACTTGGGACAGGCTATGGTCCTCGTGTGGATGTTGCAGTAGATCCGTTAGAAGGAACGAACATCGTTGCATCTGGAACGTGGAACGCTTTAGCTGTTTTAGCGATTGCTGATCACGGAAACCTGCTTCATGCACCAGACATGTACATGGACAAGATTGCAGTTGGACGCGAAAGTGTTGGCAAGATTGACATTAACGCACCTGTTATCGATAACTTACGAGCAGTAGCAGAAGCGAAAAACAAGAATATCGAGGACTTGGTAGCAGTAATCCTAGACCGACCACGTCATGAGCAGATTATTCAAGATATTCGTGAAGCTGGTGCGCGTATCAAGCTGATTTCAGATGGCGATGTAGCAGCGGCGATCAATACGGCGTTTGACGATACCGGTGTTGATATTTTATTCGGTTCAGGAGGAGCTCCTGAAGGTGTAATCGCAGCTGTTGCATTAAAATGCCTTGGCGGAGAACTACAAGGTAAGCTGCTTCCTCAAAACGACGAAGAATTAGAACGCTGCAAACGCATGGGCATTGACGACGTTAATCGTGTATTGTACATGGACGACCTTGTAAAAGGGGACGACGCGATCTTTGCTGCAACAGGTGTTACAGACGGCGAGCTTTTAAAAGGAGTACGTTTTGACGGATCGACAGGTACAACGCAATCTGTTGTTATGCGTGCAAAGTCAGGAACCGTACGATTTATTGATGGAAGACACAGTTTGAAGAAGAAACCAGATCTTGTGATCAAACCATAAATAACGAGTGAGGCCGGACAACTTCGTCCGGTCTTTCCGTTACATTTATATGAATTAATCTTAGATTCAGTTGCAAAAGCTCGAGATGTATTGTAAATTCTCGTTAGAAGTGATTTACTTCTGAGTTTCTGTTGCTTGAT
Source organism: Fictibacillus sp. 23RED33 (assembly GCF_015903925.1). Lineage (NCBI taxonomy): Bacteria > Bacillati > Bacillota > Bacilli > Caryophanales > Fictibacillaceae > Fictibacillus > Fictibacillus sp. 23RED33. The sequence continues at coordinate 141,789 of NZ_JACZDX010000007.1, read as the reverse complement.
TAAAGACCGAATATGTGGTTAAAATAAGAAGTATGATTCATTTTGTTCGATACATTTTCTTCATACCCACTAATACCCTTAACTTTCAAAGGAACTCCTTCCATTAAAAAAACCAAAACCAAACCAACAAAACAAACAAAAAAATCCCATCATAATTTTTAATAGATGTTTAGTTAGTTATTAATAGAAAAGCGTGGTGTCACTATGGGGATAGATTTAGCAACATTAGAGACAAAGAAATTAAAAGAGCTTTATGAGCTTGCCAAACAATATAATATTCAATATTACGGTAAATTAACAAAGCGTGAATTGATGTTTTCAATTTTGAAAGCACAAGCAGAACTTGATGGTTATTCATTCATGGAAGGTGTTTTGGAGATCATCCCGAACGAAGGATTCGGCTTCTTGCGTCCGATCAACTACTCACCGAGTTCTCAAGATATATACATCTCGGCTTCCCAGATCCGTCGATTCGATTTGAGAAACGGAGATAAAGTATCAGGGAAAGTTCGTCCTCCAAAGGAAAACGAACGCTATTATGGACTTTTACAAGTTAACGCGGTTAATGGTGAGGACCCTGAAACGGCAAAAGAGCGTGTGCATTTCCCTGCACTGACGGCTTTATATCCAGAAAAGAAAATGGTTATGGAGACAACAGGGAACAACATTTCAACGCGGATCATCGACATGATGGCGCCTGTTGGTTTTGGTCAGCGTGGTCTGATCGTCGCTCCTCCAAAAGCGGGTAAGACAAGCTTGCTAAAGGAAATCGCACATAGTGTGACGACGAACAACCCGCAAGTGGAGCTGATCGTCTTGCTTATCGATGAGCGTCCTGAGGAAGTAACAGATATCGAGCGTTCTGTTAAAGGAGACGTTGTAAGCTCAACGTTTGATGAAGTGCCAGAAAACCATATTAAAGTGGCAGAGCTTGTATTAGAGCGTGCCATGAGACTTGTTGAGCACAAAAAGGATGTTGTTATCCTGCTCGATAGCATCACTCGTCTGGCACGTGCATACAACCTTGTTATTCCGCCAAGCGGCCGTACACTATCTGGTGGTATCGACCCTGCTGCGTTCCACCGTCCGAAGCGTTTCTTCGGTGCTGCTCGTAACATCGAAGAAGGTGGGAGCTTAACGATCCTAGCAACGGCTCTAGTTGATACGGGATCTCGTATGGATGATGTGATCTACGAGGAGTTCAAAGGAACAGGAAACATGGAGCTTCACTTAGACCGTAAGCTGGCTGAGCGCCGTATTTTCCCTGCGATCGACATTCGCCGTTCTGGAACGAGAAAAGAAGAGATGCTTATCGCAAAGGATCATCTTGAGGCACTTTGGTCGATCCGTAAAACGATGGATGACTCGTTCGATTTCGTAGACAAGTTCATGAAACGCATGCGTAAAACGGAAAATAACGAAGAGTTTTTCGAGCTTTTTGAGAGTGAAAAAAAGGGAGCGCCAAAGCGAGCTAAACCCGTAACAAACTAACGAAAAAGTATGGTTGCAAATGGGTTTTGTCCCTGTTATACTATTTTTATGTGTTTATAACTCTGTCTCCGCATAGGAAACAGGGCAGAAGGAGTGGAATTAGAATGAAACAAGGAATTCATCCGAATTATAAAAAGGTTATCTTTGTTGACGCTCAAAGCGGATTTAGCTTCCTTTCAGGATCAACTTTGTCTTCAAGCGAGACAATGAAGTGGGAAGACGGTAACGAATATCCAGTAATTAAAGTGGATGTTAGTTCTGACACTCACCCGTTCTACACTGGCCGTCAGAAGTTCTCTGATGTTGGTGGACGTGTTGACCGCTTTAAGAAGAAATACAACCTTAAGTAATTTGTTGCAAGTAAAAGGGCAGGAGTCTTTCTTGCCCTTTTTTCTTTTGTATTTTATAGAAAACAAGAACTCGGTAACTGTTTTGATGGACCGGGTTTTTTATACGCCTTAAAAGGAGTAAAGCACTCCTGTAACGAACGTTTATGTATGGTAAAACATCATACATTTCGTACATACTAAGGAAAAGATTGTTGCGAAAGGGGGAGCAGGCCATGTATGTGATGAATCAAAATGGCTGGATCGAATTGATCTGCGGCAGCATGTTCTCTGGAAAATCAGAAGAACTTATTCGCCGCGTAAGAAGAGCGACGTATGCAAAGCAAAAAGTACAGGTGTTTAAGCCGCTTATCGATAACCGCTACAGCGAGGAATCGGTTGTGTCTCATAACGGAACCGCTGTTATGGCTGAACCAGTTGGACGTTCTGTTGAGATCTTAAAAAACGTATTGCCTGAAACCGAAGTCGTAGCGATCGACGAAGTGCAATTCTTTGATGAAGATATCATTCCGGTTGCTCAAGAATTAGCGGATCAAGGAATGCGCGTTATCGTTGCTGGACTAGATCAGGACTTTAAAGGCGAGCCGTTTGGACCCGTTCCAAAGATGATGGCTCTTGCTGAACATGTGACAAAGCTTCAAGCAATCTGCATGGTTTGCGGATCACCTGCGAGCCGTACACAGCGTTTGATCGATAACAGACCTGCTTCTTACGATGATCCAGTGATCTTAGTGGGAGCATCGGAGTCTTATGAGCCGCGCTGCCGCCATTGTCATGAAGTACCAGGAAAAAAAAGAAACCTCCTATCAAGCGCAGAGGGCTTAGAAGGTCGGTTGAAATAATATAGTGTGATCTGATTAGATATAGTCCGGGAGCTTTGTGCTCTCGGGCTTTTTTTGACGTTGGTGGTGCTTGCGGAAGGCAGCATTCAGTTGGAGTGGAGTCGAAACATGTCGTGGTGTGTCGACTCGTGGATAAATGGCCAAAACTTGTGGATTGAACGAAGAAATTTATGGATTGAAGGCCAAAACTTGTGGATTCAAGCTCCAAACTTGTAGATTCATCGCTACCTTTGACAATCATCCAGCCTAAAAACGTCTACCAACTTAACATAATCACCTCCTAAACAGGAAATCCTAACGATATGGGAGGTGTTTATAGTGAAAAAGGCAATCTATGCGCCGCTTTTAGCACTATTGGTAACAACAGCATGTTCACCTATGCAGTCTTATAAAGAAGAAGGGGCTAAAATTGAGCCTGCCGCTCATGAAGATAAACGGGATATTCGGGATAACCTGTTTGGTCATGGGATTATCAATTACCACCTAACCAAAAACGAACCACGAAACAACTACAGCTATGACACCAATATGAATCCAAATGATTATCGGACGATGAATACCACACGATTTGATCTTTCCGATGATCAAGATATGATTCGTCAGGCTGTTATTGATTCATCTGGGATCAATCCGCAGATGGTCACAGTAAACGGAAATTATGCACACATTCATGTGAATGTGCCGCATGATATGTCCAAGAAAGAACGGGCAGCTACGCATCGTAAAATTATGAACGCTGTAGAACGAGCAGTTCCACGATACAATTTCTCATTAAAAATCGATCATTAATGTGGGAAATAAAACGGGAAATGGGGTCAGACCCCATTTCCCAATTTATTTCCCAAGTCTTCGAGATGCTTGCTGGATAGGATCCCATGACCCATTATAAGGAGGAGCGTATGCTAAATCCAAATCTGCCAATTCCTCTACATCCATCTCATGATAAAGTGCTGTTGCGAGGACGTCGATCCGTTTATCTACGCCTTCTTCACCGACAATTTGTGCACCTAGTAATTTCTCTGTTTCTTTGTGATACGTTAATTTTATTTCTAACTTCTTTGGATTAGGATAATAACCGGCATGACTTTTCGAAGTAATCTTGATCTCTGCAAAAGGAATGTTCAGTTTTTCTGCTTCTTTATTCGATAATCCAGTTTTTCCTAGTGTTAGGTCCATGAATTGGATGATGGACGTTCCGACGATTCCTTTAAACGGTTTCTTTACACCCACCATGTTTAATCCGGCAATCCGCCCTTGCTTATTTGCTGTTGTTCCAAGTGGAATATGATCATTTAGTTTTTTTACACGGTGATAGTGAGTCGCACAATCACCAGCGGCATACACACCGTCCACACTCGTTTCCATCGACTCATTTACGACGACAACTCCCTGTTCATTGAGTGCCACGTCCGTTTCTTTTAAAAAGCCTGTGTTGGGTGACACACCGACTGACACGATTACAAGGTCTGTTGGATAATCTTTTTTAGCTGTTTTTACGAATTGAACGTGATCGTCGCCTTTAAAACCGAGCACTTCTTCTTCTAAACAAAGTTCGATCCCATGTTTCTCTGCTTCTTCATGGATGAATGGAGCAAAATCAGGATCAAAGATATTTCCAAGCTGATTGCTGCGCTGGATGATACGTACCTTTTTACCGAGTCTTAGTACGTTTTCGGCCATCTCAAGACCGATGTATCCTCCACCGATGATGGTTACGTGTTGAACATTTTTTAACCCAGCCATGAGATTCTCGGCATCAGGAATCGTCTTAAGCGGATAGATTCCTTGTAGATGCAATCCTGTCCATTGCTTCGGTATGATCGGACTAACCCCTGTCGCAACTAAGAGCTTATCATAAGGCACCTCAAACGATTGCCCTGTCTTCGTATGTATACCACTCACTTTTTTAGAGTTGGTATCTATAGCTTTTACTTCGTGAAACGTACGAGCATCCATGCCGTATTTTTCCCGGAACGTCTCAATACTGCGAGCGATAAGTTCATCAGTAGAAGGGATGAGCCCGCCTACTACATAAGGAAGTCCACATTGTCCATAAGAATAGATACCGCCTTTTTCAAGAACGGTTATGTTAGCATCTTTTTCATTTCGAACAATCTGCATAGCGGCACTCATACCAGCCGCATCTCCACCAATAATGCAATATTTCATCTGATCAGCTCCTTACGTCTCTCTAACCATATAGTATTCCCATTGTTGCGAAAAAAGTAACGTTTATAAGTATGATGCCACAACTCTCTTCACTTTGACCAACAAGAAGTACAGAGTTAAAACGAACTATGATAGTAGAAAGAGGTGGTGGACTGTGCTAGAGATCAAATCGAACGGAACGGACTGGAACGCACCGGTTCAGCCGATTCATACACTGATAAAAAAGCTTGAACAAAAACCATTGGATCCTGTCTATGAAGGCATGGGCAATTTTATTATTAAATATAAGAATGAAAATCAAACGGACAACCCGCGTTATGTTGGTTGTACGCATTTTCTTGGTCATTTTGCGACCATCCCTTATGTGTTCAATGTGATCACGAACGAAAAAGTGGTGATAGAGGAGCTGACGAAAGCGATTCGAATGAACCAAGAACGTATCGATTATGAGCAGTTGCGTCGCAATATCTTTTCCTATTAATTTCCTTTTGTCCTGTGCTATGCTTTTTGTGAGGTGAGGGGAATGATGGGCAATATAGCTTCGTTAAACATTAAGCTGCCAGAAGAAGTTAAGACACAAACTAAAACTTTTTTTACAGCCTACAATAAAAAGCCGCAGCAGCAACCTGTTTTTTTACATAAAACTCATTTTGAAGGTGACGGAGTAGGGGATACGAAGCACCATGGTGGAGCAGATAAAGCAGTATGTGTGTACCCGTTTGAGCATTATGAAAAATGGACCACTGAGCTGAATTTAGAAGCACCGTTGTCTGTCCCAGCATTTGGAGAAAACCTTACTGTTAAAGGTCTTTTAGAGGATGATGTTTGTATTGGTGACGTGTTTTCTGTGGGTAAAGCGATCGTGCAGATCACACAGCCTCGTCAGCCATGTCAGACGTTAGCTTCTATTCTTTGTCGGCCAGATATGATCAAAAAGGTTGTTGATACGGGGCGAACCGGTTATTACCTTCGAGTTTTAAAAGAAGGATTGGTTGCAGCAGGTGATGAGATGTTGCTGATTGAAAAACACCCTGCACACATTTCTGTAACAGAATCGAACAGGATCAAGTATGGGTTTTTAAAAGATGCTGAAAAAATTCAAAGACTGATCGAAGTGAAAGAATTGGCTGAATCGATGAGAGAGTCGCTGCAAAAACGAAAAATGTAAATATCGTCTCAAGTTTCATAAAGGCTCTCTTTTTAAGGAAAGGGCGGCCTTTTTTATTGATTTCGTTCCTTTTTGCTTTTGACTGTAACACCTGTAATAGTCTATAATTATAATGTTATGCATATAAAACAGAGGTGAAAAACCATGTTAGAACGTTTAGAGACGATCGAAGCAAGATATGACAAGTTAAATGAATTACTCAGTGACCCTGAGGTTATAAATGATACGAATAAGCTGCGCGATTATTCAAAAGAGCAATCTTCCCTTCAAGATACAGTAGCGGTTTACCGTGAGTATAAAGAAGCGAAAGAGCAATTAGATGAAGCAAAATTAATGCTCGAAGATAAGCTTGATGCTGAAATGACAGCGATGGTAAAAGAAGAGATCTCAGGGCTAAACCAACAGATCGAAGAATTTACTGCTCAGTTAAAAATTCTATTGCTTCCAAAAGATCCGAACGACGACAAGAACGTTATCGTCGAGGTTCGTGGTGCGGCAGGTGGAGACGAAGCGGCACTTTTCGCTGGCGACCTTTACCGTATGTACACGCGTTATGCAGAGATGCAAGGATGGAAGTCTGAAGTAATCGAAGCTTCTTACACAGAGCTTGGTGGATACAAAGAGATCATCTTTATGATCAATGGTGCTGGTGCTTATTCGAAGCTTAAATATGAAAACGGCGCACACCGTGTTCAGCGTGTCCCTTCAACAGAATCAGGCGGACGTATTCATACGTCAACAGCGACGGTTGCTGTACTGCCTGAGGCTGAAGAGGTTGAAGTTGAGATTCACGAAAAAGACGTTCGCGTTGATACGTTTACATCTTCAGGTCCTGGAGGGCAGTCTGTAAACACGACACAATCAGCGGTTCGTTTAACACACGTTCCTACAGGTACAGTTGTATCGTGTCAGGATGAAAAATCACAGATCAAGAACAAAGAAAAAGCGATGAAGGTTCTTCGTGCGCGTGTATATGATAAAATTCAGCGCGAAATTCAAAAAGAGTACGATGAGACACGTAAGAGTGCGGTTGGTTCTGGAGACCGTTCAGAGCGTATTCGTACGTACAACTTCCCGCAAAACCGTGTGACCGATCACCGTATCGGTCTAACGATTCAAAAGCTTGATCAGATCCTTCTTGGTAAGATGGATGAGTTCGTTGAAGCACTTATTACAGAAGATCAAACAAGCAAGATGAAAGCTCAGGCGGACGCGTAAAATGAGTACAAAAGTTCATGAAGCCCTCGCGTGGGCTTCTTCTTTTTTAGCTGAAAACGGACGTGAAAGTTTTGCTGCAGAAATTTTGATGAGACATGTGTTAGGGGATGTGAACCGAACAGAGATGCTTATGCGCCTTCATGATGTGATGAGTGAGGAGAATGAAGCGCAGCTTAAATCTGTGGTCGCTCGCCACGTTGAAGGAGAGCCTGTTCAATATATTATCGGTAAAGAAGAATTTTACGGTCGGACGTTCTCTGTGAACGAAGAAGTATTAATTCCAAGACCAGAAACAGAAGAGTTGGTCGAACACATCCTAACGCTGATCTCTGAACATTTTCGTGAGGATGAGACTGTTGCAGTTGCAGATATCGGAACAGGAAGCGGAGCCATTTCGATTTCATTAGCATTGGAAAATAATCGACTAAACGTATACACGGTTGATATTGCAGAGGAATCGATTGAGGTAGCGAAAGGAAACGCAGATCGACTTGGTGCAGAGGTTACATTCCTGCACGGAGACCTTTTACAGCCATTTATCGCTAAAGGGAAAAAACTTGATGTAGTCGTATCGAATCCGCCGTACATTCCTGATCATGAGATCGCCGTCCTTGAAACGATCGTAAAAGACCGTGAACCGATGAGAGCACTAAGCGGCGGGGAAGACGGCTATGTGTTCTATCGACGATTTATGGAAGAATTACCGCTCGTTCTGAAAGAAAAAGCGATTGTAGGCTTTGAAGTAGGAGCAGGGCAGGGCGAGACGGTAGCTGGCATGCTTCGTGTCACGTTCCCTGGTGCGGATGTGTATGTAAAGGAAGACATCAGCGGCAAGGATCGCATGGTGTTCGCCATCCTCGGGAAATAACGTGGGAAATGGGGTCTGACCCCGGGTCAGACCCCAAACAATTTACACACAATTCAAAGGCTGACTGAGTCCAAGCATGTTTCGCTTACACCCAGTCGGCCTTTTCTAACTTCATTCTTTCTTTCTATTATTATTTCTCCTCTTCACCTAGCTCTTACTCTTTCACCATCAACTTAAGTGGTGCTGCAATTTTCTTTTCTACTTTCTTTCCTGCTAGTACGTCGGATGCGGCTTTCACTGCAAGTTCACCGATCAGGTCAGGCTGCTGTGCAACGGTTGCTGCAAGCTTTCCTTCTTTTACAGCATTGATCGCATCTTCATTTCCGTCAAAGCCGACTACAAGCACATCTCGACCAGAGCTGTTGATCGCTTGAAGTGCGCCTAGCGCCATCTCATCGTTATGAGCGAATACGGCTTTAATATCTGGATTTCCTTGTAGAACGTTCTCCATAACATTTAATCCTTTTGTTCGATCAAAGTCAGCCGTTTGTTTGGCAACAATATCTAACTTTTGATCCGCTACATTGTGAAACCCTTTTCCGCGCTCACGTGTTGCAGAAGCGCCTGGTACACCTTCTAGTTCAGCTACTTTTGCACCTTCACCAAGCTGCTTCACGATAAAGTCACCCGCCATCTGGCCGCCTTTTACATTATCTGAGGCAACAAGAGTGGAGACATCTCCTTTATCTGTTGAACGGTCTAGTGTGACAACCGGAACATCAAGGTTGTTTGCAGATTGAACAGCAGTGGAGATTGCTGCAGAATCGGTTGGATTGATCAACAGAGCGTCAATGCCTTGCTGCAAAAGATCTTCTACATCGTTTACTTGTTTCGCAGAATCATTCTGTGCATCGACAACAATCACTTCTGCACCTTGCTTTCTCGCTTCATCGATCACGCCGTTTTTCATCGATACGAAGAACGGATTGTTAAGCGTTGAAACGGATAGACCGATTTTAATCTTTTCTCCGTCACCTTTTTTAGCCGGTTTTGCCCATGAAGGGGGCTCTAATGAACAGGCACCTAATAAGAAAATAGATAAAGACATGATGAGTAATAATGCTTTTTTCATTTAGAAACCCTCCTAAGCTGCTTTTTTACGGTCGATTAATACCGCGATTAGAATAACAATCCCTTTTACGACCATTTGGAAGAATGATGATACACCTAACAAGTTCAAACCGTTGTTCAACGTTCCGATAATCAATGCACCGATCAATGTTCCGACGATCAGTCCGCGTCCACCTGATAAGCTTGTTCCACCGAGAACAACAGCTGCGATCGCGTCGAGTTCATACGATGTACCGGCAGTCGGTTGAGCAGAGTTAAGACGTGAAGTAAGAATCGCTCCAGCTAGTGCTGCTAATAGCCCTGCTAGGGAATAGATCATAACTTTTACTTTTGTTACTTTGATTCCTGAGATGATCGCAGCTTTTTCGTTTCCGCCGATCGCATACGTTTTTCGTCCGAACGGTGTTTTATGAAGGATCACCCAAAACGCTGCAAATGCAAGCATCATCGTGATCGCTGGTACCGGAATACCTAAGAAATAACCTCGTCCAAACAGTTGGAACATATAGCTTTCGCCTAGACCCGTAATCGGATTTCCGTCTGTATACACTAACGTTAATCCACGGAAAATGGTCATCGTTGCGAGTGTAGCGATAAAAGGAGCCATTTTTCCTTTTGTGATCAAAAGGCCGTTGATCGCACCCATTACAGCACCTAGCAAACATCCGATCAAGATTGCTAGCATCGGATCGACGCCGGATACGATCATACCTGCCATCAATGCACTCGACAACGCGAGAATGGCACCAACAGATAAGTCGATTCCGCCTGTTAGAATAACGAATGTCATACCAAAGGCGATCAATGCGTTAATTGCGACTTGGCGCAGCAAGTTTAATAAGTTAAGGGGTTCTAGAAAACTAGGATTAAGGATTGAGACGATCGTTACGAGAATCAACAGTCCTAATAGAGGTCCAAGTTTCTGCATCAAATTTTCTACATGATTTACTTTAGCCGGTGACGTTTTCATTTTATTGTCCTCCCGTTGCATATGTCATAATTCTTTCTTGCGTGGCTTCAGTCTTCGTGAGCTCACCACTGATCTGTCCTTCGTGAACGACAAGAATGCGATCACTCATGCCAAGAACTTCTGGAAGTTCTGACGAGACCATAATAATCGCTACACCTCGATCGGTGAGTTCGTTCATCAACTGATAGATCTCACGCTTGGCACCAACATCAACACCTCTTGTTGGCTCGTCCAATATCAATACTTTAGGTCCGATTCCAACCCATTTTGCTATTACAACTTTTTGCTGGTTACCTCCGGAAAGGTTCTTGGCGTTTGTTTCGCTCGATTCGGTCTTGATCTGTAAACGTTTGATGAGCATGTCAACAAAGTCAGACTCTGTTTTATAATCGATCACGCCATTTTTAGAAAAACTTCGTAAGTTCGGCAGTGCCATGTTTTCACGTATCGAAAAATCGAGCACCAAGCCTTCGTTCTTTCTATCTTCTGTGATAAAACCGATTCCGCGTTTTACGGCTTCGTAAGGGTTTTTAATAGAAACCTTCTGACCGCCAACCCAGATCTCGCCCGAATCAAGCTGATCGAGACCGAATAATGCGCGCATGATCTCCGTACGACCTGCACCCATAAGTCCTGAAACGCCAACGATCTCACCGGCTCTTACAGAGAAATTAATATTTTCAAAGATTCCATTTCTTGTCGCGTTCTTTACTTCTAAAACGGTCTCACCAACTTGTGGATTTCGCTCTGGAAAGCGATCTGTAAGCTCGCGACCGACCATCTTTCGTACCACTTCATCAAAGCTAGTCTCTGAGATCGCTTTCGTATCAACCGTTCTACCATCTCTCATCACCGTAATACGGTCACAGATCGCGAAGATCTCTTCCATGCGGTGTGAGATGTAAACGATCGATACACCTTCTTTTCGTAGAGCGTTGATCACGTCAAACAATTTCTCGATCTCACGCTCTGTAAGGGCAGCGGTCGGCTCGTCCATAATGATGATTTTGGCGTTTGTCATAAGCGCCTTCGCGATCTCGATCATCTGCTGTTCACCAACTGAACAGAGTCCAGCGTCTTTTTCAAGTGGAATGGTAACGGCTAACTTTTCAAATTGCTTTTTTGCCAACGCTTTCATTTCTTTTGTTTTTAATAGACCGAACGGTGACCGCAGCTCTTTTCCGATAAAAAGGTTATCAAGCACGGTCATGTCAGGCCATACGTTCAATTCTTGGTGGATGAACGCGACCCCGTGCTTCTCGGCTTCTTTCGGGTTATCAAAATATCGTTCTTGTCCATCGATTCGAATGGTTCCTGAATCTCGTTTATGAAGACCGGTTAAAATGTTCATCAACGTTGATTTTCCAGCGCCGTTTTCACCCATTAAGGCGTGCACTTCGCCTGATTGAAGGTCGAAGTCAACACCTGATAAGACTTGATTGGCACCAAATGCTTTATATATGTCGTTCATTTGAATGTGCAACACGATCACCTCTTTTTAGAAGATTACACCTGCTTGCAGGATACAGTTCGCATACGGAGTGACTTCACCAGTTCGAATGACTACTTTCGCCTGCTTTGTTAATTGTTTAAACGCTTCATGAGAAACGAACTTTTGTTCAGATTCAGAAAACGTCTCGTTCATAAACGTTAAAGTCTTTTCGTTTTTCTCTTTAATCTCACTCGCAAGTATCACTTGTTCCACGACCATATCCTCTGATACAGCAGAAACAACATCCGAGAAGCTCGGTACCCCAAGCGTAAGTGCGAGATCGATCCGCGGAACATCGCTAGGAATCGGAAGGCCAGCATCAGCGATCACGATAAGATCGGTGTGTCCGAGGTCACTTAATACTTTAGAGATATGACTGTTTAAGATGCCGTGTCGTTTCATAGAGATGCCTCCACTTCCGATCGATTCGGCATGCCGCCTTGAGCACCGAACTTTGTAACGGATAGGGAAGCGGCTCGGTTGGCGAACTGCAAACTTTCAGAGATGCTTTTTCCTTCTGCTAATGCAACGGCTAATGCCGCATTGAATGTATCTCCAGCACCTGTCGTATCTATCGCCTCTACTGTGTAAGAAGGAACGGTGATCTCTTTTTTACCATCAAAATAACGAGCGCCTTCTTTTCCCTCTGTAATAAATACTTTGTTCGGATATTGTTTCAGTGCAGCCTCTGTTGACAGTCCATCGAAAAGAACAGCAGCTTCATGTTCGTTCGGTGTAATATAGCTTGCGGAGTCGATCACTTCTTTAGAGAGTTGGCGAGCAGGTGCTGGATTCAATAACAACGGAACATCAAGTTCCTTGCAAAGCTCACTTACATATTCAACCGTTTCTTCCGGAATCTCTTGTTGAATGAGCACCATATCCGCTTGTTTGATGAGTGCTTCTGATTTTTTTACATAATGGGGAGTCACATGATCGTTCGCACCTTTGACAACGACGATGCTGTTATCACCTTCAGCTAAAATGATATGAGCCGTACCGCTCTCTGTATCTGTAACCGGTTCCACATTCGTTACATCAACACCGTTTTGTTTAAAATTTTCTAGAATCGCTGTTCCATAATGATCGTCACCAACACATCCGATCATGTAAACCTCTGCACCAAGACGAGCAGCCGCGACTGCTTGGTTCGCTCCTTTTCCTCCGGGTACGGTTTTAAACGAACGTCCCAAAACAGTTTCTCCCGCTCCTGGACGTTGATCAGATGTCACGACGAGGTCCATCGAAGAACTTCCGATGACTACAATTTTAACCATTTGTATCAACCTTTCTTGTTGTGTTTCGATCTATAAATGTAACAGGCAGTTGAACTTGCTGTTGATGAATCTTTTCTTGATTGATAATCTTCACAAGCAGCTGTGCCGCTTCTTTTCCCATCTCATAAGCCGGTTGGCGGATGGTAGAAAGGGAAGGGAACAACAAACTACTTTGCGGAATATCGTCAAACCCAATAATCTGCAGTTGTTCTGGAATTGATTTTCCGAGACGAAGAGCTTCATGTAAGACGGCTGTGGCCACAATATCATTGCTCGCTAACACACCATCTGTATCAGGATACGTTGCAAAAAGTTCTTTCGCCCATTTCTCTGCATCTTCAAATGCAAAAGAAGTCGTCGACATCACATGAAAATCAATGTTCGATTGACTTAACACTTCTAACGCGCCTTGAAAACGGTCTTGGGCTGGCTGGATATGCGCGGGACCTTTTAAAATCGTGATCCGCTTGCTGCCTCTTTTTACGATCTCTTCTGCAGCTATTCTTCCGCCTTCTTTTCCATCCGCATAGACCGATGGATAATCACTTGAAGTTCGGTCTAGAAAGACTACGGGAATGGACAGGTTTTTATAGTTGTTCTTTGCTTTATTGTTGGTGGCTGAGATGATGCCGACTACATTGTTCTGAGTAAACGTGTTCAAATAATCGAGCTCTTTTTCCGCATTCTCATCACTGTTTCCAAAAAGAATACGATAACCGCCTTTTTGCATCTCATCTTCCACACCTCTTGCCAGCTGTGGAAAGAAGGGGTTCGTGATGTCCGGCAGCAATAAGCCGACCAGTTTGGATTTCTTTTTATAGAGGGAACGGGCGACTTCGTTTGGGCTATACTTCAGCTCAGCAACAGCAGCCATCACTTTTTTACGCGTATCTTCATGAACGTATCCATTCGCATTCAAAACGCGAGATACCGTCGCAACCGATACACCTGATTTCTTTGCCACATCACGAATAGTAACCAAATTTCCGCCTCCTCTAAAACAAATATGTAACCGTTTACACATTTAAGTTAACAGAAAAAGAACCAGCATGCAAGTTGGTAAATATTTCTCTTGTTTGGTTGTGTTTAAAAAGACTTTCTTCAGATCTTACTCTCCCGCATCTTTGAAAAGTTGATTGAAGTGAAAGGTGCGAGACTCCTGGGGGATCAGCGGGACAGGTGAGACACCTAACAGTGCAGAGCGCTAGGTGGCTCACCGCACGCCCCCCGGAAAGCGAGCATCCTGTAACGGAAATCAACCACTTTCATCACGACAAAGCACTAGCAGAAGTGTTTTTGTCGAATCATACAGAACGAAATTTACTAGATTACTAGTATGAAAAAATCCCACCGTGTCCAAACTGTGGTTAGATACGACGGGGGAGGAAAAAACAATGAAAAAGCGCAATCATTTCTTTATTCTAGTCCTTATCTCTTTAGCGGTGATGTTCTTATTCTTTGAAACACAAACCAAGGTGGCGAACGCAACAATGAACGCCTCTGTTAAAATACCGGAAGAGTCGATCAGACTTCGCATTCTAGCAAACAGCAATACGGATGCTGACCAAAAGCTGAAGCGCGAGATCCGTGACGAAGTGAACGCCCAGATTACAACTTGGGTGGATGAGTTATCTACGATTTCTGAAGCACGTGAGATCATTCGTAAACAACTGCCAACGATTGAAAAGATCGTTCAAAGTAAGCTGGATGAAGCAGGGCTTGAGAAGACGTTTTCTGTAGAATTAAACAAAGTAGCTTTCCCTACTAAAATGTATGGCGATTTCATCTATCCGGCAGGACAATATGAAGCAGTACTGATCACACTTGGTGAAGGTGAAGGGAAGAACTGGTGGTGTGTACTTTTCCCGCCATTATGCTTCCTAGATTTTGAAAATGGCGATGCTGTAAAAGAGAACAAAGGTGGCAAAGGTGAGGTAGTGGATACGGCTGCTGATGCAGGTGCGGATGAAGCGGTTCAAGCAGATGAAGCTGAGGAAATCGAGACGAAATTCTTTGTGGTAGAACTATTTGATAGCCTCTTCAGCTTTGTAGGTTCCTTATTCTCGTAAAATGTGCATATTTTCCTCCCTATTTTCATAGATTATAGAAAATGAAGAAGGTGACCGAGTGGTGGTTAGCCTTCTTTTTTAAAATGATTTTTGCGATGAAGGTGAAAAACAGCTGAATGAAGGCTGAAATTATATAGGAATAGGGGAGTTAGTGATGACGATTATTTTAAGGCAGGCTATGCAACACGAAGCAAAAGATCTGTTACAGCTAGTCGGAAAAGCTGGACTTCAGTCTGAAGGGATCAAAGACAGCATCGAAAATTATTTAGTGGTTGTAAACGATCAGGGTGAGACGATCGGTACGGTAGGTTTGGAGAGAATCGGAAACGACGGCTTGCTCCGTTCTTTCGTACTGAAGCAGAAATATTCCTCAGAGACGCTTCTGCTTAAACTCATTGATAAAATTTTGGTATACTCAAAAGATAAAGGAGTCGAAACCCTTTATTTACTTACGAAAGCTGTGCACATGTTTGAGCAACTTTCTTTTAAAACGATTCCTAAAGATAAAGTGCCTCCACACATTGAGAGTGCGGATCATATAAAAAATAACGCAACATCAGGAGCAGAACTTTTAGCATATGCACTGGATTAACAAGTGTTTGTCAACAAGTTGTCCACAATTTCCGACAAATTGTGTATAACTCTGTGGATATAAAAGTTTTGTAATCGACCTTTTCATATCATGTCGGCCTGAGTAATAGAAAGGATTTATCATATGAAATCATTCCAAACGGAACGCTGGCCTGTGGATAAAACAGAAAAATCTTTAGTAAATCATCCACATATTATTCAAGCTTCCCTGTGGATAAATAAGAACGAAGTAGTCGCTATCCCAACAGAAACGGTCTACGGATTGGCTGGAAATGCGAGAAGCGACGACGCCATCAAACGCATTTTTGAAGCGAAGGGAAGACCGAGTGATAACCCTCTGATCGTTCATATCTCTGATAACTCGCAACT
Source organism: Fictibacillus sp. 23RED33 (assembly GCF_015903925.1). Classification (NCBI taxonomy): domain Bacteria; kingdom Bacillati; phylum Bacillota; class Bacilli; order Caryophanales; family Fictibacillaceae; genus Fictibacillus; species Fictibacillus sp. 23RED33. The sequence continues at coordinate 125,847 of NZ_JACZDX010000007.1, read as the reverse complement.
GGAAGGTCTCGTTTCTTCTGTTTCACATACCGCTCAGAAATTGATGGACGCTTTTTGGCCGGGACCTTTAACGATTGTATTACCAAAAGGAGAAAGCGTTAGTGAACGAGTAACCGCTGGGTTATCCACAGTTGCTGTAAGGATGCCGGACCACGAGATTGCGCTCGCTGTCATCGCAGCTTCAGATGTTCCACTTGCAGCACCAAGCGCGAACCTTTCTGGAAAACCAAGCCCCACTTCAGCTCAGCATGTATATGAAGATCTGAAGGGTAGGATTCCGGGAATTGTAGATGGCGGTTCAACAGGTGTGGGCGTAGAATCTACGGTCGTGGAATGTACAGATGACCTTGTCACGATTTTAAGACCTGGCGGAATAACGTTAGAAAAGCTTGAAAAAGTAGTGGGTGCAGGTCGTGTCGCTGTTGATCCGGGAATAGAGAACGAAAAGCATGCGCCTAAATCGCCAGGTATGAAATATACACACTATGCACCTGACGCACCGTTCGTTCTTGTGGATGGAAGCCAGGAGTTTTTGCAGAAACTTGTGGATAAAGAACGCGAAGCAGGAAAACGGATTGGAATTCTGACGACAGAAGAAAGAGCTGGTGTTTATAAAGCGGATAGTGTAATTCCAGCTGGCAATCGTTCCAATCCTGAAACGGTGGCTCAACATCTATACGAAGCGTTACGAGCATTTAACGAAGCGGGTGTAGATCAGATTTTCGGAGAGGTTTTTCCGAAAACAGGCGTTGGAGTCGCGATTATGAACAGACTTGAAAAATCGGCCGGTGGAAATATCATTAAAGAGTAGAATTATGGCTCTGATTCAATGTTTATTGATTGAATCAGAGCTTTTTTTGTTCAAAAAACTAATAAGTACCAAAAGTAAGGCAGCGACACTAACTTCAACGTATTCTGAATGCCTCTTTTAAAGATAATTACGAGGTAATTCATAATAATTACGAGGTAATCCCAAATATATCCGTAAATAAAAGCAATATATCCGTAGATAAAAATTTTTATCCGATTTTCGACAAATAGAGGCTACACCAAGCGTCCAAATACAAAAAAACAAGCCAGCGTCGACTTAAGACGCTGGCTTGTTTTTATCGATCGGAAGCAGGATCGAGAAGGTCGTTCCTTCATCAATCTTGCTGTTGATCAAGATTTTACCGTGGTGGTTCTCTACGATCTTGTAACAAATCATGAGGCCGAGGCCGGTACCTTTTTCCTTTGTGGTATAAAACGGTTCACCCAACGTTGGCAAGCGTTCTTCTGAAATTCCACAGCCATGGTCGATGAAAGAAGCGACTACATATCCGCCTTCTCTTTTTAAATGAATATGTACAGAGCCGCCGGTTGGCATCGCTTCGATCGCGTTTTTTAGCATGTTCACAAATACTTGCTTGATCTGATTGTCAACACACCATATTTCGGGCAGATCTGGTTCACTCTCGAAATAGATCTGGACATTCGTTAAAATCGCCTGTGTATCAAGAATCGATATAACGTGTCGCAACAATTGGCGAAGGTCTGTTTGTGTAAAGTTCATCGCTTGCGGTTTGGCGAGTAACATAAACTCTCCGACGATGCTGTTGATTCGATCGATCTCTGAAAGCATGATCTCGTAATAGTCCTCGTTCTCTGATGCTCTAGACTGCAGAAGCTGTAAAAAACCGCGAATCGAGGTGAGCGGGTTGCGGATCTCATGCGCAACACCTGCGGCAAGCTGGCCGAGTACAGAGAGCTTGTCAGACTTTCTTAGCATTTCTTCTGTCTTTTTTCGTTCGGTTAGGTCGCGTGCAACAACAACGAACGAGTCAGGCTGATCAGAATCGTTTGCGATAGGGGTCGCGTTTGCTTCAAGGGTTACCCAGTGTCCGTGTGCGTGCTTGCATCGAACTTCAAACTTCACAGGCTTTTGAGTTTGAACCATCTCGTTCATCGCCATTCTTACTTTTGCCCGGTCATCTGAATGAAAGAATCCTTGAATCTTTTTTCCATCATAAAGTGAGGGATCAAAACCCAGTAAGAGACGATTTGAAGGAGATACATATTTGACGTTTCCTTCTAGGTCAACGACACCTACTAGATCAGTCGTGTTCTCTGCAATGATCCGATACTTTTCTTCGCTTTCTTTCAACGCTTTTTCTTTTAATTTTTTATCCGTAATATCTCTTGAGATCGCAGAAAGTGCGACGACTTCACCGTTTTCGCCATAAATGGGGCTTAAGGAAAGGCTTACATTTAATCGTTTGCCACACTTCGTCAATCGTATAGTCTCTACACCTTTTACATATCCTCCATGCTTGACGATCGTCATCAGTCTTTCGGATTCAGCTTCTTTATCTTCAGGTACTACGGGAAGGATGTGTGAAGTCAGGTTGTTGAGCTCGTCTTGAGACCATCCGTATATAAATTCAAACGCCGGGTTCACTTTTACAGAGTAGTCGGTTAAGTGGACGACCGAAATCGCATCACTAGAATGATAGATAACAGATTCCAGCAGATCCTTTGTTTCTCGAAGTTCTTTTTCTGATTCTCGCTTTGCGGTTACGTCTTTAGCGATCCCGAAAACACCGAGAACTTTATTGAGCACGATGATCGGAGTAAGGGTGAACATGATCTGACGCGTTCCACCGTTCTTTTGCTGAATTCGCGTTTCATACATTTTGGATTGGCCGTTTAGCGCATCCTTAAACTGATCGATCGCAGCGGCTCTTCGGTCAGGCATCATGAACGGATTAAAAGTCATGTTCAAAAGCTCCGTCTCACTATAACCGCTCAATGTCGTACACGCTTTATTGACCGTCGTAAACTTGCCTTCGAGGTCCAGTGAAAAAAGAGCATCGATGTTATGATCCATCAAGGATCGAAAACGCTGTTCACTTTCGGCGAGCTGAGTCTCAACAGATACTCTCTCTGTCAGATCGACACAGAATCCATAAACCTCAGAAACGGTACCATCGCTTTTATAAATAGGTCCGATCGCTGCTAGAAAAGGAATGCCGTTCAGCTCAGATTCGTACGTAAGGCTCTCTCCGTTTAGTGCTCTTTCGTACATTTCTTTTTTAAAGTCTGCCATCTCTTTAGGAAAGATGTCTTCTATTCTCTTTTGCAGTACGTTTTCTCGTTTGAGGCCAAACAAGTCAAACAGTTCACCTTCGCTCTCGGTCATAATGAGATCTTCATTATGCTTCATACATCGAAAAGTCATGCTTTTTTGGCGTGAAAGGCCAGTCGGGAATGGTGACGATCGCCACATGTCTTTTTCATTTTTCGTAATGGCCGATGCGTTATGGACCATGCTTGTTCCTCTCCTTTACGTACAGATTCACTTCCTTTTATATACGATATAAATCACATTATCCCTTCCTCTAAAGCGGTAAAGAGTTCATTTTTTCATCCGCTCAACAGCTTGTTTGTTTTTTAGTCTTTTTAAAAGTAGACATGCATAGTCTGAAAGTATGATGGTTAAGGGAGTGGGAACTATTTGGCAACCATGGGAGAATGGATGACACTTTTGTTTATGTCTGTTGCGCTAGGTATGGACGCTTTTTCGATCGGCCTAGGGATGGGGATGTTATCACTTCGATTCAAACAAATTATGAAAATAGGAATAACGATAGGGCTTTTTCATATGCTCATGCCGCTCGCTGGAATGTCGATCGGTAAACAGATCTCTGTGCATTTTGGAGGTATCGCAGCCATTATCGGTGGGATTTTGCTCGTTATCCTAGGTGTTACAATGATTCGGTCGTCCTTTTCGAATGATGATGAACCGTTCGTGCGTCCGGTTGGGTTTGGTCTATTCGTCTTTGCGTTGAGTGCTTCGTTAGATAGTTTTTCAGTTGGATTATCTTTAGGGATCTATGGAGCAAAAACATGGCTCACCATTGTGATGTTCGGAATGATGAGCATGATCTTAACCTGGGCAGGGTTGATGATGGGAAAAAAAGTGCAGAAGTGGCTCGGGTCGTATGGAGAAGCGTTCGGCGGCTGCATCTTGCTAGCTTTTGGGGTGAAGATCTTGTTTCCGTTTTAAAATATTCTGCTATATGTGTAGTTGGAAGCGGTTGATCTCCACTCCAGGATGCTCGCTTTCCGGGGGGCGGGCGGTGAGCCCCTTGCCGCTTTGCGCCCTTAAGGGTCTCATCTGTCCCACTTGTCCCCCAGGAGTCTCGCACCTTGCGTTCCTATCAACTTGTCAAAGAAGTCAAAAAGTAATATACCACCACTTGTCCGTATTGAAAGTAAAAAGTGAATCTTTTAAGCTCATTCACCTATGATCTTGTTACTGATAGTGAAACTGAAAAATAAAAAACGAAGCAACATCCTATATTTTTTATTCACTAATCCGATGATATACTTACTAATAAGAGCGTTAACCTATAGAAAAATAGGGAAAGATAGAATATGAGGTGAATTCACCATGAATGTTTTATTTATTTGTACAGGCAATACGTGTCGCAGTCCGATGGCTGAGGCCATTTTACGCAAAAAAGGAAAAGGTAAGTTCAACGTTAAATCAGCTGGTGTATTTGCTGGAAACGGTGCCGTGATGAGTTCGAACGCGACACAAGCTCTTTCAGAAAGAAGTATTAAAGAAAGTCATCAGTCACAAGGCGTGTCCAATTATTTGATCGAGTGGGCAGATCTTATCTTAACGATGACCGAGAGCCACAAGCATGCGCTCGTCGGACGTTGGCCAGATGCGGTGAATAAGACGTACACATTAAAAGAGTATGTTCTTGACGACGATGAGCAGAAGAAGATTGAAGAGATCTATGAGCTCTATACAGAGATCGAGATGCTGAAGCTTCAATACATGTCAAAGGATTCTGCAGATGAAGAAGTGAGACAGGCGTTTGAAAGGGAAGTTCGGCCGCTCGTTGAAAGAAGGATGAAGCTAGAAAGTGAAGTACCTTCTATAGACATTACAGATCCTTTCGGTGGACCGCTTCATCTTTACCAAGAAACAAGAGATGAGATTGAAGCGCTTATTGAAAAACTAATGAAAAAAGACGATAGCAAGAAGTAGTAAGACAAAATGAGGTAAGGCTGTCCTAAATTGCCTAGGAGTGACATTGAATAGGGAATGGGGACAGCATATAATGAAAAAAAGTATGAGAGAGCAGGTGCACACAACATGAAAGTAGCAATTGGATCAGATCACGCCGGAGTTGAATTAAGAAAAGAAATAATCAGCATGATTGAAGAACTGGGTATGCAAGTGGAGGATGTTGGCTGTGAATGCGACACATCTGTAGACTACCCAGACTATGCGATTCCTGTAGCAGAAAAAGTAGCCAACGGTGAAGCTGATCGCGGAATTCTAATCTGCGGTACGGGCATTGGAATGAGCATCGCAGCGAACAAAGTCAAAGGAATCCGCTGTGCGCTTGTTCATGATCTATTCAGCGCAAAAGCTACAAGACAGCATAATGACAGCAATGTACTTGCAATGGGTGAACGTGTCATCGGGCCAGGTCTCGCACTCGAAATCGCAAAAGTATGGCTGACGACAGAATATGAAGGCGGACGTCACGGTCGCCGTGTAGATAAAATCTCTCAATATGAAGGCCAATAGCAATAAAGCTATAAACCTATAAAATGAAGGGAAGACCATCTCATGAGCGATGAGCTCCAACAAATTCAAGACCAAGTCCTGAGTGTTTTGCAAGATCTGCAAAAGCATGCACAATTAAGACCTTCACAATTATTAGTAGTAGGCGCAAGCACGAGCGAAGTAATTGGTGAACGAATTGGCACATCAGGCACGATGGATACAGCGGGTGCACTTTACCGTGGTATCTTAGCGTTTCAAGAGGAAACAGGCGTGGCACTAGCCGTGCAATGCTGTGAACACTTGAACCGTGCGCTTGTCATCGAGCGCGAAGAAGCAGAACGACGAGGCTATGAAGAAGTGCGGGTCGTTCCAGCGCGATCAGCTGGAGGTGCGTTGGCCACACATGCTTACCACCATATGAATGAACCCGTGATCGTTGAATATATTAAAGCCGACGCAGGCATCGACATCGGTGACACCTTTATCGGCATGCACTTGAAGCATGTAGCCGTGCCGGTTCGCAGTGAAGTGAAAAAGGTCGGCGCCGCACACGTGACGTTGGCAAAGACACGTCCGAAGTTGATCGGCGGCGAACGCGCGGTGTATCCGAGTAAAGAAGACATACGGTGTTTTTAAATCGTGGAAAGCCCTCCTGGTGAGGGCTTTTTTCTATTGTGGTCGTGCCTTGCAACGATGACAGGTTGTCGTAACGTGTCGAGGATTGTAGACTCGCGGATAAACTCACAAAACTTGTGGATTCAGAGGCAAAACTCGTGGATAAAACACCCAAACTTGTGGATTCCAAGCCAAAACTCGTGGATTCATTCTTATTAGTTGTGTTCAATCTCGTAATGAATCCACTCTGAATTGATGTTTTTTCCGCCCATCTTCTTGTAAAGAGCTTGTGCAGACGTATTATCAATCGCAGTTTGCCAAGACATGTACGCGTAGCCTTCCTTTTTCGTGTATTCCAGCACATGCAAAAACAGTTTTTCTCCTAAACCAGCACCACGGAATTCAGCATCTACAAAAAGATCGTTCAATATGGCGATTTTCTGCAGCCGGGTCGTACTGAACGAAAAGTAGAGGGTTGCGAATCCCGCTAATCGGCCATCCTCTGTCTCAGCAACAAATTGAGTTCCTGCTTCATCTGAAGATAGCAGATGCTTGATATGATCCTCCAACTTTGATCCCTCAGGAGTTTTTCCTTTATAAAAATCAACAATGTAACGATGCATCATACCCTTTAACTGATCTACATCCTCTAAATCAACTGGACGAATTTTAAAACTATTCATCGTTATCCATCTCCTCTAATCTGGTTTCCTTAACAAAAGAAGCATTCATTTTACATCTATATTAAGTGATTCTTTCTGGTCTGAATAGTATGATGAATGAGACAAAGTAGAATCGGGCATTGTTTAGGAAGGGCATACTATGTTTGCTTCCTTTTTTATGTGAAAGGAGAAAGAGATCTTGAGAAATTATGCGATCGGAATAGATATTGGTACAACAAGTACGAAGGTTGTTCTTTTTGATGAAAAAGGAGCGGCTGTCGCACATCATTCAAAAAATTACCCGATGCTGTCGGAAGAACCAGGAGCTGCCGAGCAGAAGCCGGATGAAATTTATGAAGCAGTGAATGAATCGCTAAGAGAAACAGTGCGAAAAAGTGGAGATCTCGCGGAAAGAATCGGCTTCATTTCTTTTAGCACAGCCATGCATTCATTAATTGCAGTGGATTCTGATGGGACACCCCTTACAAACAGCATCACATGGGCTGATATTCGAAGTGAACCATACGTAGCAGCTTATAAATCAGATTACGGTGATGAAGCAGTTGAACTTTATAAACGGACCGGTGTCCCGCAGCATCCGATGACACCTCTTTTTAAATTGCAGTGGTTAAAAAATGATTGTCCCGATATTTTTCAGAAAGCAGCAAGATTTGTTGGCATTAAAGATTACATACTGTTCCGTTGGTTCGGTGAGTGGAAGACAGATCACGCATCAGCCGCAGCGACAAGCCTTTGGAACATGCATACAAAAACGTGGGATGAAGAAGCGCTGAAACTTGCAGATGTCACTCCAGAAAAACTTCCGACACTGCAACCATCGACGTATTATTGGGAGCAATTATCTGACGTTCTCACGAAGAAATCGGGTCTCGATTCCTCTGTAAAAGTGGTGATCGGTGCAACGGACGGTCCGTTGTCTAACCTTGGTGTCGGCGCGATCTCACCTGGAGATGTTGCGGTAACGATAGGTACGAGCGGTGCGATTCGAACTACTTCAGCTACACCAATACTTGATACAGATGGCCGCACGTTCTGTTATCCGCTCACGGAAAATCATTGGGTATCAGGCGGACCGGTTAACAACGGTGGAATCGCGTTTCAATGGATTCATGATATCTTGCAAAAAGACAGTGACAGTGCGGTCCATGAAAAGCTGTCTAGAGATGCCGAACAGATACAGCCTGGTGCAGAAGGCTTAGTATTCCTGCCTTATCTGACAGGAGAACGAGCACCATTATGGGATGCACAGGCAAAAGCATCGTTTATAGGGCTGACACTTCGCCATGATCATAATCATATGGTGCGGGCTGTGCTTGAAGGGACGATTCTTAACTTATTCAGCGTGTACTCACTAATAAAAGGTCAAGTGGCAGACATGGAAGTGAAGATCTTTGCAACTGGAGGCTTTACGAACTCGCCGCTTTGGAAACAGATAGTAGCTGATATTTTTCAAACAAAAGTGAGTATTCCTGAACATACGGAGAGCTCGTGCTTAGGTGCGGTCTTGCTCGGTCGATTCGCGATCGGTGAAACGAAAACGCTAGAAGAAGCGCCTGTTGAAACGAAGCAGTACGAAGAAATCACGCCTAATCCCGATCACAAGACAATCTACGAAGAGCTGTTCCAACTTTATCAATCTCTATCTGAAACGATGCAATCACAATATAAAGCGCTTCACGAATTTCAAAATAAGCATAAAAAAGAGAGCGGAAAATAATTCCGCTCTTTGTTTCTTAGTTGATATATGTCGCGTTGATCAGCGGAAGTCCGGTCTTAGCATCCTTACCTGTCTTAACGTTTCCGAATACTGTGACCTCAGAACCCTTTTCAAAGCCGCTGCCCATCGTAAAGTTCATCACTCTAAACTTGGTTTCTCCAACTTGGAACTCAAAGCTTCCGCCCATTCCTTTTTCATTATCCGTTAGCACTTTTCCAGTCGCTTTAACGATTTTTTCTTCGTACGCTTTTGGGTCTGCTTCAAGTGCTTTTGGATCTAACTGAACAGCTTTTTCTTCCATGTTCTTTATGATCTCAGCTTGTTGACCAGCAAGATCATCCGTTGTGCTTTGATCTTCGTTATCTCGTGTTTCTACTTTTTCCTTTGCTTCAGGCTTTGCTTTTTCTTCGCTACAGCCAGCCAAAGCTAGTACAAAAATAAGGAGACTCGCTCCAAACCACTTCTTCATCATGTTGATAACACCCCTTATAAATAGCTCTTTCTCTCTATTATGTATCATCATACCATGTTCATCCCTATCAAATAAAATGAATTTTCACACTTGTGCATTTCCTCTTACAACTTAAAGCTTTAACGTGTAAGATAGAGGGGTATGTTACAATCATAATTATTTTTCACATAAGGTAAGGGGGAAGCGAAATTGAACCATTTGAAAACAGCTGATCAAGAAGTCTACCAATCCATCATGGATGAATTGCACCGCCAGCGTACGAAAATTGAATTGATTGCTTCTGAAAACTTTGTAAGTCAAGCCGTAATGGAAGCGCAAGGCTCTGTACTTACGAATAAATATGCAGAAGGCTACCCGTCCAAACGCTATTATGGCGGATGTGAACATGTGGATGTTGTTGAAAACTTAGCAAGAGACCGCGCCAAGCAAATCTTTGGTGCTGAGCATGCTAACGTTCAACCTCACTCAGGTGCACAAGCAAACATGGCTGTATACTTTACGATTCTCGAGCAAGGCGACACCGTTCTAGGTATGAACCTTTCTCATGGCGGTCACTTAACACACGGAAGTGCCGTTAACTTTTCTGGCATTCAATATAACTTTGTGGAATATGGCGTAGATGCAAAGAAGAATGTTATCGATTACGAAGATGTTCGTCAAAAAGCACTAGAGCACCGTCCGAAGCTGATCGTAGCTGGAGCGAGCGCGTATCCGCGTGCGATTGATTTTGCAAAGTTCCGCGAGATCGCTGATGAAGTTGAAGCTTACCTTATGGTGGATATGGCCCATATCGCAGGTTTAGTGGCAGCAGGCCTTCACCAAAATCCAGTTCCTTATGCAGATTTTGTAACAACGACTACACATAAAACACTTCGCGGCCCTCGTGGCGGTATGATTCTTTGTAAAGAAGAATTCGCGAAAAAAATTGATAAATCGATCTTCCCAGGCATCCAAGGTGGTCCTTTGATGCATGTTATCGCAGCAAAAGCGGTATCGTTCGGTGAAGTGTTAACAGATGAGTTCAAGAGCTACGCTGAGCAGATCGTGAAGAACGCGAAGCGCTTAGCAGAATCTTTGAAAAAAGAAGGCATTACTATCGTTTCTGATGGTACAGACAATCACTTGATTCTGATCAATGTGAGTGAACTTGCACTAACAGGAAAAGTGGCTGAAAAAGCATTAGATGATATCGGAATCACGGTTAATAAGAACACGATTCCGTTTGATAAAGAAAGCCCGTTCGTAACGAGCGGTATCCGTATCGGAACAGCTGCTGTTACATCACGTGGTTTTGTTGAAGAAGATATGGACGAGATCGCTTCAATCATGGCGTCTGTATTGAAAAACATCGAGGACGAATCGGTGTTGAAGGATGCTGAATCACGCGTTGAGAAGCTAGCAGGAAAATATAAGTTGTACGAATAGGATAGCAATAAAAAAACCAGTTTCTTAAGCAGAAACTGGTTTTCTTTGTATTGCAGATTTGTTTTTGTTTCGTTTAGTTGGTACTGGGATAATAAATTGATGCTTGGGTACTTGCTGAATGATTTTAACAAAGAAAATAGTTGTGAACAGAACAACAAAGAACATAATAGGCATAAATCTTGTTTGCCATACTTCTGGTGGTAATGTTTTTGTAAACAGTATTAAAGTAAATGGGTGTATCAAATAGATGCCCATAGACAACTTTCCTATTACTTGTAATGAAACTTTCATCCAGTTTAATTTAACTAAATAAAAATATAATCCAATCGTTGCAAAACTTAAAATTGGGATGTTAATTAAATTTGTCTCTCTTCTAGATGAAATGCTTCCTACTATTTTGTATTCTAAATAAGCTCCAACATAGACGATTACAACACCTAAAGCAAGAAGTACAGAGTGTTTTTTTACCCAAACGGAAATCGGCTTCCAATAATGAGCTAGAAATCCTCCAAAGACAAAATAAAAGATCCAATGCATCACGAATACCTTATCAATTAAAACTTTTTCAATAATACCAGAAGCAAATGGTACGTCTATCAGATTTGTAAAATAAAGACTTATTGCCGCAGAAACAATTAATCCGATCCACCAGCCCATACCGCTTCTAATGAATTGAAGGATTGGAAACATAACATAAAACTGAACAACGATTGCCATAAAATAGAGATGGTAGAACGATTCTCCCATTGTAAAGTTGTATAGAAGCACTTTTGGATCTGTTGGAATGGTGCCTCCAAGAAAATATACAGTGACAAACTGATAGAACAAGCTCCAAATTACAAAAGGCATAATAATCTTAGTTGTACGTGAAGTAATAAAAGGTTTAAAAGAGAATCCTTTTTTATTTACTCCATTAAAAAGTAAAAAACCACTAATAACAGCAAACGTAGGTGTTCCAAATCGGCCTAACTGATTAAAGAAATAAGTAAACCAATTCCACACACCATCGGCTTCATTAAAGTAAGTTGCCGATACATGAACCAATAAAACACCAATACACGCGAAAGCTCTCAAAAAGTGAATCTCATTGAAGTATTCTTTGTTGTTAAGCTTAGTATCCACTTTTTACATCCTCTCCATGAACAAATCTCTCTTTTTTGGGTTAAATGCTATACGATAATTATTTCACGATAATAACCTTCGTTTCCATTTAGTTATTAACAAGGGTAAAAAGACTTGTAATAAATGGGAGATACAAAAAGAGGTATATTTCCGGCTTTTTCGAATAATACATCTACGTGTACAAAAAAAAGAAAAGAGGGAATGGTGTGTGTGGATAACGTAATTGTCGTTCAAGCTTTAAACAAGTCCTACGGAACAAAAAAAGCAGTTAACAATCTTTCTTTTTCTGTTAAAAAGGGTGAAATTTTTGGCATTATCGGACCAAACGGAGCTGGAAAGACGACCACGATCGAGATCATGGAAGGTCTTCGAAAAAAGGATAGCGGTGAAGTGTCTATTTTAGGCATGAATCCTGAAAAAGATCGGAAGGTGTTGAATCACCGCATTGGTGTTCAGTTTCAAGCAACTTCAATTCAAAAGAAGATGAAAGTAAAAGAGGCGCTGAAATTATTTGCAGCGATCTACAATAAAAGCAATACAGGCGATGAGATGCTGAAGCTGCTCGGTTTAGAGGAGAAGATGGATACATACTTTGATGATCTTTCCGGTGGACAAAAGCAGCGATTAACATTGGCCCTAGCTACTTTACATGAACCTGAGATCATCTTCTTAGACGAGCCGAGCATGGGGCTCGATCCGCATGCAAGGCGTGAGATGTGGAACATTATCCGTTCGCTGAGAGATCGAGGCACAACGATTGTAGTAACCACACATTACATGGAGGAAGCGGAAAAACTGTGTGACAGGGTCGCGATGATCTATAACGGAGAACTTCGTGCACTCGATGAACCAAGCAGATTGGTTGAGGATATCTCTTCTCACTTCATCAGTTTCCGAAGTCCCGATTTTCCTGTCGCTCTACTTCATCAGATTGCCGGTGTCATAGAGGTGGAACATGATAAAGAGCTAGATGCGTTCAAGATTTATACCGAAGATCTTCAATTTTGCTCTTATTTCTTATTTAAAACAGCACATGAAGAAAACTATCATATCTCGGATTACAAATTTGAGAGAGGCACACTCGATGACTTGTTCGTTCACTATCTAAAAGGAGGGGAATCTGCATGACAGCCCTATGGCAACTAACACTGCTTGAGACGAAGATGTTTTTTCGAGATAAGCTGCAGGTGTTTTGGACGTTTCTGTTCCCCGTACTCATGATTTGGTTGTTCGGTTCGATGTTTGAAAACCAAGCTCCCGAAGGCTTTTCATTTGCGAGTCTTTATATCCCCTCATGGATTGGGGTAAATATCGTAACAACCGCCTTTTTTACATTGGGGACGGTCCTCACAGGATACAGGGAAACTGGAGTTCTTCGCAGATATCAATCAACACCACTCGCTCCATGGAAGATTCTCTTTGCTCACACGATTCAAGGAACGGTGATTTTTAGTTTTTCAGCAGTTGTTCTTGTGGTGTTCGGAACGCTCATGTTTGACCTTCATGCCCCTGTCTATTTAGGAAGCACGCTAGTCGCTTTGTTGCTAAGCATCCTTGCCTTCTTTCCGTTCGCACTCTTCTTAACATCCCTAGCGAAAAACGTAGGAACAGCAGCAGCGATCAGCTCGCTTTTTCTAAACCTTATGCTGTTTTTATCAGGAGCCACATTCCCGTTAGAGATGATGCCTGACGTTCTGCAATATATAGCAAAAATCCTACCTCTTTACTATGTGATCGAATTGCTGCGTGCAACATGGAACACATCTCCACTTTGGGAAAACTGGACGCCTGTTTTGGTGTTAAGCTCTATTGCTCTCGTTTCAATCGTGTTGTCGTCTGTGTTCTTTAAGTGGAGCGGAAAAGCGGAATAATAGAAGGTTAAACTTTTGAAAAAGTATTGGGCTTAGATTAGCCAATACTTTTTGTTTTGGACATGTATTTTCTAGGTGTTTTTTGGCGTGCTGAAAACGAAGTGGACAGTAAAAAGCGGAAAGTGGACAGTATTTATGCCGAAGTGGACAGTAAAACAGGAAAAGCGGACAGTAAAGTTTTTTTGAGTACTATAAGGCAGGATGCTTAGCGAAAGTTTTCAGGATTTCACCTCTAAATTCAGGGAATAGTAGTAGAGGAGTTTATATGTAAAATTTGGAGGCAGAAAACTATCGTTTCTATGCTGATTTCCCTTGAAGTGAAGGTTGTTTTTCTGTACAATGCTAGAGATGCTTTTTGAACGAAAATAAATGTTACATAAGGAGAGGTGCTTAAAACATGAGTGAGGTATATGTCCTTGATCATCCGTTAATTCAGCATAAATTAACATACATCCGTGACGAACGTACGGGTACGAAAGAATTTCGTGAGCTTGTTGATGAAGTAGCGGGGCTTATGGCTTTTGAAATTACACGTGATCTTCCATTGCAAGAGGTAACGGTGAAAACGCCGGTTGCTGAAGCGACTATGAAAACGATCGCTGGGAAAAAACTAGGGCTAGTACCGATCCTTCGTGCAGGGCTTGGAATGGTAGACGGAATCCTTAAACTTATTCCAGCAGCAAAAGTTGGACATGTTGGGCTTTACCGTGATCCTGAAACATTAACACCGATCGAATACTATGTGAAGCTTCCTTCTGATGTAGAAGAGCGTGATTTTATCGTGATCGACCCGATGCTTGCAACAGGTGGATCTGCAGCAGCAGCGATTGAATCAATCAAGAAGCGCGGCGCGAAAAATATTAAGCTTATGTGTTTAGTGGCAGCTCCAGAAGGTATTAAAGTGATTCAAGACGAGCACCCAGACGTTGATATTTTCTTAGCAGCACTTGATGAAAAATTAAACGACCACGGCTACATCGTTCCAGGTTTAGGCGATGCTGGAGACCGTTTATTCGGAACTAAATAAGCAGTAAATAAAAAACTGACTTGATCGCGGGTGTAAACCCTCTTTCGGGGCAGTTTTTTTGTTCGTAAAAAGGATTAAATCTTCGTTGTGAGCGAAACGCAAGTAATCCTGAGCGAAAACCAGACTCCATTGAGCGAACGGAGATCAAACTGAGCGAAAACTCTGCTTAACTGAGCGAAACTCATGGTCTAGTGCGCGAACGTGTAATAAATAAAAGAACACGTACCGTAAAACCGAAAAAAGAAGGCTGACATCCGTCAGCCCGCACATAACGTTTATTTAATTCATTTCCTCAAACTTCATATCAATAAGCTTGTTGTCATCATGCATTACGCCAACTTTTACAAGGTGCATCTTATCTTGTTGATACAACAAGAAGTCAAAGTAATCCGAGATTGTGCCGTCCGGACTGATGTTCCGTGTATCGTACTGATAATCACTTACTCTGCTGTTCGGATATTTTTTCCTCGTCTCAGCCAGAGCCATCTTGCCCCATTTTGCATAGTCTTTTTGTGTCACAGATGAATTTAAATCTTCTGACGGGGTCTGGTCATTATACTGAACGTTCAATGGCTTGGTACGATCTTTTTCCACATTATTTCTCATATCTGTAGATTCTTCTGTAGGCTTTTTGTCATTGTTCATGCAGCCGCCCGTCACTAAAATTCCAGTCAACGCGAAGAAAAGAATTAATTTTTGTTTCATGTCGAACAAGCTCCTTCCATATATTTAATGTAAGTATTTATCAAATAGGGTGATTTATTCAGGAATATGGAAAGTGCAGGCAGAAGTAGTAAACAAAGTGAATAATAAACCATTGAAACAAGCCACAAAATTTCCACAATTTATTTAATAAACCGTCCCGTAAGTCGTTGACATAGAAATGTCACTATTGTATTCTTACAAAGGGAATATGGTAAGGTTTACATTCTTGTGTTTACAAGGGTTTTCAAGAAAATTATTACCAGATTTCCAGAAGGAAGGAGTCCATACGATATGAGCAACGGGAAACGCCCTTATAAAGCGATGGCTTTAATGTCTGGCATTCTTTCTCAGCTTGTTGGATGCATTTTAGTTGGACTTTTTGGAGGGAAATGGCTGGACGAGAAAGTCGGCAATGAATTTCCAATCTTCCTTATCATCGGGTTGTTTCTAGGTCTTGGAACAGGTGTTTACGGGATGATCCGCTTAATATCGAAGTTTTCAGGGGACGGGCAATGATGAATGAGTACAAATCGGTGTTTTTCAAATACATAAAGTACACATTATATCTTCTCTCTCTTTTTTTCGTCGGTTATGCTGTCACTCCTTACAAAGCTATCTTTTTAGGACTGGCTCTAGGAACTGTGTTTAGTCTCTACAATCTTTGGAGCATGTATTCGAAGATCGACCGCATGGGACAAGCAGTGATTCAGCAGAAAAGAGTGAAAACACTCGGTTCACTTTCAAGGCTCCTCTTTGCAGGGTTAGCGGTGCTCATCGCGATGAAATACCCGGAACATTTTCATTTATTAAGTGTGGTAGTGGGATTGATGTCAGTCTACATTATCATGTTAATAGATTCACTAACTCAAGTTACACGTACTCCAAAGGAAAAGAGGTGAACATAGGTGGAACATGGTGCAGTTACAGCTGATTTTCTAGGTTTGACGTTTAACCTGTCAAACGTACTAATGATCACAGTTTCATCCGTTATTGTTTTCCTTATTGCGGTACTCGCTACTCGAACCCTGTCAATGCGACCAGGAGGAATGCAAAACTTCCTTGAATGGGTAGTCGATTTCGTAAAAGGAATCATCAACAGCACAATGGATTGGCATACGGGCGGACGCTTTTTAGCTTTAGGACTTACATTAATCATGTATATTTTCGTTGCCAACATGCTGGGATTACCTTTTGCAGTAGTAGTCGACCATAATCTATGGTGGAAATCCCCTACTGCAGACCCAACTATTACTTTGACTCTAGCAGTTATGGTAGTGGCGCTATCACACTATTACGGTGTGAGAATGAAAGGGTTCAAGGAATATGGAGCTGAATTCTTCAAACCGATGAAGTTCTTGTTCCCACTAAAGATTATTGAAGAGTTTGCGAACACATTAACGCTTGGTCTTCGTCTTTACGGTAACATCTTCGCAGGTGAGATGCTTTTAGGTCTATTGGTAGGTTTAACTAAGATGGGTATTTTTGCTGGCGTACTTGGAATCTTCCCATTAATTGTGTGGCAAGGCTTCTCAGTATTCGTTGGTGCAATCCAAGCATTTATCTTCACGATGCTAACAATGGTTTACTTGGCACATAAAGTAAGTCACGATCACTAATCTTCAGGAAATATCAAGCTTCTATAATAAGAAGCCCATTTTCATAAAAACTTTAAGGGAATTCAGAAGGGAGAAATTTTATCATGAATCTTATTGCAGCTGCAATCGCGGTAGGTCTAGCGGCACTTGGTGCTGGTATTGGTAACGGTTTAATCGTAGGACGTACAGTTGAGGGGATCGCTCGTCAACCAGAACTACGTGGTACTCTTCAAACAACAATGTTCATCGGGGTTGCATTAGTTGAGGCACTTCCAATCATCGGTGTGGTTATCGCGTTCATCGCGCTTGGTTCTTAATCCTTAAAACAACCACTGTTTATTACGATTTCTATAATGGCGAAGCAAGTTTCCCAATAGGGACTACCCTTCGCCATTCCTTATGTATGATTGATTGAAGGGAGGAAATGGTGTGCAAAACTTAATTCTAGGTGCTGCTGCAGGTGGAGGCCTGAACACAGGTGATATTCTTTACCAATTAGCTGCATTTTTAATCCTACTAGTATTATTGCGTAAATTCGCATGGGGCCCGTTAATGGGAATCATGAAGGAGCGCCAATCACATATCAACAGCGAAATTGATGCGGCTGAAAAATCCCGTCAAGAAGCTAAGAGCTATCTTGAGTCTCAAGTTGCTGAGTTAAAGAAAGCGAAAGAAGAAGCAAAGTCTATTATCGACAATGCTAAAAAGCAAGGCGAAGCACAAGGTGAAGCAATCATTAAAGCATCTCGTGATGAAGCTGAGCGTGTAAAAGAAGCTGCATTGGCTGAGATCGCTTCTGAAAAAGAAAAAGCAGTTGCTACACTTCGTCAAGAAGTTGCTGCTCTATCCGTTAAGATCGCTTCTAAAGTTATTGCAAAAGAACTTGATGAGAGCTCTCAGGAGAAGCTTATTAACGAATACCTTCAAGAGGTAGGCGAGTCTCGATGAGCAAAGATCAAGCAGTCGTAGCAAAACGTTATGCATTAGCACTTTTTGAAGTAGTTGGTGTTACGAAACTTGAAGATACAGTTTCAGAATTGCGTCTTGTGAAGAACGTACTGGAGCTTAACAAAGAGCTTCAAAAAGTTCTATCACATCCAAAAGTATCGAAGGATCAAAAGAAATCTTTGATCAAAGAGAGCGTTGGAGCTGAACTTTCTACCGCTGTAATGAACACGATCTATCTGATGGTAGACCGTAACCGTTACACATACATCACAGAGATGGCAGCGCAGTTCATTGAATTAGCAAATGAAGCACAAGGCATTGCCGACGCAAATGTATATTCTGTACGTCCTTTATCAGACTCAGAGATACAGAAGTTGGAGCAAACGTTTGCTGCCCGAGTCGGCAAAAGAGCGTTGCGCATTAATAATATTGTAGATTCTTCTCTTGTTGGAGGAATTAAGATCCGCATTGGCAACCGTATTTTTGACGGAAGCATCAGCGGAAAGTTGAATCGAATGGAACGTCAATTAGCTTCTAACGGAAGCTGAGAGGATAGGGGTGAAATTCATGAGCATTAAAGCTGAAGAAATCAGTGCTTTAATTAAAAAACAGATTGAAAACTATCAATCTGAGATCGAAGTTAATGATGTGGGTACAGTTATCCAGGTCGGTGACGGTATTGCCCGTGCCCATGGATTAGATAACGTAATGGCTGGTGAGCTAGTTGAATTTTCTAACGGTGTAATGGGTATGGCCCAAAACCTTGAAGAAAACAACGTAGGTATCATCATTCTTGGGCCTTACCAAGAAATTCGTGAAGGTGACGAAGTAAAACGTACAGGACGTATCATGGAAGTTCCTGTAGGTGAAGAGCTTCTTGGCCGTGTAGTTAACCCACTTGGACAGCCTATCGATGGCAAAGGTCCAATTGCGACTACAAAAACACGTCCTATCGAGCAAAAAGCTCCAGGCGTAATGGCTCGTAAATCTGTACATGAGCCGCTTCAAACAGGTATTAAAGCGATTGACGCACTTGTGCCAATCGGACGCGGACAACGTGAGCTTATCATCGGTGACCGTCAAACAGGTAAAACAGCTGTAGCGATCGATACGATCCTTAACCAAAAAGATCAAGATATGATCTGTATCTATGTAGCGATCGGTCAAAAAGAATCAACAGTTGCGGGCGTAGTAGAAACACTTCGTGCACATGGAGCGCTTGATTACACAATCGTTGTATCAGCATCTGCTTCTCAACCTGCACCAATGTTGTTCCTAGCTCCTTATGCTGGGGTATCTATGGCTGAAGAATTCATGTGGGCTGGCAAGCACGTATTGATCATCTATGATGATCTTTCTAAGCAAGCTGCTGCATACCGTGAGCTTTCCTTGCTACTTCGTCGTCCTCCAGGCCGCGAAGCTTACCCAGGGGACGTATTCTACCTTCACTCACGTCTATTAGAGCGTGCAGCGAAGTTGAATGACGACTTAGGTGGCGGATCAATCACAGCGCTTCCGTTCATTGAAACGCAAGCATCTGACGTATCTGCTTATATTCCAACAAACGTTATCTCTATCACAGACGGACAGATCTTCTTACAATCTGACTTGTTCTTCTCCGGTGTTCGTCCGGCGATCAACGCAGGTATCTCCGTTTCTCGTGTAGGGGGAGCAGCTCAGATCAAAGCGATGAGCAAAGTATCTGGTACACTTCGTCTAGATCTTGCTTCATACCGTGAACTAGAAGCATTCGCTCAGTTCGGATCTGACCTTGATAAAGCGACTCAAGCAAAACTAAACCGTGGTGCACGTACAGTTGAAGTACTTAAGCAAGGACTTCACAAGCCACTAAAAGTTGAGCACCAAGTTGCAATCCTTTATGCATTGACTCGTGGTTACATCGATGATGTAGCTGTTGAAGATGTAAACCGCTTTGAAGAAGCGCTTTACGCTCACATGGAAGCTAACTCTAAAGACGTTCTTGATGCAATCAAAACGACTGGTAAACTTCCTGAAGGTGACAGCCTAGACGAAGCGATCAAAGCATTCAAAAAGACATTCGCGTAAGATATATAGACTTTAAAAGCAGAGGTGCAGTTGCAGTGATGAGCTGCGCCTTGCAACCAGCTTACTATGTTTAAAATGAGGTTAACCGATTTTTAAACTACCAATAAAGGTGGTGAAAATGAATGGCATTAAAAGATATTAAAGCACGTATAGACTCCACTAAAAAGACCATGCAGATCACAAAAGCGATGGAGATGGTTTCAGCTGCAAAGCTAAACCGCGCTGAGCAAAATGCGAAATCTTTCGGCCCTTACGTGGACAAGATCCAAGAAGTGGTAGGAAGCATCGCATCTGGAAGCAACGCGAAACACTCTATGCTTTTAACACGACCAGTGAAGAAGACGGGTTACTTCGTCGTTACAGCTGACCGTGGATTGGCAGGAGCTTATAACTCGAATATTTTGCGCCACGTTTACCGTACGATTCAAGAGCGTCACAAATCAGCAGATGAGTATGCATTGATCGTAATCGGTAAAGTCGGTGTGAACTTTTTCAAAAGCCGTAAGATGTCGATCTTGGACAGCATCACAGGCGTGGCAGACCAGCCATCCTTTGCTGAAATCAAGGCAATCGCTTCAAAGGCAGTCGGTCTTTATGCGGACGGAACATTTGATGAGCTTTACATGTATTACAACCATTTTGTAAGTGCCATTCAGAGCGATCTGACGGAGAAGAAGCTTCTTCCGTTAACAGATATCGCTGCAACAAAATCAAAATCTTCCTATGAGTATGAACCATCAGAGGACGAGATCCTTGAAGTGCTTCTTCCTCAATATGCGGAGAGCTTGATTTATGGTGCTTTACTTGATGCGAAAGCAGCCGAGCATGCTTCTCGTATGACTGCGATGAGAAATGCAACGGATAACGCTAATGAACTGATCGGCCAATTGAACCTCTCGTACAACCGTGAGCGTCAAGCAGCTATCACTCAGGAAATTACGGAAATCGTCGGCGGTGTAGCAGCTCTAGAATAGACTTTTTATAAGTGATTCTAGCAGCTATTTTGCAAAGTAAGATAGGAGGGAAACCGATGAATAAAGGCTATATTACTCAAATTCTTGGACCGGTCGTTGACGTTAAGTTCGAAGGCCAGCTTCCAGAATTGCTTAACGCTTTAACTGTTAGCGCTGAGGGTGTTGACTTAACACTAGAAGTAGCACTTCACCTTGGTGATAACATGGTTCGTACAATCGCAATGGATTCAACGGATGGTCTTGTTCGTGGAATGGAAATCGCTGACTCAGGTAAGCCGATCTCTGTACCAGTAGGTGAAGCAACACTTGGACGTGTATTTAACGTAACAGGTGATCACATTGACCTTGGTGAGGCAGTACCGGCAGATGTTCGCCGTGACCCGATCCACCGTTCAGCACCTTCTTTTGAAGAATTAACAACAAAAACGGAGATCCTTGAAACAGGGATTAAGGTAGTTGACCTTATCGCTCCATACGTAAAAGGTGGAAAAATCGGTCTTTTCGGTGGTGCGGGTGTAGGTAAAACAGTTCTTATCCAGGAGCTTATCAACAACATCGCACAAGAACACGGTGGTATCTCCGTATTCGCAGGTGTTGGTGAGCGTACTCGTGAAGGAAATGACCTTTTCCACGAGATGAGCGACTCTGGTGTTATCAAGAAAACGGCAATGGTATTCGGACAGATGAACGAGCCACCTGGAGCACGTGCGCGTATCGCTCTTTCTGGTTTGACAATGGCTGAATTCTTCCGTGATGAGCAAGGACAAGACGTTCTTTTCTTCGTAGATAACATCTTCCGTTTCACGCAAGCAGGTTCTGAAGTATCTGCCCTTCTTGGCCGTATGCCATCAGCGGTAGGTTACCAACCAACTCTTGCAACTGAGATGGGTCAATTACAAGAGCGTATCACATCAACGAAAAAAGGTTCTGTAACATCTATCCAAGCGATCTATGTACCTGCCGATGACTATACGGATCCGGCTCCAGCTACAGCGTTCGCCCACTTAGATGCAACAACAAACCTTGAGCGTAAACTTACAGCTATGGGTATCTATCCAGCGGTAGATCCACTAGCTTCAACTTCACGTGCACTTTCTCCTGAGATCGTTGGAGAAGAGCATTACGAAGTAGCTCGTAAAGTACAGGCGACTTTACAGCGTTATAAAGAACTTCAAGATATCATCGCAATCCTTGGTATGGACGAGCTTTCTGAAGACGACAAGCTAGTTGTACACCGTGCGCGTCGTATCCAGTTCTTCTTATCTCAAAACTTCCACGTTGCAGAACAATTTACAGGACAAAAAGGTTCATACGTTCCTGTTAAAGAAACAGTTCGTGGATTCAAAGAAATCCTTGAAGGAAAATACGATGATCTTCCGGAATCAGCGTTCCATCTCGTAGGCTCTATTGAGGATGCTATTGAAAAAGCAAAAACTTTGGCCTAATGCCTGAAAGGGGTAAGATTGGATGAAAACCATTCAAGTCAGCGTAGTAACCCCTGATGGTCCTGTGTTTGAAGGAAATGCGAAAATGGTCAGCGCGAAAGCAAAAAGTGGGGAGCTTGGAATTCTTCCAGGCCATATCCCTCTTGTAGCTCCTTTAACGATCAGCGCCGTGCGTGTTCACGACGTTGATGGGAAAACACAATATGTGGCCGTTAGCGGTGGATTTATTGAAGTGCGACCTGAAAAAGTCACGATTTTAGCAGAAGCTGCTGAGATCGCTGGCGACATCGAAGTAGATCGTGCACGTGCAGCAAAAGAGCGTGCCGAACAGCGTCTTGCTAGCAACAAACAAGACAACCTAGATGCAGCTCGTGCGGAGTTTGCGCTTAAACGCGCAATGAACCGTATCGACATAGCAACAAAACGTTAAGTCAAAAAGCTCTTCAGCTCTCTTTATAGAGAGTTGGAGGGCTTTTTTTGTGTTTGTAGGGGGTATGTGATGGTATAGGGAGTGCGAGCGATGTCGAGGATTGTAAACTCGTGGATAAAGGAGCAAAACTTTTGGATTGAAGGCTGAAATTCGTGGATAAACAGGCAAAACTTCTGGATAAACAGCTTAAACTTTTGGATTGCACAAATTTTATACCCCATAAGGTATATCGATTATACAGTTTCGGGATCCGAAACTGTACCTTCATTCTTATTCCGAACTCAAAACCCCTCTGACTTGTCCAAAAATAAAGTCAAAGGGGTTCTATACGAGGACATCACGTTCAGTTTGAGAAGGTTGAACATCGGATGAATCGTTTTTTATTTAGTTTCTTCCAAAAATCGGCGGAGCACATGAAACCCTACGTACCCACAATTGATCGCCATTTTCATCAGTCATCGCGTTCGTTTCTGTTACCTCTTCCATTTGAACCACTTCATTACCAAAAGGATTTTGAAAGTCGCCAACAGGAGAGATCACAGGTTTTTTTCTCTTTTTAATCATGCTTTTCACCTCCTCAAGCAAAGGAAGTGCTTAAAATATAGCTTCATTTAAAAGCTATACACTATTTAATGCTCGTCCGTCGGTAGTTGTATGTGTTATTATCACTTAATATGTAAAAAAGGCGGTTTACCGGGGTTTTTGCAATAAAATGTGAGAACTGGTGAATGATAAGAACGTAAGGGGTGTGCAAGATGAGCTTCCATGGACAAAAAGTTTTGCCGGCAGCGAGAAAGATGAAGGATTTTGAGAAGCTGCTAAACAGCAAATACACATATATCGTATGTTTGGATACGCATATCAGTCAGTTGAAATTCATGATCGCTATGGCGAACGAAAGAAAGAAGAAAGTTTTGGTTCATCTCGATCTGATCAACGGGCTGAAAGCAAATGAGTATGCAGTCGACTTTTTAGCACAAGAAATGAAGCCAGCAGGAATCATTTCAACGCGATCTAACTGCATTATTCGTGCAAAAAAGAAGAACATGATTGCTGTTCAGCGCTTGTTTTTATTAGATTCATTAGCACTTGAAACGAGTTATAAAGTGATCGAACGTGCTCAGCCAGACTATTTAGAGGTTTTGCCAGGCATCATGCCGGAAATAATAAGAGAAGTGAGTGAGCAAGCGGGTATTCCGGTAATCGCTGGTGGATTGATTCGTACAAAAGTGAATGTGATGGAAGCACTTGAAGCAGGTGCAGAGGCTGTGACGACTTCAAACCCTGAATTGTGGATCTAATGTTCTAGTGAAATAACGTTTGACAACGTTTTCATCCTTGTTATAATAGAGACAAGTTCATAAACGTGACGGAGAACATGGAGATCCACAAGGGTTACTTATAGCAAAACTATAGGTATCTTTTGCTGGGTCTTTTTTTGATGAAATCCGTACACATCATTGCACTTATATTTGATAGCGATTGCACAAAAGGAGGAAAATACATGTCAACATTTATGGCAGAACTGATAGGAACAATGATTCTAATCATATTTGGTGGGGGCGTTGTTGCAAACGTTTCCTTGAATAAATCAAAAGCCCAAGGTGGGGGATGGATCGTTGTCGCACTTGCTTGGGGGCTAGCTGTTGCAATGGCGGTATATGCAGTCGGAAGCTTTAGTGGTGCACACCTTAATCCGGCAGTAACACTAGGTCTCGCTTCAATCGGTGAATTTGCTTGGTCGGATGTGCCAGCATATATCATTGCACAAATAATCGGCGGTATCTTAGGAGGAATAGTCGTATACTTCCACTTCCTTCCTCACTGGAAAGCAACAGATGATCCAGCGGTAAAATTAGGAGTTTTCTCAACGGACCCTGCAATTCCGCATACGTTTTCGAATCTTTTATCAGAATTCATTGGAACTGCGGTTTTACTAGTAGGATTATTGTCAATTGGAGCGAATAAATTTTCAGACGGGTTAAATCCACTGATCGTCGGATTCCTAATCGTAGCAATCGGGTTGTCACTTGGAGGACCAACAGGTTATGCCATCAATCCTGCACGTGACCTTGGTCCAAGGATCGCACATTTTATCTTGCCGATACCAGGTAAGGGTGGATCCAACTGGACGTACTCGTGGATTCCAGTTGTAGGACCAGTGCTTGGAGGAGTTTTCGGAGCATTGTTCTATCAAGCTGTTTTTACAGGAAAAGTTACAACGTTATTCTGGATTTGGACAGTGGTATCACTAGCAATCTTCGCTATAACGTTCTTCTTAGGAAGTAAAGGCACACATGCACTGCCTCATGGAGATGAAATAGAAAACTAAAACAAGAACAAACCATTTTGGGAGGGTTTACCTATGGAAAAGAAATATATCATTGCACTCGATCAAGGAACGACAAGCTCAAGAGCGATCCTTTTTAACAAAGCAGGAGAAGTCGTTGAGATCTCACAAAAGGAATTTAAGCAGCACTTCCCGAAGCCAGGCTGGGTAGAGCATGATGCACAAGAAATTTGGGGAACGATTTTAGCAGTAGTGGCTGAAGTTTTATCAAAAACAGATACAGACCCAGGCGAGATTGCTTCGATCGGAATCACGAATCAGCGTGAAACAACGGTCGTTTGGGACAAAAACACTGGAAAACCTGTTCACAACGCGATCGTTTGGCAGTCTCGTCAAACCGCTGAAATCTGTGATGAGCTAAAAAACCAAGGCTTAAACGATAAATTCCGTGATAAAACTGGATTGTTGATCGATGCTTATTTCTCAGGAACAAAAGTAAAATGGATCCTTGATAATGTTGAAGGTGCAAGAGAAAAAGCGGAAAACGGTGACCTGTTATTCGGTACGATCGATACATGGCTAGTTTGGAAGCTAACAGGCGGAAGAGCGCACGTAACGGACTATTCCAACGCATCTCGTACACTAATGTACAACATTTACGATTTGAAGTGGGATGACGAACTTCTTGATATCTTAGGCGTTCCGAAATCAATGCTTCCAGAAGTAAAATCATCTTCAGAAGTATACGGTGAAACGATCGACTATCACTTCTTCGGTAAAAATATTCCGATCGCAGGTATCGCGGGCGATCAGCAAGCGGCACTTTTCGGACAAGCTTGTTTTGAAAAAGGAATGGCGAAGAACACGTATGGTACAGGCTGTTTCATGCTTATGAACACAGGAGAAAAAGCGGTTAAGTCAGAGCATGGCCTTTTAACGACGATTGCTTGGGGTGTGGACGGAAAAGTCGAGTACGCACTTGAAGGAAGTATCTTTGTAGCAGGTTCAGCGATACAATGGTTGCGTGACGGACTTCGTATGTTAAAAGATGCGGCAGACAGTGAAGATTATGCAGAGCGCGTTGCATCAACAGATGGCGTGTACGTTGTGCCAGCATTCGTTGGCCTTGGAACTCCTTACTGGGATTCAGAAGCACGCGGTGCGATCTTCGGACTTACACGCGGTACAGAAAAAGAGCATTTCGTTCGTGCAACACTTGAGTCACTGGCTTATCAAACAGCTGATGTTTTAACAGCGATGGAAGCAGACTCAGGTATCGAGCTGAAGAAGCTTCGTGTTGATGGCGGAGCAGTAAAGAACAACTTCTTGATGCAGTTCCAAAGTGATATTTTAAACGTTCCGGTTGAGCGTCCAGAAATCAATGAAACGACGGCACTCGGTGCTGCATATCTGGCAGGTCTAGCAGTCGGTTTCTGGGGCGATCGTCAAGAAATTGCAGATAAATGGAAAGTGGACAGAGACTTCGACGTAAACATGAAAGAGGAAGAGCGTAAAGAGCTTTATGATGGCTGGAAAAAAGCTGTTGAAGCAACGATTGCGTATAAACCTAAAGCATAACCCTTTCAAAATCTAGAAAACTGCGTTATACTAATCACAAGTTGATATTGAACCGGTTGGAGATCAGGAGAGACCACAAAACCTCGTACAAACGATGCGGGGTTCTTGTGGTCTTTTTTGCGTGCCAATACACGGAAATGTTTAAAAATGTGTGTTGGGTTCGCTGATTCCGGGAAAACTACCCGTATTATATTTGTCCAACGGTTCTGTACAGAAGGAGTGAAGAGAAAATGACAGCATCATTTTCAACATATAAAAGAGAAGAAATCATCACAGGTATGAAACAAGAGAAGCTTGATCTTCTTGTAATCGGAGGAGGCGTAACAGGAGCGGGAATTCTTTTAGATGCACAGACTCGCGGGATGAAGGTAGGTCTTGTTGAGATGCAGGACTTTGCTGCTGGAACATCCAGCCGTTCTACAAAACTTGTTCACGGTGGACTTCGTTATTTAAAACAGTTCGAAGTGAAACTTGTGGCCGAAGTAGGTAAAGAACGTGCGATCGTGTACGAGAACGCTCCGCACGTAACAACACCAGAATGGATGCTACTTCCGTTTTACAAAGGTGGTACGTTTGGGAAATTCTCCACTTCCATCGGTCTAAAAGTGTACGATTTCTTAGCAGGTGTAAAACGCAAAGAACGCAGAAAGATGTTTTCAGCTGAAGAAACATTACGCCGTGAACCATTATTGAAAAAGGATAACTTGCTTGGCGGCGGGTATTACGTGGAATACAAAACAGATGACGCTCGTCTAACGCTTGAGATCATGAAAGAAGCAGTATCACGCGGAGCATCAGCTGTGAACTACGCGAAAGTTACAAGCTTTATCTATAACGGAAAAAGAGCGGTCGGTGTAAAAGTGGAAGACCAGCTCACTGGTGAAATTCATGAGATCTACGCGAAAAAGATCGTAAACGCAACAGGTCCATGGGTAGATGAGCTTCGTGAAGAAGACCGTTCGAAAACAGGAAAAGAGATCCACCATACAAAAGGAATCCACCTTGTTATTGATGGCTCGAAGTTCCCACTGAAGCAAGCGGTTTACTATGACACAGAAGACGGCCGTATGGTGTTCGCGATCCCACGTGCGGGTAAAACGTATATTGGCACGACAGATACAGATTATAAAGGTGACCTTGCAAACCCAGGTATGACGGAAGAGGATCTTCAATATGTATTGAACACGATCCACTTCATGTTCCCAGACGTGAAGATCACGCGCGACGATGTTGAATCTTCATGGTCAGGACTGCGTCCGTTGATTCACGAACCGAAAAAAGGACCTTCAGAAATTTCTCGTAAAGATGAAGTGTTCCACTCTCCATCAGGATTATTAACAATCGCTGGTGGTAAGCTGACAGGTTACCGTAAGATGGCTGAAAAAGTCGTTGATATTGTTCGTGATCAGCTTGGTGAGGAAGAAGGGGCAAAATTCCCAGGATGCCGCACGCAACACATGGAGTTATCCGGCGGTAAGATGGGTGGAAGTCAAAACTTTGCAGATTTCCTTCGTACGAAAGTACAAGAAGGCTTAGCGTTAGGTTTAGATGAAGCAAAAGCTCGCGAGCTCGTTCAGCGCTACGGAACGAACATTGATATCGTTTATGGTTATATGAAAGAACGCGGTGAAGAGGCGAAGAGCTACAACTTACCAGTAAGTTTGTACGCATCCCTACTCTACGCATTAGAGTATGAGATGACATCAACACCATCTGACTTCTTGATCCGCC
Organism: Fictibacillus sp. 23RED33; assembly: GCF_015903925.1. Taxonomy (NCBI): domain Bacteria; kingdom Bacillati; phylum Bacillota; class Bacilli; order Caryophanales; family Fictibacillaceae; genus Fictibacillus; species Fictibacillus sp. 23RED33. The sequence goes on along the minus strand of NZ_JACZDX010000007.1, from coordinate 97,583 downwards.
GTACGTCTGCTCTATACTTTGACATCGATACGGTATATGAGTGGAAAGAAAGTGTAATCAACTGCATGGCAGACAAATTGGGCTGGAACGCAGAACAAAAACGCGAGCATGCAGAAGATTTCGAAGAGCAATTGCGATTGTCTGTTGAGGCAATCTGATAAAAGTATATAGGTATGGCAGAAAGGCATCCCGCTTAGTTGAGCGGGGTGTTTTTTTTATGTGTGGGGTATATGAGGAGTTATTTGTGACTGACAGGTGTCGAGGTTTGTCGACTTGAGGATAAATAGCCAAAACTTTTGGATTCAAGCTAAAAACTCGTGGATTGTACACCGAATTTTGTGGATTGGAGGCTTAAATTTCTGGATTGGTTGTTGGAGATACCCAACAGGGTATACATAACAAACAGTTTCGTTCACCGAAACTGCACCTATATTAGACAAAACAAAAGGATGATCCCACAACACGACGGGAGCATCCTCAATTCTTGATAAATGTTGAACGTGATAAGTAATCTGAAGGGTATTTTTGAAGCAAATATTGCAAAAAAAGATCCATTTCATAAGGCATTTCATCATAATACTCTTTATCTGACTCTCTCAACGTGGTCAGCAGCGAAAAAAAGTGCTGCTTGTCCACTTCCTCGGCTGATTTTTTAAAATAACCCCAAACATGTTCTAACGTGTTGCATAAAGCACGTCGCTCAAAAGGTTTTTCCTTATACTCAGCAATCAACATCGTCACTTTTTCATAGTCAGAGTCAGATTGAGCATCCCTCATCTGCCCTTGAACCTCTTTATAAAGGTTATATCCCTTAGCCATCACGGTGTATTTTTCACTCGCCCACAGCTGCTCGGTCTCTTTTTTCAATTGAGATCACATCCTTTAATAACGACATTTCATTAAAGATAAATGTAGAGAGCAAGTGCGATGATCGAAACAAGGATCACCACTGCATAGATGAGTGTAAGGCGAACGAGGTTCTGACGAGTTGAACTTCCGTATTTTTCGTCCTGTGTTTTAGAAATCATGATCGTACCGACTAACCCAGCGATCGAGATTACGACAATCAAGAAATAAGCAATCCACCATATATCCATTACGAATCTCCCCTTTACACCTATCATACTGCTAACGGTGATGAGTCACATCCAAAAAATTTACAGGATTATGAACATTTCTATAGAAAAATAAGGGGGAGACCCTAATATAGTGTAAGTACCATATGTGAAGAAGCACATCGACACAAAATATGGAATTTGCTATAATTAAAGCGGTTACAGAATTTAAAAAATTCTGAAGATTAGGAGGTAGTCAGAATGGATTTTTATCATCTGTATCAAAACAATTACCTCATTGTGGCTGTATTTTTATTTTTAGGGGTCCTTTTGCCGGTTGTCGCATTGACTGCAGGCCGTTTATTGCGCCCTTATAAACCATCAGCAGAAAAATACACCACCTACGAAAGCGGAATTGAACCATTTCATCAAAGTTGGGTTCAGTACAATGTCCGCTATTATTTGTTTGCGCTCATGTTCGTTATTTTTGATGTTGAAACCGTATTTTTATACCCCTGGGCCGTTGCCTATGAAGAGCTAGGTGTGTTCGCTCTGATCGAAATGGGGATTTTTGTTGTTCTTTTAACGTTAGGTCTTGTATACGCTTGGAAAAAGAAGGTGCTGAAATGGACATAAAGTGGGAACTTACGGCTGAAGAACGCGCCGAGCTAGACCGCAACGTATTCATGGTAACACTCGAACAAGTGAAAGCCTGGGCCAGAAGTAACTCACTATGGCCGTTAACCTTTGGACTCGCCTGCTGTGCGATCGAAATGATGGGCACAGGTTCGTCTCATTATGACTTAGACCGTTTCGGAAGTATATTCCGTACGTCACCTCGTCAATCTGACGTGATGATCGTTTCAGGAACCGTAACGAAGAAAATGGCGCCCGTTTTAAAGCGATTATATGAACAGATGCCAGAACCGAAGTGGGTCATCGCGATGGGTTCATGCGCCACAGCTGGCGGACCTTACATCAAATCGTATGCCGTCGTAAAAGGCGTCGATCAAATCGTACCCGTGGATGTGTACATACCAGGATGTCCACCTAACCCTGCAGCACTCATTTATGGCATCAACAAGCTTCAAGAAAAAATCCGTTATGAAGCGAAGACAGGCAAGAAGGTGATGAGCGAATGACAGATAAGCAAAATGATTCCAATGAAGGATTATCGATAGAAGAACAAAAGAAAAAAGCAGCCGCAGAAGCGAAGGCAAAAGCGTTGGAACTTGCGAAACAGCGCCAGGCTGAAAAGGCGAAGACAGCGGAAGGTACAGAGCAGCCAGCAGCCGAACCGGAGCTAACAAAAGAAGAGCTAAAAAAGAAGGCTGCCGCAGAAGCAAAGGCAAAAGCACTGGAACTCGCGAAACAGCGTCAGGCTGAAAAGGCAAAGGCGGCTGAACAGTCAGAGCCGAAAGCAGCCGAACCGGAGTTAACAAAAGAAGAGCTGAAGAAAAAGGCTGCCGCAGAAGCAAAGGCAAATGCACTGGAACTCGCGAAACAGCGTCAGGCTGAAAAGGCAAAGGCGGCTGAACAGTCAGAGCCGACCGCAGCTGAACCGGAGCTAACAAAAGAAGAGCTAAAAAAGAAAGCGGCTGCAGAAGCGAAGGCAAAAGCGCTTGAACTTGCAAAACAGCGTCAGGCTGAGAAAGCAGAAACATCAGAAGTTCCAAAAATCGATGAGCCAACAGACGATCTTGCGAAACAAAAAGCACTAGCCGCCGCGAAAGCGAAAGCAGCCGCAGCAGCAAAGGCGAAGGCAGCAGCTGCCGCTAAAGCAAAACTAGCAAGAGAGAGTGGAGGCAACGCATCCAACGAACCCGCTTCAGACGATGAAAAAGCGAAAGCGGCGGCAAAAGCAAAGGCTGTCGCTGCAGCCAAAGCAAAAGCCGCCGCCGCTGCAAAAGCGAAGGCTTCCCGTGAAGCAGGATCAGATGCACCAACTAGTCCAGCAGGTGATGACGAAAAAGCGAAAGCGATCGCCGCAGCCAAAGCAAAAGCAGCTGCAGCCGCAAAAGCACGTGCTGCCGCGAATGCAAAAGGTGCAGCAACCGAACCTGTCGCAGAAGAAAAACCATCACCAAACCAACCTATCCTCGATACCTACACAAAAGTCATCAAAGAACATCTAGGAGAAGATGTACTCGAAGATTCCTATATTAACAGACTGTCAAAAGACGTCCCTACCTTAGTTGCAAAACCTGAATCCTATTATAAAATTGCGGAGTTTTTAAAATATAACGACCAGCTTCGTTTTGATTATTTATCTGAAATGCACGGCACGGATTTTGAAACGCATTTTGAAGTCTATAACCACCTGTATTCGTACAATCATCGCCAGTCCGTTGCATTAAAAGTAAAGATAGACAGAACGAGCGCTACTACCCATTCCATTACCCCGTTATGGGAGGGAGCAAACTGGCCAGAGCGTGAAACATATGATCTTTTAGGCATCCATTTTGAAGGTCATCCGAACTTAACGCGCATCATGCTGCCAGACGATTGGGTAGGATATCCGCTTAGAAAAGATTACGAACCACATGACGTGGAGGTGTAGAGACATTGATCAGAACAGAAGAGATGCTCCTCAACGTTGGGCCACAGCATCCGAGTACGCACGGTGTTTTTCGAATCGTACTAAAAATTGACGGAGAGACGATCATCGAAGCTACGCCAGTGATCGGATATCTTCACCGAGGCACCGAGAAATTAGCAGAGAACCTTCAGTACACGCAGATTATTCCATACACAGACCGCATGGATTATCTAGCCGCGATGACGAACAACTATGTGATCTGCCATGCTGTTGAAACGATGATGAGTTTAGAGATACCTGAACGAGCGGAATATTTGCGCGTGATTGTGATGGAGCTCGGCCGCATCGCAAGCCATCTCGTTTGGTTTGGTACATATTTATTGGATATCGGGGCGATGAGTCCATTCCTATACGCGTTTCGTGAACGAGAAGCCATCATCAATATGCTGAATGAGATTTGTGGGGCTCGCCTTACGTTCAACTATATGCGTGTTGGCGGTGTGAAGTGGGACGCACCAGAAGGTTGGATCGAGAAAGTCCGAGATTTTGTTCCGTACATGAGAGAAGAGCTTGCTGGCTATCACGACCTTGTGACAGGCAACGAAATCTTCTTGAATCGTGTTAAAGGAATCGGCTACTACACGAAAGAAGAAGCACTGAACTTTTCATTAAGCGGCGCGAACTTAAGATGCACGGGTACGAATTGGGATCTTAGAAAAGATGAACCTTATTCGATCTATGACCGCTTTGATTTTGATGTACCGGTCTTTCATACAGGCGATGCATGGGCGCGGTATCAGTGCCGCATGCAAGAGATCGAAGAATCACTCAAGATTGTAGAACAAGCGGTGAAACAGTTTCCAGAAGAAGGTCCGGTCATGGCAAAAGTGCCAAGAATCATCAAGCCGCCAAAGGGTGAAGCATTCGTCCGCATTGAGTCGCCTCGTGGAGAGATCGGCTGCTACATCGCGTCAGAAGGAAAAAAAGAACCGTACCGCTTGAAGTTTCGCAGGCCATCTTTTTACAACCTTCAGATTCTGCCAAAACTTTTAGTCGGTGAAAACATCTCCAACTTGATTACCATCTTAGGCGGGATTGATATCGTTCTCGGGGAGGTTGATGGCTGATGGAGGAGCTTTTATACGCACAGCCAGGCTGGACGCATGTTGCGATTTTCTTTGCGCTCGGCGCGGCATTACTCGTCACGGTGCTCGGTTTCGTAACCTACGCGATTCTAGCCGAACGAAAAGTGCTCGGGTTCATGCAGATGCGTACAGGGCCGAACCGGGTTGGAGGAAGATTCGGTCTTCTGCAAACGGTAGCAGATGTTTTTAAACTTTTGATAAAAGAAGACACCATACCGAAACTAGCTGATCGGCCGTTGTTCATCTTGGCACCGGTCATCGCATTTGCACCAGCGTTCATGGTGCTTGCGACGATTCCGTTCTCAGAAAACATGCAGTTCGCAGACCTCGGTGTCGGCCTTCTGTATTACGTAGCTGTTTCGGGAATCTCAACGATCGGCATCTTAATGGGTGGCTGGGCATCGAATAATAAATACTCGTTACTCGGCGGCATGCGTGCTGCAGCACAGATGATTTCATACGAGATCCCGCTCGTCATCTCTGTGATCGGGGTGATTTTGTTCGCTGGAAGTCTAAACTTAAACGATATCGTAAGAGGACAAGAAAACATTGCGTACATCTTTTTAACACCGATCGGCTTTTTTGTTTTCTTGATTTCTTCCATCGCTGAGTTGAACCGTACACCGTTCGATTTACCTGAAGCAGAGTCAGAGCTCGTTGCAGGGTATCACGTCGAATACTCAGGATTTCGCTGGGCGTTCTTCATGCTCACAGAATATGTGTATCTGTTTGCAATGGCTTCCTTAACGACTGTTCTGTTTCTCGGCGGCTGGAACCCGATTCCGTTCTTAGATTTCATTCCAGGTATGCTGTGGTTCGGCGTCAAATTCAGCATCGTCGTATTTTTCATGATTTGGATCCGTGGAACACTTCCACGACTCCGCGCCGATCAACTGATGGGCTTCGCCTGGAAGGTCCTACTACCGCTAGCACTGCTAAACATTTTCGTCAGTGCAGCAGTTAAGGAATTGTTTTTATAAAAGTGTTTAGAGCAGACTGCTGGTTATTGAGGGTGTTGGTTTCCGTTACAGGTGTTCGCTTTCCGCGGGGCAGGCGGTGAGCCACATTCGAATGTTTTACATTTAAGTGTCTCACCCGCCCACCTGTCCCGCAGGAGTCTCACACCTTTCACTACAACCAATAGTTCAAAGAAGACGAAAAATGATTGAACAGCAACAAGCTTCTAGAAACTTCTAGAAAAAAGAATCTTATAGAATGACCTTAGCCATAACTTTAAGTTTCGAAGGTCAGGCTACAAATCATTGGAAGTATTACAAGCATACTTCCTCGAATAGTTGATTGGAGCGCAAGGTGCGAGACTCCTGGGGGATCAGCGGGACAGTTCGAAAAGTGGAAGTGGCTTGTTCAGCCCCGACAAGCAAAAGATAAATGGGTTTGAAGGCGCACTTTGCCTTCTTAGCCATTTAACTTTTGACCTCGAGGGGCTAGCCACTGTAACTAGACAGGTGAGACTCTTAACAGTGCAAGGCACTAAGAGGCTCACCACACGCTCCCCGGAAAGCGAGCAACCTGGAGCGGAGATCAACACTTTCAAAATGCTACAGAGCAACCTGGAGCGGAAATCAACACTTTCATAAACGACAGAGCTCAATCACTCAAAAAGTTTTTTAATCGAAAGACCAACGCATAAGGAGCGTGATCTCAGGATGAAAGGTCTTGTAAAAGGTTTAAGCTATACCGTCAAAAACCTAACAAAACAAAACGTTACAACAAGCTATCCAGACGTGCCGATCCAGATGCCTGACCGTTTCCGCGGCATCCAAAAGTTTTATCCCGAAAAATGCATCGTCTGTAACCAATGCGCGCAGATCTGCCCAACCGACTGCATTCAGTTAACGGGTAAGCCCCATCCCGATCCTGCGAAAAAAGGGAAGATCATTGATACGTATGACATTAACTTTGAAATCTGTATTCTATGCGATTTGTGTACAGAAGTCTGTCCGACTGAAGCGATTGTTATGACAAATCAGTTTGAGCTTGCTGAATATAGCCGTGATGAACTTTTCAAAAACCTCGAGTGGCTCGATGAGAACGACGAGAATGTTAGAAAGGAGAACAAAGCATGACCGGTGAAATGATCGCTTTTTTCTTTCTCGCCTTAACAGCCATTGCCGGCGGCGTTCTTCTTATCAACCTATCCAATGTCGTTCACATGGTTGTTGCTCTTATTTTTACGTTCATTGCCATTGCAGGAATCTATATCACACTATCAGCAGAGTTCGTTGCCGTTGTGCAGGTTCTGATCTATTCAGGAGCGATCACCATCATCATGTTGTTCGGGATCATGCTGACACGTCATCAGGAAAAAGAAAAGCGTGCACCACGGTTAAAAGTCATCTTAACGGGGCTTGCGATCGGGCTTTTCTTTCTGATCATGTACGGCAAGATCAAAGACCTTGATTTTGGTCAGCAGAACGCAGAGCTTCACATCGATAATACGAAAAAGATCGGAATCGAGCTGTATTCGCATTATGTCATTCCGTTTGAGTTAACTTCTGTCTTGCTTCTTGTTGCCTTGATCGGTTCTATCATTCTGGCAAAGCGGGATGACGATGAAAAGGAGGCAAAAAAATGAGCTCTGTTCCTTTAGCAGCTTACTTGACGCTTGCCTTGATCCTTTTTTGTATCGGTTTGTTTGGAGCATTAACCAAAAGGAATGCGGTCATCGTATTGATTTCGATCGAATTGATGCTGAATGCGGTAAATATTAATCTCGTGGCATTTGCCAAATACTCAATAAACCCTGGATTAACAGGTCAGATCTTCTCGCTGTTTACGATTACGGTTGCTGCGGCAGAAGCGGCAGTCGGACTTGCGATTCTCATAGCACTGTACCGCAACAGACAGACGGTCAACGTGGATGAGATGGATACGATGAAGCGATAAGGAAGGAGATGGACGATTATGTTGCAGAATAGTTGGCTTATACCGTTGTTCCCGCTTTTATCCTTCGTTTTATTGCTGATTTTCAGAAAATCAAAAAGTGAGGGCACTGCATGGATCGGTGTGCTTCTAACCGGATTATCGCTCATTCTTTCTATCGGGGTTTGGATGGCGGTGTGGCAAGGGGACGGAATTAAGGTTGAAGGTACTTGGTTTGAGATTGGTGAGCAGGCCATCACGATGGGATATGAAGTCAATCCACTGAATGCTCTTATGCTTGTGATCGTTTCACTCGTCAGTTTTCTTGTACATCTTTATTCAAAAGGATACATGCATGGCGATGAACGGTTTCCTGTGTTCTTTGCGTATTTAGGATTGTTTTCCTTTGCGATGCTAGGACTCGTTCTTTCTCCAAATCTATTACAGCTCTATATGTTTTGGGAGCTTGTAGGACTTGGTTCGTTTCTGTTGATCGGATTCTACTATTTTAAACCAGAAGCAAAAGCCGCTGCGAAAAAGGCTTTTGTGATGACCCGAATTGGGGACGTTGGTCTTTTTATCGGTATGGTTTTGCTATTTTGGCAAGTTGGTAGTTTTGAATATGACGAAATTTTTGCTGCTGTTCGAAATGGTGATATATCATCTGGTATGCTCACTCTTACAGCACTATGTATATTTGTAGGAGCAATCGGAAAATCAGGTCAGCTACCTCTACATACGTGGCTTCCGGACGCGATGGAAGGTCCAACACCCGTATCAGCGCTCATTCATGCGGCAACGATGGTTGCAGCTGGGGTGTACTTGGTCGCTGCGATGTATCCGCTCTTCCAAGCTTCAGAAACGGCACTAACGGTCGTTGCTGTAGTCGGAGGAGTCACAGCAATCTTTGCGGCATCGATCGGACTTATGCAAAAAGACATCAAACGCGTGCTGGCGTACTCAACGGTCAGTCAGCTAGGGTACATGATGCTCGCACTTGGCGCATCCGGCTATGTGGCAGGTATCTTTCACCTGACGACGCACGCATTCTTTAAAGCATTATTGTTCTTAGCTGCAGGAAGCGTGATCCATGCTGTACATACACAAAACATCGATGAGATGGGCGGACTTTGGAAAAAGCTCCGGCTGACAGGGCCTCTCTTTTTAATTGGTGCTCTAGCCATATCAGGAGTTCCGCTATTATCCGGTTTCTTTTCAAAAGACGAAATTTTAGCCAGTACCTACGCAGATGGCCGTTACGGATTGTTCTGGCTGGCAGTCGTGGCAGCATTCATGACGGCGTTTTATATGTTCCGTCTATTTTTCCTTGTGTTTACAGGAAAACCACGCGGTGATCAGAGTGGCGTACATGAGTCACCAAGTGTTATGACGCTTCCGATGATTGTACTAGGTGTTCTAGCAATCGTGGCAGGCTATCTGAATACAGCTTGGTTTGGTACGTTTTTAACGGATTACTTAGCAGAAGGTCCTGTTGAACTAGCGCATGGTGATCATCACGGTCCAAGCTGGATTCCGATCGTGGCAACAGGAGCGTCTCTTTTAGGAATCGGGCTAGCTTATCTAATCTACCAAAAAGGAGCGCTTTCACGCGATTGGATCACTCGATCGTTGCCAGGACTTAGCAACGTAATCTACAACAAGTGGTACGTTGATGAAGGATACGACGCAACTTTCGTTAAAGGAACGAAGGGTTTGAGCAAGCTTGGTGTCTTGTTTGATAGATATATCGTTGACGGACTCGTGGCAGCCGTTGTGAGTGCTGTTCAAGGACTGAGTAAGTTAGGATCGCGCCTTCAAAATGGCCAGGTCCAATCATATGGTACGTTCGCCATCTTTGGCATCGTGATTTTATTGCTGATCGTCGCATTAACTGGGGGGTACTTCACATGAACACATGGCTTCTATCCATCTTAATTTTTTCCCCGTTGTTAGGCGTTTTGGTTCTCCTATTTACTCCATCTCATGATGAGAAATCGATCAAATGGATCGGGATATTAGGTACATTATTTCCGCTCGGAACAGCACTCGTTACATTGTCTGCTTTTAATAAATCGGGTGAAGGCCTTCAGCTTGCTGAGAAATTTCAGTGGGTATCTTATGAAGTCTTTCAAACGAATGGTGATGTGAGCTATCCGATCTTTTATGAAGTCGGTGTAAACGGTCTATCGATGGTGCTCATCTTATTAACAACGGTAGTGAGTGTCCTTGCAGCCATTGCATCCTTTTCGATCAAAAAGAATTGGAAAAGTTACTTCATATTGTTCTTTTTGCTTGAAATGGGCATGATTGGCGTGTTCGCCGCACAAAATTTATTTTTGTTCTTTATTTTCTTCGAGATCACACTCATTCCGATGTTCTTTCTCATCGGACGATGGGGTTATCTTGAAAAAGAAAAAGCTGCGTACAGTTTTTTGATTTATAACGGTGTTGGTTCAGCCATCCTTCTAATTGTGTTCGTGGCGATGTTCATGAAGACGGGAACGATGAATTTTGAGCAGCTCGCTTACACATTCTCGCTTCCGCAATCTGAACTGAACGAGATGAACATCACGAAGGGTTTTAAGATGGGGATGCTGATCGCACTTCTACTCGCGTTTGCTGTCAAGCTGCCGGTTGCACCGCTTCACTCTTGGATGGTGAGGGTCCACGTTCAGGCGCCACCGCCGATCGTTATGCTTCACTCAGGAATTCTTTTGAAAATTGGGGCGTACGGTTTGATCGTTTTTGGAGCAGGGCTGTTTCCAGAACAGTTTGAGTCACTCGCTTTTATCATCGGATTGTTTGGCGTGATCAACCTGCTTTATGGAGCATTCTTGGCACTCACACAACGTGATATGAAGCGCGTCTTAGCGTATTCATCTGTCTCGCATATGGGAATCGTTCTGATCGGGCTCGCCGCATTAAACGAAGCGGGTATGACGGGTGCAGTGTTCCAAGTCGTTTCACACGGATTGATCTCGGCGCTGTTGTTCTTCTTAGTAGGCGTTCTGTATGAACGGTCGGGTTCATCTCAGTTAAAAGACTTTGGTGGGGTAGCCAAAAGGATGCCGATCTTTGCAGGAGTCTTGCTCGCAGGGGGACTCGCATCATTAGGACTTCCCGGAATGTCTGGTTTTATAAGTGAGTTCATGGCGTTTTTAGGATTGTTTGAGACGATGCCCGTGTTAGCAGCTGTAGGAACGTTAGGGCTGATCTTAACAGCCGTCTATGTGCTCCGCGCGGTGTTAGCGATAACGTTTGGTACTGAAAAAGAACTATCGAACGCACATGATCTTTCATCAACAGAACGAATTCCGGCGTTTATCTTGCTTGCAGCGATTTTGTTCATCGGCATCTATCCTGCATGGTTAAGTGATATGCTCCGTCCAACATTAGATAGTATTCTGCTAGGGTTAGGGGGCTAAATCATGGATCTAGATACTTTATTATCGTTTAGATGGAGCGTCATGCTTCCTGAATTTATTATCTTAGGTGTTGCGACCCTTTTATCTGTCATCGATCTTTTTATGAAAAAAAATTCGAGCAGGAAACCGCTAGCCTGGCTTGCTGGAGCAGGTATTCTAGCTGCCCTCATCACCATTTTTATGCAGCTCGATATAGAAGTTACAGCCATTCTGTATGATACGTACAGACTTGATTCGTTCTCAAAAGCATTTAAGATTCTGCTTTTGTTAGGAACGTTATTAGTAATCGTTCTTTCTTCTAATTATACAAAAGAAGATCTCGAGGAAAACCGGGGAGAGTTTTATTACTTACTCCTTGCAGCTTTATTAGGAGCCATGATGATGGCGTCGAGCGCTGATTTGATCACATTGTTTGTCGGTCTGGAGCTTCTCTCTCTTTCTTCTTATGTAATGGCGGGACTTGAGAGACGCAATAAACGAAGCAACGAATCAGCGTTCAAGTATATTGTGTCTGGCGGAATCGCTACGGCTATCACCCTTTTTGGAATGAGTTACATTTTCGGGTTGACTGGAGAGACGAATCTGTTCAAGATTGCAGAGAACATGGGGAACGTTGAGCTGTTAGAGCACAGCTTTCTCATCGTCTTCGCGTTCATCATCACGTTTGCCGGACTAACGTTCAAGATCGCGGCTGCTCCACTACACATGTGGGCACCAGATGTATATGAAGGTGCGCCTGTTCCGGTTACAGCATTCTTGAGTGTCGTGTCCAAAACAGCAGGCTTTGTGATCTTGCTACGAGTAATCATCATCTGTTTTATTGCGGCTCCAGGCATTGATAGTGAACCAATCCTGCTGCAAGTTCAGCCGTATGTGATGGTATTGGCTGCGGCAACGATGATCATTGGTAACGTTACAGCGCTTCGTCAACGAAATATAAAAAGAATGTTTGCGTATTCGTCTATCGCACAAGCGGGTTACATTTTAGTACCGTTCGTGTCAAATTCGTCATTAATCTTCGAACTGATCTGGTTCTATCTGCTGGCGTATTTGTTTATGAACATTGGCGCGTTTACCGTCATTCAGCTTTTAACAAGTCAAGAAGGTTCAAATGATATCGGCGTTTTCCGCGGATTGTTCCGACGCTCCCCGTGGCTCGCGGTTCCAATGACGTTCTTTATTCTTTCTCTTGCTGGAATTCCCATCACAGCTGGATTTATCGGTAAGTTTGGAATCTTTATGGGCGCGCTTGGACTTGAGCAGCCACAATATTGGCTGGCTGCTGTAATGATGGCAACCACGCTCGTATCGTACGTGTATTACTTTAACATCATTGCGATCATGTTTTTCCGAGACAGTGAAGGAACGAAGGTTTCAATCCCAGGTGGAATGGCTGCCGTACTCGCTTTCTGTGCAGCATCCGTTCTTATCTTAGGGGTTATGCCAGATCTCGCACTCGATTTCTTTTACGGTAACTTTGATGTGAATGAATTCTTTATGCAGATTGAAACCGAAGTTCATACGCATGATCATTGATTGTTGAGCACAAAGGATAGTCCATCAACCTTCTCCTTAGTTGGAGGTTGGTGGGCTTTTTTTTGTTTTCTTAAGGGGTATCCGCTAATCGATCGTTGTCGATTTTTTGAAGATTCGCCGTATTATATTAAAACCGCGCCGAATTAATACATCTGAAGGTTGTTCCCTTTTAAATCTTTTTATTTACTACTTTGACTGTAGATTGAAGTGTAGGATGCGAGACTCCTGCGGGACAGGTGGGCAGTCCTCAAAGTAGAGGTGGCTCGTTCAGTCCCGACAAGCAAAAGGTGAATGGGTTTGAAGGCGCACTTTGCCTTCTTAACCATTTAACTTTTGACCTCGAGGGGCTAGCCACTGCAACTAGCCAGGTGAGACACTTAAGAGTGAAACGTACGAATGTGGCTCACTGCCTGCCCCACGGAAAGCGAGCATCCGAAACGGAAATCAACAACTTCTTAATCAGTAACCCACACCCGAAAAAAACCCAAAAAAATGAGCCGAAACTACCGTAACTTTCTCGGTTTTGTTTCGTCTAATCATAGTGAAGCGACTTTCTATCGAGATTTACATTTATTAGTCGTTACAACTTTTTGAACTTATCGAAAGAAAGGGCTTACAAAACACCTTACTAGGGAAAAAGTATCTATCTAAAATGTTGGGAAAGACGTATGCTTAAGATGTCGAAATATGTAATGAGGAGGTCAGACTTTTAAATGATTCCAATCGGACAACAAGCTTTGTTACATATCATCGTACATCTATTGTTTCTCGTGATCTCTTGGTGGGCATTGCAGGCCGTTCATTTTGATAAATGGATCAAAAAAGGAAAGGTCATGCAGGCTAGAGTGTTATATATACTTTTAGTGATCAGCTTAGCAAGCATCGCGAGCGATTTCTTTCTTAAGTATCTACAGTATTCCAAAAATCTTAGTCAGCTATTTGGATGATTTCACAACTGTTACAGAAGTAGTGGACTTGTCGGAATATGACTACAACTTCCACGGATATCCTCTGTTTCATTGGCAACAATGAGAAATAGAGAGGATGTGCTGGGGAATGAAAAAATGGACGATGACGATTACAGCGATTTTGCTATTGGTTATGATTACTTCTGGATATGCAAAAACAGATGAAAAAACAAATGAAGTTACACATATAATAGACGTTCTAAAGAAGAGCGGGGCAACGCCTGACAAATGGACTATGTATTTTCGTGGTCAAACAGGTTTTGCATCCAAAGGACTAGGGTATGTAAAACAAGCAGAAGAGCTTAAACGTAATTATCCTGAATTTAGCTGGGTGGTAACTGAAGATGAAGCCGGACATTATAAAATGACCGGACTATTTGAGCGTAATGATATCGGGGTTAGAGAGAAAATGACCGTCATTACATACCCCCAAAAAGAACAATCTGCATCGTATTTTATTTATGCGGTTGAAGGACTTGTAAATACAAATCAAAATTGGAAAGAAATCCAGAACCTGATTGATAGCCGTGTTGAACAATCAATTGGAGGAAATCCCAAAATTTTCTCTTGTGTTACCGGTACATACGGTGATAAAATGGTGGTTGATTTGTATTCGCAAGCAAATGAATTGGTACGCGCCTTTTCTGGTGATCCTGTCGAGGAACTAAAAGAAGAGACGTTTGTGTCGCTTTCTGCATATACTGAGCAGTGGGAACAAGCGATTTATACCGGTCATCAACATAAAATGAATCTTCAGGTGGCACTGCGATCTGAAGGATTGGGCAGCGGAACAACTGTCACAATTGGCACACCAATAATTACGTCTGAATATTAATATACAAATTGGACGCGGAGGGGAATATCGTTGGAAAAAATCATTGTCCGTGGTGGTAGGCGGTTAGAAGGCTCTGTTCGAGTTGAAGGAGCTAAGAATGCCGTACTTCCTGTCATCGCAGCATCCATTTTAGCAAGTAAGGGCAAAAGCACAATTAAAGACGTGCCGAGTCTAGCTGATGTGTTTACGATTAACGAAGTATTACGTTATTTAAATATTGATGTAGCATTTGAAAACGGTGAAATTTCTGTTGATGCTACAAACGAATTGAAAACTGAAGCACCATTTGAGTATGTCCGCAAAATGAGAGCATCATTCCTAGTTATGGGTCCGTTGCTTGCTCGTGTTGGATTGTCTCGTATCGCACTTCCAGGAGGATGCGCGATTGGATCACGTCCGATCGATCAGCATCTAAAAGGATTTGAAGCGATGGGTGCAACAGTAAAGATTGGGAACGGATTTATCGAAGCAAAAATTGATGGCCGCTTGCAAGGTGCAAAGATTTATTTAGACTTCCCTAGTGTAGGAGCTACTGAGAATATCATGATGGCTGCAACACTTGCTGAAGGAACGACTATCATCGAAAACGCTGCAAAAGAACCAGAAATCGTATGTCTAGCTAACTACTTGAACGCGATGGGTGCTACAGTAATCGGTGCCGGAACAGGTACGATCCGCATTGTCGGAGCTGAAGAACTTGTTGGTGCTGAGCACACTGTAGTTCCAGACCGTATTGAAGCTGGTACGTATATGGTAGCAGCAGCGATCACACAAGGTGACGTTTTAGTTGAAAATGCAATCGCAGAACACCTACGTCCTTTAATCGCAAAAATGGAAGAGATGGGTGTACAGATTCAAGAAGAAGGAAACGGACTTCGTGTTCGCGGACCTCGTGAATTGAAACCTGTTGATATTAAAACAATGCCACATCCAGGATTCCCGACTGACCTTCAGTCGCAAATGATGGCGCTATTGCTTCGTGCGAACGGAACAAGCGTAATCACGGAAACTGTATTCGAAAACCGTTTCATGCACGTGGAAGAATTCCGTCGCATGAATGGTGATATTAAAATTGAAGGCCGTTCTTCTGTAATCAACGGACCTGTAAATCTGCAAGGTGCTGAGGTTGCTTCAACTGACCTTCGCGCAGGTGCTGCTTTGGTACTTGCTGGGCTTGTCGCTGATGGTTACACGCGTGTAACTGAACTGAAGCACATCGACCGCGGATATGTTGATTTCACTGGGAAATTGGCTGCATTAGGTGCTGACATCGAGCGTGTAAACGAAGATGTGAAAACAACACCTGCAAAAGAAGAGCAATCATTAAAAAGTAATTTAGCATAATATATGATAAGAGGAACCCTTTCTCATTGTTGAGGAAGGGTTTTTCTGTTTTCTTAGTGATTCTGTAGTTATGAAAACTGTACTGTATTTCAATTTTACGGTACGCGTTCTTATATTTTGTTACACGTTCGCCGGAAAACTGGTGGTGAGCACCTGAAAAAGTGTGTAGTTCCACCTGAACGCAGCCCCTTTTAACCGGTGATTCATGTTCAACCACCTGAAAATGATATTTTTCCACCGAGCTCCAAGATTTTAGAGGCGTCATCCGTTTAATTCATAGCGTATTCGGGAAATCTAAACCGTATACTTATACTTTTTTATATTAATGAAGGGATGTCGAACTCATGCTTTGGACCATTATCGGAATATTAGTTGTACTGTGGTTATTAGGTGTCATTTTTAAAGTAGCCGGCGGTATCATTCATATCTTACTTGTAATCGCATTGATCGTTTTTGTTTTAAATTTTATTAAAGGCCGAAAATCGAAATAGCTGTACAAGCTGGCTTTCATAGTCAGCTTTTTTTAATGGAAAATTTTCGTCTTATTTTCTCGAACAAAGATAAAAAAACAGTTCCTAATACCTGCTTTTTGTTGAAAATTTTTGCTTTTAGTACGATATAATCAAAATTTTAAGAATAGTTTGAAAATAAAAAGAATGGTGCTATTATAAATCCACTGGCTTTAAAATTCATGAAGCAAAGGGGATTGGGAAGCGATGAAAAAGCAATTATCAGTATGGGGTTTAGCGCTTGGTCTGGCCGTAAGTCCGTTAGCAGCAGGACAAGCATCAGCGGAGGCACCTGTGAATGTTTTATCAACAAAAAAGATGAACAGCATAACGGGCACACCGTCTTTTGTATCTGGAAAACTGTCTGAGGCTTCTTCAAAATCGGCAAAGGATGTTGTATTCAATTACCTTCAAAAAGAATCGAAAACATTTAAATTAGGAACTCAAAAAGCACAGGACTCGTTCAAGGTAAAGTCTGTTACAAAGGATGAGTTGGGCAGACAATTAGTGCGAATCCAGCAAACCTATAAAGGAGTTCCAATTTGGGGCTCGACACAAGTTGCGCATGTTAACGAAAAGGGTGAGCTCGTTGTGTTTTCAGGAACGGTTACTCCTGATCTTCAAAGTAAACCAGGGTTAGGGTTCGCTAAAAAGATTACAGCTGCAAAAGCGGTAACAGTTGCTGTTAAAGACCTCGGTTTCACACCGGAATATGAAGCAGATCCAACATCTGAACTGGTTGTGTATACAATTGGAGATAAAGCCACTTATGCGTATTTGGTGAATCTAAATTTCTTATCTCCTGAACCAGGTAACTATAATTATTTTGTAGACGCCGTTACAGGCAAGATCCTGAATTCTTATAACGACTTGGATGAAGCGCATGGTGATCATAAAGCACCGCCAACGGGTGGAGGATCGTTAGTAGGAACGAATGCGATTGGTACAGGGACGGGTGTCCTTGGCGATACGAAATCACTCAACACATTATTATCGAGTGGTAAGTACTACCTGCAAGATAACACACGAGGAAACGGCGTATTTACATACGATGCCAAGAACCGTCAACAGCTACCGGGCACACTTTGGGCAGATGCGGATAACAAGCTGAACGCGACCTATGACAGAGCGGCTGTAGATGCTCACTATTATGCAGGTGCGACGTACGATTATTATAAAGAAGTCTTCAACCGCAACTCGTATGACAATAAAGGAGCAGCATTAAAATCAACGGTTCACTATGGCCGTAATTACAACAACGCGTTTTGGAACGGACAGCAGATGGTCTACGGTGATGGCGACGGATCGACGTTCGTCTCATTATCAGGCGGGTTGGATGTTGTCGCCCATGAATTAACACATGCAGTTACGGATTTCTCATCCGATCTGATCTATCAAAACGAGTCTGGTGCATTGAACGAAGCGATGTCCGATATTTTCGGAACATTAGTCGAGCACCATGAAAATAACAACCCGGACTATGAGATCGGAGAAGATATCTACACACCAGGAACGCCAAATGACGCGCTTCGTTCGATGAGCGATCCGACCAAATACCAAGATCCTGATCATTACTCGGTTCGCTATACAGGAACAGGTGACAATGGCGGAGTGCATATCAACAGCGGTATCATCAACAAAGCGGCATACTTGCTGGCAGTCGGTGGAACGCATTATGGTGTAACGGTTCCGGCGATCGGGAACCAAAAAGTTGGAGCGATCTACTACCGCGCTAACACGGTATACTTAACAGCTTCATCAAACTTCAGCCAAGCAAGAGCAGCTCTTGTTCAATCAGCATCTGACCTTTATGGAGCAACCTCTCCAGAAGTAGCAGCGGTTAAAAAATCGTATGATGCAGTTGGTGTGAACTAAATTTTATTGCCAAACCCTGATCTCTGTGTGAGAGGTCAGGTTTTTTTATCGTTATCAAATAATTATTAGGAGAATTGGGAAGTTTAACCTGTAGTTACAAATTTAATAGGTCACCCATAAAGGAAGATGAAATATGGAATTGAAACATGTTTTATTTGAAGCAGAGGATTTAAGTATTATTGAACAAGTCTTTAGAACTTCCTTGCTCTATTTTTTGTTATTCGCGTCTGATAAAGCAATGGGCTTTAAGCAGAATGCTATTACGACTCCTTATAACTTCATAATGGCAGCTGGTATCAGTCATATTTCTGCTACTAGAATCGTAGTTCCTGATTCAAGGCCGATCGATGCTTTTGCAATAATCATTGTTTATACCATTTTTATGCTTTGTTTTACTTACTTTGGGTACCTTAAGCTACCGTCGATTGTATCGCAAACGCCTACTATCATCGTAAAAAACGGTAAAATCATAAAGAAAAATTTAAAGAAAACGAGGCTAACACTTGATAATGTATTATCCATTTTACGAGTGAAAGATGCTTTTAATCTTGAAAAAGTGAAGTTTCTAGTAGCAGAAACAACCGGTGATTTTAGTGTTGCCATCGACAGTAAAGATCAGCCCGTAACTAAATCTTCTGTGGGTATACCAACGACTCCAAATGAGCTATCTCAGCTTGTCATATATGAAGGGAGAGTGGATCAGCGGGTGCTGAAGAAAAACAACCTTGACCATGATTGGTTAAACCAGCAGTTACAAATACTTAATATTCAAGCGATAAATGATGTTTTCGTTGGGATTCTCACTCCTGAGAAAACACTTTACATAAACCGGCAGGAGGTTTAAGATGCCTCAAGTTTTTGGTGAGTTAAAAGATATTACATTGATGGGGTATGTTATTCGAACAATTCTTGTAGGGGTTATAGTCTTCTTGGTCGGAAGGTTTGTGACGAAAAGGTCCTTTAGCCAAATGACGACCTTTGACTTTGCATTGATCTGGATACTAGGAGCCCTTACTGTATCTCCCTTATTAGAAGGGGATGTGACTTTTACAAGGACGATCACCCCTATATTAACGCTTTTCTTCTGGCATACCGCACTCAGTATGATTTCTTTAAAGAGCAGGTCTTTTGCTCATTTTTTTAATGGAAAACCATTGCTGATTATTGATGATGGGAAAATCATCAGGAAACATTTAAAAAAACACTTTATGAATATTGATCTTTTGCTAGCTGAGCTTAGGATTAGAAAAGTTTTCGATATATCAGAGGTTAGGTATTGCATGTTAGAGCCGAATGGTCAGCTGAGCATCATGAAATACAGTGCACACGATCCAGTTACAGCGTCAGATATGAAAACTGCAGTATCTCCAGTTGACATCCCGTTAGTGGTGATAAATGATGGGAAACTTTTTGAAGAGAATCTTAAAACAGCAAACGTAGATCTGACGTGGCTAAAAGAAAACTTGAAAACACATCAAGTGGACTGCGTGGAGTCCGTGTATTTGGCAACTGTTGATCAAGATAAAAAGTTGTATGTTTCAAAAAGATAGAGCTGAAATCGTAACGGAATCCGTTGCGTTTTTTTGTTGAGATTTCAATATTCACTTTACAAAATATGTAAAAGTAAAGTATACTTTACGTAAAGTTAGCTTTACGTAAGGGTGATTCATTTGGAACATCGTATTAAAGAACTTAGATCGAGATGTGGCTGGACCCAAGAACAACTGTCCGAAAAACTTGGGGTTTCCAGACAAACCGTAATATCAATCGAGAACGGCCGATACAATCCTTCATTAGAGCTTGCCTATAACATCGCACAATTATTTCGGCTTAGCATCGAAGAAGTTTTTATTTTCGAGAAGGGGAGTGACTGAAAAAGTGGGTTTAGACCAGTTGTTAGCATTACTAGGATTGTTACTTGGGGTATTAGGCGGTCTTTTTGGGCTCTGGTGGGGGAGAAAGTTAGCAGCACGAAAGAGAGGAATCGATGAAAGGTATGAAAATATTGCCGTGAAGGCTCTTGCGAATGGGTGGAGAGTCACTTTAGTTTATATTTCTGTTTTATTTATTTTATTGGTAATGGGAATTAAGTTATCTGTTGCACCTGTTTTAGGGACGCTTTTATTGATTCATATGGCAGGATGGGCATTATCATTTATTTATTATCAGATTAAGTTTTAATGAAATAGATAGGATATAAAAAACATCCAGACTTAAAAATCTGGATGTTTTTTGTCTGGTCCCATAAATTACAGACCATTCACGGCCATTTTTCCGAGCGGTCCGTTCTCATCAATGATATCCTGTAGATCAAAAACAAAGATAGGAAACATGGGAAAGCCATATACATAGGCGGTGATCTCGTATAGCTGAAAATAGATCACGAGTGATTTATCAGCGATATAAAAATCTTGGTCTGGCCGGATGCTTTTGAATGGTTCGAGCGTGTCAATCTGCCTGGCTTTAAGCTGTTCTTTTATATGACGATTGATCACTTCCACATAATTACTTCCGGATTTAAATAGATCTTTTAACTGATACGTTTTTCCTGTAGAAAGATCCCACGTCTCTGATTTGATATACGTCATTCCATGGGCGGCCATGGGCGTATAGGCAAAATTTAAGAAACCGATGCTCAAGATGTTCTTTTCGTTCGTTTTGACGGCAAACTCCCCATACATGCCTGGACGAGCCTCGGGATTCTGGTAATTCGCGAGCTGCTCGTTGATCTGAACGATTCTTCGGTTTACTTGCTGCTCAATACGAGGATCGATCTTGCCTTCGATCTGCGGGTAGTAAATCTTAATATTGCCAGGTGCATACGTGAGCGTACGAACCAAGACAGGAGGTTGAAAACTGTCCATGCTGTTCACCCTTTCGTGCCGATCATCTCTTCATATTATGCGAGGAAATGCCTGTCTCAGTCTGCGTATATAAAACTTGTAAACCGGTATGTTCTTCATTGTAAAAATGCTAGTTTCGTGTTCTAAATTCCCGCCTTTTTGTATAAGTTGTATAGTAGATAACAATCTAGGAGGGCATGGGAACGTGAATGTAAATATCAAGCCGCTGATTTGGATTCTAGCTATTTTTGTCGCTATCATCGTCCTTCTCCCGACGATACTCGTACTACCATTTTCGTCAGCACCTCCCCAGTGGAAAGAAGAGAAGTCTGCACGCCCATCTGAGAGAGTGCTAGCTTTAGAAGTCCCGCATTCAGACATCGTCGTGCCTGTTTTCAGAAAATCGATGGATACGGTTCAAAACATCCCGTTAGAAGAGTATGTAGCCGGAGTGGTCGCTTCTGAAATGCCTGCAGACTTTGAGCTAGAAGCGCTGAAAGCACAAGCGTTAACCGCACGGACGTTTATTGTAAAAGCTCTACTAAACCGCGGCAAAGACGATAGTCTGCCAGAAGGTGCGGTCGTGTCAGACACGGTGATGCATCAAGTGTACAAAGGAAACGAAGAGCTAGAGACGCTTTGGGGAGATGATTTCAACAAAAAGATAGAGAAGATCATCAAAGCGGTCTCTGAGACAAAAGGACAGATTTTAACGTATGAAGGAGATCCGATTCAAGCGAGTTTCTTTTCCACAAGCAATGGCTTTACCGTTAATTCCGAGGACTATTGGAAAAACGAATATCCGTATTTACGAAGTGTAGAAAGTCCGTGGGATAAAAAAGAGTCTCCGAAATATACAGAGACCGTCCAGCTGCCTGTCAGCACGGTAGAACAGAAACTCGGCGTTTCGCTAACAAAAGATGGCCAGATCGGAAAAGTCGTAGCCACAACAAGTGGAAAACGAATCGGCAAGTGGGCGATTGGTAAAAAAGAGTTCACCGGAAAAGAAGTACGAGAGAAGCTGGAGCTGCGGTCGACGGATTTCCAGATGAAGAAAAAAGGAAAGCAAGTTACCGTGACAACCAGAGGATACGGTCATGGAGTGGGGTTGAGCCAATATGGCGCGAACGGAATGGCAAAGGAAGGTAAGTCGTATAAAGAGATCGTGAATCATTATTACAAAGGGATAGAGATAACGGATTATAAACCGATTGCTGACAAGGGGCTCGCGTATCAGCCTCAGTAAATTGTGTGGAAATTGTAGGGGGTCTGACCCGGGTCAGACCCCCTCTTTATCGTTGTTAGGAAACCGCTAGATGTCATAAGGCATTCGGCGGTTTTTTCAATTGTCGAAAGAAATCTTCAAAAAAGTTTTGCACCAAAGTATATATTTTCAGAATTCTGTTCAAACTTGTTGCTGAGGTGATGAAAAATGAAAGAAGAAGAAAAACAAAACAAAAAAACAGTACCGATGAAAGGTAAGAGTGCTATGAAAAAACGTTGGGTTTATCCTGCAGTATATTTAAGCTTTGCAGCAGTCATTCTAACTTCTGTTCTATGGTATCAAAACGATGCGAAGAATACGGAGAATAATAATACTCCAGATAGCGCATTAGAGGACAATGGAGCAGCAGTGCCTGTATCCCTTACAAAAGAAGTTTTCCAGATGCCCGTTTCTGACCCTGAAGCCATTGAAGTGGTAAAAGATTTCTTTAGCCCAGAAGCTCCAGCTCAAGAACAAGAAGCAGCTCTTGTATTCTATAACAATATCTACTACCAAAACCGCGGTATCGATCTAGCGACTGCTGATAACAAAGCATTCGACGTAACCGCAGCATTAAGTGGTAACGTTGTAAAAGTTGCAAAAGATCCTGCACTAGGATTCGTAGTAGAAGTAGAGCATGACAAAGGTGTAGTCACACATTACTCATCACTTGCTTCTGTCTCTGTTAAGCAAGGTGACCAAGTGAAGCAAGGCGCAGTTTTAGGACAAGCTGGTGAGAACGCATACGATACTGATGCGAAGATCCACGCACACTTCGAAGTTCGTAAAGACGGAGAAGCAGTCGACCCAGTGATGGCTTGGGATCAATCTGTTGCACAACTTGCAACCGCTGTTGATGACTCTCGTAAAGAGATGAAAAAAGCGGAAGAGAAAAAAGCAGTAGAAGAGCAGAAGAAAGCTGAAGAGAAAAAGCCTGCTGAAGAAAAGAAGCCAGCACCAAAGGCTGAAGACAAAGGTTCTAAAGACACTAAGGACACAAAAGATTCTAAAGGCACAAAAGATACGAAAGACACGAAAGATGGCAAAGATGGTAAAGATGCCAACCGTGAGCAAGAATCATCATCTCAATCAGCCGAAGATACGAATGCTCCTGCAGCAGACGACTCTGGTGCTAACGAATAATAGCAAAAAGGAAGCTGTCTCGGTTCGATCCGAGGCAGTTTTTTTATTTTTATCTAAAGTTCAACCGTTTATCGGTGAACCAATTCACTTTTTTAGGTGGTCCCGATTGCATAACCGGTGTAACGAAGCAGTTCTCAGGTGGTCACAGAAGTTTTACCGGTGAAAAAGCACGGTTACCGGCGAACCCCTACATATAAAAACACGTACCGTAAAAAATATTTCCATCATTCTTATCGATTAAATAACTTAATTTTCCAACTGTTTATGCAGGTTTTTTCACAAATATGGACATTTCCCCTTGTCCCAGTTGAGATTTAGGCATATAACGAAAACTTGGTTAATAAGATGTTACAAAACCTACAATAATTCAATTGAGGGTGAGCGGTGAGAAATCGTACTATGGCTGCGGTGGAAAAAGGGGAATGGAAGCAATACTTATAAGCCGAAGATGACAACGAAACTTGTCACGTAGCTTGTTCATACAAGTCTCTATCGCATCTCTCACATCCATTTTAGGGAGGCGAGTGGTGTGCACGATTACATCAAAGAGCGAACCATCAAGATAGGACGGTATATCGTGGAGACAAGAAAAACAGTCCGCATGATCGCAAAAGAATTCGGGGTTTCCAAAAGCACGGTGCATAAAGACCTCACCGAGCGGCTGCCTGAAATTAATCCAGATCTTGCAAACAACGTAAAAGAGATCCTCGAATACCATAAGTCCATCCGCCACTTGAGAGGTGGAGAAGCGACTCGCGTAAAGTACAAAAAAGGCACAGAGGAAGTTGTTCAGTAAGTTTATGAGAATGAAGGATGTTAGATGAAACAAAATTACATTATGTGCCGCATCGTTCCAGTATCAAATAATTAATTTTTGACAATATTTCACCTTGTTCGACAGACTTGTGATATAATGATAAATTGGATAGAACTTCGATTTTTTACTAAAAATGTCATTATATCGTATGGATGTTAACAGGGAGGATATAACATGTTTTCAAGGGACGTTGGAATTGACCTTGGTACCGCTAATGTACTGATTTATGTAAAAGGAAAAGGGATCGTACTCGATGAGCCATCTGTCGTTGCGATCGACACGAATACCGGAAAAGCACTCGCTGTAGGAGAAGAAGCCCGCCGCATGGTAGGCCGTACGCCTGGGAACATCGTGGCGATCCGCCCGTTAAAAGACGGCGTTATCGCTGACTTTGAAGTAACCGAGCAGATGCTGAAACATTTTATTAATAAGATTAACGTAAAAGGCATGTTTGCCAAGCCTAGAATCTTGATCTGTACACCAACGAACATTACGTCCGTTGAACAAAAAGCGATCAGAGAAGCTGCGCAAAAGTGCGGAGCGAAACATATTTTTCTTGAAGAAGAGCCAAAAGTGGCTGCAATTGGGGCGGGGATGGATATCTTCCAGCCGAGCGGCAATATGGTTGTGGACATCGGTGGTGGCACAACTGACATTGCGGTCTTGAGCATGGGAGATATCGTTACGTCCTCTTCTATTAAGATGGCTGGGGACAAGTTCGATACTGAAATCCTTCAATATATTAAAAAAGAGTACAAGCTGTTGATCGGTGAACGTACGGCTGAAAATATTAAATTGAACGTAGCTACCGTTTACGAGCGTGACGAAGAGCTCGAGATCCGTGGTCGTGACATGGTATCAGGACTTCCACGTACGATTACAGTAGGTTCAAAAGAAATTCAACGCGCATTGATGGAGCCAGTGATGGTGATCGTTCAAGCGGCAAAGAGCGTCCTAGAAAAAACGCCGCCTGAATTATCCGCTGACATTATCGACCGTGGTATCATGCTAACAGGTGGTGGAGCGCTTCTTCACGGAATCGACCAGCTGTTTGCAGATGAATTAAAAGTACCTGTATTGATCGCAGAAGAGCCGATGAGAGCCGTAGCGAACGGAACAGGCTTAATGCTTGAACATATGGATAAGATCGCGAAAAGAAAAGTGTTTTAATGATGGAAATGCCGCCCAATGTGGGTGGCATTTTGTTTTTGTATGAAGAAATGGAAGGCTAGAGAAGCGCGAAAAACAGCTTCTAGGCCCTAAATCTAACTTTCTAGGCCTTCAAAATAATTTATAGTCCTTGAAATTATTTTATAGGCCTTTGAAAAAATTTATAGTCCTTCAAATTCATTTATAGGCTTTTCGACAAACAAGCGGGTTCGCACCTCTTCTTGAAAACTTCAAGCTTCCTTCATCATTCCTAAAGCAAGTCCGTCATCATGAAAAAGGAATCTCACAATTTTTACAGAAATCTATTAATAATTGTAAAAAACTGTCGATACAACGGATGAGACATATTGTGTCCAGATTACAAATACAGGAGGAATACTCCGTGTTAAGAGGCTTTTATAATGCTGCAGCTGGCATGCTGGCACAGCAGCGCAAACAAGAAATTTTAACAAACAACATGGCGAATGCGAATACGCCTGGATATAAAGCGGACAATGCGAGTCTGCGCACGTTTCCATCGATGCTGCTTCAGCATATGGGAGAGACGGAAATGAACGGTAAGAAGCTGCCGAACAATTACCCGATCGGACCAGCGGCACTCTCAACAGGTGTATACGTTCAGGAAACTGCACCTAACTTTTTGCAAGGTGACATGCGCGAAACGGGAATCAAAACAGATATGGCGCTTCTTCAAGGACAAGTTCCACTTGACCCCGAAACAGGTAAGCCCGGCGGTCTGTTTTTTAGATTGAACGTGAACGGAGAAGAACGCTTTACGAGGAATGGTCATTTTTCAGTGGATGCAGAAGGTAGTCTTGTAACGCCGGAAGGAAATTATGTGCTTGGAACCGATGGTAACCGAATCACGGTGAGAAGCGACAACTTTACAGTGAACAAAGACGGCACGGTGCTCGATAACGGTGCAGTTGCGGGGCAGATCGATGTTGCGTACATCACGAACCCTAACGATCTTGTAAAAGAAGGCTCAGGATTATTCAGACTGGATGGAAACGGGGATGCGCCGAGTGCTCTTGGGAATCCGAACATCACGTACAACGTGCAGCAAGGTTTTGTAGAACGTTCGAACGTGAACACGGAACAGACGATGACAGAGATGCTGACGGCTTATCGTGCGTTTGAAGCCAACCAAAAAGTACTTCAAGCCTATGACCGTACCATGGAAAAAGCATCGAACGAAATTGGCCGAATCGGCTAGGGGGACCAAAAATGAACCAGTCTATGATTTCAGCAGCAGTAACGATGGGGCAGCTGCAGCATAAGCTTGATACCATCTCAAATAATATGGCGAACAGCACGACGAACGGATATAAAAGACGCGAGGCGCAATTTTCGGATATTCTTTTTCAGCAGATCAATAGTGAAGCACTGAATCCGACTGAAGCGGGCCGACTAACGCCCAACGGAATTCGACTGGGCAGCGGAGCGCGTGTTTCTTCAACTGCACTTAGTTTAGAAGCGGGCACGCTGCAACAGACTGGACGACTTCTTGATGTAGCGCTCACACAGCCTAGCTTTTATTTTCAGGTTTCGGCCGTGGATAACAACGGAAACGAAACGCAGCAGTTCACAAGGGACGGCGCGTTCTATTTATCACCGTCTGCTAACAACCCGAATCAGTTGGAACTTGTTACATCAGAAGGCAATAAAGTAATGGGTGTAGACGGACCGATTACGATTCCAGCTGATCATAGCAAAATTACCATTGGACAAAACGGCCAAGTTTCGGTAACGTTAAATAATGGAGCGATTGTTGAATCAGGACAGCTAGCGATTGTGAACATGGTTCGGCCGCAGTTGATGGTATCTGTCGGGCAGAACTTGCAAGCGCCACAGGACATTCCGTTGAATCAACTGATAGAGGAAGTAAATGCTGGAGCAGGTAACTTCGTTCAGCAAGGGGCACTCGAATCCTCGAATGTAAACATTTCCACCGAGATGACGGAAATGATTCAAACACAACGTTCTTATCAATTTAATGCGCGTTCTCTTACAATTGCTGACCAAATGATGGGGTTAGTAAACGGGCTTCGCTAAATGAGGTAGGTTTGTATGACGAATAAGATGCAAGAGTTGAATAAAAACGAAAAACCGAAAACACAGCGTTACCAAGAAAAAGAAACGTCTACTAAAGAAGAGAAGAAACAGTGGTACCAACGCCGAACGAAAAGAAGCTTTCCAATTTGGCTTCGTCTTCTGCTCCTCATCTGTGGAATCATCGTCTGCTTTGCTGTTGGTACGATGGTTGGCTATGGCGTGATTGGTGACGGCAAACCGATGAACGTGTTTGAAAAAGAAACATGGACACACATCATCGACCTTGTAGAAAAAGATGGGTAAAGATATAATAAAAAAAAACAATGGCAATGAATGTAGTCATTGTTTTCTTTTGATGTAAAATTAGTACCAGGTAACAATACCAAGTATAATAAAAATAGATTAGAAACAATGAGTGAAAAAGAAAGGTGATGTTTGTATATGCTAACAATCGAAGAAATTAAAGAAATCATCCCGCACCGTTATCCGTTCTTGCTGATCGACCGCATCTTAGAAGTAGAAGAAGGAGAGCGTGCTGTCGGAATCAAGAACGTTACAGCGAACGAAGAATTCTTCAACGGTCACTTCCCGGAGTATCCGGTTATGCCAGGCGTATTAATCGTGGAAGCACTCGCTCAAGTAGGTGCAGTTGCGATGCTGAAAAAAGAAGAAAACCGTGGACGCCTAGCCTTTTTTGCAGGCATCGATAACTGCCGCTTTAAAAAACAAGTCGTACCAGGCGACCAACTGCGTCTAGAAGTTGAGATGACACGTGTACGCGGTTCGATCGGTAAGGGCAAAGGGATCGCAACCGTTGATGGCCAAGTAGCCTGCGAAGTCGAGATCACCTTCGCACTAGGCAAATAAAAAACCACAGTGGGGTCTGACCCCACACAATTATCATAAAAGCTTGAAATGGAGCATTCCCTTAGGGTGTATGTCCTATTTCAAGCTTTCTTTTTATGCTATTTTAAATTTGAGCTTCAAAATATGGCTGCGAAGGAGAGTAAATCAGGATGAAGAATTATAAATATATCTTGTTTGACTTAGACGGCACTCTTTCTGATCCTAAAATCGGTATCACAAAATCTGTTCAGTTTGCCTTGAGAAGAATGGGCATTACAGAAGAGAACCTTGATCACTTAGAATCTTTCATCGGACCACCACTTCAACAATCTTTCCAAGAATTCTATTCCTTTAATGAAACGCAGATCCGAACAGCGATCACGTACTATCGTGAAAGATTCAAGGACATTGGCATGTACGAGAATACACTTTACGAACATATCCCTTCACTTCTTCAAGAACTCAAAGACTATGGCCTTACAGTAGTTGTCGCAACCTCTAAACCTACCGTATTTGCTGAAGAAATCTTAAAGTATTTCAACATCTACCACTATTTCGACCTGATCGTTGGCAGCAATCTTAATGGAACACGTACGAGTAAAACGGAGATCATCCAGCACATCCTTCACCATTACATCGATCAACCAAAGGAAACGTTCATCATGATTGGTGACAGAAAGCATGATATGATCGGCGCACATAACACAGGTATCGATTCAATAGGAGTTACATACGGATATGGTTCAATGGAAGAACTTACAAATGCAAAACCTACTTCTATTGTTAAAACTGTCTCAGAATTAAGGGAAGTCATATTGAAAAACACAACTATTCAAATCCAGAGCTGAAAATAATTGGATTAAGTGTACATGTGGAAAATACACTAATCCGATATGTCCGCATAAGATGGTCGCTGTAAAATTATTACGAGGTAATTCCTTTTATATCCGCAGATAAGCTCAATAATTCCGGGTTTAAGCTCAACAATTACGTGTATAAAATGATTTATCCGATTATCGACATGTTTCGCTATCAATCTGTTAACTAACATTAAATATTTTAAAGAACTTACAAAAAAAGAACACATCAAAAAAACCTGGAGCCCTCTCCAGGTTTCACACATTCCTATTTCGCCCTCGCCACAATTCCATTATGCACCTTAATGTAACCGTGTCGCATAATGTCCAGACCATTTTCATGCAGATAGAGCCCCATCTGCTCTAACGTCATCAGCTCCCGATACGTATGATTCATCACATCAGCCATGATCTCGTAATATAGCTTGGAACGCATTTGCGCACGAGGTGTCGTCATCACGATATAGCCACTTGGTTTCAAGAATTTTCGATGCCACTCAACGACTTCAGCTTTCATAGCGTCTGGAAAATGTTCTAACAACCCTACGCTGAGCACGATATCGAACTCTTTGCCATATGGGAGATTGCGAATATCATCCACGACATACGAGATATTGAAGTCATTTTTATAATAAACTTTGTCTCCGCCAGTCCGTGAATTTTTCCCCAAAAACGGATAAGACTCAGGAAACTCTGCGAACCGTGTATCTCGGCAGAACGGATCATAATCCACCATCACCACTTCACCGTCAGGGTACATCGCTGACAGCTGCATCGCTTCATAGCCTTCAGCAGCTCCCAAAAATAGAATGCGAGGTTTCAGAACGTCCAGTCCTTCGAACAAAGCTCTCTTTCCACGCGGATCCCAGATGCCGTCTTGAATGCGGTGCACATAATTCCAGAGGTGAATCCGCACGTAATCACTAAGTGCCGTTTTTACTTCACTAGGCTTGAAGCTTGTTAAACTTTTAAAAAAAGCGCTCTTTTTATCCCCAATCTCATTGGGTACATCCTTAGAGAACCACTCGTGAAAGGACTGGTTGAACATCGTCCATGAGGTGTGGACCGGGAGCATCTCTCCGTGCGTCTGTTCCCACTCTGTTTTTTCTTTTGAAAAAGAAGTCACCTCATACGGTTTGCCAATGTCTTTCCAAGTCACTGTGGACCAATCGTTCACCGTATTTACTTTTACAAACTTTTCATATTCTTTTCTGTCTCTATACTGTCGCAGATCCATTCGGTATGACGGCCTAATTTCCGTTTGGCCGAACGTTTTCGGTTGCTGAACTGCTGTTTCAAGCATGATACGACCTCCTTAAAAAAGGATTTTTTATAGATATTCAAAGAAAGAATGTAAAATCCTTTAAATCCTAACATTTCGGTTCGACGTGATAAAATAGAATAAAGAAAACAGGGAGGGAAATGGAGATGAAGATAATTTTTATCGGTGACAGCATTACAGCTTCAAATAAAAACACAGACGCAGATCGGCTTGGTGACGGTTACGTTCGCATGATTAAAGAAGTCTTGCCAAAGGAAGTAACAGTGATCAATAAAGGTGTGAACGGACATCGCGTGACAGACCTCGCTTTTCGGTGGCAGCGAGATGTAATTGATCTTGAGCCTGATCTGCTATCTGTTTCCATTGGAATCAACGATGTGTGGAGACAGCTCGACAGCCCTCAATTGCAGCAGATCGATGTTTCTCAGTTTGAAGAGGTTTACCGCAGCTTGTTATCTCAACTTTCAACAAAAACAAAACTTGTCTTAATGGAACCTACGATTATAAAGGAAAACACAGAATCTCAAGGAAATCAGCTGTTGATGCCGTACGTGGAAGTGGTCCGAAAGTTAGCAAAAGAATTTGATGCCGTGCTCGTGCCTACACATGATACTTTTATGAATCACCTAAACAAAAAGCCAGATGTGTCCTTAACAACAGACGGTGTACACATGAGACGAAAAGGAAACGAACTTATGGCAAAAACGTGGCTGGAAGCGGCAGAATCACTCGTTACCCTATAAAACTGAACAGGAGTTACATAGATGGCAAACACAACACTAACATTCTTTCACGAGATACATCGAGAAGCGTTAAATGCATTTTATTTACCACAGGAGCAAGAAAAATTCACGGCTATGCCGAATGATGCTTTAAAGAAATGTGAAAAAGATCAGGGGCGTCATCCTGTAGTTATTGAGGGTGACAACAAAACAGTCGGCTTTTTCGTTCTGCATAAGGGTGAAAACATTGGAGATTTTACCGCAAACCCGAACGCGATGGTGATTCGTGCTTTATCCATCAATCACCCTGAGCAAGGAAAGGGGTATGCAAAAGTTGCGATGCTGCAGCTTCCTCTGTTTGTTTCCAAACACTTTCCGGAAGTAAACGAACTCATTTTAGCAGTAAACTTCAAAAATGATCCTGCAAAAAGACTTTACGAAAAAGTAGGCTTTGTAGATCGTGGCCAGATCAAACCTGGTCCAGTCGGGCCGCAATATGTGCTGCATTATGATCTATAATTATTAAGCTAATATAAAGCTGATTTTAGTATTGTAAAGTGTTGGTTATGACTTGGTAAATTGCGTCTTTTCGGGTTTTTTTCATGATATATTCTGAACAGGGACAAAGAAATCCCATACTCATGCAAAAATCATAATGAAAATCCGAAGGGAGCAATTGAACAATGAGCAAAACGTTTTTGGCTAAAATCGGAGCATCTCTTTTGGCAATTATGTTAATCACTGCATGTAACAACGCGGAAGACACGAACACGGATGAAGAAACAAACACAGAAGAAACAGAGACTCAAGATGAAGAAACAACGACCGATGAAGAAGGTTCTACAGAAGAAGAAACTTCAACAGATGAGGAATCAACAGAAGAGTCAGCTGAATAAGATAAAAGAAGTGCCGGGCCTCTACCTACCAGAGAGGACCCGGTTTTTTGTTGTTTGAAGTAATTTGATATGGGACAAGCAAATTTTACTGCAAGGTGCGTGCATCTTATAAAATTTCACGGTACGTGTTTTTGTATTTATTACACGTTCGCTCAAACATGGCCGCTTTTCGCTCCAAACATCTCTTGTTCCGCTCCAATTAACCATCGTTTCGCTCAATAAACCCCTGGTTTCGCTCCATAACCCTCAGATTTCACTCTTGACTTAAAAAAACAAGTAAACAGCTATCAACTTCATATTTCCAAACCCTCTAACGCCTTGGAAATGTCGAAAACATAAGAATATTTAACTATTTATAAACAGTTTTATCAGCCGAACGGCTCATTTCCAAGAAAAGAAAACATGGCATAATAAAAGGAATGAAAGCGTTATCTTAAAAGCATTTGTGCAAACGCTTTCGCTAATTTGCACAACAATAAAGGGGGAAATGAAGTGAGGAAAATGAAAACTCGCAACACGGTTTCTTGGTTATTGCTTTTTACGCTTATTTTGCAAACGTTTGCATCTGCATTACTCATACAACCTTCTTCAACAAAAGCGGTGAATCGCAACGTAACACTTGTTGGAGATCTACAATCTGAACTTGGTGGTTCTAGTGACTGGAACCCGGCTGACACTGCTACAAAAATGGAACAGCAACCGAACGGAAAATACGGACTAACAGGTACTCTTCCTGCCGGGACCTATGAATACAAGGTTGCGATCAATGGTTCATGGGACGAGAACTATGGAGTGGATGGAAAACAAGGTGGGGATAACTACAAGTTGACGATCGACACGGAAAAAGAAGTTACATTTGTTTATGATGACACGACTCACAAATTAACGATTTCAGAACCACTTCCTGCTGAAAAAACACCACGAATCGTAGGTGACATCCAGCCGGATATCGGAGCAGGAGGCGAGTGGACACCTGGTGAATCGACTGCACTATTACAAGATGAAGACGGTGACAACATCTACACGTACACCGCACAAGTGCCAAAAGGTAAGCACGAATTTAAAATAGTGCTCGGCAACAATTGGGATGCCCCAAATTATCCGGCAGACAACATGAAGTTGAACGTACTGAAAGACGCAGAGATCACTTTTTTTTACAACCATGACACAAAAGAAGTGTACACGAACTATGACGCGGGTCTTCCGGATGGCAGCGTGAACGCAGGAAAACTTCACCATGATACATGGAACGAAGCATTTCGTGCGCCGTTTGGAGCGATCAAAGCTGGACAAGACGTAACACTGCGCCTGCAAACGAAAAGGGGCGATCTGACTGGCGCAAAGCTATATCTTCGTAACTATAACTCAGGTAATACGACGGTAAAAGAT
Organism: Fictibacillus sp. 23RED33; assembly: GCF_015903925.1. Lineage (NCBI taxonomy): Bacteria > Bacillati > Bacillota > Bacilli > Caryophanales > Fictibacillaceae > Fictibacillus > Fictibacillus sp. 23RED33. The sequence continues at coordinate 64,185 of NZ_JACZDX010000007.1, read as the reverse complement.
ATGGTGAACGCTGGCTGGACGACAGTGAACGGCGAAGACATCGAGCTGTGGGAAGCTACGGTTACACCTGAAGAAAAAGGGGTGTACGGCTATAAATTCACCGCCCGTGATGGAGATGCGGTAAAAGAATACGGAGAAGATACAGGTGAAGGTGGAAAAGGGGCAGCAGCCGATACGAACGCCGCTCTATTCCAGATGACTGTATACGACCCGTCTTATAAAACACCTGACTGGATGAAAGAGTCTGTTGTATATCAGATTTTCCCTGATCGTTTTTATAACGGAAACAAAAAGAACGACAAAGCAAAAACAACAGCACGTGGCACTGAACCGATCGAGCACCGAGATTGGAATGAGCTGCCAGATAACCCTCGTCAAGCAGAAACAGAAGGCTATGATGGAGACGAGATTTGGTCGAACGATTTCTTTGGCGGCGATATTGCTGGTATCCAGAAGAAATTAGACTATATCGAGTCACTTGGCGTAAATACGCTGTACTTGAATCCAGTTGCACATGCAGCATCCAACCATAAGTATGATGCGACGGACTATAAAGCGATGGATCCGATGTTTGGGTCACCGGAAGAATTTAAGGCTTTTACAAAAGAACTGAAAAAACGGAAGATGCACTTGATTCTTGATGGGGTATTCAACCATGTTGGAGATGATTCGATCTATTTTGACCGATATGGCAAGTATAAAACGGTCGGAGCGTACGAATATTGGGCAAGCATCTATGACCTGATGAGTTCGAAAGGTCTGACAGAAACAGAAGCAAAAAATCAAACAGAAGCGAAGTTCAAGAAAGAAGGACAAGAGTTTAGTCCGTACGGCTTTCACAACTGGTTTAACATCGAGAACGAAAAAGTGAACTGCGTCTATAAATACCAGGCGTGGTGGGGCTTTGACTCACTCCCTGAAATCAAATCGATTCCAGGTGAAGCGGTAGACTATGATTCTGAGTTGAACAACAAACCATTCGCAGACTATATCATGTATGACAAAGATTCGGCTGCAAAATCATGGTTAGATCGCGGTGCATCAGGCTGGCGTTTGGATGTTGCGAACGAAGTAGATACAGAGTTTTGGAGAGAGTTCCGAAAAGAGCTGAAGGAAGGCAAGAAAGATGATCCGTTAATTCTAGGTGAGATCTGGGATGACGCATCTGAATACTTCCTTGGTGATCTGTATGATTCTGTGATGAACTATCGTTTCCGCGGGGCGATGATCGATTACTTGAAGAACGGTAACGCAGAAGGCGCGGAAAACCAGATGAACGCCGTGTTTGAAGATTACCCACAAGAAGCGTTCTACGCTTTGATGAACTTGATGGGATCTCATGATACACCTCGTGCAGCGTTTATCCTTGGAAACGGAACAGATTCTTACGAGCGTGCTGAGCTGGATCCGAAATATGATCACGAGCTAGGCGTGAAACGACTGAAGCTCGCGGCAATCTTACAGATGGGTTATGCAGGAGCACCAACACTTTATTATGGAGATGAAGCAGGTGTTACGGGCTCTAAAGATCCGGACGATCGAAGAACATATCCATGGGGTTCTGAGGACAAGGATCTTATAAAGCATTATCAAAACATCGGAAAAGTACGTAGTGATTACCATGATCTCTTCAGCTATGGTGAACTTCACCATCTATACGCTGAAAAAGATGTGCTCGCATACGCTCGTACAGATAAGAAAAATGCAGCCCTTGTGATTACAAACCGTGGTAACGAATCTAAGACTGTTGAACTGGACGTGAAGAAGCTGATCGTAAACAACGTGAAGCTAACAGATCAGCTGAACAAAAAATACAAAACAGCTGTTAAGGATGGAAAGCTATCAGTAACTGTGCCAGCGATGAGCGGTCGTATGCTCGTTTCGGACAAGCACCAGAATTTGAAAGCGCCAAAAGCTGTTAAATACGTAAAAGCGTTAGAAAGTAGTCACTCTGTTTCTCTTTTCTGGAAAGGTGACGCAAAACGTTACGCAATCTATCAAACCACGATCTCTGGTGCTTTTTATGAAAAGGTAGCAGAAACGAAAGGTAACTCAATCAAAATCGATAACCTAGACAACGGACGCAAGTATTATTTTGCAGTTGTTGCGATCGATAAAAACAATAACGAATCGATGAAAACAGATTCAAAAGCCGCAATTCCGCATGTGGCGTTAAAGAACGGAAACTATAACATTTCAAATGTAACAGCGTTAAAGAATGGCGTGATTGACCTATCTAAACCACAAACAGTTACAGCAGATATCAAAATCACAGGTGAAACAGAGACAGATCTTGCAGAAGGATTACAGAGTGAGCTGCAAGTAAAAGAGCCAGGTAAAACAAACTGGACATCTCACAAAGGTACGTACACCGCTCAAAACGGAGAATTTAACACGTTTAGCGCAGATTTCTTACCTTTTAAAGAAGGAGCGTATCAGTATCGTTATGCGTTCTCAACCGATTTAGGCAGAACGTGGGTCACGAGTGAAACGAAGACAGTTACGTTCACAAAAGGGGATGACACGACTGCTCCTGCAACATCCGTAACATTAGAAGAACCAGCGCAAGAATCAGGCCAAGTGAATCTGAAGTGGTCTGTAGAAGGAGCGAACGAACCTTATCTGTTCACGATCGTTCGTGATGGAGAAGTTATCGACCAAGTCCTTGATACAAGTGCCACAACGTACAAAGATTTGAACGTAACAAACGGAAAAGTCTACAGTTACGAAGTGCACATCTTCGATAAAGCCGGTAACAGTGTGAAGTCGAACGCCGTTCAAGTTACACCCGATCTTGTGATGGTAAAAGTAACAATGAAAGTGAACGCACCAGCTTATACACCACAAGGCGTGGATATTACGATGCCAGGCAGCAAGAACGGCTGGAACACAGGTGCGTGGAAGATGACGCGTGGCGGCGCGGTAACAAATGACTATGAATATACGTTTGAAGCGCAAGAAGGCGAAGTCATTACCTACAAATACGCCAAGAATAGCTCTTGGGATCAAGAAGGACTAGCTGACCATACACCGGGTAATCCGAACGATGATGACGTAAGTTACTACGGATACGGTGCAACAGGAACAGACTTGAGTTTTGTTGTCACGAACCAAGGCGGCAATGCGATGGTCGTTCAAGATAAAATTTTACGATGGATCGACATGCCGGTTGTTGTGACATCTCACACAGATGGCCAGACTGTTACATCAGACACGATCACCCTAAAAGGAAATGCCATCAAAGAGGGTGTGATGACGATCAACGGCCAGCCGGTTACCATCAACGATGACATGACGTTCTCACACACGGTGAATTTGAATGCAGGAGAGAACAAGCTGAACATTCATATCGAACCGTCAGAAGAGAATAAAACGACTATTTTCAAAAATGACGGCGGAGCGATTGGAAAGAACACGAAAGATATTTTGATGACGATTAATAAGAACTAGAAAAAAATAGATGCCACTGAGAAAAAGTTCGGTGGCATCTATTTTTTTGTCGAATTTAATAATAAAATAATAGAATTTTCAAACATTTTATTGTAAACGTTTTCATATTATGATAATGTACGAGTTGCAATATACAAATAATTGTACAAGAGTGATGATATGGAAATCTTTGAACCTTTGTATTCAAAAAAAGTACTTGTTCTTCAAAAAATAGCAGAAGAATTACTTTTTGTTGATGTAAATGAAAGAATCCCTAAGATTGGTGAGTTAGCTGATAAGTACCAAGTTGGAAGGGGAACGATTCAAACGGCATTAAAAAATCTTGATTCTGTCTCCTGCATTAAATTAGATTCAAGGGGACATTTAGGAACATTTTTAAGAGCAAAAGATATCTCGTGTCTTTTGAAGTATGCCGGAACTTCCAGAATCATAGGAGTTATGCCTCTTCCTTACTCTAAAAAGTATGAAGGGCTTGCCTCTGGTTTTAATTCAGAATTTGAAAAGTTAGATCTGAATCTTAACATTGCATTCATGAGGGGAGCAAAGCTCAGGCTAGAAGGAGTAAAAGAAGGAAGATACGATTTTGCCCTAGTTTCTAAATATTCAGCGCTTGAAGCGATTAAGGAAAACAAAGAGTTAGAGATTGTTTTAAGATTTGGAACAGGTACGTATGTATCGAAACATGCTGTGATTTTTGCTGATGTTAACAACAAAGAAGTAAAAAGCGGGATGAAAATTGGTATTGATTCTTTCTCAACAGATCAAAAAACATTAACGATGGCTGAAACGAAGGATCTAGATGTAGATTACGTTGATCTTAACTATATGCACCTTTTACAGCACTTAAAAGCAAAATCTATTGATGCTGCGATTTGGAACACAGATGAGATTGATTTAGAAATGTATCACACGTCTCCTCTTTCCTCTACCCTTGCAAAAAAAGAGGAGCTGCAAATTACGGAAGCTGTCTGTGTGATTCGAAAAAATAATAAAAAGTTAGAGTACATGCTCAATCTTATATCGATTAACCAGGTGATAGAAACACAGCGAAAAGTGGAAGAAGGAAAGCGCATCCCAAAATATTAAATGCTTTCTTATAAAATCAAAATACAAAAAACTGTACATTGAAGGTGAATGAAATGCAGGCATTAGAAACAAGACTGCAAATTTTAAAATCAGCCGACAGCATCACGAATAAGGCTGAAACGATTTGCAAAAAAACAATAGACAAATTTGTAACACCAGAAAATGAAAACAAATATACCATGTTGATTACTCACTTGGCTATGGCAGTTACTCGGATGGAAAGAAGAGAGAAACTATATCCTCCGCCAAAAGAAATTATGAATGAAATACATTCGTCTTTATGTATTGAGGAAGCCGATCTGCGTGTGAAATGGATTGAAAAAGAGTTGGGTAGCTCAATACCAAAGGAAGAAAGAGATTTTTTATTAATGCACTTTGTTACTGTATTATCCGCTTAAAAATATAAAGGAGGAATTATTGTGAAGATTGTTGTTGGAGGCCAGGTAGATAAGGCAGAAATTGAACAGCTTGTAAAAAAGTGTGGAGGTGATTCTGTAGTAGTCATGGTTAAGAATGATCTAGATGCCGCTATGTTAATTAAATCTGGAGGTGCTGATTATTACGTTGGAGCTTGTCATACAGGAGGTGGAGGAGCACTCGCCATGGCTATAGCACTTTTAGGAAAACAGCAATGTGCAACAATTTCTATGCCAGGTAAGCCGCCAGTAAAAGAAAAAGTGGAAGAAAGCGTGAGCAGTGGTGCTAAGGCATTTGGATTTACAGGAGACCACAAAGAAAAAGCAGTTGAATTTTTAATGGATGCACTATTGAAGCAGCAAGTGTAGAAAGGGTTAACCATTTAGGGGGAGGGTTTTGGGATGTTAGAAATTATTTTGATGGCATGTATTGGTGGTTTAGCTGCTGTTATGGCGAACTTAGGAATAGCCGTTTTCAACGATGGTCTCCGTCCTATTGTTCCGGAAAACTTAGAAGGAAGAATGAGTCGTAAAGAGTTAGGTGTAACAGCTTTTGCAATGAGCTTTGGTCTTGTAATCGGATTCGGTATTCCGATCTCAATCGCAGGAAGTATTATTCTAATCCATAGCATCCTGCTTGGAACTGATATTATTGGTCTTACTTTTCAAAGAGGAAAAGTTTACGCCATTGTTGCAGGTATAGTAGGAGCTCTTTATGGAGTAGGGATTTACCTTGGTCTTCAGGCGGTAGTGGATGCATTCAAGTTGCTTCCGTTGAATTTCGTAGAAGGGTTCAACAAAGTAGGTGAACCTGTTGTTGTTGCGTTTATGGTATTCCCGGCGATCGCGATCGCACTTCAATTTGGTATTAAAAAAGGTATTATCACATTTTTAGCTGCAGCAATTGCCCGTCAGCTTATCGTATTTTCAAACACAGAACAGCTTCTCAAAATTGATGGATCACCGGTTGTATTGAGCCCGGAAGGTATCGCACTAGTTGTGGGGATGTTCTTCTTGATTGGATTTGCAGTTCGTGAAAAGTCTGATGAACAGAACCTGTCAACGCTTGCGACCCTTTTTACCGAACGTGTAGCCAAAATTAAAAAATATGTGTGGGTACTTATGCTGAGCGGTGCATTAGTTGCTGCAGCTACAAATCTATTATTAATTGCAGGTGACCCAATCTCACTAAACCTCCTAGCAGAAGGGAAGATTTCTGAAGGTGGAATCGCTTCATTAGCTAAAGCGATTGGATTCGTTCCCCTTATTGCAAGTACAGCGATTGCAACAGGAGTTTATGGGCCAGTAGGATTCACCTTTGTTTTTGGAGCAGGAATCTTCACGCCAAATCCGCTCATTGCAGCAATTCTTGGTGCAGTGATCATCTTTGCTGAAGTTATGCTTTTAACACAGCTAGCGAAACTATTAGACCGCTATCCAGGTATCCGTGCATCTGGAGAAAATATTCGTACGGCGATGACACGCGTGTTGGAAGTTGCTCTCTTGATTGGTGGAGCGAACGCGGCAAATGCAATCGTGCCTGGTTTTGGTTTCTTTGCTATCGCAGGATTCTATTTACTAAATGAAGCTGCAGGTAGACCAATCGTTCGAATGGCAGTTGGACCTGTAGGAGCAATAGCTGTTGGTATAATCGGAAATCTTCTGGTGCTATTAGGACTGTTTACGCCCCCGGCTGGTTAGGAGAGAAGTGATATGTATGTTCAAACCGTTTTAGGAAAGATTCCGTCCGATCAACTAGGTGTTTGTGCTTGTCACGAACACCTTTATGTTGATCTGAGCCGGATAAAAAAAGATGAAGATACTAGACTTCAAGATTTAGATCTTGTAATTGATGATCTGCAACTTTTTAAAAGGCTTGGTGGTCAATCAATCATTGAAGTGACGAATGATGGAATGGGCCGTGATGTGCCAAAACTGCAGGAGATAAGTAGAAGGTTAAATCTGCATATCGTGGCAAGTACCGGTTGTTATAAAGATCCTTTCATCCCTGACGGAAGGTTAACGTGGAACCGTGAACAGCTTGCAGACTGGATGATATCTGAGATCGAAGAGGGAATTGAAGGTACAGGGATTAAGCCAGGAGTGATCGGGGAGATCGGTAGTAGCTTGAACGAATTTAAGCCGATAGAAATTGAAATGTTTCATGGTGCGATTCAAGCAGCTAAACAATCTGGTCTTCCTTTATCTACACATACGACACTAGGTACATGTGCGTTAGAACAAGTAGAGATGTTTCAAAAAGAAAACTTACCGTTAGATCAAGTCATTATCGGTCATCAAGATTTAAACACATCAGATGGGATCGTTCTTGAAGTACTGGAAAGCGGTGCTTTTGTTGCACTCGATACCATCGGAAAAACGAACTATCGGAGTGACGAAGACAGATTAGCATCACTGATTGCTTTTATTGGAAAAGGATATGAAGACCAAATCCTCCTTTCGAGCGACCTAACCCGTAAGTCACACTTAAGTGCTTTCGGAGGTCAGGGGTATGATGTGGTGCTGCGTGCGTTTATACCAGCTTTGCGACGAGAAGGCGTAACAGAGGATGTAATAAATAAACTCCTTGTTAAAAACCCGCAAAAAGCATTTAGCATACACAGCAGGAAGGGTGATTTACGTTGACACAAAAGTATGCTGATTCCATACTGCCGAATTTAACATTACAAGAAGCGACAGAACTGCAGTTTAAACTGCTTGATGATGTCACGAAGGTATTCAAGCATAACTCTTTCTTTGAAACAGGTGATGTTGGACTCCACCCTGACTATCATCGCCCGAAAACGACTGCTCTTGTGGAACAGGTATTAGCCTCGACTTTTAACACTGAAGCATGTGCTTTAGTTAGGGGAAGTGGAACAGGTGCGATTCGAATTGCGTTGAGTATGGTCGTAGAACCCGGTGATTCGGTCATCGTACATACCGCTCCTATGTATACGACGACAAAAGATACCTTTCGATTAATGGGGCTTAAACAAAACCCCGCAGATTTTAACGATGAAAAACAACTTCAAACAGTACTTGAGGGCGATCGTGAATCGAAAGTCTTTTACGTACAGCACGCGAGACAGCAGCCGACAGATACTTATTCCTTAAAAAATGTAATCCAAACCGTAAAGAAACTGCGTCCTGACTTATGTGTGATCGTGGACGATAACTACTGCACAATGAAAATGAAAGGAATTGGAGTAGAATACGGAGCGGATGTTTCAACTTTTTCTGGATATAAATTGATGGGGCCAGAAGGAATCGGAATTATTCTGGGTTCGAGTGATCTTATCAAAAACATTCATCAGCAGAACTACTCTGGAGGCGGCCAGGTTCAAGGCCATGAAGCGCATGAGCTACTTCGCAGTATGGTGTTTGCACCAGTTATGCTTGCCATTCAGAACGAGCAAGTTGAGCAACTGTGTAGCAGGCTGAACCAAAACGAACTGCCGCTAGTGAGGGAAGCTTATATCACGAACTCACAATCGAAGAACGTCATTCTGGAATTAGAAGAACCGATTGCACAAGTGGTGATCGCTAAGGCATCGGCATATGGAGCTGCTACATATCCGGTCGGTGCAGAGTCGAAGTATGAGCTGTTGCCGATGATTTACCGTGTATCAGGGAGTTTTATGGAGAGCAATCCTGAATTAAAGCATTCTGGAATACGCATTAATCCAATGAAATCTTCTGCAGATACTGTTATTCGCATCTTAAAAGAAGTGTTTACAGAGATAAGGGGTTGACCACAGCATGTTTTTACAGATGACCGCTAAACGAAACCCGGCATTGATAAGTTCAGCAGTGAAATTACATCAGAGTGGTGTAATCCCCCCTAACACATATGTAATTGATTTGGACAGCCTTTCATCCAATGTTCAAAGCTTAAGTGAGACGGCAAAAGAGCACGACATCAGCCTTTATTACATGACTAAGCAGATTGGCAGAAGCGGTTTTATTGGAAAAATCATAGAGAAAAACGGGATTGAACGAGCAGTTGCTGTGGATATTGATGAAGCGGAAAACCTCACTGACCACAACTGTAAGATCGGAAATATTGGTCATCTTGTTCAGCCTGGAAAACATCAATGGAAGCGTGTACTGACTGAAATGCAGCCAGAAGTCATCACCCTCTTTTCTTATGAGAGAGCGGTGCAGCTATCTCAGGAAGCAGAAAAAATTGGTCTTAAACAGGACGTGATTTTACGAATAGTTGGCGAAAACGATCTTATCTACCCGGGGCAATTTGGCGGTATACCACTTGCTGATTTAGAAGGTGCTGCTAGAGAAATAAAAAAATTGCCTGGAATCCAGATTACAGGCTTAACGAACTTCCCGATTATGCAGTTAAATACATCCCAGACAGATTATGAATTTACGCCTAATTTAAATACCCTTCTTAAAGCTAGTGAGATTTTTGGAAACCTCGGGATTAATGTAAAGCAATTAAACGCTCCAAGTTCCACCAGCTGCCATACGATTCCTTTATTAAAACAGCATGGCATTACACACGGAGAGCCAGGCCACGCCATAACAGGAACAACACCGCTGCATGCTTATGATGAAAATCAAATAGAGATTCCATCAATGGTTTATGTATCAGAAATTTCCCATATGGATAAGGATCATGCCTACACGATAGCGGGAGGTTACTATTCACGCTCCAATATGGAAAACGTCCTTTACGGAAACAACGAGAGTTCCATTCTTGAGAAAAGTACTCCTATACAAAAGGTTTCTATTGAAAATATTGATTACTACGGCTGTGTGAGAAAAAAGCAAGATATGCAAGTGGGCGATACGGCAATCTATGCGTTTCGCGCACAGATTTTTGTGACAAGAGCCCATATTGCATTTGTAAAAGGAGTAGATTCCCAATCACCAGAGGTCGTTTATTTTCAGAGAAGAGGGATGTAAATCATGGGGAAAATTACACTGTTAGTACTTGATGGGTTTGGTATTGGAGCAATGGAAGACTGTGCAGAAGTAAAGCCCGAGGACATGAAAGCGAATACCTATAAACATTTAAGAGAAGCGACCAAGTTGCACATACCATTTTTATATGAGTTAGGTTTGTGCAGACTTGTTGATCAGCAAGGTGAACCTAAGGCAGCATATGGAAGAAACAACCTTGCTCATCATGGTGCTGACACATATATGGGTCATCAAGAGCTGATGGGAAGCAGACCTGGGATTCCTCAAAAAAGATTTATGAAGGACACAGGGAATCAAATAAAAAAAAGTCTTGAAGATGAGGGCTACCAAGTTTCACATCCTATGGAGGGTGCAAGCATACTGCTCGTTGAAGGCTGTATTGTCGTAGGCGATAACCTGGAGTCTTCGCCAGGTAATATTATCAACGTCGTATGTGATATTAATCAGATTACGTTTGAAGAAGCAAGCAAGATCGGACGGATGGTGAGAAGCTGTGTAGATACGAGCAGGGTGATTGTCTTTGGTAATAAAAAGTCAGATATAGCGGACATTCTTTCTGCAGTAACCGAAAAGAATGGCATCCAATGGGGAGTAGACAGCCCAAAAACGAATGTTTACGGAGAAGGCTACCACGTTCTGCATTTAGGGTTTGGTGTAGATTTTCATAAGCAGTTCCCGTATATTGCTGAAGCCAATCACGTTCCGGTGTATCGCATCGGAAAAACAGCCGATGTTATCCAGGCATCCGGTTTTAAGGATCCAGTCGTTGATACGAGAGATGTTTTAAACAGATTTCGAGAATATCACAGAAAAGCCGAGAATAATGCTGTCCTTTTAGTTAATGTTCAAGAGACAGATTTAGCTGGTCACAAACAAGATGTTAACTGGTATAAGGATGTTTTGGAAGTGTCAGATCAATTTATCGGAGAGTTTATTGAAGAGATGGATGAAGAGGATGTTCTTTTGATCACAGGCGATCACGGAAACGATCCGACTATCGGACATTCCAATCATACAAGAGAACAAACACCACTTCTTGTGGTTGGAAAAAAGATAAACCCCGTTAATCTTGGTGTGAGAAGTACGATGGCTGATATTGCTGCCACCATGGCAGAACTGGCAGGTGTACCTCAGCCTGAATATGGTACAAGTTTTTTAAAAGAAGTAATGAGAGCTTAACAGATTCCTAACTAAAATACAGGAGGACTTAAGATGAGAAAAACGTTATCAGTTATGATGTTTATCACTCTTTGCTTTGTAACTTTATTAGGAAACATGAATGTAGGTCATGCACAGCCAAAAGCTACTAAACTTTCTTATGGAACACCTGAACGAGTTGGAATGGATGGAGAAAAGTTGTCAGAAGTAGATCTAGCAGTGGAAAAAGCCATCTCCGACGGAATTACACCAGGCGCCACTTTATTGATTGCAAAAGACGGTAAAATTGTAAAAGAAAAAGCGTACGGATATGCACAAAAGTATGACATGGGAGAGTTATTGGACAAGCCTAATCCTATGAAAAAAGACACGATGTTTGATCTTGCCTCTGTCACAAAAGTGATGGGCACAACTCAAGGGATCATGAAACTCGTAAGTGAAGGCAAACTGTCTGTCGATGATAAAGTTACAGAATATATTCCTGAGTTTGGGGCAAACGGGAAAGAACATGTTACGGTTGCAGATCTATTAACACACACATCTGGACTGACCCCTTGGTATCCAACCTATCTTTTTGTTCAAACACCTGAAGGAGTGCTTGATTACATTAATCAGCTGCCTCTAGAATATGAAACAGGTACAAACAGAAGATACAGTGATTTTAGCTTTATGACACTAGGATTTATCATAGAAAAAATAACAGGCCAACAGCTTGATGTGTATCTTGAATCTGAAATCTATGAGCCTCTTAAAATGAAGCATACGATGTTTACTCCTGACTATGTAAACAAGAAGAAAATAGCGGCTACTTCCTGGGGTAATCCTTATGAATATAAAATGATTGATGATCCAGATTTCGGTTATGATGTGGAAGAGAGTCCAGATTTATTTGTTGGATGGAGAGACTACACGCTGATTGGTGAAGTAAACGACGGCAACAGTTTCTATGGCAATGGCGGAGTTGCAGGACATGCCGGCCTCTTTTCAACAGCTAAAGACCTTGCGAAGTTAGGACAGCTTATGCTCAATGGCGGTTCATACGGGAAAACGGAGTTATATGACGAAAAAGTTATAGAAGATTTTACTTCGGAACAAGCATTTGGACAAGGCTATGGCTGGGAAAGACAGAAGAACTGGTACATGGGTGACCTATACTCTGACAAAGCATTCGGACATACCGGGTTTACAGGAACACAAGTTATTTTCGATCCGGAATACAACTTGCAGATTATCCTATTAACTAATAAACAAAACAACGGACCAAAACCGAATGGATCTTACCATAGTACTGGACCTTTATCTAAAGAGATTGCGAATATTGTTTATGAGTCCATTACAAAATAGAAAAAATAAAGAGCTGCCAACATTGGCGGCTCTTTAACTTTCTCTGTATAATCTATCAGCTCTTCGAACACTCAATATTAATATGACGAATGAAAAGACAATGGTTGAGATCCAAAAACTGTTGTTTTTAGACGCGATAAGGATCGCCATTACGTTCAATATGATTGCTAGACTAAAGCCGGTTACTGTCATCTTATCTTTTAATACTACCCAGTTCATTACTTACCTCCTTTTTCTTAACTGCTAGCTACATATTAACATATTTTTCCTTTCTAACTCGAAATTAATGTCTCCATAAAAAAACGAGTAAGCACTCTCTGCGATACTCGTTTTACTTCTTCTTTAGTTTCGATACCTTTCCAAAATCTGTTCGGTCAAGCTTTCCATATTTTTGTTTTCTCTTTTAGCCTCGGCATATCTCTCATAATCCTCAGCAGAAACCTCCAACAAAAAACTCTTCGGAAAGATATAAGGCTTTCCTTGATCCTGTTCGTCCAAGTTGTTCAACACTTCTAGCTCGTCTTCGTTTTCCTTGTTGCGTGCAGGATCATATACAAACATCTTTCCATACTCTTCTTCTACACTTTTGTTCACATTGATAAAATACTTCATTCACACAACACTCCTGTTTTTTGATTATGTAACTGTTATTCCCTAGACACGTTGTCATCAGACATATAAAGGCACAAAAAGGGAAGATAACCTATAAAAATTGTACAAGCACGACTCGTCATATTTCGAACTTTGTCCCGATATGATGTAGAGAGAGCCTGACAAGCACAGGCTTATCAAGCGGAAAGGGAGTTGGAAGTTATGAAAACTGCAGGTTCTTGGTCTCATTCGTTAAAATTTCTTTTGTTCAGTGCAGTTGGTATTTTCATGTTCTTCATTCCGATCACAGTGAAAGGAAAGTCATCGATCCCACTCGATCATCTTGTAACATGGGTGAGAGATACAGCGGGTGAAGCTGTACCGCTTTATGCATTGCTCGTCATATTGCTCGGTGCTGTTTATCCGTTCTACAAAAAAACGTGGAACAAAGACCGAGTCATGACCACCTTCTCATTGCTAAAAGTTGTGGGACTCGTTGCAGCTGTCCTACTTTACTTTGAATGGGGTCCGAGCTGGTTAAGCGATCCGAACATGGGACCGTTCTTATTTGAGAAACTCGTGATCCCTGTTGGGTTGCTCGTTCCACTCGGCGCTGTCTTCCTTGCCTTTATTGTAGGATATGGTCTGATGGAGTTTATTGGGGTGCTCGTGCAAAAGATCATGAGACCTATCTGGAAAACGCCGGGCAGGTCAGCGGTTGATGCCGTCGCTTCATTTGTCGGCAGTTATTCGATCGGTCTACTCATCACGAACCGCGTGTTTAAAGAAGGAAAGTATACGGTGAAAGAAGCAGCTATCATTGCAACTGGTTTCTCTACCGTTTCTGCAACGTTCATGATCATTGTGGCAAAAACGCTAGGTCTGATGGAAATGTGGAACACCTACTTCTGGACGACGCTTGTGGTAACTTTCTTAGTAACGGCAATCACAGTGAGACTTCGTCCGTTAAGCAGAATGGATGATACGTATTCTGGTGGGGAAGGTCAGCCGGAAGAAGAGGTGAATGAGAAATACTTGCAAACGGCTTGGCGAAACGCGATGGATTCATCTCAGAACGCCCCTGCATTCTTGACTAACATTTGGTCTAATTTAAGAGATGGCTTTCTGATGGCGATGAGTATATTGCCTTCCATTATGAGTGTCGGTTTAATCGCCCTTTTGTTGGCAGAATACACGCCTGTCTTTGACTGGCTGGGTTACGTTTTCTACCCGATCACATGGGCGCTGCAGCTTCCCGACGCTATGCTTGCGGCAAAAGCGGCTTCCATCGGGGTTGCTGAAATGTTCCTGCCTGCACTCTTAGTAGCTGAAGCGGCACTTGTAACGAAATTCGTAATCGGCGTCGTATCCGTAGCTTCCATTCTGTTTTTCTCAGCTAGTATTCCTTGTGTGTTGTCTACAGAAATTCCGGTGAGTGTGCCGAAGCTTGTGCTGATCTGGTTCCAGCGCACGGTGCTGGCGTTAATCCTAGCGACTCCACTGGCTTATCTGCTTCTATAAAAAAATAGATTCGTAAGGGTGCTGCTGAAGTGTTTCGGCAGCACTTTTTTATGTTATTTAGTAATCTAGAACTATTTTCTAAAATTATCAAAATATATCTTTATTTTCCCAGTTGTTATTGTATGATAATGAAGCAGTGATATGAATGGAATGGGGAGAAGAAAGAGTTGAAAAGGAAATTAGGTTCATTATTTTTAATGGCAGTATTGGTGTTAAGCATTTTTCCTTTTACTAGTTTTGCAAACGATGACTTTCCGAGGTATGAGAGTTTATCAGTAAGTCCGCAACAAGCAAAAATAAACGAACAGGTTGGGTTTGATCTTTATGCACCTGATTCTGCCTATTTTATGCTGGAAGCGCGTCTCACGTATCTGTCTCCGCAGGGAGAAGAGCATGTAATTGAATTATTGGGTCCAGACCATTGGAGTGGACAGTTTACAGCTACTTCTTTAGAAGACGTAGGTACGTGGCAGCTTCAAAGTATTTATCTATACGATGACAGCTATAACAGTAGTACGTTTACACGTGAACAAATAGAGCACCCTGAAGATTACGACTTTACTATATTAAATGAAGTGCAAGAAGTAGATGTAACAGCGCCAACTGTGGATGCAATTGCGTTTGAAAAAGAACAAGTACAAGCCGGTGATTTTACAAAGGTTACTGTAACAGCGAGTGATGATACAGAAGTAGAATGGATAACTCTTGGGCTTTATAATACAACTGGACGAGGAAACAATCACGTAACTGATTTTATAAAAACAGAAGATGGAACATTTGAAGCAACGTGGTGGATTCCGCAGTTTACAGACCCTGGTGAGTGGAGAGTGGACTGGATATATGCTGGTGATGCAGCAGGCAATCAGTATAATTGGGACGATTATATGGGTGAATACCCAACATTCTTTGACACCATTCAAGTGTTAAATGACAATCCTGACAATACAGCACCAACGGTATCAAGCATTCAATTTGTGAATGAAAGCGTAGAAGCAGGCAAAGATAATACCATTCAGCTTGTAGCAGAAGATGACGTCTCTGGAATCAACTTTCTTTCAGTAGAATTGAGAAATGAAATGGGACAACGACTTTATATAGATGGAATCTATCCAAATGAAGAGGGTTCATGGTCAGCCGATTTTGTCGTTCCATCTTATATGAAAAATTCAACGTTTAAAGTATGGAATGTATACACACAGGACAATGCAGGAAATGTTGATCATCAGTTTTATGAAGAAGAGTATCCAGTTGGATTTGATACATTTTTGGTTGTAAACGATAACGACGATGTGAATGCACCAATGATTGAAAGTGTAACATTTGAAAAAGATTCAATGGTTACTGAAGATTCCAATACAGTAAGAGTTGCGGCAAGTGACGATAACAGTGGTATCGAAAGTATTGAGATTTACATGACGAGCCCTACCGGTAAAGCAGAAACGAGCACAGCCCTTTTTCCTAACGATGAAGGCATCTTTTTAGGGGAGTTTACAATTCCGCCTTACACTGAACCAGGTGAATGGAGAGTTTCTAAAATTATCGCTAAAGACTTTGCAGGTAATGTTTTAGATAATGTGTATACAGCAGAAAACTATCCAATTACATTTGATACGTTTTCTGTAGAAAACACGGAATTTGATTTTACACCTCCAACAATTAATAAAGTGATTTTCCATACACCAGAAGTAAAAGGTAACGAAGAAGCAAAACTTACCATTTACGCTGAAGATTCTCAAACCGTACCAGCATATATAGAAGTTGAATTAGTGAGTCCAAGTGGTACTCAGATGTTAAAAGGAAGCTCTGATTATTTGGATGAAAGCGGATTGATGCACATCTCAATATCAATACCTAACGATGCTGAGTATGGAGATTGGTTTGTAAAGAATATAAAAGTTATAGATTTAGCCGGAAACGAAGCGAATTATTCATACAGTAGTGATGACTATCCATCTGAATTTGGTAAGCTTTTTGTAAACAACGATAAGATTGCTCCAAGCATCCCTTTTGTTAATGAAGTTAGCGATAATACTACTATAATAACGGGCAATGCAGAGCCGCTATCAACAATTACTGTTTTAGTAGGTGGAGAGTTGTTGGCAAAAGGCCAGGCGACAAAAGATGGTGCTTTTACCATTGAAATCCCATCACAAAAAGTAGGAACTTTATTAACAGTAAGTTCTGCTGATGCAGCGGGCAACGAGTCAAAAGTTGTAACTATTACAGTTTCAGATAAAACTGCGCCTAAAGCTCCAACCATTGTTAAAGTGACAAAGGAAATGATTGCAGGGATGGCAGAACCTCAATCAACTGTTACAGTTACCGATCAGGTAGGAAAAGTGATTGGTTCCTCTAAAGCAGATGAAAAAGGAAGCTTTGTAGTGAGATTCATCAAACAAAAAAATCATGCCGTTTTGTTTTTGAATGCAATAGATTCTGCCGAAAACAAAAGTGATAGGGTAGAGATTTATATTAAGGAAGCTAGAAAATAGATAAATACCAGTCTGAGTATTTTACTTCGACTGGTTTTTTTGTACCTTATTTTCTGCAACTGGTTGTTATGAAAGCCCTTTATCGATAGAATAGTAGTATATAAAATTAAATAATCATTACCACTAGGGGTGCCTTTGTTAAGGCTGAGATTAAAGTGAACTTTAAGACCCTTGGAACCTGATTTGGTTAGAACCAGCGTAGGGAAGTGGTGTGTGGATCAGATACTACGCTATAAATTCTTAAAACTGTGAAACCACCTCTTTGCTACATAAAGGAGGTGGTTTTTTATTGTGGAAAAACAGCTTCATGTAATTACTACGGGAAGGCAAAGTGATGAAGAGTTGGTTAAGATAGCGAAACTCATTCATCCGTACATCACGGCGCTGCATGTACGAGAAAAAACAAAGTCTGCGAAAGAACTCAGTCATCTTATCCATCTTCTGCAGAAAGCTGGAGTGCCTCCCTCTAAAATTATCGCAAATGATCGGGTGGATGTAGCGCTTTGTACAGGTATAAAAGGTGTTCAGCTGACACATCACAGTTTAGATGTGTCACAAGTGCGAAGAGCTCTGCCTGAAATGATGCTCGGCTGCTCTGTCCATTCTGTTTCAGAAGCACAGGATGCTGAACAAAACGGCGCCGACTTCATCATGTATGGTCATATTTTTAAGACTTCTTCCAAACGTGATGCGGAGCCAAGAGGGTTAGATCAGCTTCAACGTGTGGTAGATCAAATCACAATTCCGGTCATCGCGATCGGAGGCATTACACCAGAAAACGTACGGAATGTCATCGGAACAGGTGCATCTGGAATCGCCGTAATGTCAGGCATTTTAGAAGCGGAATCACCACTAAAAGCGGTGAAGCTGTACAAACAACAACTGGAGGTGTGGGATGCGCACAACGTATGATGCCATCATTATTGGAGGCGGCGTGATCGGCTGTTCCATCGCCTATGAGCTTTGTAAACGAAACAAACGTGTGCTGCTTCTTGAAAAAGAAACAATTGGGAGCAGGGCTTCAAGTGCTGCAGCTGGCATGCTCGGTGCAGAGATGGAGTTTGAGACCAATCATCCACTCTATCTGCTCGCAAAAGAAAGTCGGGACTCTTTTACCCCTTTATCACAGGAGCTTTTCGATGTTTGTGGGATAGACATTGAACTGATCCAGAAGGGGATTTATGAACTCGCGTTTACAGAGGAAGAAGCGGATGATTTAAAAAGAGAAGCGGCCAAGCGTCGAGATCAAGATGAAGAGGTTTTCTGGCTTTCAGCTGAAGAACTGATCATAAAAGAACCCGCATTATCCTCACTTGTAAAGGGAGCTCTCTATTTTGAAAAAGATGCTCAAGTGTCACCTGTTAAGCTTACTCGAGCCCTATATCAGTCCGCAAAAATTCTCGGTGCCGAGATAAAAGAGCATACCGAAGTGGTTAGGCTTCTCCAAACCAACAACAGAGTCACAGGTGTCGTAACAACGAAGGAAACGTTTCATGCTGATTCCGTCATAGTAGCTTGTGGGGTGTGGAGCTCAGATATCGAGCCTTCACTAAAAATGGTGCCTGTAAAAGGGGAATGTCTTTCCTTTAAAACACAGCGTCTACTACTCACAGGTACGGTAAAATACAAAAATTGTTACCTCGTTCCAAAGCGAGAAGATCGAATTTTTGTTGGCGCGACAAGTACATCACACGTCTTTAATGAAGAGGTTACATTTTCAGGTCTATTTGAATTGATGGAGAAGGCAAAACAAATCGTTCCTGAACTAAGTGGTGCTCATTTTGAAAAAGCATGGGGAGGCATCAGGCCCCAAACGCTATCCGGTCAACCCTATATCGGTCCTTCTCCACATAAAGAGGGGCTCATTCTTGCAACGGGGCACTATCGAAACGGCATTCTGCTTTCCGCTATAACTGGAAAAAGGATTGCTGACCATATTGAAAGCGAGGTATATCATTCGTGAAACTTATGATAAATGGAGAAGCGGTCATGGTGCCAAATTCTTTGCAGTCGATCACAGATCTGCTGAAGCACCTTAACTTACATGACCAAGTGGTGATTGCGGAAGTAAACGAAGAGATCATCAATAATCAAAAACAAAGTGAAACTCAAATAAAAGAAAACGACAAGATCGAACTTGTTCGATTTGTTGGCGGAGGTTGATTGTATGTTAAACATTGGACACTATTCCTTTTCATCTCGATTACTTTTAGGTACAGGCAAATACCCGGACTTTAAAACACAAAAAGAAGCGGTAGAAGCTTCTGGTTCTGAGATTTTGACGTTTGCAGTTCGTAGAATGAACATCTTTGAAGAAAGCCAACCAAACTTTTTAGAGATGCTTGATCTGAAAAAATACACATTGTTACCGAACACAGCAGGTGCGAAAACGGCAGCAGAAGCGGTACGCATTGCAAAACTGGCGAAAGCATCGGGATTATGTGATATGGTAAAAGTAGAAGTCATCGGATGCGACAAAACGCTGTTGCCGGATCCAGTGGAAACGCTTAAAGCCACAGAAGAGCTATTAAAAGAAGGGTTCATCGTGCTTCCTTATACGTCAGATGATGTGGTCCTCGCGAGACGATTAGAAGAGCTTGGTTCACATGCAATCATGCCTGCCGCTTCTCCAATCGGTTCCGGGCAAGGAATTATTAACCCGCTCTATTTAAAATTTATTATTGAGCAAACGAAGGTTCCGGTTATAGTTGATGCAGGGATCGGTAGTGCGAGTGACGCGATGATTGCGATGGAGCTCGGAGCAGACGGTGTGCTATTAAACACAGCCGTAGCGGGTGCGAAGGATCCTGTAAAGATGGCCCTTGCAATGAAAATGGCGGTAGAAGCTGGAAAGTTAGGGTATGAAGCGGGAAGAATCCCGAGAAAAGAAACGGCAACAGCGAGCAGTCCTTTAGAAGGGTTGAGTGTGAAGTGAATGAGCGTTATTCAAGACAGGAATTATTTAGCCCGATCGGTATAGAAGGGCAATCAAAAATTCGAACAAAAAGCGTGCTCATCGTTGGAGCAGGTGCCCTTGGAGCAGGAAGCGCTGAAGCTCTTACTCGTGCAGGGGTAAAACGGATTGTTCTTGTTGACCGCGATTACGTGGATTGGACGAACCTTCAGCGTCAGCAGCTCTATTCGGAAGAAGATGCAAGAAAACAGCTGCCAAAAGTAGTCGCTGCAAAAAACAGATTGAATCAGATTAATTCTGAAGTAGAAATTCAGGCACATGTGATGGACATGGGGATTGAGGAAGCAGAAGAACTGATCTCGGGTATCGATCTGATCATGGATGCGACCGATAATTTTGAGACGCGGTTGTTGATTAACGATTTGGCGCAGAAATATAAAGTTCCGTGGATTTATGGAGCGTGTGTTGGAAGCTACGGAATTTCTTACACGATTTTACCTGGAGATGGACCGTGTTTGAACTGTTTGCTTGATAAGATTCCGGCGAACGGACAAACATGCGATACAGCAGGAATTATCTCTCCAGCTGTACAGATGGTCACCGCTTATCAAACAGCCGAGGCGTTAAAGATTTTAGTTGAAGACTATGCATCTATCAGGAAAAAGATCGTAACATTTGATACGTGGACCAATCAGCACGTTCAATTAGGGATAGGAAAAGCGAAGAAGGTAGATTGTCCATCTTGCGGAGCTAACCCAACATATCCTTATTTAGAAAAAGGCGCTGCATTAAAAACAGCTGTTCTTTGCGGTCGGGATACTGTTCAAATCCGTCCCGCTCATGCTGTTGAAATTGATTTACAAGAGATGGAGAAAAGATTATTGCCACATGGTGACGTTCGCTGTAATCCTTATTTACTGGAGCTTCAAAGTGGCAGTCACCGCCTCGTTCTTTTTAAAGATGGACGTGCACTTGTTCATGGAACGAAGAATACGACAGAAGCGAAATCTCTGTATCATAGATTTATAGGGTAAGAATTTTGTATAATGAAGTATAGGAGGTGATTTGATTTATGGAGTTTTTTGATCTGCTGTATCAAACGGACGCATTAGTTTTATCCATTAGTATCGCACTAACGTTCATTATAGCTAAGCAGCTTTCGGTCGTTCATCGATCTCTTGTTCATAGATCAAATCACCATGTGAAGCAGGACAGGCTATGTTACGAGAAGAGAATGACCGACTCTCACCTCGTTCAAAACTATTGCTTCATTCGAGACGAGATCGCACGGACAATGTTTAGAAAAGAAACGCCAGATGATAAAGAAGGGCACGTTTACTCCTTGTTTGCTTAGATTTTTTTAAAAACAAGGAGGAACAAATTTGAAGAAATATATATCCATTCTTTCATTGCTAGCGATTTTTCTATTATCCGGGTGCAATAACACACCGATTACAGCAGAAAGCCCAGGTGTGTGGAACCATTTTTTCATCTACCCGTTTTCAAAGCTCATTCAATATGTGGCGTATCTGTTTAACGATAGCTATGGGATTGCGATCATCCTCTTGACGATTGTGATACGATTCCTGATCATGCCGTTAACGTTAAAACAAACGAAAAATCAGGAAAAGATGAAGGAAATTCAGCCGGAGATTCAACAGCTTCGTGAAAAACACACGGGGAAAGATCGAGAATCTCAACTGCAATTACAGAATGAACTGATGGCTGTTTATAAAAAACATGAAGTTAACCCGTTATCGATGGGGTGTTTGCCCCTCTTGATTCAGATGCCGATTCTGTTTGCGTTTTATTATGCAATCATCAAAACGAAAGAGATCGCATTGCACAACTTTCTTTGGTTTAACTTAGGCACAGCAGATCCTCTGCATCTGCTTCCGGTATTAGCGGCTTTAACAACGTTTATCCAATATAAAATGAGTACAACGGAGCTTGCTGCTTCAAATCCGCAAATCAAAATGATGGGTTACGTGATGCCGATCGTTATCCTATTTTCGGCATGGAAGCTTGCTGCCGTTCTGCCTCTTTATTGGATGGTCGGGAATGTGTTTTTAACGATTCAAAATGTGGTGCTGCAGAAACGGAAGAAGAAAACGGCTTCTGCTAGCTTGTAATAAGAAAACGACCAGATTTTTTTAATCTCTGGTCGTTTTTTATGTTCGTATGATGCTCTCTTTATGCCGCGTGTTTTTTGCGCAATCTTTTGTTCCGAATCTCTTCAACAGCACCAGATCCTAAGAGGACACCTGTGATGATAAGCAGAAATCCGAAAACATGCTGAAACAAGATTTGTTCACCTAAAAAGAGATACGCACCCACAAGAGCGAAAAATGGATTCAGGTTAATAAAGATGGAAGCTTCTGATGCTCCGATTTTACCGATGGCCTCATTATAGAGCATATGACCGACTGCTGTCGCAATACAAGCTGAAGCGAAATAGATCAGCCATAGCGAAACGGTCGAATTCTCAACAACTCCTGCAAATCCTTGTGGCTCTTCGATCAATCCGATTACGATCAGGAACAGTGAACCGATCACCATCATATAGCCGGTCATGAGTCGTGGATCTAACGTGTGCGCCACACGCTTGATCAGGATAAAGCTTACAGCTTGCGTGAGAACAGATAATAAAATGTATCCGTCACCGAACGAGATTCCTGCTACCTGACTGTTTCCTTCTAAAACGATGAATGCAACACCTGAGAACCCAAGAAGAAGTCCGATCGATTTTAAGAGCGTAAGAGGTGTTCCTAAAAACGAGATGGCAAGAATAGTCGTTAGAAGTGGCGACATTCCCATGATCAACCCGCCGTTCGTGGCTGTTGTTTCGGTTAACCCGATGGATAAAAAATAATGATGCGCAACAACATTAAAGATCGACGCCAGAAAGACATACCAAAACTCTTTTTTCGTAAGCCACCGAACTTTTTTTATTATAGAGAGAAGCAGAAATACGGTTAAGCCCGCAGTTAGAACACGAATTCCAGTGATTGTAACAGGCAAAAAGTTCGTAACCAAAATTTTCGTCGCGGTTACGTTTAACCCCCACACCACCATCACTAGGAATAAAATCACATACGTCCGATACGCTTTCATTATGTCATCTTCTTTCTTCTGCTTTTTACTTCATAAAGTAAAGTATTTCAATGATTTTAATTTCCATTGTACAGCATTCAAAGTGGATTTACAGGAAAAAAGCTTACAAATTTTAGATTGAGGCGAAATGACCATATCTACTTTAAAAGGTAGTCTGCTATAGTGGGAGAAAATGATTTTGAAGTTGTTGATAAAGGGTCTGTCAGGTTCCATTTTGTCGAATCGCCTTTATTTTTGATTTTTGACTTAATTGGTCGCTGTTTTGACTTAATGCGTGGCTGATTAGACTTAATCTGCTATGAAAACGACCTTATTGAACCCCAAAACGACTTAATCTCTAAAAAAGAGGTGATCCACAGCATGCAAAGAGTTAACCCGTATGTACTTTTAGTGATCGCAAACTTAATATGGGGCGGGAATTTTGTGATTGGACGTGCGATAGCGAGCAGTTTACCGCCAGTAACACTCTCTTTTTTGCGATGGTGCATCGCATTTCTCATTTTTCTTCCGTTCGCGGTCCCGTTTTTACGAAAAGAGTGGCCGATGCTAAAAAAACACTGGCAAGTCGTCCTTATCTTATCGATCACTGGGATCACGGGCTTTAACACGCTTTTATACATTGCCCTGCACTATACGACGTCAATAAATGCATCCATCGTTAACACATCAACACCGATTCTGCTCTTCCTATTGTCGTTTGTTTTTCTCAAAGAGAAGCTTAACACCAAACAGGTGGCAGGAGCGTTACTTTCACTCGTTGGACTTCTATTTATTATCTCTAAAGGCTCACTCGCTGTTTTACTGCAGCTGTCGTTTAATAAAGGTGACTTGATCGTGATTGGGGCTGTTATCTGCTGGAGTATTTATTCGCTTCTTATTCGAAGATATGCGGGGATTCTCCCTACATACAGCACGTTTGTTGTAACGGCATTTCTTGGCATCCTCATCTTGCTGCCATTTTCAATAGTAGAGATGCAAACTAAAGAAATTGTATGGTCATTAGCTACTATCGCAACCATTCTTTATACGGGAATCTTTGCATCGATCGTTGCGTTCATGTCCTGGAATACAGCGGTTGAGCGGGTCGGGCCGAGTAAAGCTGGAGTCTTTTTGAACCTTATTCCTGTGTTTGCTGCGATCTTTGCTGTTCTTTTTATCGACGAAACGCTCGCATGGTATCAAGCAGCTGGAGGTATGCTCGTTATACTAGGTGTTTTTATCTCAACACGCGTTACAAAAAAAGAAAAGCATATACAAAAGGCAAGTAGAAGCGTTAAAGTGATAAGTAAATAATTTACAAAATTTACGAAACTTTTCTTATGATTCACTCGTATTAGAATGTGAAAAGAGAGAGTTATGATAGGAGGAATTGGGGAGCACATGACAACACATACGTTAGAACTTAAGAACTTAACGAAAAAGATCAAAGGCAAGACCATTGTGGATGATCTATCGTTTTCTGTAAGAGAAGGTGAGATTTTCGGTCTGCTCGGTCCGAACGGGGCGGGTAAGACGACAACGATTCGAATGATCGTTGGGCTGATCTCTATTACGGACGGAGACGTTCTGATCAACGGTGACAACATTCGAGGTAACTTTGAAAAAGCGATGGAACGCGTTGGTGCAATCGTTGAAAACCCGCAGCTGTACGATTATATGACAGGCTATAAAAACCTCATGCAATATGCGAGGATCATGCCGGATGTGACAAAGGAAAGAATTGACGAAGTCATTGAACTCGTTGATCTGAAGTACGCGATTCACGATAAAGTAAAAACATACTCGCTTGGTATGAGACAGCGACTGGGTGTAGCTCAGGCACTTTTACATAAGCCGAACGTGTTAATCCTGGACGAACCGACGAACGGACTCGATCCACAAGGAATTTATGATCTTCGTAACTATTTGCGTCTGCTAGCAAACAATGGAACTTCTGTAATCGTATCTTCACACATGCTTGCTGAGATGCAGATGATGTGCGACCGTGTTGCCATTATTCAAAACGGAAAACTGGTCCGTATCGATGAAATTCTAAACCAGGAAGACGAAGCAGACGTGAAGGTTCACTTCCAAATCGAAGGCGACGTTTCGCAGGCAAAACAAGTACTTATCAAAATGAACGAAGAGCTGAACGTCACAGAGTCGGCACAGGAACTAATTGTCCAAACATCGGACGTACGATCCATTGCAGAACTTAATAAACAACTTGTTCTAGCAGGCGTCCTCGTTGTGGGGATCCAACGCAAAACGAAGACGCTCGAAGAACGATTCTTAGAAATGACAAAGAAAGGGGGAGATCTGAATGAAGTGGCTATCCCTGTTAACGAATGAGTGGATTAAAATTTTTAGCCGCATGCGCACATGGATCTTCCTTGCCATTCCAATCGTTATCATTATCGGTATCGCTGTTTATGACAAAGCAACAACAGATGTTGAAGTAAATGAAAATTGGAAGCAAGAACTGACGCAAACTGTTAAGGATGATAAGAAAGCTTTAGAAGAAATGAAAAAAAATAACGGTGATGATTTTTCAACCGAGTTTCTAGAATCAAACATCAAGCAGAACGAATACGCCATCGCTAATGATATCTCTCCTTATGAAACAACTGCATGGCAGTTCATGAAAGACATGGCTTGGATCTCAATCTTTATCGGATTGTTTGTAATCGTAGTGGCTAGTGATATCGTATCGAATGAATTTGCAAAAGGGACGATCAAGATGCTTCTGATCCGCCCTTATAGCAGGTGGAAGATTCTTTTATCTAAATTCGTTGCAACGCTTGGCTTTGCGTTCTTGATGTGGCTCGTTGTCATCTTAGTGACATGGCTTGTTGGTGGCCTTGCCTATGGATTTGGAGGCATGGATCAGTCGTACTTGATCACAGCAGAAGATGGGCAAGTGAAAGAAAGGCTGATCGTGGAGTACGTGTTTGCTAACATTGGAGTAGAATTTATCGAATTAACAACACTTGTGGCTATGTCATTCATGATCTCAACTCTGTTCTTGAGTAACTCGGTGGCAATCGGTGTAGCAATGTTTACAATGTTTGCCGGAAACATTATTGTTACACTTCTTGCTACAAAAGACTGGGTGATCTACACATTGTTCGCCAATATGGATCTTAGTGTATTGATCGATGGACAGAACCAGATGGTTAAGGATTTAACGCTGCCGTTCTCCATTAGTGTGCTCGCGGTATACACTGTGATCATGCTCGCGATTACGTTTACAGTTTTCCAAAAGCGCGATGTAAAAGCTTAATAGAACGAGTAAGAGGCTGACTCTCGTATCAGCCTCTTTACTTTATTTTTCGCTCTTTTCTAAAAGATTGTTGCTTTGTACCCATGTCACCTTTGACAATTGATTGTAGTGGAAGGTGCGAGACTCCTACGGGACAGGCGGGCAGCTGAGACCTTAAGAGTGAAACGTACGAATGTGGCTCAGCGCCTGCCCCGTGGAAAGCGAGCAACCTAGAACGGAAATCAACACTTCCAAGAGCAACAAGGTTTACGAAAACAGCCTTATTTTTTTAACAATACAGGCTGCTTTTCCATAAAAACAAAGATGGTTTCTTCAAAGTCTAATTTATGTGTTTTAAACGCTTTATAGCCTAACTTTTCGTAAAAAGAGATATTCTTAACGCTTTTGCTGCCAGTGTATAATTCGTAACGCGATCCAGCGAACAATTGCTCAATCTCCTGTACTAACTTTCTTCCGATTCCTCTGTTTTGAAAATTAGGATGAACCATGAGCTTACCAATAAAACACGTTCCTTCATTTTCATGAGCTTTGACGGAGCCAATGATTTTACCGTTAAGAAGATACTTTAATACGTGGTGGGTTCTTATGCTTTCTTCCACATCAGTAACCGATTGTGTAAGAGGCTGAATATCATAGTTGCCGTATAGTTCAGCCTCACTCACATAAGCCATTTTTTGTAGCGCAAGTATTTCAGCAGCATCAAAAACAGTAGCCGTTTTTATAATTTCCATAACATGACTCCTGACATGTTTAATTTTAGATATAATATTCCGTATAGAGTCACTTTATCCTTCATGGAAAATAGAAGTGCGAAAAGACAAACATTAGAAAGAGGACAAACATTGGAAACCCAAACAAAACAAAAAGAAGATCTGAAAGGTTTAGGGGGATGGCTGTTATTAGTAGGAGCTGGACTACTTTTAGCGTTGCCGTTTAAACTAAATGCTGTACAAGTGGGATTTGATGCGATCAAAGGTTATAAATTCCATTCGTTATTATTAAAATACGTTGTATATGGAGAATTAATCTTTAATATTGGATTGATCGGATTGAATATCTATCTTCTCTATCTATTTTTTACGAAGAAGAAAGCGTTCGTAAAGACGTGGGTATTTTTGCTTCAGATCACGTTAATCTTTGCGGTTCTAACAGATATTCTGCTTCTGTTTGTAGATGAAGTGAATACAGGAACGCCTTTTGTAAACTCAGCTTCTGCTCTATTAGCGTTTTTCATCTGGTCCACGTATGCAAAGAAATCGTGGCGCGTTCACAATACATTTGTAAATTAGACTCTAAAAAAGGACAAGGGCATCTGCTCCTGTCCTTTCTTCTATATATCTATATATCTCCTATCCAATAACTCTATCTCTACGCTTTTTGTGACTGAAATTGATCTTCTTCTGTAGATCCTTTTAGAGCTGTTGTTGAAGCTGTACCACCCGAAACGAGCTGTGTGACTTCATCAAAATAGCCTGTTCCTACTTCACGCTGGTGGCGCGTTGCCGTATAGCCATCGATCTCACTATCAAACTCTCTTTGCTGCAACTCAGAATAAGCACCCATACCTCTCGCTTTATAGCCTTTTGCTAGTTCGAACATGCTATGGTTCAGCGCGTGGAAACCAGCCAACGTTACGAACTGGAACTTATAGCCCATCGCTGCAAGCTGCTGCTGGAACGTTTCAATTGTTGCGTCATCCAGTTTCTTTTTCCAGTTAAAAGAAGGAGAACAGTTGTAAGCTAATAGTTTACCAGGGAACTGCTCATGGATTGCATCGGCAAAACGCTGCGCTTGTTCTAAGTTCGGTTCACTCGTTTCGCACCAGATCAAATCCGCGTAAGGTGCATAGGCAAGTCCTCGTGCGATCGCTTGATCAAGGCCAGCATTCGTACGATAAAAGCCTTCAGCTGTTCGCTCACCTGTAATAAAAGCGCGGTCGACTGGATCGATGTCACTCGTGATCAAATCTGCAGCATCAGCATCTGTACGGGCGATCAGAATCGTTGGCGTGCCCATAACATCTGCCGCAAGACGAGCAGAGATTAAGTTACGTACAGCCGTCATCGTCGGCAATAGTACTTTTCCACCTAGATGTCCGCACTTTTTCTCAGATGATAACTGATCTTCAAAGTGAACAGCCGACGCTCCAGATTCAATCATGCCTTTCATCAGTTCGAAAACGTTCAGTTGTCCGCCAAAACCAGCTTCTGCATCTGCAACGATCGGAAGGAAGTAATCGACTTCGTTTCCGCCTTCCATGTGCTGAATCTGATCAGCGCGCTGAAGAGCAGAGTTGATGCGTTTTACCACGTGTGGCACAGAGTTTGCTGGATATAAACTTTGGTCAGGATACATGTTTCCAGAAAGGTTGGCATCTGCTGCGACCTGCCAACCGCTTAAGTATACGGCTTTCAGACCTGCCTTTGCTTGCTGAACAGCCTGATTTCCCGTTAGTGCTCCTAAAGCGTTTACATATGTTTCGTTTTGAAGGAGATCCCAAAATTTTTCGGAGCCCTTTTTAGCAAGTGTATGCTCGATATCGATGGACCCGCGTAAACGAATAACCTCTTCTGCTGTATAAGGACGCTGAACTCCTGACCAGCGCTCTTCGTTTTGCCACATATCCTGTAATTTTTCCACACGTGATTGATTCATTAATCTCTCTCCTTAGGGTTTATTAGTTTTTTGTGAGTTGATGATTCTTAGACATAATTAGATAAATCTCTTAATGCAATTGGAACGCGGGCATTTTGAGATATTAAGAATTTTGGTTTTATGGTACGTGTTTTTATATTTGTTACATGTTCGCTCAAACAGGACACTGTTTCGCTCCAAAAACCCCTCATTTCACTCAAAAAGTCAGTTGTTTCGCGCACAAACACTATCGTTTCGCTCGGTAAAGCCCTTATTTCTTCTCAACTATGATCAATACAAACTTCTCACAAGGTTAGGGGTTCTATAATCGGGCTGATACTCCATGAAATGGGTTAATCATTCATTAATTAATATGAAAATCTAAAAGTTGGAACAAAAAATTGATAAAAAGATATACCTACAAAACCTCATAACCTCGATTAGTTAAGAAATCTTGAAACTCATTATTGCGAATCAGCTCATCAAACAACGCAACTGCTTCCATAAAACGGCCAGAATTGAATGACGCCTCATTCATTCCTTGCTTTAACTTTTGAACTTCCTGCAACTTTAGTTCCTCTACCAGCTCGAACGTCACTTTGCGTCCGTCGCGTAAAATACCTTTAGGGTGTCTGATCCATTGCCATACTTGAGCTCGTGAGATTTCTGCCGTAGCTGCATCTTCCATGAGATGGTTGATTGGTGCAGCTCCTTTACCTCTCAGCCAAGAGGCGATGTATTGGATGCCGACACTAATGTTGACGCGCAAACCTTCTTCTGTGATTTCGCCTTCTGGTACAGCCACTAAATCATCAGCCGTTACGACTACATCTTCACGTTTTCGATCGATCTGATTAGGTGTTGGCATGATGCGGTCAAATACTTCCATAGCAACAGGCACGAGTCCCGGATGGGCAACCCATGTCCCGTCATGACCGTCAGAAGCCTCGCGCTCTTTGTCAGCACGAACTTTTTCAAAAGCAGCGGCATTCGCAGCTTCATCGTTTTTAATTGGAATCTGAGCAGCCATTCCACCGATCGCAGGGGCGTTTCGTTTATGGCACGTTTTTATGGCCAAAAGAGAATACGATCTCATGAACGGAACAGTCATTGTAACGAGCGAGCGATCAGGAAGAATGACGTGTGGCTGATTACGGAACTTCTTAATATAGCTGAAAATATAATCCCATCTACCACAGTTAACGCCTGCGGAATGTTCACGAAGCTCGTATAAAATTTCGTCCATCTCAAAAGCCGCAACAATGGTCTCGATGAGTACAGTTGCTTTAATGGTACCTCGTGGAATCCCTAGCTGTTCTTGTGCGTAAATAAACACATCATTCCAAAGGCGAGCTTCTTTATGACTTTCCATTTTGGGAAGATAGAAATACGGTCCAGACCCATTTTCGATCAGTGTCTTTGCATTGTGGTAAAAATAAAGGCCAAAATCTACTAAGCTACCAGACATCGGTTCGTTGTCGACAACAATATGTTTTTCTTCAAGATGCCAGCCACGTGGACGTACGATGAGCGTGGCGGTCTTTTCGTTCAATGTATACGTTTTTCCGTTTCCATTATCAAAAGAAATAGAGCGGTTAACGGCATCCTTTAAGTTGATCTGACCATCAATCGTGTTCTCCCAAGTAGGAGAGTTGGAATCTTCAAGATCTGCCATGAATAGCTTAGCTCCTGAGTTAAGCGCGTTTATCACCATTTTGCGGTCAACAGGACCTGTGATCTCTACTCGCCGGTCTTGAAGATCTTGGGGAAGTGGTGAGATGGTCCAATCACTGTTACGGATATGTTCGGTTTCTGGTAAAAAGGTAGGCATGATCCCAGCATCTATTTCACTTTGCCTCGCTTTACGTTGTTTCAGAAGTTCTTTGCGGGTGTTGTTAAAGTGAAGGTGCAATGACTTTAAGAAAAGAATGCTACCTGGTGTTAATATTTTTTCATACGCTGGGGTAATGTCGCCTAACACTTGTAGATTAGTAGTTTCAATCGTCACTTATTACACAGTCCTTTCTAAACATGTTATTAAACAGATGCACTTAAAATATTATTGTTATATAACAGAAGAGGTAAAAAAATTTACCTCTCGTGTTTTCCCATGCAGCGCTCGCACTCATAAAGATAAGATTCATGTTGTTCCTCGATCACACATCCACATTCCGAACACGTCTTCTTAGGAATATTACGGTGAAGCTCCAAGTAATTTTTCATTTTAAATTCCTCCTGTTTTGTTTTTGATTTGATTATAATGCATTGTATTATAACAGTTTATTTTTTGCAACACCTGTTTTATAACATTTTCTTGTTTTTTATAAAATTGAGTCATCTGTCCAACTGTTTATCCTTGTTATGACTGGGTTTCTTGGAATGTGTTAAATATTTTAAAACTGTTGTAATACAGGGTGAACACATTGCATTTTTAGCCCTTATTTGAATTTTGAGAAAATAACGCTTACAATGAATTCATTCAATGTAAGCGTGGTGATTGATTTGAAAATAGATGATACAGATCGAAAAATATTAGAGCTGCTAACACAAGACGGTAGAATGTCTTATGCAGAGATCGGTAAGGAATTAAGCCTTTCCCGTGTATCTGTTCGCGAACGTGTTAATCAGATGAGAAAAGCGGGAGTAATAGAAAAGTTCAGTGTGGTGATTGACTCAGAAGCAGCAGGAAAGACCGTTTCAGCTTTCTTTGAAGTGGACTGTGAACCAGCCTATTTAGTAAAAGTAGCAGAGAAACTCGTGAATAATCCAAGTGTCGCAAGCTGCTACCAGATGACAGGGCCAAGCACATTACATATGCACGTATTGGTAGAAGATTTTCCTTCGTTAGAGAAGTTTATCAATAATGAACTTTATGGCATCAAAGGTATTTCGAGAGTAGAATCACATATTCTACTCCGAAGATTCAAGAGCCGATCAGGGCTAAAACTATAAAGAATACAAAGAGGATTCGAATGGACAGCTATCCATTTCGAATCCTCTTTTATTATTCTAGTGAAGCAATTATATCAACTAGGTGCATCTTCCTATCTCAAAAACGTTTAGTAGTGCATTAGTTTATGTCCACTTACATAGGTACGGGAACAAAGAACCAAATTATGATTTTATATAGAAAATATTCTGAATATATTTTATAATCAGAAACAATATAAAACGTTTGTTAGTTTATATTTGATTTTTGGTTAACAAACGGAGGTCATTTCTACTTAATTGTACCGAAAAAGTGAAAAAAGGGGAGAGGTGAAGAGAAAATGGCAGGTTTGATTGTAAGGCGTGTTTTTCAGCTAATGCTCTTATTAATCGGTATTTCATTCATTGTTTTTATGAGTATGCATATTGCGCCAGGTGATCCGGCAAGTATTATCGGCGGACCGACGGCGACTCAAGAAGACGT
This sequence comes from Fictibacillus sp. 23RED33, assembly GCF_015903925.1. Lineage (NCBI taxonomy): Bacteria > Bacillati > Bacillota > Bacilli > Caryophanales > Fictibacillaceae > Fictibacillus > Fictibacillus sp. 23RED33. The sequence continues at coordinate 31,847 of NZ_JACZDX010000007.1, read as the reverse complement.
TGAAGCGATCAGAGAAAATCTTGGACTAAATGAGCCGTTGCTCGCTCAATATTTCGATTACTTAAAAGGCATTTTTGCAGGTGACTTAGGGTTCTCTTATCAGACAAAACAAGCGGTGTCAGAAGCGATTATCGACCGTTTCCCAAACACACTGAACCTGGCTATCGCAAGCATTATTGTTGCGATTGTAATCGGTGTAACGGCAGGAATCATATCAGCATTAAAGCATAACACCTGGTTTGACGGATTGAGTACCATTATTGCTCTCGGGGGAATCTCCATTCCTAACTTTTGGTTAGGTGCCATATTAATCCTTATTTTCGCCGTTAACCTTCAATGGTTTCCTGTTGGAGGATTAACCGAACCGTTCTGGACCATCGAAGGAATGAAACAACTCGCACTTCCTGCTATTACTCTTGGGACAGGCTCAGCCGCCATGATCGCTAGAATGAGTCGATCGGCGATGTTGGAAGTTATCCGAGCAGATTATGTAAGAACGGCTAGGGCGAAAGGCGTTCGTGAAAAAACAGTCATCATGATGCATTGTCTTCGAAACGCAATGATCCCTGTGATTACAGTGATCGGCTTGAATTTTGGTTTCTTACTTGGAGGCACCATCATTACAGAATCTGTTTTTGCTATCAATGGGGTTGGCAGGCTCATGATTGAGTCTATTGCAGCTCGTGATTTTCCGATGGTTCAAGGATCGGTTCTTCTTGTAGCCACACTGTTCGTCTTAGTGAACTTAATTGTCGATATTGTATACGCCTTTATTGATCCAAGGATCAGTTACGAATAAACGCGAAGGGGGGATAACATGTCAACGGAAGTAGTAACACAGCAGTTACCGTCACATAAGAAAAAGAAAGAGTTTGCGCTTTTCAAAACGTGGAAACGGCTCATCAAGAATAAGATGGCTATCATCGGTCTCGTCATCATTGCTCTTCAGCTGTTTATGGCTCTTGCAGCTCCAGTCATCGTAGGAGTGGATCCGAACAAACAGAACTTGGAACTGAGTGAACTGCCAATTGGAACAGAAGGACATTGGCTAGGAACGGATAATTATGGACGAGATATCTGGAGCAGAATCGTATATGGGGCGAGGATCTCGTTGTTAGTAGGAATCGGTGCTGTATCTCTTGGTTTAGTGGGCGGAGTCGTACTTGGCTTACTATCTGGTTACTATAGAAGACTCGACGGCATCATTATGAGGTTCGTAGATTTAATGTTTGCTTTTCCTGGTATTCTGCTAGCTATGCTGATCATCGCGATCTTAGGGACAAGCCTTGTGAACGTCGTAATTGCGATCAGTATCTGGTCGATTCCAACGTGTGCGCGTATCGTCCGCGGAAGTGTTCTCTCCATTAAGAAGCAAGAGTACATTATCGCGATGCGATCACTTGGAGCAAGTGACCTTCGGATCATGGTCAGGCATGTCCTTCCCAATTGTATGGCTCCTATTATCGTCTTTGCGACGATGAGGATGGCAACTGCGATTCTATCAACGGCATCATTAAGTTTCCTAGGCTTAGGGGCACAGCCACCAACGCCTGAATGGGGTGCAATGATTGCTGCAGGACAGGAGTACATGTGGACATCACCTCATATGATCGTGATTCCGGGAATTGCCATCATGCTAGTTGTGTTTGCGTTTAATGTTGTCGGTGATGCGCTTCGTGACGCATTAGATCAAGGAATGAGTTTAGACAAATAAGAGGGGGATATGACGTATGGGAAAAAAGTGGTTTGCTAGTTTGCTAACGGTTCTTTTTGTATTGTCACTGGCTTTAGTAGGTTGCAGCAGCAATTCTTCATCAGGCGGAAGTGCAGGGAAAGCTGAACAAGAGCTAACCTATGCAACGACTTCTAAAGTGGTAGGTCTATCACCAATCCTAACAAACGATTCTGTTTCATCTACAGTGATCGAACAGATCTATGAAACGTTATTTGTTCGAGATAATAAAGGCGAAATCGTTCCACACCTTGCAGAATCCTATGAAAACCCAGACGAAAACACGTGGGTGATCAAGTTGAAGAAAGATATAAAATTTCACGATGGGACTCCGTTCAACGCAGAATCTGTTAAATACACGTTTGATAAATTAAAAGATCCAAAGACAGCAGCACCCCGTGCATCACTTTTAGCACGGTTGTTTTAAAAACAGAGAAGCCTTATGGACCGATGCTTGCGGCCTTAACACACTCAAATGCGGCCATCGTATCTCCAACAGCTGATCAAAAGCAAGATCTTATGAAAGATCCAGTAGGAACAGGACCATTTACGTTCTCTGAAAAAGTAAACGGCGATGACATCGTACTCGTGAAGAACAAGGACTATTGGCAGAAGCCGGCCAAACTCAAAAAGCTAACGTTTACAGTCGTTCCTGAAGTATCAACCGCGATCTCTATGCTGCAGACAGGAAAAGTTCAGTTGATCGATGGGCTGGCGCCTGAACTGATGCCGCGTCTAGAGAAGATTAAGAACGTTGATATTCAGAAGAAAGATGGAACACCCGTTTACTACTTGGCATTTAACATGGAAAAAGCACCGATGAACGACTTAAAGTTCAGACAAGCGGTTTCTCAAGCGATCAATCGTGAAGGATACTTGAAAAAGTTAAATGGTCTCGGAGTTTACTCGAACAGCTTCATCGGACCAGAAGTTTTTGGGCATAACGAAAGCAGTGATAAGGGACCAAAATTTGATCAGGCAGAAGCGAAGAAACTTGTGAAAGATAACGGGTTTGATAAAAAAGAGATTAAAATACTAGCTGCTAATACAAGTCAGTATATGAACATGGCTGAAGTCATTCAGTCACAGTTAAAAGAAGCGGGGATAAACGCAAACATCGAGACGATCGAGTGGGGTACTTACCTGGATGTTTCGAAAAAAGGTGACTTTGATATTACGATTGCCGGCTGGTCGAACGTTACAGGAGATGGAAGTGAATTATTGTTTCCACGACTTCATTCTGCAAACATTGATGCGACAAACTTAAGCCGTTATAAAGATGCTGAGCTCGATAAGCTGATCGATCAATCTCGTTCTGTTGTGGATCAAGAACAGCGTAAGGAAATCTTAACAAAAGCAGATGAATATGTGATGACACAGCTGCCGGTTCTGCCGATCTACCATGGCATCGCGTCAGCCGCTTACGATAAATCTGTTAAAGGCTTTGAGATGGAACCTACAGGACAGTGGTCATTATACGGCGTTTATAGAGAGTAGGGATGGATGATGAAAGAGACTGTTTTAGAGGTAAAAGATCTAGTGACAACGTTTAAATCAGCGGACGGTCCATTGCCGGCTGTCCGTGGCGCTTCTTTTTCGGTGAAAAAAGGAGAAACACTCTGTATCGTTGGAGAGTCGGGCTGTGGTAAAAGTATCACAGCTCTTTCTATCATGGGACTTCTGCCATCAAATGGAATGATAGCAGACGGTTCGATCTTCTTTAATCAAAGAAATCTTGCCGAGATGTCACCAAAACAGATGCAGAAGGTGCGCGGAAACGAAGTATCTATGATTTTTCAGGAACCGATGACAGCTTTAAACCCAGTATTTACAGTAGGTTTTCAGATTCGTGAACCATTGATGATCCATTTGAAGCTATCAAAAAAACAAGCACATATGAGAGGAATTGAGCTCTTAAAGATGGTTGGGATTCCTTCGCCTGTCGAACGGATGAATCAATTTCCGCATGAGTTGAGCGGAGGGATGAGACAGCGCGTCATGATCGCGATCGCACTATCATGCAACCCGTCTCTGTTGATCGCTGACGAACCGACAACAGCACTTGATGTGACCATTCAGGCTCAAATCATCGACCTTCTGAACGATTTAAAAGAACAGCTCGACATGAGCATGATTATGATCACGCATGATATGGGAGTTGTCGCCGAGATTGCTGATCGAGTGATCGTGATGTATGCAGGAGAAATAATTGAAGAAGGCCGTGTGGAAGAAATCTTTGAAAATCCACAGCATCCTTATACAAAAGGCTTGTTAGCTTCTGTACCGAATGTTGATGATCCAGAATTTGATCTGAAGCCGATCGCAGGATCGATGCCGATGCTACATGAGCAGATTTCGGGATGCCGTTTTCATCCGCGCTGTCCGTATGCTGTTGATAAATGTATGGAACAATCTCCAAAAACATTTCACGTTACAGATAAACAGAGTGTAAGATGCTGGCTGCAAGAAGAGGGGGTCGAACAGAATGGCGGTAGACGAGCAAGTTCTTTATAGCGTTAAAAATGTAAAAAAGCACTTTCCTGTGCGAGGCGGCATCCTGCAGCGAGTAAAGAACCATGTGAAGGCAGTTGACGGAATCACGCTTGATATTTATAAAGGAGAGACACTAGGTGTTGTTGGTGAATCCGGCTGCGGCAAATCGACGCTCGGAAGAACGATCCTTGGACTTGAATCGCTGACAGAAGGAGAACTCGTCTTTAACGGGAATAACATTAGTAACTATTCATCGAGACAATTAATGCCTTATAAAAAAGAGATGCAGATGATTTTTCAGGATCCGTATGCCTCACTTAACCCAAAACAACGGATTGGTGATGCTCTAGAAGAAGCGCTGATCATCCATACGAATCTATCCTCTTTAGAACGGAGAGAAAAGGTCCTTCAACTTTTAAACGAGGTTGGTCTAAAAGAAGAACACTATGAGCGCTATCCGCACGAATTTAGTGGCGGTCAGCGCCAGCGAATCGGGATAGCACGTGCGATCTCGATCAATCCATCCTTTATCGTATGTGATGAACCTGTGTCAGCATTAGATGTTTCCGTCCAAGCACAAGTGATCAAACTTTTACGTGATCTTCAAGAAAAGCATGGCCTAACCTATCTATTTGTGTCGCATGACCTTGGTGTAGTGCGTCATCTCTGCAATCGGGTACTCGTTATGTACCTCGGTCAGATGGTGGAACTCGCACCTGTTCATAAGCTGTACGAAAATCCGACACATCCATATACGGAGGCGTTATTGTCTGCCATACCAAGACCGACTGTTGGGAGAAAGAGAGAACGTATCCGGTTAAAAGGCGATCTGCCTAGTCCTTCTAATCCACCAACCGGATGTCCGTTCCATACGCGTTGTCCAATCGCACAAAGCAAATGTTCAACAGAAAAACCCGCATGGCGCGAAATTGATGAAGGTCATTTTATCGCCTGCCACGAAAGGTGAGAAGCATGAATCAAACGATACAGGATACACAACAAAAACTTCAGTACAATGCCCTTCATAACCCTTATCATTCAGATCGAATGAGCGTTTTTTCGAAAAAAGGGATGGTTGCGACGAGTCAGCCCCTCGCCGCACAAGCGGGGCTTGATATGTTAAAAAAGGGTGGGAATGCAGTTGACGCAGCCATTGCTACCGCAGCTTGCCTAACGGTTGTTGAGCCCACATCGAATGGGATTGGTGGGGATGCGTTCGCACTCGTCTGGATGAATGGTGAACTGCATGGCTTGAACTCGAGTGGTCCAGCACCAAGGAGCATCTCGATCGAAGAAGTAAAGAAAGCGGGACATGATATCATGCCAAAGTTTGGCTGGCTGCCTGTTACGGTGCCAGGTGCACCCGCTGCTTGGGCGGAACTATCCAACCGATTTGGCAAGCTACCGTTTAAAGAGGTGCTGCAACCAGCGATTTCTTACGCAGAAGAAGGCTACCCATTGACGCCTATTCTCGGTAAGTACTGGCGCAAAGCATATGAAACGTACAAGCGTGAATTAAAGGGCGAGGAGTTCGAGAACTGGTTCCAAACCTTTGCGCCAGACGGACGTGCGCCAGAAGTAGGAGAAATTTGGCGTTCACCTCACCATGCAAGCACATTACGAGATATCGCAGAAACGAAATCAGAATCCTTTTATAGAGGAACACTTGCACAAAAAATAAGCGAGGCGTCAGAAGCGCACGGCGGATTTCTCCGAAGTGAGGATCTCGCTACCTTTTATCCACAGTGGGTGAAACCGATCAGTGTGAACTACAGAGGATACGATGTTTGGGAGATTCCGCCGAACGGTCAAGGAATCGTTGCACTCATGGCACTAAATACGCTAAAAGGGTATGATTTTACCGAAAAAGAATCAGCGGAAAGTTATCATAAACAGATCGAAGCCATCAAACTAGCCTTTGTGGATGCGAAAAAATATGTAACAGACCCACTTAGGATGAATGTATCAGTTGAAGGATTGTTGTCGGAGAGCTATGCTGCAAAACGAAGAGACTTGATCGGTAGTGAAGCTCTTCAGCCAGAACCCGGCACACCGCCAAGTGGTGGAACGGTCTATCTGGCAACGGCAGATGAAGAAGGCAATATGGTCTCATTTATTCAGAGCAACTACATGGGGTTCGGTTCTGGCGTAGTCGTTCCTGAAACAGGAATCGGCCTGCAGAATAGAGGACATGATTTTTCGCTAGATCCAGATCACGATAATGCACTCGCTCCTGGCAAAAAGACGTATCACACGATTATTCCTGGCTTCTTAACGAAGAACGGAAAAGCCGTTGGTCCTTTCGGTGTGATGGGAGGCTACATGCAGCCTCAAGGTCACTTACAGGTTGTGATGAACACGGTTGATTTTCATCTGAACCCGCAAGCCGCACTAGATGCGCCACGCTGGCAGTGGATGGAGGATAAGAAAGTTCTAGTCGAACGCTCACTTCCACCGCATATTGTTGATGACCTAGCGAGAAGAGGTCATGTCGTTCAAGTGGCAGCAGATTCAGGGAACTTTGGGCGAGGGCAGATCATTTGGAGAGACCCAGAGACTGGTGTATTAGCAGGTGGAACGGAAGGAAGAACAGATGGCTCGATCGCTGCATGGTAACCTACTAAACTCAACTAAGAATAAAGGACTGATCATATGACGTATCTCAACTTGTTTCTTGCCTTCTTTCGGTCGGGCATGCTGGGGTATGGGGGAGGTCCTTCTTCCATCCCGTTGGTTCATAAAGAAGTAGTCGGAAAATACAAATGGATGAACGACGAAGAATTTGGAGATGTGTTGGCACTAGGAAACACGCTGCCTGGTCCGATCGCAACCAAAATGGCAGGTTATATCGGATATCGTGTAGCGGGCATTATTGGTCTCTTCGTTGCATTATTAGCGACAATTCTGCCGACCATTATTCTCATGATACTTCTATTAACCTCGCTCCGAGAATTTAAGGATCAACCATGGGTGCAAGGCATGACAAAAGGAGTCATTCCCGTTGTCGCTGTGATGCTAGCTGTCCTAACGTGGCAGTTTTTTGACAGCTCCAAAAAAGGATTAGGTTTAAAACTTAGCCTTCTTCACATCTTTGCGGGCGTGGTCCTTCTTCAATTTCTCGGTGTTCACCCTGGCATCATCATTGGTGCATTATTGGCTTTCGCTCTCTTTGGACCTTTAAAGGGAAAGAATAAACAGACAGTAAACGTGCGGGAAGGAGAGAAGACAGGATGACGTTTTGGCATATCTTTCTCGCCTTTTTTATACCTGGAATCTTAGGATATGGCGGTGGCCCAGCGTCGATTCCCTTGATTGAAAACGAAGTCGTTGACCGCTATGAATGGCTATCTGTTAATGAATTTACAGAAGTGTTGGCGCTCGGAAACGCACTTCCTGGTCCGATCGCGACCAAGATGGCAGGGTATATCGGATTTCAAGAAGGAGGCTGGTTCGGGGCGTTTGTTGGCGTGTTTGCAACCGTTGCGCCTTCCCTTTTATTGATGGTCGCGTTTCTTGGTCTCGTCTACAAATTTAAAGACTCACCGAGAGTAAAGAACATGAGCACGTATGTAAAGCCAACGATTGCTGTACTTCTTGGCATCATGGCGTATCAGTTCTTTGCAGAATCTTATATAAGCGTTGGATGGATGCACACGCTGTTTCTAGCTGCTGTCAGTTTTTTATTGATGGAGAAAGTGAAAGTGTCCCCGGTGTTCGTCATTATTGGATCACTCGGGTATGGAGCGGTGTTTTTGGCTTAGGTTAGGGGGAAGCGGAACTTCATTGAGGTTTCGCTTTTTTTGTATGTTGCAGAGTTGTAGGTTATGGTCGAAAATCGGATAAATGTTGGATTACCTCGTATAAATGGCAGTTTACCTCGTATAAAATACGGATTACCTCGTAAAAAAAGTGAATTACCACGTAATGAACGACCTCATTACCCAATCAAAGTGTCTTCCCAAATTCATACAACCATATGGTAAGATAATAAAAAAAGATAAGCATGTTGGACAAGGCAGATGCATACTTTTTAAAGGGAAACGGAGGACTTAACATGAGACCGATATGGCTTGGGATCGCGGCAGCCTTTTTCTTTGGCGTCACGTTCATATTGAATCGTTCTATGGACTTATCAGGCGGAAGCTGGCACTGGAGTGCAGCCCTTCGCTTTTTTTACATGGTTCCGTTATTGTGGATCATCGTTTGGATGCGTGGCAACGTGCGTCCTGTGTTCCAAGAACTTAAGAAACGATTTGGCACATGGTTTTTATGGAGTTCAGTAGGCTTTGTGCTCTTTTATGCACCGATTACATATGCAGCAGGTTTTGGAGAGGCGTGGTTAGTGGCAGCGACTTGGCAGATTACGATCGTTGCAGGCTCTCTTCTCGTACCGTTCTTTTATGAAGGGAACAAAGCGGAAGGAGCAACACGCCAAAGAATTCCTTTTAAAGGATTAGGCTTTTCGCTGATCATATTGGGAGGTGTCGCGCTCGTTCAAGTGCAGGAAGCAAGTGGTGTGAACGGCTCCGCTTGGTTGAACGTTGTGTTACCTGTTCTGATTGCGGCGATTGCCTATCCACTCGGCAATCGAAAAATGATGGTTGTGACAAACAAACGCCTCGATGCTTTTCAGCGAGCATTCGGCATGACGATCGCTTCACTTCCGTGGTGGATTGTTCTCGCCGGAATCGGATGGGTGGAGAGCGGACCTCCAACGAACGATCAGTTGTGGCAGACGTTCTTAGTCGCGATCTCATCAGGGGTTATCGCAACGGTTCTCTTTTTCCAAGCAACTGATCTTTGTGCGAACAATCCTGTGAAACTGGCAGGTGTAGAAGCAACGCAATCAGCTGAGATTATTTTTGTGTTAGCTGGCGAGATGTGGCTCTTATCGATCGCAAGCCCAACGTTCCTTTCTATGATGGGCGTTCTCATCATCATGCTGGGCATGTTTTTACACAGTTATTTCGGAAAAACAGAAGTCGTGCAAAAAAAATCTATGAAACTTGCAAAATGATGAATAAAAATATGTGAGCTGGGAATAGTAGTACTACCCCCCCTTTTTAAATAGTAATTTGGAACAGCCGTTGCCCGTAGCAGCGGTTGTTTTTTTATGTAGAAAAATCCGTTAAACTGTATACAGAGATTGTCGGGTGTCATCATCTTCCCCTTGTTATTCTTATTTTGAAAGGAGGCGTTGTCAATGGATTCGCTTAAGAGTATGAACGACGCGTTAGAGTATATAGAGGAGCATCTGCAGGATGAGGTCGACTTTAGGGAAGCAGCGAGACGTGCGTATTGTTCAGAGTATCATTTTAAAAGGATGTTTTCCTTTTTGGCAGGAATTCCACTGTCAGAATACGTTCGCCGCAGACGGCTGACTCTGGCAGCTTTTGAGTTGCAGCACAGCGACATAAAAGTAATTGATGTGGCAGTGAAATATGGCTACTCTTCACCTGATTCTTTTACAAAAGCATTTCAGCAGATGCACGGCATTACGCCATCAGAAGCACGTAAAAACGGTCAATCACTCAAAGCCTTTCCGCGCATGTCCTTTCAATTATCGGTAAAAGGAGGAAGTGAAATGAACTATCGTATCGTTGAAAAAGAGGCATTTTCTATTGTGGGTCTCAAAAAACGAGTTCCGCTTGTTTTTGAAGGGGTAAATCCTGAGATCGCCGCGATGTGGCAGAGCCTTACACCTGAATTGATCAGTGTGCTAAAGAAGTTATCGAATATAGAGCCAAGTGGCTTAATCAGTGCGTCAACGAACTTTTCGGAGAGGACGACTGAAAACAGTGAGCTTGATCATTATATTGGGGCAGCAACAACCAACGAATGTCCCGAGAGTATGTCGCAACTAAAGGTGGAAGCATCCACATGGGCAGTTTTTGAAGCAGTCGGTCCATTTCCAGAAACATTGCAGAACGTGTGGGGACGCATCTATTCAGAGTGGTTTCCTTCATCGTCGTACGAACAAACAGAAGTACCAGAGATTCTTTGGAACGCAGATAAAGATACGTCGTCACCTACATTTAGAAGTGAGATCTGGGTGCCGGTTAAGAAGAAATAATATAGTAATTTGGGAAGCATCGGCTAAGTGGCCGGTGTTTTTTTCATGGGAAAAGCAGCATCTGCATAAATTAGCGGATGCTGCTCCTCTCCATTAGATATTCTTCACTTTTTCTCTTCGATAACGCCACATAAACAATAGCGAACTAAGAACTAGAATGATAGCAAAAGAAATAGGTACGAGATAAGGATTTAAATAGATTGTAGTCAGGTTCTGAATAAGATAGTTAGTACCTGTACCAAACAGCAAGAATGCTAGCGGAACATGTAGACCTACACTCGTCATATAATTGGGAGCGATGCTTGATATCCAAGCTCCGACCAATACCAACGCGATCCCTAACAGATAGACACATAGAACAGTAAGAATTATGTATTGAAAAAAGGTTAGATCATACCATGAAACAAAGAAATTAAATATAGAGTTGATCGATAGCGGAAAGAACATGCTCGTGTCATTGCCTCTATACATGAAAAAGAAAAAAGCGAGCTGGGCGGTAATAATGATTAAGGATGCAGTCAAGCCAGTAAGGAGCTTTTGAGAGAAAAGTTTGCGTCCTATTTTTGAAGTATACTGCAGCAGCTGTACGTGATTTCGCTTGTCCCGAATGTATAGTGGCATAAGGATAATTATAATGTTTAGAAAGATAAGAATGGCTACATATTTCATTAAGACATTGTAGTTTTCAAACACCATATCCGTGAATATCGCCTCTGTTGCTCCATTTTCAACCACTTCATCCATGCGTGCATTTTGTTTTGGAGTTAGTTCATGCTCATTAAAACGTTCAGGATGCTCATATTTGTCGATGATCCCATCGCGTGCTTGAATCTCCCAAAATACATCTACATAGTCTTCAAAAATGATTTTGCTGTGCAGTGCAGCTAGTTTTTCGTTTTCTAGATCCATGTTGCTAAATTCCTCATACGTATCAATGCCTGCAGCAACCATTTCTTTCTGTGACTTAAGATACTCTGTCGCTTCAGCTATTCGTTGTTCCTTAATCTCTTTAAAATCTTGGAATTCCTCACTATCCATAGATTCGCCATAATCAACTAGCATTTTTTGCGTAGCACGGAAATCATCTAACAGTGGTCTGCCGTTAGGAAAATGCTTAAATTCAAACATAATAAACTGTTGGTACACAAAAAAGCTAACTAAAAGAAGCAGGAAGATTATTTTTACCGAAAACAGCTTTTTTACCTCATTAAATAAGATTCTCATATGTTCGCGTCCTATCTATATATTTTCTCTGGCAAAACGTTTGATTAACAGCCATGCTGTGAGCAGTAAAACGATTAACCATCCTGTTACCGTGATGATTTCATAATATTTGAACGTCGTAAAAACACCGCTTTCCATCCACCATTTCTTCACGTTCATTACTAGAATAAAAGGAGAGAAGTGCGTGTATAGAAGCATCGTGCTGTCCTTTGGCATGAGGCTCGGAACATAAAGACCTGCCAAAAAGATAACACCAAAAAGAGTGAAAACGATGTAACTGTTCCGTATGAGCATAGAGAGACAAAACGTGATCAGCACAAATAGTATATGGCAGAGTACAACTAAACCACATGACATTAATAGGTATTGGATGAACGTGACGTTCCACCAGCTAATAAAAGGTATTTTGTTTAATTCGATTAAGAACCCTGTACTAATCGGTACGTTCCACAGACCAGAATAATCAAACACTATAAAATAAACAGACAATGTTATAGCGAGAAGAGCTACAGTTACAAGTGTTGATGCGAAGGTGGACACAAGAAGCTTATCCCACATCAATCTTCTGCCTCGTTTTGTTGCATAAGTGACTAAAGCTGTTCTATGTTCAAACTCATAATTCACGATAAAAGCGGTGAACAGAACGATTAAGATCATTCCCTGAAAAAGCATAAACCCAAATAACGTTTTAAAAAGAAAAGAATGTGTACCAAACATTTTTCCATGAAAGAAAAGATGAAGATGTTCTTTGTTTTGGATTAGCTCTTCTACACGTGGTCTTAATACAGAGTATTGCTCCCGAACTTTTTCAGCTACAGCACCTTCCAAGCCGAAAAGGCGGATGCCTTCTTCTGCATTTTCCATGACGTTTAAAGTGCTGTACTTCGTTTCAATATCCTGAATAGAGTTTAGATACGTTTCTTTTATCGCTAGTTCATTGATGTCTTGCAATTCTGTTTCTGAATAAATGTTTGATTCAATCAAACTATAGTAGAGCTCTGGTTTATAAAAGTCCGCTGCGTTTTGATAGGTGTCTCCAGTTTTGCTTTGTGAGAGCTGATTCCAAGTATTTAAATCTTCTTCATGAGAGGTTTTCAGCTTTTCACGTCCCTCATCATTCATTAATGTTCCCGTTTCTTTCACGATTGGCTGAAGTGATTTCATATCATGACGCAGAGTTGATTGCTGATAGATGAGAAAGCAATTGAACAAAAGAAACAGTACAAATAATCCTAGAATAATAGGTGAAGAGATGATTTTTTTAAATTCAAGCCGTTTGATCATCAGAACGTACTCCATCTTGATAGATATACAAAAAGACATCTTCTAAGTTAGGGTGTACCGCTTTCCATTCGGGTTTCGCTGTATCTGTGGTTAAAAACCGCATGTACATGCTTCCGTTTTCTTGTTTTTCAGACAAGCTAAGGTAAGTTGTACGAAATTGTTCTGTTTGTTCATAACTCACTTCAGTCTCGTAAACAAGTCCATCAATTTTGCGGCAGATGTTAGAAACGGTATCTTTGTATAACACTTCTTGATTTTTAATCATGATGATTTCGTTTGCGATCGATTCTACATCTGAAACGATATGCGTGGATAAAATAACGATGCGATCGCGAGCCAGATTCGTAAGCAGATTACGAAAACGAACTCTTTCTTTAGGGTCTAAGCCAGCTGTAGGTTCATCTAGAATCAGAATCTTCGGGTCGTTCAGCATGGCCTGAGCGATCCCAACACGTTGAATCATACCTCCGGAAAACTTCTTCATCTTTTTATTTGCCACATGATCCAGTGCTACGGTTTTAAGCAATTCTTCAACACGAGTAATTGCCGTTTTTCGGTGTATTCCTTTTAACGCCGCCAAGTAAAGCAGATAGGAGGTAGGCGAATAATTTTTGTAATAACCAAACTCTTGCGGAAGATAACCGATCATCTCCCGGTACTTTTCATCCATCTTAATAATATCTTCTCCGTCATAACGGATGCTTCCGCTCGTCGGAAATAAGAGAGTTGTGAGCATTTTAATCAGTGTTGTCTTACCTGCTCCGTTCGGTGCCAACAATCCATACACGCCGTTATGAAACTCGAGGTTAATATTTTTTAGTGCATGAAACTGACCAAAATTTTTTGTAACATCTTCAACGATTAACATTTATAAAACTCCTTCTGCACCTCTAAATGCAATTAGTTTTTTTAGTGTTTTTACATAGAGCACGATGCTGATGATGAGTACGACTCCGTATACATATGTAGGTACATGACTTAAAAACATACTGTACATGTTCTGATTTAAGGTGGCTGGAAGAACATTCACTAACAGCCAGCTTGCCATCATAAGATATGTGGCGTACGGCCCTTTTGCATAGCGTAAGGCGTACAGGTAAAGGACCGAAAATAGGCTTAACGAGCTGCATGATAACAGCAGTGCATCTAGGATTTGAATCGATTGAAACAAGAACGATAGAACGATAATCAGTGCGATATTCATGAGCATCGTTAGCATACTGAAAATGAACATACGAAAAGCGGCTAGCTGAAACACATGGTACTTACAGGTCATCTCTACTGAAAAAGTGTCTTTCATTAAAGCACGTACTAAAAATAGAGAGGATAGAGCAAAGAAAAAAATAGGAGACAGCGTAAAGATGAAAGAATACAAATCTTGCAAGTCTATAGATGATTTCAGTGAAAATATGCCGTATAGCATTACAGCTAGCGCTAAACAGGTTGTAAACAGAATTTCAGTAGCATCTCGAAATAAATAGCGAAAGCCGAGCTGTTGATACATTTCAAGAAGATAAGATGGAAACGATTTGGGTTTAGTTAGACCGGCAGATACGATAGATGAGATCTGGTTTCTTCTTTCAAGATCCGTGGGATATTCGATGTGGAATTTTTGTTTCTCCATTTATTCAGCCTCCATTCGTTGCTTCACTTTTTTTATCGCAGCATAATACTTTGTTTTAATAGATGACTCAGGCATTTCGAGAGAACTTGCTATTTCGATAAACGTTTGCTCACCGAACAATTTGAGCCGCAAAACCTGCTGATCGATGATCGGGAACGTATTTATGAGCTGTGCTATCTTTTCGATATCCTCTTTCCATTCCAATTCGAGCGTGAAATCTGAAGGTGTAGCCACATCAACACCTTCCATCGAGTCTGTGGAACGATCATATGTATAGTTTTTAGACCTAAAATAGTCTACGAGTTTGTATGTTGCAATTCGGTATAGCCACGTTTTGAAAGATGCTTTTTTCTCATCAAACTGCTGGATGGATTGAAGCATGCTAATAAAGATATCTTGTGTTAGATCAAGTGATAGTTCTTTATTCAACGTTTGTTTATAAACATAGGCATAAATAGATTGATAGTAATGAGAGATCAGTTCGTTCGCCGCATGTTGATCGCCTTTTTTTTGAACAGAGCTGATCCATCTTTTCTGCTTCATCATGATTTTGTCTTCACTTCCAGACTAAAAAGGTTGTCTTGCTCATATATTCGTATATAAAAGATAAATAGTTTTACTTTTTATAAAAATATTTCCATTTTTATTATAGGTTCTTATAGAGGATTAAAGGAGAATTATATAGTTATAGCAAATAATAGAAGAACTATAGAAGAGTAGCTCTGTTCATAAATCGATTTTTAATAGAAAGCTAGGTGAATATATGTTTAATTTTGATCTGGATTACTTGGTGTACTTTGCAGTGGTCGTATTATTGTTATTTGTCGGAGTGGCGATTGCAGCTGTGAAGTCAAAAACAGCTTACGATGAGAAGGGGGAAGAGAAGATGTTTAGATATTTGTATATATATTTGGTGTTGTTTACGACGCTTGCGCTAACGATAGGAGGAAGTATTAGCGTATTTATGAGCGTGGTCGATATTGTGAGCCCGGATACGTATCAAGCTAGTTTTGCAGAATACAAACTCGGTTTAGCGGAAGTAGAATATGATGAAAACGGAAAGCCGTTGCCTAGTAAGAAAACAGAAGAAGAGATGCGGAAAGACTACGAGATGATGATTGAAAACGACAAGTTGCAGGAGAAAAGGAATGAGATGAATAATATTGTCAAAAGTTCTGGATTTATACTCATTCCACTTCCGATCTTTTTATATTTCAAGCGTCAGTTGCGTAAAAAAGAAGCTTATTAGCAAAAGAAAACGAGCGAAGTGGTCCGCTCGTTTTTTTGTACTTTTATTGCTCAACAATTTCCTTGAGCTTGCTCTGCCATTTGTCGTCGTCCAAAATGATCTGAAACGAGATGCGGCGGTTTTTTTGGAGCGCCTGAGAAGAGTTTCCTTCTGCAATCGGCTTATATTCGCTATATCCTGTTGCGGCGAGGTATTGAGCATACTCTTTTTTAGCGAGTTTCGGGTTTGCTTTTCCAAGATAATCAACGACTGCAACCGCACGCTGAGTAGAGAGCGACCAGTTGTCATATGGAACGGAATCTGTATGGCCTTCGATTAGAATGATATACAGATACTGACTCATGTCTTTTTCCTCGATGATTGCAGCGAGTGCGTCAGCGAGCGGGTCGAGCACTTGCTTACCTTTAGCTGAAATATCTGCACTTCCCGTATCAAAAAGGATGTTGCCTTCAACAGAGATCGTGTTGTTCGGTCCACGGATGATTTTATCTTTTCCAACGTTTTCTTCTAGCTGCTTTTGAATGAGATCAGAGATATGTTTTTTTACCTCTGCCACCTGGCCAAGCTCTCGTTTGATCTGAGCCTGATCATACGCGTTATAGATGCTCTGCACATAAGCGAGAATCGCGATAAAGACCATAACGAGCACCATCATCGCCATCATATCGGTAAAACTTGGCCAGAAAATTTCTTTTGTTTCTTGGCTGTCGTCGTTGTAGTAAGATTTGCGCGCCTTCATACCGATCACCGTCTCCTAAAATTTTGCGGCGAAACTTCTGGCATACGTTCATCTTCTACGTATTCGGGTGCGCGAGGACTGCGTGTTTCATAGATCACTTGGTTGGATGATTGGTTCATGGCCGCTTGATAGATGCGCTGCATGAGGTGGTACATGTCAGAGAGTGTACGATTGTTGTCGGTGATGCTTCGTGTTAAGCCGTGGTGCAGGTTTTCAAGCGTTCGTGCGAGCTCTCGCATATCGTCATCGCTTCTGTTTTGATTTTGTGAGTTGTTTAGGGCAGAAGCCAGCTGTCGGCTCTGACTGTCCATGATGTTTCGAACCTGATCTGTAAAATCTCGTTTGATGTGTTCGACCGCAGCGTAAAATCCTTTTTCGAGCTGTCCGACGCTTGAAGCGAAGTCAGCTGCCGCCCGGCCGTATTCGCCTTGTTTTTCAGCATAGCGGTAATGCCATTCGTCTTGCTTTTGCGCGAGACGGTTCTCGAGTGCGTCATGCTGATTTTGATAGTGCTGCAGCTGTTCTTGCATGCCGCGGAGCATCGATTGTGCATGTTCTTCAGACCGGCGCTGTGCTTCTTGCAGCATTTTATCAGAGCGTTGGATGAGCTGTTCAAACTTCTGCTGACCTTGTGTGTGACGGTCGTTGCTCGTTTTTAGCTGTTGCTCGAACGAAGAGATGTTCTTAGCGAGCGCGTTAATACTCGTGTCGACCGTTTTTTGAATGGTTCCGAGTTCTTTTGTTGTCTCGTTGAACCGCTGTCCGAACTGATCAAGCTGTGTAGCGGATGCACCGAACTTCTCTGCGTGCTCGCGCTGTGCTTCAAATATGCCATTCACGTCTTCCATCGCTTTTTGAAGCCCTGCCGTAAAATTAACCATCTGTGATGCGAACTCACCAAGCGTTTTGTCAAACGACGACTCGACGCGTGAGGCTAGGCGATCGAGAAGGCGCTCAACCGAGTCTTGCGGCTTATCGTTGATCAGGTCGCTGTTGATGTTGTGATCGAGATACACTTCACAATCAGCTAAAAGTTTGTTCTGCATATAAGACAGTGATGTTCCTTGCGAGAAGAAGCCAGACTGAATGGAATTGAGCAACAGTGCAGCCCCGATCCCGGCAATACTCGTATAAAAGGCAACACTCATCCCTTCAAATGGTGCGGTAAGGGAGGAGATGATCGAATTAAGCGTAAGGTTTGAATCAGCAGGCTGCGTACCAAGCGTCATGAGCGTATCTTGCATGGATAAAAGGGAGAGTGTTAATCCGACGAACGTTCCGAGTACACCAAGAATAATGGTGAAGGACGGAAGTTGGTTGAGCAGCTTTTGGATATTGCCGACCGGTACCCGCAAGACGCCAAGAAGCGGAATTCGTTCGTTGTATAGGTATTTTTCGATCAGTGCTTGCGTGTTGAGCTGTGGTACACCTGCAAGATGAAACTGTTTGTAATCGGCTGTGACACGTTGCAGCCATTGCGAATACGGCTGCTGATCTTTATTCGTTTCAAGCTGTTGAAGCTCTTTGTTCCATTTGCGAAAGTGATAAGCGGTTTGTGTGTGCCCCACAATCCCCATAAACACGAGAAACCCAATGACCCCGACAACGATTAAAGTAAGTTGATCCATCATGCCACCCCTTAGATGTCTTGTCTAACTGTCCTATATTGATAGATATGTCCTACTGTCGGGAAATATTTTAGGAAATGGGGTCTGACCCCAAACAAATACATAACCCCCTTAAATGTCCATTCAAGATGGACATTTAAGGGGGGAACTTTTTGGGTCATTTCTAGGCACATTGGCATAGAATAATGATGTTGTTAGGCAACGCCAACTCTAGTTGGAAAGTCTAAAATTTAAATGAAATGGGGATTACATCCATGCCAATCATTAAACCGTATTTCAATGTGAACGCCAGCAGATTTGCTTCAACCATCGCAAGTGGTACTGGAACGGGTGCGACATTTGAAATTGCAGCTACTGCTTTTACAGACGACACAGGTGCACCTGCTACAGCCTTTCCGACGACATATTCGTACTACAATCTATACATTAACGCCATGATTCAGACAGATGATACATCAACCTTAACGACTGCTGAGATCACCATTCCAAACGGCGATACACTTGCCGGTCAAACTCCTGTAATCATAGAATTTGTAACTACTTAATTAAAAACGTTTAAAGTGGAGCAGCAGCGGTGCAAGGTGCAAGGAACTAGAGCTAGACATGATAGGGGGAGTTTACGTTGTTCCAAAAACCGAATCATAGGTGTGATAAAAGAAAAACCTTGTTTGACCGCTGCTGTTCACAACATCAAACAAAAAGAACGCTTTTCTCGAACAAATCCTGCAGTTCATCATCGTCCTGCTGTATCTGTTGCGACTGTCCTTCTTGTGAAACTGACGACTATTATTATTTCTCGTGTCCAACACCTAGCCCGTATCCGCCGTATCCGCCTGTGCCGCCACCTTCACCAAGACTCCTCTGTGTAGAGGCGTTTCAATACACGACCCTTTCAGATGGTATTAAAAGAATATATACGAACGACGATCGATATCTTGAGTATGGAAGCACTGATATTTTAAATCCAACGACGGTCTCGTATATTAATTTATTTGTAAACGGCATGCTGCAGCCGTCCTCATTTTTTGAAGTGGAAGAAGGGAGACTGACGCTTCTACCATCAGCGGGTCCTGTTCCCGAACAAGGCGTTCCGCTCATCCTTCAGTTCATAAAAATCATAAACAGCGGCTAGCAGCTAGACAATTTCAACTTGGACAACCGTATCTGCGATCGTACTTATTAGTGCTG
This sequence comes from Fictibacillus sp. 23RED33, assembly GCF_015903925.1. NCBI lineage: Bacteria > Bacillati > Bacillota > Bacilli > Caryophanales > Fictibacillaceae > Fictibacillus > Fictibacillus sp. 23RED33. Next base: position 12,613 of record NZ_JACZDX010000007.1, on the reverse strand, counting down.
TAGAAACCTTTAAAGACAATGTGTCCCCAGTCTCATAGGTCAACGAAACGTCATCATTGATCGCAGAATTTTGTAAACCGTTCATAGAAGCAGTCAGTCCCGTGTCGTCGCCATTCTTACGGACCGTCCAGTTTACTGTGGTTCCTATACCAGGGCTGACGAGTGAACGAATGTTTAACGTTTTTACGATACACCTTTGGCTGATTCGTATGATAACCTCTGTACCCGTGAGAGACGCTGTCCCAGGACGGTAAAAGCTAGTGCCGAGACCGATAACACCAGGTTGAGCCCAAAAGAAGATAGAAGGCTGCCCGAAAGTTGAGAAACCAAGGCTGTTCGCTGTTGAATTGATCAATTGTGTACTTCCGATTGTTAAAGTACCAGCACTTTGCGAGATATCGGCCGTTCCTCCCTCAAGCGTACATCCAATCAAATTGAGTGAAGCCCCCGTTCGGTTTACTTCACCAGCGATATAGGATCCTGCACCTCCACCATTTATACTTTGAATCATGGCATTTTGGCAGTTGAACGTTTGTGGATTAGAGTCGACGAGTATCCCTCTTTTGTTTCCAAGCCCAGCAGATCGAACTGTTACACTCGAGTTAACAAAATTGCTTGTTCCAAACGTCGGATTTCCTGTTCCGAATGAATGAACCCCATACACGTTTGAAGTGCCGCCAGTACCCGCACCCGCGTTATCGACTCGAACCGCTAACCCCTTTGCGCTAGCAGATTGTGCAGTGGTACCAGGAAAAGCAATACCCGTTAGATCGACATGAACGGAAGAAGTTAATTGAAGGGTAATGTCCTCTACAGTCGTATTGTTCCCCATCGTAAGTAGCGTCGTGTTGGAGGATACGTTCTTTGAAAGGATGACGGTCGAAGCGCTTATACCCTTAAGCGAGTTACCATCTGGCAATGTAACGACCTCATCGTATGTACCTGGATATACCAAGATCGTGATTCCTTGTGCATTCGAAGCTACAATGGCAGAGATGGCTCCGTTGATCGTTTGAAAAGGATTCCCGCCGATCGAGGCCGTACTGTCGTTTCCTGATTTTGTTACGGTCGCCGTGTTTGCCCGAGCTAAAAGCACCTCAATAATACCCATGCGGAATCCCCCCCTTTAAAACCATTCATAATAAAGTATGTGAAGGAAGATTTTTTCATGAAAAAGAAGTGAAAAACCTCGAAGCAAAGGCCACGAGGTTTATAGAAACTTATTCTGCTTGATACTCGTTCACGCGATCGTTATAAAACGCAGCATACGAAGCGCTCATATATGGAGCGAGCCAAAAGAAACCAATACCAAGTGATAAAATGCAAAGAACTCCCCAACCTAGAAAGCTTAATTGTAAAACGAAAAATTTCCACTTATAGCCGTCCATCAACTGCCGGCTTTTCTTGATCGCAGCGTTAATGCCGATACCCGGATGATCTTTTAGAACAAAGTACGTTTGCGAATACGCGAATGCTTTAATGATTCCAGGGATCAGTAAAAGAAGAGACCAGAGAATCAAGTACACCATCATCACGAGATAGGAGCCGAGTATTTTTACATACGTACTGATCTCAGAAAACGCTTGAAATAGGCATGAAACGTTCATTTTCTCACCTGTTCGGATCACTGATAAAAAAGTCCACAAATATCCAATATATAAAGGCAGTAAAACGAGTGTGATGATGAACGTGCTGGACGTTGGTCCGTTAAGTTCGTCGGCGGGTTGATTCAACCAAGCATTCCAACCACCACTCAAATTCACTTCAATGATTAGTGGGATGAGGTAATAGATGCTCGAGAACAACAACGTGAATAACGCTGCTGTGCCCCATTGTCCTTTAAGTTGAAGCCGGGCTTGCTGTTTGATTTCTTTATTTTTCATGATGTATCACCTTTCTGAAGTTGTCCTATCTTTATACTACGGTTTAGAAGGCGGAAAGATGCGTTTTCATGAAAATTAATAGTAGACTAGAGGAAAGTATGTTTTGTTTTGAAAAGGGAGGTTTGGATGTGCAGAAATTTGATGAGGTAAAGGGTGCTGTACTTCTTTTTGATGGAGTTTGTAATCTTTGTAATGGGAGCGTGCAATTTATACTCAAACATGAAAAAAGTAACGAGTTAAAGTTCTCAGCCATACAGTCACAAGCTGGGCAGAAGCTGCTTTCACAGTACAACATGGATCCCGCACAAATGAATTCCGTTATTTTAGTTAAAGACGGAAAGATCTATACAGAATCAGATGCTGTAGCGGTAACCTCTCTGTTCCTAAGATTTCCATACAGCCTTGGCCAATATCTAAAGATTGTTCCACGGCCGATTCGCAACGCTTTCTATAAAAAGGTCGCCAATAATCGATACCGATGGTTTGGGCAAAAAGAGAGTTGCATGATTCCGACACCTGACCTTCGAAATAGGTTTTTGCAATAGTTTCGACCACCAAACTTCATAAGTGCGCAGATCGCCTAATAAGATAGAACAAATGCCTATAAAGGGGAACTGTACGATGGGACAAAAAGTTCTGTTCTTTGGTGACGCTGGAATAGACGATACGATTGCCTTAGCTTATGCGTTTTTAAGTGATGAAATTGATATCGTTGGTGTTGTGGCGGACTATGGCAACGTATCGAGAGAACAAACAGTAGCAAATGTAAAATATATTGCTAAAACATTTAATTTTCCACAGGATGTTAGGATCATCGGTGGAGCAGAAGTTCCGATGACTGGGGAACAGCCTACCTTTTATCCAGATGTTCATGGTGTTTACGGGTTAGGTCCAATCGAACCGGGTGTACCTGAAGGATTTATTGAGAACTTTTTTGAGATCGTGAACGTGATTGAACAGTATCAAGATGATCTGATCATCGTGAATGCAGGTAGGTTGACGTCTCTTGCAACGATGTTTATTTTGTTTCAGTCACTTATGAAAAAAGTAAAAGCGTACTATATTATGGGGGGAGCGTTCTGGGTGCCGGGAAACGTGACGGCAGTGTCAGAGGCGAACTTTTACGGTGATCCGATCGCGGTCAGAATCGTGTTAACGTACGCAGAAAACGTAACAATCATCCCGTTGAATGTGACGGATAGGGCAGTTGTTACTCCGGAGATGGTTAATTATATTGATTACAAAGGCAAGGTTCCGATTCTAAAACCGATGCTAGACTTTTATTACAACTTTTACAAAAGCAGAAACCCAGAAATACTCGGTAGTCCTGTTCACGATGCCATTACGTTGATGGCCTGCATAAGAGAAGATATGTTCACGTATAAGTCGCTGCCGGTACATATTGTGATTCAAGATGGCAATACGGCAAGAGGTCAGAGTATTACCGATGTTCGGCCGTATGCACAGTTTGCAGATGATGAAAAACGACACCGAATCGCGTTTGATTTTGATTATAGCTATTTCTTCCGAGATTTTATGCGTATTATGACGGGTGAGACATTTTCATAGTGTTAGTTTAGAATCGTGGAAGGAAGTTAGGGGTTTTTAAGATCGTTTTAAGAGAAGGAGGAAAGGGTAGAAACGGCATCATAATAAAAAACCGGTGATTCTACGAAACGTACGAACCCCGGTCGAACTTTAAGTGTCGTTTTATGTGATTAAGCGCAATTTTTAATTTGATCTAGTTTGTTTAGCTTTTCGTCTAGTATTTGGCTCAACTGAACAAGAAGCGGATCTGCAAGACTATTAACCTTTTTACTTACCTCATACATGGTCGTGCGAATGGCGTCTATCTCTGTAGTTAAGACAAGAGCATTGCTTCGGCTCATGGTCCATTCCCCCTCTAATATAATAACCACTTCTGCACCATTAATATCGGTAAATCTTGTAAATATTATATACCATATTTTGTGTCAAGTCTATTAATTTTTTACACATATAGGGGGACAGACCCCTTACAATTACACTTTTACACATTTTGTACTACTCCAGTAGACAAAATGTGCTTTTTTTCCTGTAAAACTTTGTTGCTTTCTGTCGATATACTTTTTGCTGCTTAGTAAAAAGTAACTGCAGGAGGAAGAAATGATTAAAAAAAGTCTACAGAGGCAAATTCTTGTGCCTTTTCTATTACTTATTGTGATGACTGGTTTCGTAGTGAGCGGAGTTAGTTATATGTTTAGTAAGCAAACAACCGTTGATAATTCATCGAAGAATACATCAGAACGCATGCATGATCTAGATGAGACGCTCAACGGATTTTTAAAAGACAATGCCAATTTCGTTTCTGCTTATGCAGATTCGGCAACGATCAAGCTCCATGCAAAAGGAGATAGCCCAGACTATATTATTTCTAAGTTCGAAGACTATCATCTAGCAAATGAAGCAATCATGAACAGCTATTTCATTTCGGAAAGCAAAGAAGTGGTCATGTATCCTATACCTGCATCACCAGTTGAGGACATGACGTTAACGCCGTGGTATCAACAAGCAACTAAAAATCCGGACCAAGTCTTCTGGACAGATCCGTTTATTGACGAAGCGACAGACCGCCCGGTAGTAAAAGCCGTAAAAGCGGCTGAATACAGCGGGAAAGTCGTGGGTGTAACGGCAATTGATATCGCCGTAAATGATATCTTAACACTTATGCAAAATGTGAAAATCGGGGACACTGGTTATGCTCTTCTCATCGATAATTCGGGGAATTATATGGTGCATCCTGATGCAAAGATGCTGGGAAAAAGCGCAACAAAAGAATCATTTTATAAAGGTATCACGAAAAAAAATGGAACGATCACGACCGACATCAACGGTGAAGAAAGAGTGGTCAGCTACACAAAGAACGACACAACTGGTTGGAAATTAGCAGGAACTGTAGCACTTAGTGAGTTTGAACAAAAAGCTACTGTCATTCTTTTACCGATTGGGATTGCTTTACTCGTCACTCTTTTAGTAGCGGCAGTCATCTCGCTGTTTGTTTCAAGAAGAATTACGGTGCCTGTGAATCAATTAAAGAATGCGATGCATGAGATCAAGAATGGAAATCTGCAGACAAGCGTCTCTATACAAAGAAAAGATGAGATCGGTGAACTAGCTTCAAGCTTTGATGAGATGTCTAATCAGATGCGGACGTTGATTGCCGAGATGGCTCAGATTACCGATCATGTGACAGATGCGTCTCAAACGGTCGTTGCGAGTGCGGAAGAAAATTCAGCATCCGCACAAGAAGTTTCAACGACGATGCAGCAGATCGCCGCGGGCTCTTCTCATCAAGCAGAGTTGATGGATGAGAATGCAAAAGCTGCGAACGTACTAGCTGAGCGAATCAGTCAAGTTCATGCGCATGGCGAGACGATCGAAAAAGCAACACAGCAAATGAATGAAGAATCATTGACCGGTGTAAAAAAGGTGAGCATGCTAAAAGAGAAGTCTTTGATGACAACAGAAATGACAAAAGAGATGATTTCTTCTATTAAAAAACTTGATGAAACATCTGGCAGCGTTCAACAGATTGTTCTAACGATAAGCGATATAGCAAACCAAACGAACTTATTGGCGCTAAACGCAGCAATCGAGGCGGCTAGAGCAGGAGAATCTGGAAGAGGGTTTGCGGTCGTTGCAGATGAAGTAAGAAAACTTGCAGAGCAGACTGAGCTATCTTTGAAAGATATTAGCGCATTGATTGCGGATATGCAGCAAGTAACCGAAAACACCGTCGGACAAGTTCAAGAAGCAGCGGCTCTCATTCTTTCACAAAGTGAAGCGGTTGAAGAGACAGAGCGAAGCTTTACCGCGATTTCTAGTGCCGTCAAAGGAAATGCAGAAGCATTAAAAGATGTGATTCAGTCAGTGGATGAAATGACGAAGCAAAAAGATGTACTGCTTGAGAATGCGTCCCATATCTTGGCGATCACGCAAGAAACAGCGGCTGGAACAGAAGAGGTTTCCGCATCAGCCGAACAGCAATCCGCGTCGATGGAGCAGTTGAACCACTTAGCGGATCAGCTTGAACAGTATGCGGAACAAATGCGTACCCACGTCCAGCGGTTTACATTCTAGGGGTCTGACCCCACACAATTACATTAGTGCCGTTTTTGTCTTTTTCAAAAAGACAAAAACGGCTTTTTCTTTGCTATGAGTGACTTTTTGAAAAAGGAAAGAGTGTAATTTCACATCTGAACTAAAAGGGTTTAAAGCTCTACTACAGGGGTAATCTTGCTTTCAACATAATCTCGATATTGAGATTTCGAATTGCTAAACTGCTCAAGAAGGGTTGAGGTGTGTACAAAAGGGCACACCGATGGGGTTACATAATAGCGGTAACTGCTCCATTGATATTCTAAGGGGTACATGACCAGGTCAGCAGAAACGGGATTCAAATGAATATAGCGACTCGTGTCTAACAGATGTGACCGATCTTCGATTAATTCTGCTCCGTATCGACCTTGAAACACATGGCCAGTCAGTTCGTATTTCTTGTTGAAATACATAGCGTACGTTTCATTTAATTCTTTCATGAAATCTCCAGGTGGTGATTTGCTGCACAAAATTTGTAAGTGAGTGTGGTTTGTCATGAGGCAATACGAGAAGAGCTCAACAGCATGCTTTTTAACACAATGACTTAAGATCTTTAAATAGCGATGGAAATCTAAGTGGGAATAAAAAAGAGGTTCCCTGCGATTTCCGCGGGTAGTCACGTGATAAACAGCATCAGGATACCAAATGCGAGGGGATCTAGGAATGTTTTTCACCTCCTTTCAATCGTATTTACATTATACGTCTAGCAAGGGAATCTGGGAAATGGGGACTGACCCCAAAAAATTTATTTCCCTCGTTGTTTTCAAGCAAAACCTTTATATCAGTTTTGGAATGCAACCGGTTCGAAACTTCTCTTTTCAGGAAGTTATCTTTTTTAGCAGAATTCCCATAAAAAAATGTCGAATTCAATCCATTAAACGAACTTTTTATCAAATTTCCCCGGAAATTATTCATGGGAAAGGGAATAGAGTTTTCCATTCTACATAAAATAACCCCGTATTTTTATTTAACGGAGGTATGTCATTTGAATCAGAACCAAAATCAACCTAACATGAATCCGCAAACAGGGAACAGCAATCCTGAATTCAACCATGTAAATATGCAGACCGGACAGGTACCTGCTCAATTAAACCATGGTGGGCATGAGATGTTTGATGTTCATGAGATGCTAAGCGGAATTGTTGGAACATTGAACTTATATACACTTTGTAAAGGACATGTTCAGGATCCTGAGCTCAAAACGATGCTCGACCGTCATTATCAACACATTACAAAAGAATATAACGCGTGTGTACAAGCTTTTCAGACAGGAAAAGACCCAGCAATGCGAACAGAATCATACAAGATGGCTCAAGATAATAATTTTGTATATGGTTTGAAACCTGCGCAACCCGTCAAACCTATTCAAAGCGTTACAGAATTAAACGATCAATCCGTTTCGACTTTAATTCTAGGAACTTTGAAATCGAATGCTTCTCTAAGAGGTATGGCTACACTTGAAGTTACAAACCCAGTGCTTAGACGCGTATTAGCAGATGGAATTCCGAACTGGATCGAGATGGCATACGAATTGTCTATCTGGCAGAATAAAAATCATTACTACCAAATTCCTCAACTGAACCAACAAGATATGACGAGTATGCTTGGTGCATACGCTCCGTCTACTCAAACACAGCCACCTCTTCAATAAATGACTTAAACGAGTACCGATAATGGTGCTCGTTTTTACTTTTACACATACTGAAACAGGGATATCATGAGAAGAAATAGAAAATTTTATAATCGTCGAAGGGCTCGACAACGAGAAATGAATTTGCCATAGTAATGAGTGGACTTATATTTTGTACTGAAACTCCAGGGGGTTAAGGATATGAAAAAGGGAACAGACTGGCGGTATCGTGTATCGAATAGAGAAGCCATCATGGGTACAGTGCTTGCCATTTTGAACTTTATTTGGTGGTATGCGTTTGCATACGGTCTAGGCGGACGTCCTATTAAAGAATACACATACATACTTGGCTTTCCATCATGGTTTTTTTATAGCTGTATCGTAGGATTTGTTGTTTTTACAATTTTAGTTTGGATTATGGTGAAGTTCTTCTTTAAAGAGGTTCCGTTTGAACTTGATGAAACGAACGAGAATGAGGAGGGAGATGTCCAATGAATTGGGATGTGATTCTTCCTTTAGTAATCTTTTTGATCTCAGTGTTCTTTGTAGGGATTTATACATCTCGGCACATTAGAAACGGATCGTCATTTTTACAAGATTACTTCTTAGCAGGCAGAGAACTTGGTGGATTTGTTCTTGCGATGACGATGGTAGCGACATACGGAAGTGCGTCGAGTTTTATCGGTGGACCTGGTGCAGCCTATCAATTAGGACTTGGTTGGGTGCTACTTGCTATGGCGCAGCTTGTGACAGGATACTTCACCCTTGCTGTGCTTGGTAAAAAGTTTGCTATCGTTGCACGAAAGATTAACGCAGTTACACTGATAGATTTTCTAAAAGCACGATATGAAAGCAAGTGGGTCGTTATTTTATCTGCAATAAGCATTGTGGTCTTCCTATTTTCTGCAATGGCCGCTCAATGGGTAGGCGGGGGACGGTTGATCGAATCGTTTACCGGAGTTTCCTATACGACAGCGCTTTTCATCTTCTCTGGCTCTGTCCTCGTTTATGTAATCGCTGGCGGTTTCCGAGCTGTTGTGATAACAGATGCGATACAAGGAGTTGTTATGGTAATCGGAACCGTCATCATATTGGTCGGTACGATTATTGCAGGTGGAGGTATCGAGAACATCATGAGCGAGTTGCGAGCGGAGAACCCGAATCTTATTTCGCCTTATGGTTCTGATCAATCGCTTACTCCTCTCTACGTATCATCGTTTTGGATTTTGGTTGGTGTTGGAGTCGTAGGATTGCCGCAAATATCGGTGAGAGCGATGAGCTACAGAAATGCAAAAGCGATGCATCGGGCGATGATCATCGGAACGTTCGTTGTGGGGTTCATCATGCTAGGTATGCATCTAGCTGGTGTATTCGGAAGAGTCGTGCTACCGGGAATTGAAGTGCCGGATAAAGTGATGCCGCTTCTAGCACTCGAAGTATTGCCAGGGTGGTTAGCCGGTATCGTGTTGGCAGCGCCTTTAGCTGCGGTCATGTCGACGGTGGACTCAGTGCTCTTACTTGTAAGTTCTGCAATTATTAAGGATGTGTATATTAATTACATTAAACCAGATGCTGAAGAGCAATTTGTAAAAAAATTGAGCTTTGGTATAACAGCTGTAGTTGGACTGAGCGTATTCGCTATGGCGATTAACCCGCCTGACTTGTTGATCTGGCTGAATCTGTTTGCCTTCGGAGGACTAGAAGCTGCCTTCATATGGCCAATCGTATTGGGGCTATATTGGAAAAGAGGAAACGCGAACGGAGCGATTGCCTCTCTGATCGTAGGGGTAGGATCCTATATGTTCCTACATCTTAACTATCCAAATCTTTGGGGCATGCACACAGTAGTGCTGCCAATCGTACTTTCCTTGATCGCATACATTGTGGCGAGTTTCACAAAGGGGGTCAGACCCCAGACAAATACATTCTAGAAGACAATGTCCACACTCGGTGGACATTGTCTTCTTTCATTTCTCACCTTCAGCACCACCTTCTTTTCTACAATAAAATACTAAAAAAACAATTTATAGTAATATCTTACTAAATACCCATTTACAGAGAATGTGGCTGGTGGTAATTTTATATCAGAATATAATTAGATAAGTGTGGAGCTGTGAAGGTTATTCTGTATGTGGGCGCTTGGAATAACTGAAGCTAGTAGCGCAACCGACCGCTTTCTTTATTTGTTCTCTAGATAAAGGAAGGGGTATTTATTATGGAAATTTCACGCAAAGAAAAATTCAGTACGAAGAAAAAGACAACTAAGAAATGGCCGAAGATAGTTTTAGCGACTACGATTGCACTTGGTGTAGGTACTACATCTGCGTATGCAGCAAATCCAAATCTTGCAAACGACTTATATAATAAGATTATGGAATATACATACCAATCTGAGATCGAGAGTGAGTTAAACAAAGAGAAGAATGACTTGCTTAAGAATGTGAATGTAGCGATAAAAGGAATTGTTGCGGATGCCAAGAAGGATTTGGATTCTAACAAAGAAAAGATCATTCAAGACAAGAAAAAAGAACTAGAAACGCATTATAAACAAGAACTCGCAGAAATAACGAAAAGAAAGAACGAAGCAGTAAATAAAAAGACCGAGAACATGAGCACGGATGCGACACGTTCTTCCGAGCAAAAGAAAGCGGACATTTCTTCAGCCATTCAAAAAGAAATTCAAGAGTCTGATATAAATAAAAAATAATAACTTATTAAAAGAGCGGAATCTTCATTCTCCGCTCTTTTCCTTTTTCTGATATCCTAGAATATAGAAAATCTATGAACGGAGACAACACTATGAAAAAACTATTTCTAACACTTGGGGTCCTCTTTGCTGTATACGCAACGGCCATGCTGCTTCAAACGACCAACATGGATATGGGTCTTGCGGTTTTCTTCTTGTTAGGTGCATTTTTCTTCATCCTTTTCTTCCGTTACAACACAGCTATGAAACTATTTAAAACGTACAAAAAAACGACGCTGACCGTCCTAATTACAACCATTCTATTTGCAGCAACGCTAGAAACTCTTATTCTTACATCTGCCAACACTGATCCTGAGAAGGTTTCCTCCAAGATAGATTCGATCCTCGTGCTTGGTGGTGGGACAAAGAATAATCGTCCGGGTGCTGTCCTAAAAGGTCGGCTAGATCAAGCTCTCGCGTACGCAAAGGAACATCCAAATGTTATCTTCATCGTAAGCGGTGGTCTTGGATTTGGTAAAATGACGAGCGAAGGATCTATCATGAAAAATTATCTCGTTGAAAATGGAATAGAACCAAACCGGATACAGATTGAGGAAAAAGCTACGAGTACATACGAAAACTTATTATATACAAAGGAAATGATACAACCGAGCGACCAACTGCTTATCGTAACGAGTGACTTCCATCTTTTCCGAACAAAGATGATCGCAAAGCGTGTTGGCATTGAGGCAGAGGGACTAGGCTCACCGTTGAGAATTTCTTCTGTCCCACAAGCTCACGTTAGAGAGTATATGGCGATCATAAAAAGTTATTTTACTGACAGATAGAGGAGGGTGGCTTCCATGAACAAAAATAAGTATCATTGCTGCGCGACTTGTATAAATTTTAAACCTGAAAAAGCGAATCAAGGGATGCGCTATCACTGCGTGCGTTTAGGGTATGAGACGAAACCAGACTATCAGTTCAATTGTTGGGAGCCCAAACCTCACGTGGTGGAGCTCATGAATAAGAAAAAATAATTTTTGGGACAAATTAACACAAATGCCTTGCATTACAAGTTAGTGCCGCATATACTAATGGTATATCTTGTTATGCAAGACATTCTTTTTTTATTTATAACTCTTGTAATACAAGATAGTGAAATGAGGTGTAGCACATGTCGAACACTCAAATGTTAAAAGGAATTCTCGACGGCTGCCTTTTAGCCATCATCAACGAAGGAGAAGTTTATGGCTATGAGTTAGCTGAAAAGCTTGAGACATACGGATTTCAACAGACGAGTGAGGGAACGATCTATCCACTATTAATACGAATGCAAAAAGAAGAACTTGTTACGACGACGCTAAAAAAATCAACGGCGGGGCCAAGGCGGAAGTATTATTCACTTACCTCAAAGGGCGAGGAAGAACTTCAAGCATTTATTAAAAGATGGAATCAACTTAGTCATTCGGTCGATCAAATTTTACAAAAGAGAGGAAGCGGAAAATGAATGCGCCCAAACATACGTTAACAGCTGAAAGTCAGGATTTTTTAGATAACCTAAGCCTTTACTTGTTTTCGAGTGGAAAAAAAGAGGAAGAGGTGAAAGAGATCGTAGAAGAGTTGGAAGATCACCTGATCGAAGCAGAAAAGCGCGGAAAATCAGTATCTCACATCATCGGCCATTCACCAAAAGCTTATATGGAGCAGCTTTCAGAAGAAATGTCTTTTGATTTCAAATGGCTCTCTTACTTGCCGATCATCGTTCTCGGTGTTTTCGCCTATGTTTTGCTTGGTGATTCGATAAGAGGAGGCGTGCAGTATACATTGCTTCAAGTGGTTGGTTATCCAGCGGTTTGTATCATACTCGTGCTTTTCTATTTAAGAATGTTCAAGTTCTTAGCGAGCACTAAGCTTTCTAAAACAAAGACCATCATCACCACATTGACCTTAGGAATCTTACCGATTTTGTTCTTTTTAGGTCTTATGTTTGCAAACGATGCCTATAAGACTCCGGTCGTCATAAAGCTTGGAGCAACAGGAAACATTATCGCCGCACTCCTTGCTATCTCCATCTTTATTGGAATCGCTTTATGGAGCAAAACCTGGTTTACAATCGTCATTCCAACCATGCTTTTTCTACCTGAATTTCTAATCAGTCTGACCTCATTCGAAAAAGAAACGAAAGCCATTTTAACAATAAGTGCGCTGTTTGTAACACTTATTATCTATAACGTGTATACGTTTAAAAAAGCGAAAAAAGAGAACCGAATCTAA
>NZ_JACZDX010000006.1:0-219052 GCF_015903925.1 Fictibacillus sp. 23RED33 | reverse complement strand
GTGTGTTTCGTGCGCCGTTTTGTTTTGGCGACTTTAATAATATATCACGCTGAAGCACTAGAGTCAATAGCTTTCTTTAACTTTTTTTAAAAACATTTCATTGTGAAACATTTCATCGTGCTAACAGTTTATATTGTGCTGTTTCTGAGACAGCTTGATTAGTTTACCACGGTTACCAACCCATGGCAATACCTAAATTTAAAAAGCTTCTATCCTAAGATAAAAGCTCTTCTATAAAGAGATCGTTGCGGTTTTTTAGTGCGATGATATCACCGTTTGTTTCTAACTTGATCATTGGTCGTGTCGGTTGGCTTTCTTCTATAAAGACGATCTCACCGATATCATAGTTTGTAAGTCTAACACGGCTGCCCACTGATAAGGTGGAAAGACCCGCTATCATAGCTTGCATAACTTGATGATCAAATTTCCCAAACTGATCTTTCATCATCATCTCAAGCACTTTAAAAGGAGACTGCTTGCTTCGATATGGTCGTTCGGCAGTCATGGCTAAGTAAACATCAGCAACTGCTAGAACTTTACTAAATGGATGAAGCTTGTTTCCTTGTACTTTTAAAGGATAGCCTGACCCATCTGTTCGTTCGTGATGTTGAAGGACACCGAGAAGAACACCTTCTTTAATAGAGGGAATCTTTTTCAACATGTTGTAGCCTTGAATCGTGTGTTTCTTCACTTCATCAAATTCAGCTGTCGTTAATGACCCGCTCTTTTTTAATAACGTAGGCTGGACTTTTGCCATGCCGCAATCGGACAACACGCCTGCTAGGCCGATCTGTATGCAATCTCCGCTAGAGAAGTTTAACTTTTTAGCCAGGAACGTGCTAAGGATGCCTACTGCTATTGAATGGTGGTACATATAATCAGCACTCGTAGCGTAGTGGTGTAGCAAGAGGATCTCTTTCGGTACACTCGATCCTTTCTCTAATACAGGAAGAACACTTTGACGTACTTCGAGCATATCGACCCCACTGCCAGATTGCCAGTTTGTAAACAATTGCTTATAACGTTTTACCGTTTGCATGTATAGCGCTGGAAAAGAAAGCTCTTCTTTTTGAGCCACTTGGGTATGTATTTGTTCTTCAGATATCGTCGCATCACTTCTATGATTCAGTGAATCTTTTACTCCACGTGTTGTGTTCACACCGAAAGTTGACTCATTCAACACATCTATCTCTTCGATCTGAAAACGAGTAAGTACGCGCAGATGCTCAACATTCAATCTCGTGTTTTTATTGACGATCGGCTGATTAGTCATCGAGAAGACATCCTGAACCAGCATCTGCCCGGCCTTAGCTTGACTCGTTTTTATCTTCATACAAAAAAGCTCCTTTTATTTGGAAGGTCATAATTTTATTTTACATATAAAAAAGAGGAAAATGTAGATACATTTTCCTCTTTTTAGAAATTATTCGTTATTCTCTTCGTTTGTATCTGTTTCTGGAGCTGTTGTTTCTTCAGCAGGTGCTATTCCTTCTTCACCTTCTGTAATGATTGGGTTACCTTCTTCATCCAGCAACTCATCGGTTTCTTCTTCACGTTCTACAACAGCTACTGTTGCTACGTGATTCGTATCATTCATAGTCATCAATCTAACACCTTGAGTGTTTCGTCCCATTTGGGAGATGCCTGAGATGTTCATTCGAATGATGATTCCTTTTGCTGTAATGATCATAAGGTCTTCTTCGTCCGTTACAGTTTTAAGCGTAACAACCGGACCGTTCTTTTCAGTGATGTTTACCGTTTTGATCCCTTTACCACCACGTGACTGAAGACGGTATTCACTCATAGGTGTACGTTTTCCATAACCTCTATCTGTAACGATCAAGATATCTTGCGTCTCATCTAAGACTTCCATACCTACAACCGCATCGTCATCACCAAGAGTGATCGCTTTAACACCCGTTGCTGTTCTACCCATTGATCGAACATCTGTCTCTTGATAACGGATCGACATTCCTTGTTTCGTTCCGACGATGATATCTTTTGTTCCATCTGTTAAACGAACGCCCATCAGCTCATCTTCTTCACGAAGGTTTATCGCAAAAAGACCACCTTTACGGATGTTGCTATAAGCTGATAACGGAGATCGTTTCGTGATTCCTTGCTTCGTCATGAAGTTAAGGTAGATCTCATCACTTTCCATGTCTTCTACAGGTATTACAGCAGAGATCGTTTCACCTTGCTCGATCTGCAGCAAGTTGATGATCGGAATTCCTTTTGCTGTTCTGCCGTATTCAGGAATCTCGTAGCCTTTTAGCCTATAAGCCTTCCCTTTATTCGTGAAGAACAGGATGTAGTTGTGCGTATTTGTCGTAAACAACTGTTCAACAAAGTCATCCTCACTCGTGCCCATTCCTTGGATCCCTTTACCACCACGACGCTGTGAGCGGTAAGTAGAGATAGGAAGGCGCTTGATGTAGCCTTTGTTCGTTAATGTAATTACGATATTTGAACGAGGAATCAGATCTTCGTCTTCAATACTATTAAATCCTACAGAGATGATCGTGCGTCTAGGGTTGTCGTACTTCTCTTTGATCTCGATAAGCTCTGTACGAATGATCTCAAGAATTCTTTGTTCATCTGCAAGAATCGCTCTCAATTCCGTGATTAAAGCAACAAGATCATTGTATTCGTTCTCGATCTTGTCTCGCTCTAAACCTGTCAAACGCTGCAATCGCATATCTAAGATAGCTTGAGACTGCTCGTAGCTTAATTCAAACTTCTCCATTAAGCCTTCACGTGCAAGGTCCGTTGTTCTTGAAGCACGGATAAGTGCAATTACTTCATCTAGATGATCCAGTGCGATACGAAGACCTTCTAGGATATGAGCTCTTGCTTCTGCTTTTTTAAGATCAAATTCCGTACGGCGACGGATGATGACTTGCTGATGCTTCAGATAATGGTACAAACATTCTTTGATGTTAAGAACTTTTGGATGTCCATCAACAAGTGCAAGCATATTGATACCAAAGCTTGTCTGTAGTGCTGTCTGTTTATATAAATTATTTAAAATAACATTTGCATTCGCATCACGGCGTATCTCCATCACGATGCGCATACCGTTACGGTCAGACTCATCACGAAGATCCGTGATTCCTTCAATCTTTTTATCACGAACGAGCTCAGCGATCTTTTCGATCAAACGAGCTTTGTTTACTTGATAAGGAAGTTCCGTTACGATAATCGCTTGTTTTCCGCTAGGCATCTCTTCGATTTCAGCTTTTGCGCGGATAATGATAGAACCTCTTCCAGTTGTGTAAGCTTTGCGAATTCCTTCACGTCCTAGGATTTCACCTGCCGTTGGAAAGTCTGGGCCTGGAATAATTTCCATCAGTTCAGGAATCGTGATATCCGGATTTTCACTTACTGCTAAAATTCCATCGATGACTTCACCTAATTGATGCGGCGGAATGTTCGTTGCCATACCAACCGCGATCCCTGCAGCACCGTTAACGAGCAAGTTCGGAAAACGAGCAGGTAATACAACCGGTTCTTGTTCAGATCCATCATAGTTATCTTTGTAGCCGATCGTATCTTTGTTGATGTCTCGTACCATTTCCATGGCGATCTTAGACATACGTGCTTCTGTATAACGCATCGCTGCCGCTGCATCGCCGTCGACTGAACCAAAGTTACCGTGACCATCGATCAGCATGTGGCGGAAGTTGAAATCCTGTGCCATACGTACCATCGTATCGTATACAGCAGAGTCACCGTGAGGGTGGTACTTACCGATTACTTCACCAACGATACGAGCAGACTTTTTGTACGCTTTATCAGCCGTCATGCCAAGATCGTTCATCGCATAAAGGATACGTCTGTGAACAGGCTTTAATCCGTCACGCACATCTGGCAAAGCTCGGCTGACAATAACACTCATGGCATAATCCATGAACGATGCTTTCATTTCCGTACTAATATTAATTTCTTTAATCCGGGAACGTTCCATTTCAGACATTCATTTTACCTCCATAACCTCTTTAGAACAGGTTTTTAAAGCCCCCTAATTCGGCTCTTAAACGCACCGAAACTGGACCTTGTCCAGCTTCAGTATCTCTTATGTTCAGCTTTTGCAATGTTTACCGCTAAGCATTTTATATGATTATTTACTTTAAAGTAACTGCTTACCGCAAGCGTGCCTCACTTATATATCTAAGTTCGTCACATATTGTGCGTTTTCTTGGATAAAGTCACGGCGCGGTTCAACTTTGTCACCCATTAAGATATCGAACGTTTCATCAGCTGCCATCGCATCTTTCATTTCCACTTGCAGCAATGTACGTGTCTCTGGGTCCATTGTCGTTTCCCATAACTGAGATGGATTCATCTCACCTAGACCTTTATAACGCTGAAGCTGAGGCTTAGGCACTTGCGGAAGTTCAGCTAGCAACTTTTCAAGTTCTTTATCGTTGTAGGCATACTCTATACGTTTACCTTGCTGTATCTTATAAAGCGGAGGCTGTGCGATATAGATATAGCCGTGTTCAATAATCGGACGCATATATCTGAAAAAGAACGTTAGAAGCAACGTACGGATATGTGCACCATCGACATCGGCATCTGTCATGATGATGATCTTGTGATAACGTGCTTTTGTTATATCAAACTCATCACCGATTCCTGTTCCTAAAGCCGTGATGATTGCACGTACCTCGTTATTGGAAAGGATCTTATCTAGTCGTGCTTTTTCAACGTTGATAATCTTACCGCGAAGTGGCAAGATCGCTTGGAAATGACGGTCACGTCCTTGCTTTGCCGATCCACCGGCAGAGTCACCCTCAACCACATAGATCTCAGAGATGCTTGCATCTTTAGAAGAACAGTCTGCCAGTTTACCAGGCAGTGACGATACTTCTAACGCACTCTTACGTCGTGTTAGTTCACGTGCTTTTTTAGCAGCAACACGGGCACGTAGTGCCATCATCCCTTTTTCAACGATTGATTTCGCAACGACCGGATTCTCGAGCATGAAGGATGAAAACGTCTCTGAGAAGATAGATTCTGTAATCTGTCTTGCTTCAGAGTTTCCGAGCTTCGTTTTCGTTTGCCCTTCGAACTGAGGATCAGGGTGTTTGATCGAGATGATCGCTGTTAGTCCTTCACGAACGTCTTCACCTGTTAAGTTCGTATCATTGTCTTTGAACAGATTGTTCTTGCGTCCATAATCATTAATCACACGTGTTAGTGCTGTCTTAAACCCTGACTCGTGCGTACCGCCTTCATGTGTATTGATGTTGTTCGCGAACGAATAGATGTTGCTTGCGTAGCTGTCGTTGTATTGGAATGCGATCTCAACCGAGATGCCGTCCTTTTCCCCTTCAACGAAGATCGGTTCTTCATGCAGCACTTCACGTGTACGGTTGATGTGCTCTACATAAGATTTAATCCCGCCTTCATAGTGGTATTCCTTTACAACTGGCTCTTCACCACGTTTGTCTTCAGCAATGATACGAAGACCACGGTTTAAGTATGCCAGTTCACGAATACGGTTTGAAAGAGTAGGGAAATCATATTCTAATGATTCAGTAAAAATTTCAGGATCTGGTTTGAAGTGAGTACGAGTACCTGTTTTGTCAGTTTCGCCGATAACTTTGAGATCTGCAGTCGGCACGCCGCGCTCATAAGACTGATAATGCAGTTTCCCGTCACGAGATACGGTAACTTCAAGCATCGTAGACAAGGCATTAACAACTGAGGCACCAACACCATGCAGTCCGCCTGATACTTTATAACCTCCACCGCCAAACTTTCCTCCGGCATGGAGAACCGTCATGATAACTTCTAGAGCAGGTCTTCCCATTTTTTCATGCATACCTACTGGGATACCACGTCCGTTATCTACTACCGTGATGCTGTTGTCTTCTTCAATCGTAATTCGAATCGTGTCACAATGACCCGCTAAGGCTTCATCGATCGAGTTATCGACGATTTCCCATACAAGATGGTGAAGACCGCGTACGTTCGTAGCACCGATATACATCCCTGGACGTTTACGGACGGCTTCAAGACCTTCAAGTACCTGGATATTACTTTCATCATAATTTTGCTGTTGTTCTAACTGTTGTTCAGTCGTCAATTCGTTCACCTTCATTCCGGTTTAAAAACGCTTTATTTATAAAACCTTTATTTTATATTCCAGCCATTTTCAAGTTCGAGGCGATCAGAGGCTCTCTTTTTTAACGTAGAGGCAGAAAGAGGAGATAGATAGATCGTTTTATCTGTAATGATTACAGATTTTGCAGCATTTCCGCTTAAATCGGTCAGTGTCTGATTGTTCTCATGCTTTTTAAGAAACTCTAAAGCTAACTCAGAAGCCTTTAACGCATTGATATCCAATATCGCCAGCACATCTTTTGAATGAATAACTTCTTCATCACCTAAATGCAGAAGCAATGTCCTCACCTCATTTCAAACGTTCTATAGAGCCTGCGTGAACTTTGTATGTTGCGGCTTTCTCAAGTGTTTCGTGGTGTATCCCTTCCACACTAGTCGTTGTAACAAAGGTTTGTACTTTACCTTGAATCGTATTTAAAAGATGCGATTGTCTGAAATCGTCTAGTTCAGATAACACATCGTCCAACAATAGTATCGGGTATTCTCCGACTTCTGAATGAATCAGATCAATTTCAGCGAGCTTTAAAGAAAGAGCAGTCGTTCTTTGTTGTCCTTGAGATCCGAATGTCTGCACGTCTTTTCCGTTCACTGAAAAAAGCAGATCGTCCCGATGAGGACCAAATAAAGAAGTTCCTCGGTCAATCTCTTTTTCTTTTATTTTACCAAACTTTAGATGAAACGCTTCTATCATTTTCGACAAGTCGAGCTCATCGCATACCTCTATAGTTGGTTTGTAATGAATTTTTAGAGTTTCCAATCCTCTCGATATCCCGTGGTGGATCGGTTCTGCCCAACTTTGAAGCTTTTCCATGTATTTCATACGTTTCAACGTCACTCTGGCTGCTTTATCAATAAGCTGTTCTGTTAAGATCTCGAGCATCGTCATGTTTTGCTGACTTTTGTTGCGATACATCTCTCTTAATAAAGAGTTTCGCTGAGATAAAATCTTTTGGTACACAGAAAGGTCATTTAAATAAACCGCGTTAACCTGTCCGATTTCCATGTCAATAAAACGACGACGCACCTGTGGACTGCCTTTTACAAGATTAAGATCCTCAGGTGCAAACATAACCACATTTAGATGTCCAACGTAATCGGTTAACCGTCGTTGTTCAATGCGGCTGATTTTCGCTTTTTTTCCTTTTTGTGAGATGACGAGACTTAAATCAAAAGAACTGTTTCTCTTTTTGATGCTACCCTCTATTTTAGCATATTCTTCGTCCCAAGATATCAACTCTTTATCTTTTGCTGTTCGATATGATCTTGCCATGGCCAAAACATAGATGGATTCCATGACATTTGTTTTTCCTTGTGCATTCTCACCTAGAAAAACATTGACCTTATTCTCGAATTCCAGAGATTGTTCTTTATAGTTTCTGTAATTCCTAAGCTGAAGCTTTTCAATATGCAAAGGGATACCCCCTATTCCGTTGTTACCTTGAACTCTCCTACTTCTGGAATGGACACGACATCACCCGCATATAGTTTCTTACCTCGGCGTGTTTCATGTTCTCCGTTCACAAGAACTTCATGTTCTGCTAAATACCATTTTACCATTCCTCCCGATTGGATGACATCGGTAGTTTTCAACAGTTGTTGAAGGGTGATGAATTCAGTGTTGATCTTTACGTTTTCCATTTTAAAAAAACCTCCTGGTTGTATATGAAAAGTTGATCTGCGTTCCAGGTTGCTCGCTTTCCGCGGGGCAGGCGGTGAGCCACTTGCCGCTATGCGACATTAAGTGTCTCACCTGACCGCTTGTCCCGCAGGAGTCTCGCACCTTCCACTACGATCAATACTCGATGATGTGAAATAAACAAAATTCAAAAATAAAATTCATAAAATCTGTTGTGAAAATATTAGTAAAAACATCTCACTCTTACTAGTTTCTCCAAAAAACGTTGGACTTAGAAAGAAAAGAAAGCCACCGGTGATTCCGGCAGCTTTATATTTTAGTAAGTTCTTACAGGCAAGATTAATTGGCGGATCGAATCGTCTGATACGGGTTGGATAAGAAACGGTCTCATCGCACCTGTAAACAGGATGCTGATCTCCGTGCAATCCATCACTTTTAGAGCTTCCATCACATATTTTGCGTTGAATGAGATTTTCAGCTCTTCTCCCTCAATCTCCTCTGCGATCATGTGTTCAAATACTTTACCGATTTCTGGAGAATTTGAAGAAAGTTCGATTGTTTGGTTATCGAGTGTTGCTAGTTTCACGACGTTGTTTCTTCCTTCTCTAGCTAATAAAGAAGCACGGTCGATCGCTTGTAAGAATTCCTTCGTCTTCAACACGAATGTAGTCTTGCTCTCTGAAGGAATCAGTTTTGAAGTATCCGGATAGTTACCGTCTAATAATCTTGAGAACAATAAGATGTTTTTAGCTTTGAACAAGATCTGATTGTTCGTTACAACGATTTGAACCTTTTCAGCATTCTCATCAAGAATCTTTGAAAGTTCGTTCAAGCTCTTTCCAGGAATCACGACGTTCTGGAAGGAAAGCTCTTCACTTTGAGAATCGATCGGCATTTTTCGTTCAGCCAAGCGATGACTATCTGTTGCAATACAGTTTAGAACACCGTCAGTTAACGTCCAGTTAACACCTGTTAGGATAGGGCGTGTTTCTGAGGTGGACACCGCGAAGACAGTTTGGCGAATCATTGCTCTCAACAGATCACTTTGGATCTCAAAGACTAAGTTCTCTTCGATCTGCGGTAATCTAGGGTATTCTTCAGGATCTAATCCTAAAAGGCTGAATTCAGAAGCGCCTGAACGAAGAGTCGTTTCAAATCGCTCACCTACTTCAATCTCAACAGAATCGTTCGGAAGTTTTTTAACGATCTCTGAAAAATAACGAGCTGGAAGTACAACACTTCCTTCTTGCTTCACTTCGATATGTACAAGATCTCCTTCTTCAACCGGTATCAGTCGTTCAATTGAAATATCAGAATCACTACCAGTCAGATGAACACCGTCATATGTTACTTCCATCTTGATTCCCGTAAGAATCGGAATTGTTGTTCTTGAAGATACAGCTTTCATTACATCTTGAACAGCTTCGATCAACTGGTTTAATTGAATCTTAACTTTCATTATTTTGCCCCCCTGATATTTATTAAAATCTTTTAAAAAAATAGTAGTAATAGTACTAGGCGCTGTGAATGTGTGGATAACCCTAGAAAACAAAGATAGAACAGCCTATCCACATGTGGACAGACTGTGTATAAAGTAACTGCAGTTATTCACAGTATTCAGTGCGCTTATTTAATTCGATTTAAGCTGATCGTGAATTTCTTGCACTTTTCTTTGCAAAACATGATCTGTAATCAGCATAGTAGAGATCTTTTCATGAGCATGAAGAACCGTTGTATGGTCTCGACCACCAAATTCTTCACCAATCTTAGGTAAAGAATTATCTGTTAGTTCACGTGAAAGATACATCGCGATCTGTCTAGGAAAAGCTACAGACTTTGTTCGTTTCTTCGCTGTGAAATCTTCTAACTTCACATTGTAATGCTTGCCAACTACTTCTTGTATATGATGAATGGTCAATGTTCTTGGCTTTGCAGAAGGAATAATATCGCGAAGTGCTTCTGCTGCAAGATCTGCATTCATATCTTGGTTAATGAGAGATGAATAAGCGACAACGCGAATGAGTGCTCCTTCTAACTCTCTAATGTTCGTATCGATCTGATTCGCTATATAAAGCATCACTTCGTTTGGAATATCAAGGCCTTCTGCTTTTGCTTTTTTCCGCAAGATTGCGATACGCGTTTCTAAGTCAGGAGGTGTGATATCCGTAATAAGTCCCCATTCAAAGCGGGAACGAAGTCTGTCTTCTAATGTCGGAATCTCTTTTGGAGGTCGATCACTAGAGATGACAATCTGCTTACTTTCTTCATGAAGTGCATTAAACGTATGGAAAAATTCCTCTTGCGTTTGTTCTTTTCCTGCAAGGAACTGAATATCATCTATTAAAAGCACGTCCACACTGCGAAATTTGTTGCGGAACTCAACCGTTTTATTGTCACGAATCGAGTTGATGAACTCGTTCGTAAATTTTTCGGAGGATAGGTATACGACCTTCGCCCCAGGATTATGTTCCAATACATAATGGCCGATCGCATGCATTAAATGCGTTTTTCCTAATCCAACGCCCCCATAAATAAATAGCGGGTTATAAGCTTTTGCTGGTGCTTCAGCAACAGCTAATGATGCGGCATGAGCAAAACGGTTTCCTGAACCGATAACGAATCGGTCAAATGTATATTTTGGATTCAACATACTTTGAGAAACTTCTTCGTGAGGCTCGTTTGCTGCTTTTGGGGCTTTTTTCATGGAAAGTTCCAGATCTAAGTCTAGTTCTGTCTGATTTTGTGGAATGATGAACTTTACGTCAAGTGCTGCTCCTGTTACGTCCAGCAGCGTTTCAGAAATGATACCTGCATATCTGGATTCCAGCCAGTCACGGGCAAACTCATTTGGCGCAGTAATGACGAGCGTATCATTTTGTAAAGCATGTGCCGTTGTTGATTTTAACCAAGTCTCAAAGCTAGGCTTACTGACTTTTGTTTCGATCGCAGCAAGTGCTTTGGACCATAGGTCGTTTATGTTTTCCAACCAATTTACCCCCCTTATCTCTTTCGAATCATCCTATTTCAGCAGTCATTTCCCTGTTGTATAAGAATTGTACACCCAGTGAATACCTATGAATAAAAATAAAAAGTCCACACCTTATGTGAATGATAATTAATATAGTAGATAATAGGATTATGAACAGTAAAACCATGTCTGTGGACAACCTTTATAACAGCTTTTGATAACTGTCCACAAGTTTATCCACAGGTTGTGAATAACTTTATTAGCAGTGCAGGTTGTTAACGAGTTAAAACACAACAAGCATATCAAAAATAATCAGGCTTGGCAACGAGTTATTGTTACTTATCCACAACGCCCATACCTTGTGTAGAAAAGTTGTCCACAACACTAGATTTTGTGTAAAACGTGTCGATAATTGGTGTGGATAATGAAAAGTATGTCGAAAAAATGTCCACAGGTTAGGTCATGAAGATTTTGGTGAAGCTTGTAGAAGGATCATATGGAGATATAGTTGTCCTGTGATAATTGGGAAGCTGCGGTGAATCGTTAGCTCTGCAAACTTTGGTTTGATTCTAAAAGAGTGTTTTGTTTCTATTTACTTCGTTGGTTTGTTGATTGGAATGGAAGGTGCGAGACTCCTGCGGGACAAGCGGTCAGGTGAGACACTTAAGGGCGCAAAGCGGCAAGTGGCTCACCGCCTGCCCCGCGGAAAGCGAGCAGCCTGGAATGGAAATCAACTACTTTCAAGAACTTCACTAGCATTTCGAAACAGAGATCATCACTTTCAAGGGCAAAAAACTTGCAAAAAAACACAAACTTAAAATCCAGCTTGACAAATTTATGGGTCAGTCATTATACTTTATTAGACTGTCTTTTATAAGAGATATCCTCAGGGAGGTGTAATATACATGAAACCTACATTTCAACCAAACAACCGTAAGCGTAAGAAGGTACATGGTTTCCGTGCACGTATGGCTACTAAGAACGGTCGTAAAGTTCTAGCTCGCCGTCGTCAAAAGGGAAGAAAAGTGTTATCCGCATAGGCCACTGACATCAGTGGTCTTTTTTTACTTTTATAGAGAGAATTTTGCTCACTCCGAGTCCGTATTTTCTGTACGATGTCGTTTTTTCGAAGTAAAAGGTTTTATATGAACGAAACAGGCCGATACTGGGTGATGATCGAAACAAAAAGACTTTGGAATGAGATTGCATAATTGATGGAGTGTTAAATGAATGAAGAAAGAACAACGCATCAAAAAAAATGAGGAATTTCAAGAAGTCTTCAAAAAAGGAAAATCAACGGCTAATCGCCAATTTGTAATATACAGTTTAAGAAAAGAAGATCAGCCTGTTTTTCGCATCGGTCTTTCTGTCAGCAAGAAAGTTGGAAAAGCTGTTACGAGAAACAGAATTAAACGATCGGTTAAAGAAATCTTCCATAAATATAGTGAACAGCTACTTTCAGGCAGGGATTACGTGGTTATCGCGAGAATACCTACTGCTAATATGGACTTTCACGAGATGGAAAAAAGTCTGCTTCATGTTTTGAACAGAGCGAACGTTTTAAAAAAGAGGGTGTAAAAAAATGAGATCCTTATTTATAGGGATTATTCGTTTTTACCAGCTATGGATTTCCCCGCTAACACCGCCTTCATGCCGCTTTTATCCGACCTGCTCGCATTACGGTATAGAAGCTTTCAGGCGTCACGGTGTATTTAAAGGAATGTGGCTAACTTTTGTCAGAATTTCAAAGTGCCATCCTTTTCATCCCGGAGGCGTTGACCTCGTGCCTGAAAAAAGGGACAATAAATAATTGAGATAAGATTTATGATTTTAAGGAGGATAAGAGTGTGCGTAAGAAAATAGGTTTACTGATTGCCCTTTTCGCACTCATGGCTGTCCTATCTGGATGTGGATCGATGAATGATCCCATTACTAGTGACAGCACTGGAATTTGGGACACATATTTTGTATATCCGTTATCATGGTTGATCACATACTTTGCGACCTTAACTGGTGACAACTACGGATTAGCGATCATTATCGTAACATTGATCATCCGTACAGCGCTTCTTCCATTAATGATTAAGCAAACACGCAGTTCTAAAGCGATGCAAGAGATCCAACCTGAAATTCAAAAGCTTCGTGAAAAGTACAAGTCGAAAGATGCGAACACTCAACAGAAGTTACAGCAAGAAACAATGGCGTTATTCCAGAAGAACGGAGTTAACCCGCTTGCTGGATGTTTACCTTTATTGATTCAAATGCCGATTCTTTTAGGTTTTTACCATGCGATTATGCGTACGGGTGAAATCGCAAACCATAATTTCCTTTGGTTTGACTTAGGAGATCCGGATCCATTTTATATCTTACCGTTAGTAGCCGGTATAACGACATTCTTACAACAGAAGATCATGATGGGCGGCATGGACAACCCAAATCCGCAGATGAAGATGCTTTTATACATCATGCCAGTTATGATCGTTGTATTTGCGATTAATTTCCCAGCTGCACTATCTCTATATTGGGTGATCGGTAACATATTCATGATCGGACAGACATATTTCATTACGACCCCAATGAAAAAGAAAGAAAACCAAGTTGATGGGGGAGCTAAAAAGTGAAAAAGGTACAGGTAACAGGGAAAACGGTTGAAGAAGCAGTAGCAGCAGCACTAGAACAACTTCAGACTTCAAAAGATCAAGTAGAGATATCCGTTCTTGAAGATTCCAAAAAAGGTTTCTTTGGACTTGGCGGGAAGCCAGCAGTTGTTGAAGTAACAGTGAAAGCTGATCCTGTTAAATCCGCGATCGACTACCTTAAGGATGTTACATCCAAAATGGGAGTGCCCGTTACCATCACACAGCGACAGGAAAATGATCATCTTGTGCTGGATTTATCCGGTGACAAAATTGCGATTTTAATTGGAAAACGTGGACAAACGCTTAATGCGCTTCAGCTTTTAACGAATATGGTTGCAAATTCTGATCCTGCAAGCAAGCATGTGAAAATTGTGCTTGATGCTGAAAACTATCGTACCAGAAGACAGGAATCACTCGAGCGATTAGCTGAGCATTCTGCACAAAAGGTATTTTTTACGAAGAAAAGCTTTGCTTTTGAGCCGATGCCTGCTAATGAACGAAAAGTGATTCATTTAGCACTCAAAGAAAACAGAGATGTTGAGACTACGTCTGAAGGGGTAGAACCTTTTCGTAAAGTCGTTATCCGTCCAACATCCTCAAGCAAAAGATAAAAAAGCTTCAGAGGTTTATCCTCTGGAGCTTTTTGTTTGCGTCATCTAATAGCTACTAATCTTAAGTTAATGGCACGAGCACATTTAAACTCGTTTTAAGGCTTGATTTCAGCCACGTTTTCTTTACTGTGAGCACATTATGCGATACACTATTTTTTATTGTGGATATTTATGTCCATTTTTACTAAAACCTTATCACAGTAAGTATTTAAGGCCATACTAAAGGTAATTTATATAGAGCGAAAGTAAAGAGGAAAGCCGAGGTGAAACAACAATGGAATTTGATACGATCACAGCGATCTCTACTCCGATGGGAGAAGGTGCGATTGCGATCGTTCGTTTGAGCGGACCTGACGCAGTAGCCATTGCAGATAAAGTGTACAGCGGGACAAAACGTCTCTCTGAAGTTGATACACATACGATTCATTACGGAAAATTGATTGATCCGAAACTCGATCAAGCGGTAGAAGAAGTGATGATCAGCGTCATGCGTGCACCACGAACGTTTACGCGGGAAGATGTTGTTGAGATCAACTGTCATGGAGGGTTAGTTTCTGTGAACAGAGTTCTTCAATTGATTCTTCAGCAGGGAGCGCGCTTAGCTGAACCAGGAGAATTCACGAAGCGAGCATTCTTAAACGGCAGGATTGATCTATCTCAAGCGGAAGCGGTCATGGATTTGATCCGTGCGAAGACAGACCGTGCGATGAACGTAGCCCTCAACCAGATGGAAGGCCGTTTATCTTCACTCGTTATGCGTCTTCGACAAACGTTATTAGAAACAATCGCCCATGTAGAAGTGAACATCGATTATCCAGAGTATGATGCAGAAGAGATGACTCATTCTTTATTGAACAACAACCTTTTGACTGTAAAAAAAGAAGTGGAATCGATACTGCAGACGGCAAGTCAAGGGAAGATCCTTCGTGAAGGGTTGTCTACGGCGATCATCGGAAGACCGAACGTAGGTAAGTCCTCACTCATGAACGCACTCGTTCATGAGAATAAAGCGATCGTAACCGATATTGCGGGAACAACACGTGACGTTATTGAAGAGTACGTGAACGTTAGAGGTGTTCCTTTAAGACTCGTTGACACAGCAGGGATTCGTGAGACGGAAGACATCGTTGAAAAGATCGGTGTTGAAAAATCACGTAAAGTATTAAAAGAAGCAGATCTCATTCTGCTAGTTATCAATGGGAATGAAGAGCTCTCACTTGAAGATGAGAACTTGTTCCGTGCAGCTGCAGGACTCGATAAGATCGTCATTATCAATAAAACAGATCTTGAACTGAAAGCAGATATGAATCGAATAAAGGAACTATCAGAGAATTCACCCGTTATCTCAACATCTTTAGTAAAAGAAGAGGGAATCGATGAATTAGAGCAAGCGATCGCAAACCTGTTCTTTGCAGGCGGAATTGAAGCTAATGACTTAACATACGTATCCAACTCAAGGCACATCGCACTTCTGCAGCAGACGATTCATCATATTGATGAGGCGCTCGGCGGCATTGAGGCGGATCTACCTATTGATATGGTACAGATCGATATAACAAGAGCTTGGGAGATACTCGGAGAAATCATAGGAGACACGGTTTCAGAGAGTCTGATCGACCAATTGTTCTCTCAATTCTGTTTAGGAAAATAAAAAAAGGAGGAAAAAACGATGGGATATAAAGCAGATACGTTTGATGTGATCGTTGTTGGTGCTGGACATGCCGGGGTTGAAGCTGCACTAGCTTCTGCTCGTATGGGCGCTAAAACCTTATGTCTAACATTGAATCTAGATACAGTCGCCTATATGCCGTGTAATCCGTCAGTAGGCGGACCAGCTAAAGGGATCGTCGTTCGTGAAGTTGACGCACTTGGCGGAGAGATGGCACGCAACATCGACAAAACACACATTCAAATGCGTATGCTGAACACAGGTAAAGGGCCAGCGGTACGTGCACTGCGCGCGCAAGCAGATAAATACCTGTATCAGCATGAAATGAAAAAAACGATGGAAAACACAGAGAACCTTACGTTACGTCAAGGGATGGTAGAGCGTCTGATCATCGAAGACGGCGTATGTAGAGGTGTTATCACAAAAACCGGAGCGGAGTATGCGGCAAAAGCGGTCGTACTAACAACCGGAACGTACTTAAGAGGGAAGATCATCATCGGAGAGCTCGCATATGAGAGCGGACCGAACAATATGGCTCCTTCAATCAACTTGTCTTATCATCTGCAAGAGTTAGGCTTTGATATGGTGCGTTTTAAAACAGGAACACCGCCGCGCGTTAATAGCAAGACGATTGATTATTCAAAAACAGAAATTCAGCCTGGTGACGATGTACCTCGTGCTTTTTCTTATGAAACAACCGAGTACATCACAGATCAGCTTCCTTGCTGGTTAACGTATACAGGTGACGAAACGCATCAGTTGATCAACGGAAACCTTCATCGTTCACCGATGTATTCAGGAATGATCGAAGGTACTGGACCAAGATATTGTCCTTCCATCGAGGATAAAATTGTACGGTTCAATGATAAGCCAAGACATCAGATCTTCTTAGAGCCAGAAGGACGCAACACGGAAGAAGTATACGTTCAAGGTCTTTCAACAAGTCTTCCGGAAGATGTACAGAAGCGAATTTTAGCAACGATTCCTGGTCTTGAAAAAGCAGAATTGATGCGTGCAGGATATGCGATTGAGTATGACGCGATCGTTCCCACACAACTTTGGCCATCTCTTGAGACGAAGCGCGTGAACGGTTTGTTTACAGCAGGGCAGCTGAACGGAACGAGCGGATATGAAGAAGCAGCGGGACAAGGACTCATGGCGGGAATCAATGCTGCGTTAAAAGTTCAAGATAAAGAGCCACTTGTGCTTGATCGTTCTGAAGCGTACATCGGAGTATTGATCGACGATTTGATCACAAAAGGAACGAACGAACCGTATCGCCTTCTAACATCACGTGCGGAGTACCGTTTACTGCTTAGACACGACAACGCAGATCTGCGCTTAACGAAAAAAGGTCATGAAATCGGACTGATACCAGAAGATCGTTACGAACGCTTTGTAGAGAAGAAAGCATTAATTGCGCAGGAAATAGACCGACTCGAGCATGTTTCGATCAAACCGAACGAAATCGTGCAGCAAGTTCTTGCAGAGTCACAATCGACTCCGTTAAAAGAACCAATGTCGGCAGCTAGCTTGTTAAAGCGCCCTGAGATCACATATCCGGTCATTCATAAACTCGTACCAGCAGAAACTGCCTTACCGGAGACGGTGATGGAGCAGGTTGAGATTCAGGTGAAATATGCAGGATATATCGATAAACAGCTCGCGCAAGTAGAAAAGATGCGCAAGATGGAAAATAAAAAGCTTCCTGTAGATCTTGATTACATGGCGATCAACGGACTAGCTACAGAAGCAAAACAAAAACTTCACGAAGTTCGGCCTCTTTCTGTCGGGCAGGCATCACGTGTATCAGGGGTAAACCCAGCAGATATCTCTATTCTGTTGATTTATCTCGAACAAGGTAAACTGGCGAAGATCGCCCGTTGAGGGGGAGGAACGTGAAAATCATGAATATAGAATTGTTTCAAACTTCCTTAAAAGAAAAGGGAGTCGAATTATCAGAAAAGCAGCTATCACAGTTCGAAACGTATTATAACCTGCTCGTTGAGTGGAACGAAAAAATGAATCTTACAGCGATCACAGAAAAAGAAGAAGTGTATTTGAAACACTTTTATGATTCTGTGACGGCAGGTTTTTATTTTAATTTCAAGCAAGACATTACGGTGTGTGACGTTGGAGCTGGAGCTGGGTTTCCAGCCATACCACTAAAGATTGCATTTCCAGAGATCAAGCTAACAGTCGTTGATTCTCTGAATAAACGCATTGGTTTTTTACAGCACGTAGTAGATGAACTTGGTTTGGAGGATGTTTCTCTGTATCATGACCGTGCAGAAACATTTGCGCACCGTCCAGAGTTTAGACAGACGTTCGATCTTGTGACGGCTCGTGCGGTTGCTAGACTGTCTGTTCTATCTGAACTTTGTTTACCACTCGTGAAAATTGGTGGGCACTTCTTGGGAATGAAAGGTGCTAACCTTCCTGAAGAAGTGAGAGACGGAGAAAAAGCAGTCAAACTTTTAGGCGGCAGAGTTAAAGATATTCATTCGTTCGTATTGCCGATCGAGGAGAGCGAACGCAATATCATTGTGATTGATAAAGTAAAAGAAACACCAAAGAAGTTTCCTCGTAAACCAGGAACGCCAAACAAATCTCCTATTTCATAATCTGATGCTGTGTTTCTATGTGAAACACAGCTGTTACATAAAAGAAAGATTTTTACAGACTTGCAGGATTATTGAACTAGAGAGAAGAATTAGTTAACAGGCAGATTACAAAAGGTGGTGTATTCGCATGAAGCATCCTTTTTCACGTTTATTCGGCATCGGCGAAAAGAGCCAGCAAACCTTAGATCCAGAACCAGCTGAAAAAAACGACAACGAAGAAGTACTTCAACTTCCGGTTCAAAGAATCATACCCAACCGGTTTCAGCCTCGTACGGTTTTTATAGATGAACGAATTGAAGAGTTATCACAGACGATCGAAGCTCACGGAATCATTCAACCCATCGTCGTTCGAGGTATCGGCGACGACAAATACGAGCTGATCGCGGGCGAACGTAGGTGGCGTGCTGTCCAAAAGCTCGGGTGGGAAAAGATTCCTGCAATCATTAAAGAGATGGACGACTCGCAAACGGCTTCTGTAGCACTTATCGAGAACCTTCAGCGAGAAGAGTTAACCGCTATTGAAGAAGCGATGGCATATGCTAAGCTTCTAGAATTGCACGGACTTACACAAGAAGGCCTTGCTCAAAAGTTAGGGAAAGGTCAGTCTACCATTGCAAATAAGCTGCGTCTGTTAAAGCTTCCGCAGTCTATTCAAGATGCACTTTTGCAGAAAAAAGTGACAGAACGTCATGCTCGGGCATTGATCGTTTTGAAATCTCCTGAAAAGATGGAGGCCGTTCTCCAAGAAATCATCGAAAAGCAATTGAACGTGAAGCAAACAGAAGAACGTGTGAAACGAATGATCGAATCTGAAACAGCAGAAAAGAAGCCTCAGTCGCGTCGTAAATCCTATAGCAAAGATATGCGACTAGCAATCAATACGGTCAGACAATCGGTAGACATGGTCGTGCAAAGCGGGCTATCGATCGACACAGAAGAAGAAGAGCACGAGGAGTTCTATCAGTTCACGATTCGCATTCCGAAAAAATAAAAAGAGAAGGCCATCAGCTTGAATGGGAGCTGGTGGTTTTTTTGTTGGCTTTTTGAGTGCTGAGGGCCGGACGAAGTAACGCTCAAATGGGATGGGTGTGGGGTATCTGGCATTCTGTGATTGTCGATTGATGTAGACTCGCGGATAAACAGGAAAAATTCGCGAAATTATCGCCAAAACTCGCGGAATTAAGTCGAAAAATTCTTGAATAGATGCTAGAATTTGAGGGGTTTTTAGGTGGAATACCCCTCTCCGTATAGGTGGTAATCAGCTTCTGAAGCCTAAAAAGCCATTTCTTCAATTCTTTCTAACTTAAATTCCTGAAGTGGCCGGATTTTAGAAGTAATAAGTTGAGAACCGGACAAAATAAATCCTTCTTTTTCTATAATTCCGTACGTCATTTTATTTTCTTCGTGATAGAATAATAGATAATGAATGTTTTTAAGTGAGGTAGGTGACAACGTGGCCAAGACCATTGCAGTAGCCAACCAGAAAGGCGGAGTCGGAAAAACGACTACGTCGGTCAACCTTGGTGCATGCTTAGCATATTTCGGTAAAAAAGTATTGCTCGTAGACATAGATCCTCAAGGGAACGCAACAAGTGGCGTAGGGGTAGATAAAGGGGATATCGACCAGTGTATCTACAACGTTCTCGTCGAGGATGTAGAAGTAAAAGATGTGATCGTCGAGACCATCTGTGAAGGTTTACATATCCTCCCGTCGACGATACAGCTTGCTGGAGCCGAGATCGAACTCGTACCGACGATCTCTCGTGAAGTTCGGTTAAAAAGAGCGTTAGAGAAGGTAAGTTCCAATTATGATTTTATTATTATTGATTGCCCGCCATCATTAGGGCTGCTTACCATTAATTCATTAACGGCTTCTGACTCAGTCATCATACCTGTACAGTGTGAATATTACGCACTAGAAGGATTAAGCCAGCTTTTAAACACAGTACGACTTGTTCAAAAACACTTAAATACCGACTTGATGATTGATGGTGTACTGCTTACTATGCTCGATGCACGTACAAACTTAGGTATTCAAGTTATTGAAGAAGTAAAAAAATATTTTCAAGATAAAGTGTATGAAACAATCATACCAAGAAACGTTAGACTATCAGAAGCGCCGAGTCACGGGAAACCGATTATTATCTACGATCCAAAATCCCGAGGTGCTGATGTTTATTTAGATTTTGCGAAGGAAGTGATCGGCATTGGTGAAAGGGTTAGGTAAAGGGCTGCATGCCTTCTTTCCTCCAACAGAGGCAGGAGAAGAAGAGCAGATAAAAGAAGTCAGTATATCAGAGCTAAGGCCAAATCCGTATCAGCCCCGAAAAGTTTTTGACCAAAAAGCCATTGAAGAACTAAAAGAATCCATTATCGAACATGGTATTCTTCAACCAATTGTTGTACGGAAAAGTATTAAAGGATTTGAAATCGTTCTAGGGGAAAGACGATTCCGCGCAGCTTCAGAAGCCGGATTAAAAGAGATCCCAGTAATCGTAAAAGATTATGACGAACAAAAAATGATGGAAGTTGCTCTTATCGAGAACTTGCAACGTGAAGATTTGAATCCTGTTGAAGAGGCTCAAGCGTATCAGAAGCTGATGGAACACTTAAAACTCACGCAAGAAGAGTTAGCTTCTCGCGTTGGGAAGAGCCGTCCTCATATCGCAAACCATATACGTTTGCTTCAGCTTCCAAAACCTGTTCTTGAACTTTTATCCAACGGACAACTATCAATGGGGCATGGACGAGCATTGCTCGGTCTTAAGAAAAAGACGAAGATGCAGCCAGTCGTTGAACGGGTAATGAATGAAAACTTAAACGTGAGACAGCTTGAAAAATTAATCTCTGATATTAATATGAATGTTTCACGTGGAACAAAGAAAAAAACAGTACCAGCGAACGTTTTCTTCCAAGAAAAAGAATCTTCATTACGAGATCGTTTTGGTACTTCTGTTTCGATTAAGAAATCAAAACGAAAAGGTAAGATCGAGATCGAGTTCTTTTCACAAGATGATCTAGAACGCATTTTAGAACTGTTAGAAAAGTAAGCAGAAAACCATCGCTGAGGTGGTTTTCTTTTTTGCTATTTCTAAAAGAGTTTTGATTAACAGCTTAGCACTATTGATTCAATTGAAAGTATGCACCTTGATTCTTTCGTTATAGTAATCAAAGAGGAACTGCTTAGATAGGAGAGCATAAAAAAATGTCACTGTTAGGAACGATAGTAAACGGTATTGCCATTATTGCAGGAAGCTTTTTAGGATTATTTTGGACAAATATTTCTGATCGTTATAAAGATACGATCTTACAAGCGATGGCTTTGGCTGTTACGATTTTGGGAATCGGAATGGGGCTGAAGAGTGAACAGTTCTTAATCGTGATCGCAAGTTTGGCGGTCGGCGGCGCTCTAGGAGAGT
This sequence comes from Fictibacillus sp. 23RED33, assembly GCF_015903925.1. Lineage (NCBI taxonomy): Bacteria > Bacillati > Bacillota > Bacilli > Caryophanales > Fictibacillaceae > Fictibacillus > Fictibacillus sp. 23RED33. The sequence goes on along the minus strand of NZ_JACZDX010000006.1, from coordinate 197,354 downwards.
GGTGGAATCTTGAAGAGCGGTTGAACGCGATCGGCAAGTGGCTAGAAACTAAGGTAGGAAAACAAGATAAGGGCTCGGTTGCCACCGGTTTTGTGACAGCCACACTTGTTTTTGTTGTTGGAGCGATGTCGATCGTAGGTGCTCTCGATAGCGGGCTAAGACAACAGCATGATGTTCTATATACAAAGGCATTGATCGACGGATTCTGTGCGATCCTATTTACTTCAACGCTTGGCATCGGAGTCATGTTCTCTGCCATACCCGTCGTTTTATACCAAGGAATAATCGCCTTGATGGCTACACAGATCGATCGCTTCGTTTCTCAAGAATTGATGGACGCCTTGATTGTAGAGATAACGGGAACGGGTGGAATCATGATCGTCGCGATCGGACTGAATTTGCTTGGCATTGCTAAGATTCGTGTCGCGAACCTTCTGCCAGGTCTACTCATCGCAACGATTTTAGTTTGTATCGTTGAAAAATGGGAAAGTATTTTAGCGTTCTCGCAAGGATTGATTTAAAAAAAGCCGCTTCTATTTGAACGTAGAAGCGGCTTTTGTTATTGAATTTTATAAATGTCTTGTGAACGAGATTCGGTGCTTGCTATCATGTTTTTTTGTTGAATCTTTTTGCGTAAACAAGCCATATGAAGAGAATCAGCGATCAGATCAGCCATCTTCATCACAATGCTGAGTCGTGTGTTTTGAAGGACAAAATACTCCATAAACCCACTCACGTTTACGATACCTGTAATGTGCATATCACCCACTGGAGGCAGCTGTTTGTTAACGCCAGCTCCTGGTTTAACAGGACCATCGTTGATCGAGACCATGCCTACGTGGTTTAATCGACCTAAGCAAGCATCAATTCCTATAACAAAAGCACCTGGATGCTCAATCGCAATCATCTTTAGCTTTTCTTCTAAATTAACCGCGTGAACGGGGTCATCTAGTGTGCCGTAAACAAAGAACGGGAAAGTATCTTTATTATGCAATTTTGTACCAACAAGCGGGCCTAATGCATCGCCTGTCGATCTGTCTGTTCCTATACAGACAACGACAACTGGCTGATGAGTTGATTCCGGAAGCATAGGTAATATTTGTTCGGTGATTCTGAGCATAGCTTCCTTGTCTTCGTGGTGCAATTTATATTGAATGGGTTTCCCTAATCCCAGCTTCCGTTTGAGGAACATGACATCCTCTCCTTTATAATGGTTCTACTAGTATACGGAAGAAATCCTTTTCTTATACATGGTAGAATACAATAATCACAGACTTTTGTTTAAAGTCTATACCCGTTTCCTATGCACTCGTAACTCTAGAAGTTTTTCTTAACAGTAGATCACATATTTACATTTGATATTCTTAGCAAAAGCTGATTAAATAATTTCATAATCAAAGAGAGGAAGATGACCCATTGGCAGGTGCTAACTTACCAGAAACAGCAGAAAAAGCTGTCACGATTTTTTCCGATAAAGAATGGTGGACAGGCATTGCTACGACGAGCTTAAAGATCGTAGGAATTATATTACTCGCTATTATTTTCAAATACATCGTAAAAGCAGCGATCGCTAATGTTTTTAAAGTTCGGCTGAAATCTCCTCTACGTTTAAGTGAGAGAAGAGAGAACACCCTATTTAGACTGTTAGATAATGTTGCTTCTTATGTTATTTATTTTGTGGCGATCTTAACCATATTAACGGAGTTCGGTGTAGATATTAAAGCGATTCTTGCTGGTGCTGGAGTGGTTGGTCTAGCGATTGGTTTTGGTGCCCAAAGTCTTGTGAAAGATATCATTACAGGATTTTTCATCATTTTCGAGAACCAGTTCTCTGTTGGAGATACGGTACGGATCACGAACTTTGAAGGAACCGTTGAAGAAATTGGATTAAGGACGACAAAAATTAAAAGCTGGACAGGAGAATTGCATATCCTGCCGAATTCGTCTATCACAGAAGTTACGAATTTTTCTGTTCATAACAGTATTGCGGTCGTTGACTTGAGTATTGCTTATGAAGAGGATATCGATAAAGCGCAAAACATTATCCAGGATGTCGTGAAGAACGCTAAACCAAACTATCCTGAGATGGTTAAAGAACCAGAAGTATTAGGTGTTCAGATGCTTGGTGCATCAGAAGTTGTAATCCGTGTTACAGCAGAGGTACTTCCGATGACACACTTCAAGATCGCACGTGAACTCCGTAAAACGTTAAAACACGAGCTTGAAAGAGCAGGAATTGAGATTCCTTATCCTAAAATGGTCACGTATCAAAAAGAACCGGTGCCAAAAGAAAATAAATAAGGGAGAGCTGAAGTATGCAGCAAAAAGAATTTCAACTTCACGATGAAGTAGAAATGAAGAAGCAGCATCCATGTGGAACGAATCGTTGGAAAGTGATTCGTATGGGTGCGGATATAAGGATTAAATGCATGGGATGTCAACATAGCGTGATGCTGCCAAGAGCGGAGTTCGCTAAGAAAATTAAGAAAGTCTTATCCTCTCCAGGCGAGTAACAACTCTTGTTTCACGTGAAACAAAAAACACGCGATATAATTTTATAAAATGATTAAACGTTCGAACCGGGTTACACGACCCGGTTCTTCTTGTTTTTTAAGATGATAAAACCTATAATTGGGAAGGATATTTTTTTATTACGATGAAAAGCCTTAGGATTTCTAAGCTTTATATAAAACAGAGGAGTGAATGAACAGTGGCTCTTACAACTGGAATCGTTGGTTTACCGAACGTTGGTAAATCTACATTGTTTAATGCTATTACACAAGCAGGTGCTGAATCTGCTAACTATCCGTTCTGTACGATCGATCCGAACGTTGGAATCGTTGAAGTACCTGACCACCGTCTTCAAAAATTAACAGAGATGGTACAGCCGAAAAAAGTAGTACCTACAACTTTTGAGTTTACAGACATCGCTGGAATCGTAAAAGGTGCGAGTAAAGGAGAAGGGTTAGGAAACAAATTCTTATCTCACATCCGTCAAACAGATGCGATCCTTCAAGTTGTTCGTTGTTTTGATGATGAAAACATCACGCACGTTCACGGAAAAGTTAATCCGATCGATGATATTGAAGTTATCAACCTAGAGCTTATCTTTGCAGATCTTGAGTCTATCGACAAGCGTGTTGCACGTGTTGAAAAGCTTGCAAAGTCTAAAGACAAAGAAGCTGTAGCTGAGTTTGCTGTTCTTTCAAAGATCAAAGAAGCTCTTATGCAAGAACTTCCTGCACGAAGTGTTGATCTAACACCTGAAGAGAAGAAGATTGTTCACACGATGCACCTTCTTACAATGAAGCCGATTCTTTACGTTGCTAACGTAAGCGAAGATGAGCTTTTAGAAGGCACGAACGAGCATGTTGAAGCAGTTAAAGAATATGCGGCACGTGAAAATGCTGAAGTTATCGTAATCTGTGCAAAAGTGGAAGAAGAAATCGCTGAGCTTGATGGCGACGAAAAGATGGCATTCTTAGGAGAACTAGGCATTGAAGAAGCAGGTCTTGATAAGCTGATCCGTGCTTCATATTCTCTTCTTGGTCTAGCTACTTACTTTACAGCGGGAGTTCAAGAAGTACGCGCATGGACGTTCCGTAAAGGGATGAAGGCTCCTGCATGTGCAGGAATCATTCACACGGACTTTGAAAGAGGATTTATCCGTGCAGAGATCGTAGCTTATGATGATCTGATGGCTGCTGGCAACATGGCAGCTGCTAAAGAAAAAGGTAAAGTTCGTCTTGAAGGTAAGGAATATGAGATGAAAGATGGAGATGTTGTTCATTTCCGTTTTAATGTTTAATAAAAAAAACTGAGAAGCAGTTAGTTTCCGCTCCAGGATGCTCGCTTTCCGGGGGGCGTGAGGTGAGCCTCTTAGCGCTTTGCGCTGTTAAGAGTCTCACCTGTCCCGCTGATCCCCCAGGAGTCTCGCACCTTACGCTCCAACCAACTTGTCAGTGAAGTTTTTTACAAAACTAATCCAAAACCATTTTAGAGTAACGTCTAAGAAATTTAAAAAATCGAAGGAAAAGCAATCGCTTTTCCTCTTTTTTATGCTTTTTTCGAGAGATGCTTGTTTTATACAGGATGTTTTGATATAATTCTTTATTGTGAGTTAATTGTCAACAAATACTGTTATGATGATTTTCTCCTTGCCCGAAATAAATGTTTTGGGCCGCTTAGACCAAAAGGAGGTGAACGGAATGAAAAAGTACGAAATTATGTACATCGTCCGTCCGAATATCGAAGAGGAAGCTCTTAAGGCAACGAAAGAGCGTGCGAAAAGCATCCTAACTGACAACGGTGCGGAGATCGCGAACGAAAAGGAAATGGGTAAAAAGCGTTTAGCTTACGAAATCAATGACTTCCGCGATGGATATTACACGCTATTGGAAGTTAACGCTCCAAACGAAGCGATTAATGAATTCGACCGTCTTATGAAGATCAACGAAGATGTTCTTCGTTTCATGACAATCGTAGACGAAAGAAATTAATCCTTTAAGGAGTGGTTCTGAATGCTAAATCGAGTAGTACTGGTGGGACGTTTAACAAAAGACCCAGAATTAAAGTACACTCCAAACGGTGTGGCAGTTGCTAACTTCACACTTGCTGTCAATCGACCTTTTTCGAATCAGCAAGGTGAGCGCGAAGCAGATTTCATTAACTGTGTCGTATGGCGTAAGCCCGCTGAAAATGTAGCGAACTTCTTGAAAAAGGGATCGCTTGCAGGAGTGGATGGACGTTTGCAAACTCGTTCTTACGAGAACCAGCAGGGTCAAAGAGTGTATGTTACTGAAGTAATGGCAGAAAGTGTTCAATTCCTTGAACCTAAAAACGCTAATGCTGGAGGCCAGCAATATCAAGGCAACAGCAACAACTTTGGTGGACCATCAAATGACCGCGGATTTGGGCAGCAAAATCAGAACCGCAGCTATGGAAGTGACAACGGCTTTGGAGGACAGCAACAACAGCAGAATCCAAAACGTAATAACTTCAACGATGACCCGTTTGCAAATGATGGCACGCCGATCGACATCTCTGATGACGATTTGCCATTTTAAACTAACGTAAACTATGAATCGGAATATATAAAATAAAACTAAAGGAGGGGACCAACTATGGCTGGACGTCGTGGTGGACGCCAAAAGCGTCGTAAGGTTTGTTTCTTCACTGTAAACAAAATCACTTACATCGACTACAAGGACACTGATCTTTTAAAGCGTTTCGTTTCTGAGCGCGGTAAGATTCTTCCTCGTCGTGTAACTGGTACATCTGCTAAATATCAACGTCAATTGACTCGTGCGATCAAACGCTCTCGTCACATGGCATTGTTACCATATGTATCTGAATAAGATCGTTTAAAGAACGCAGCTGGGTTTCCTGGCTGCGTTTTTTGTGTTCAAAGATAGTAGTGAGTGTCTGATTTTGTCGAGGATTGTAGACTCGCGGATAAAAGCCTAAAACTCGTGGATAAACCGCTAAAACTTTAGGATTCAGGCATGAAATATGTGGATTGGAGCTCAAAACTTTTGGATTTCTCATTTATACTCATGAAAAAACGGCTTTGAAATGGCCGAGTCAGCCTCTATTGAACCATCGTAGTAGCTTCCCACACCATCTCATAACATTTTCACACATCATTTCCATGAAAACAGGTGAATATCACCTATTTCTGACCCTGCTCAAGCAAACCTTCCATAATTTGTTTACTTCTCTTCAAGTACGTCTATGCTAGAATTATCGTTTAAGTTGAATTACAGCGGTTATGTCACTACAATTAGAACATATGAAGAATTTTATGAGGTGAATCATGCGCAATACTAAAGTATTGGTGGAAGGTGCCGTTGTTTCGGGCATTTATACGCTTCTTTTTTTGATCAGTATGTACATACCGTTGTTTAGCTTGGTCTCGTTATTTATTTTGCCGCTCCCGTTTATCATTTATCTGTACCGGCAAGATCTTAAAGCGGGATTACTCCTATGGGCGGTCACATTTGGTGTGTCGCTGGCGTTTGCGGGGCTTAACGGTATCATTGTTACCCTCTTTGCTGGTTTGACAGGAATCGTGATGGGGGAACTTTATAGAAGAAAAAAACCTGCGTTTGCTGTTCTGCTTGGGGCGAGTTTGTCGAACATCGTGAACATGTTAGGAACGCTCGCTATCGCTCAAGTATTCATGGGCATCAATTTTGTAAAAGAATTAGAGACTCAGTTTCAAAGTGCGATAGGAACAGCGGAGGATTTATATAAATCCGGTGGACAAGATCCTACCCAGATTGAGAAATTTAAAGAGCAAGCGGAATTAATTCCGATGATGCTTCCGACATATATTATCGGAGGAGCTGTCATCCTTGCCTTTTTAACGCATATCGCTGCAAGAATGCTGATGAAAAGAATGCGTTATGATGTTCCGTCGTTCCCTCCGTTTCGTGAGTGGAACCTGCCAAAATCGTTTTTGTGGTATTATATTATAGCGATTGTTTTAACATTCAGTATGCCTGAAAAGGGTACGTCTTTATATATTGTAACGATAAATTTGTATATGATATTATCGTTTGTACTTATAATACAAGGTTTCACAGTTATTTTTTATTATGCCTGGATAAAGAATTGGAAGAGAAAAAGAATCATATTGTTGATTATACTCTTGTTTTTGCTGAACTCTTTCCTGCCGATTCCTCTGGAAGTCGTTAAATTCTTAGGTATAATTGATTTAGGGTTTATGATCAAAAAACGGTTGAAACCAAAACAGTAGGAGCTGAAAGTATGCCAAAGTTTTTACTAAAACGGTGGCATGGTTATCCCGTCATCGCCTTATTTGTAACTTCTGTTGTTCTGGTAAGTATCATCACGTATTTTCATTGGATGATTGGAATGGCAGGCTTCGTGCTGCTAGGCGGTTTGTTTTATTATGCCATGAAAGCCGAAGCTAGTTTTCAGGAGGAGCTGGGCGATTATATTTCGACGCTTTCTCACCGCTTGAAGAAGGTGGGAGAAGAAGCGTTGATGGAAATGCCGATCGGGATTATTTTGTATGATGAGGATTTTAAGATCGAATGGGCGAATCCATACATGGGAGCCCTTATTGAAGAAGAGTCCTTTATCGGCCATTCTCTAAACCATGTTTCAGAAGAACTGATTCCTCATATCAAGAGTGATGCGAAGGAAGAAGTTATAAAGATTAATACACATAGATTTCAAGTGAACTTCAAAAAAGAAGATAGACTGCTTTACTTTTTTGATGTGACCGAGCAGTTAGATCTTGAACGTTTGTATGATGAAGAACAAACGGTCATGGCGATTATCTATCTCGATAACTATGAAGAAGTAACGCAAGGACTAGATGACCAGTTTCGATCAACAATCAACTCAAAAGTTACGTCTGTGTTGAATGAATGGGCGAACGTACACGGCATCTTCTTAAAACGAACATCTTCTGAGCGATTTTTAGCTGTATTCAACCAACGGATCCTTTATGAGTTGGAGAAAAATAAATTCAGCGTTCTTGATGAGGTGAGAGAATCTACAGCTAAGCAGAATATCTCCCTTACGCTCAGTATCGGGGTTGCAGCTGGGACATCGTCACTGCCTGAGCTCGGACAGCTATCTCAATCGAGTCTGGATCTTGCTCTTGGACGCGGAGGCGACCAGGTTGCGATCAAACAGACGAACGGAAAAGTACGTTTCTATGGAGGAAAAACAAATCCTGTTGAAAAACGTACGCGCGTCCGTGCCCGCGTCATCTCACATGCTCTGAGTGAATTGGTGGCAGATAGTGACAAGGTCATCATCATGGGGCATAAGAACCCAGATATGGACTCAATCGGTTCTGCAATCGGGATTTTGAAGGTCGCGCAAGTGAATGGAAAAGACGGGTATATCGTACTTGACCAAGCCAATATCGATATCGGCGTTCAGCGCTTGATGGATGAGCTGAAAGAAACAGAATCGATTTGGAAGTTTTTCATCTCGCCCGAAGAAGCGCTCGAGCTCGCATCGAGAGACACGCTTCTAGTCGTAGTTGATACACATAAACCGACGATGGTTATTGAAGAGAAACTGTTATCCAAGCTTGATCATGTCGTGGTCATCGATCACCATCGCCGTGGTGAGGAGTTTATTAAAGATCCGGTGCTTGTATACATGGAGCCGTATGCTTCATCTACAGCAGAACTCGTAACAGAACTTCTCGAATACCAGCCGAAGAGACTGAAGATGCGTATGCTAGAAGCAACAGCCCTTCTTGCAGGTATTATCGTTGATACGAAGAGTTTCACCCTCAGAACAGGATCTCGTACGTTTGATGCTGCATCTTATTTAAGAGCGCATGGTGCGGACACGATTCTTGTTCAAAAGTTTTTAAAAGAAGATTTAAACACGTATACAAGACGTTCCAAGCTCATTGAGAGTTCGGATGTTTATAAAAAAGGCATCGTCATTGCCAAGAGCTCTCCTGAGGATGCGTACAATCAAGTCGTGATCGCTCAGGCGGCAGATATACTATTAACTATGAACGGCATTCAAGCATCCTTTGTTATTGCAAATCGCATTGACGGCAAAGTAAGCATCAGTGCTCGTTCGCTTGGGGACATCAACGTGCAGATGATCATGGAGAGACTGGAAGGCGGAGGACATCTTACGAACGCTGCCTGCCAGATTGAGAACAGCTCGATTGATGAAGCAGAGATACATTTAAAACGTATTATTGATGAGTATATTGAAGGGGGAGAAGAGGAATGAAAGTAATTTTTCTTCAAGATGTAAAGGGTAAAGGCAAAAAAGGCGAGGTTAAGAACGTTTCTGAAGGCTATGCACGAAACTTCTTATTTCCGAAGAACTTAGCTTCAGAAGCTACATCAGGCGCTATGGCAACACTTCAAGGCCAACAGAAGAGCGAAGAGAAGAAACAACAAGCTCAATTAGAAGAGGCTGAAGCTTTAAAAGCAAAGCTTGCTGAGATGACGGTTACGATCAAAACGAAAACAGGTGAAGGTGGCCGCGTTTTTGGTTCTGTGACAAGTAAACAGATCGCTGATGGCTTGAAAGAGCAAGGTATCAAGATTGATAAGCGTAAGATTGAGCTTGCTGAGCCGATTAAAGCACTTGGGTATACGAATGTTTCGATTAAAGTGCATCAACAGGTTACGGCAACTGTAAAAGTACACGTAACAGAAGAATAAAAGAGCCGGGTTTTCCCGGTTTTTTTGCGGGGTTTTGAAAGTTGTTGATCTCCGCTCCAGGTTGCTCGCTTTCCGCGGGGCAATCGGTGAGCCACTTGCCACTTCGTGCCGTTAAGTGTCTCACCTGACCGCTTGTCCCGCAGGAGTCTCGCACCTTGCGCTCCAATCAACTTTTCAAAGAAGAAAAAGCTAAAAACCAATACTTTAATATAGCAAAACTGTTAAATATCGAAAAGAATTAAGGAAAGGAGGAACTAACATGAGTGATTTATTTGCTGACCGTATACCGCCGCAGAATATTGAAGCGGAGCAGGCTGTTCTTGGTGCGATCTTTTTAGAGCCCGAAGCTCTTATTACGGCATCTGAGATTCTGCTTCCGGAAGATTTTTACCGTGCTACTCATCAAAGAATCTATCGCGTGATGCTCGATCTTAACGCAAAAGGCGAGCCGGTCGATCTTATCACTGTTACGTCAGAGCTTCAGGATAAGAACCAGCTGGATGAAGTCGGCGGCTTGTCTTTTTTAACGGAGTTAGCCGATAGTTCTCCGACGGCTGCGAACATTGAGTATTACAGCAAGATCGTTGAAGAGAAATCTCTTCTTCGCCGGTTGATTCGTACAGCGACTGATATTACAGCTAACAGCTATGCGCGTGAAGAAGAAGTAGAGGCGATCTTAAACGAAGCGGAAAAGTCGATCTTAGAAGTAGCGAACCGGAAGAACACGAGTGCTTTTACAGCGATTAAGGATGTCTTGGTTCACGCTTACGATAACATTGAAGCTCTTCATAACCGTAAAGGTGATATTACGGGGATACCGACCGGGTTTAATGACTTGGACCGAATGACGGCTGGCTTTCAGCGAAACGATCTAATCATCGTTGCCGCTCGTCCATCCGTAGGTAAAACCGCGTTTGCTCTGAACATCGCGCAGAACGTTGCAACAAAGACAGAGGAGAATGTGGCCATATTCAGTCTAGAGATGGGTGCTGAACAGCTTGTCATGCGTATGCTTTGTGCAGAGGGTAATCTAGATGCACAGCGACTTCGTACAGGGTCTTTGTTACCCGAAGACTGGCAAAAGCTTACGATGGCTATGGGAAGCCTGTCAGCAGCTGGTATCTACATCGATGATACGCCGGGTATTCGTATTAATGATATTCGTGCTAAATGCCGTCGCCTGAAGCAGGAGAAGGGTCTTGGTATGATTTTGATCGATTACTTGCAGCTTATTATGGGTAGCGGGAAATCAGGCGAAAACCGCCAACAGGAGGTTTCTGAGATCTCTCGTTCACTAAAAGCACTTGCTCGTGAGCTGGAAGTGCCGGTTATCGCCCTTTCTCAGCTATCTCGTGGTGTTGAATCCCGTCAGGACAAGCGGCCGATGATGTCCGATATCCGTGAATCAGGTTCCATCGAGCAGGATGCCGATATCGTTGCCTTTCTATATCGTGACGATTATTACGATAAAGAATCAGAAGCGAAGAACATCATTGAGATCATCATCGCTAAGCAGCGTAACGGTCCAACAGGAACGGTAGAGCTCGCTTTCGTAAAAGAATATAATAAGTTCGTTAACCTGGATAGGCGGCACGATGAGAGTGCCATACCGCCGGGCGCATAAAAAAAGCAGCTGGAATTTATTCCGGCTGCTTTTGCATTTCTATTACTTTATTTTCTATTAACCACATTTCTATTCTGTTTTTCACTTTATCTTTTTGAAACGTCTGCCATTTTTCATGTAAACCGAGCTCAATCACTTTATCTGTAAAACGTTTGAAAGGCTCATCCTCATTTAAAGCGTGAAGCAGTTCGCTGTCTTGATGAAAGCTCTCAAATTCAACCATCCAGCTGAAGGATTCAACGTTCATCACCTTTGGAATCTCAATAAATCGGTCTGGTTCTTCGGTATCTAGAAATTCTAGGTTGGGAAGGCCACCGGTTTCGATCGCATCAAGCAGTATCGTTTGTTCATTTTTGTCTAAATAATAGATGTGGTTTGCTTTTGTATCCATATAAGCCACCATTAATTTTTCGATAAGCAAGTAATTGTACCTCCTAAAAAAGGTGAATACTAAAGGATACGATAAGGTTTTCGATCTTTTGGCTATAGAAATGTAAAATTATTACGAACGAAAATATTAATTTATCTTTTAATGTTCGTGTTTTTGATTGACTTCTATCAGATATATTGCTAAACTAAGCTTGGTTTTCAAGATTAGATGATAAATTCGTCAATCGTTAATTTCATGGAGGTGCAACCATGTCATCAGTAGTAGTAGTAGGAACACAATGGGGAGATGAAGGAAAAGGTAAGATTACCGATTATCTCTCAGAAAAAGCAGAAGTAGTAGCTAGATACCAAGGTGGTAATAACGCTGGTCATACAATCGTATTTGAAGGTAAGAAGTATAAGCTTCACCTTATTCCATCTGGAATCTTTTATAAAGATAAAATCTGCGTGATCGGAAACGGAATGGTTGTCGATCCGAAAGCAGTTCTTGAAGAGCTTGCTTATCTTCACGGCCACGGAGTAAGTACGGACAACCTTCGTATTTCTAACCGTGCCCACGTGATTCTTCCTTATCACCTTCGTCAAGATATCTTAGAGGAAGAGAGCAAGGGTGTTAACAAGATCGGTACAACGAAAAAAGGAATCGGTCCTGCATACATGGATAAAGCAGCTCGTATCGGAATCCGTATCGCTGACCTTTTAGATCGTGAAGAATTTGAAGAGAAGTTAGAGCGCAACTTAGCGGAAAAGAATCGTTTATTCGAACGCATCTATGAATCAGAAGGCTTCACGAAAGAGCAGATCTTAGATGAGTATTATGAATACGGTCAACAAATTAAAAAATATGTAGTCGACACATCAGTTGTTCTTAACGATGCATTGGACGATGGACGTCGTGTTCTTTTTGAAGGCGCACAAGGTGTTATGCTTGATATCGACCAAGGAACATATCCATTCGTTACGTCTTCAAACCCTATCGCAGGGGGAGTAACAATTGGTTCTGGTGTTGGTCCTTCTAAGATCAACCATGTTGTAGGTGTTTCAAAAGCGTATACAACACGTGTTGGAGATGGTCCGTTCCCAACTGAGCTTCATGATGAGATCGGTAACCAAATTCGTGAAGTTGGCCGTGAGTACGGTACAACGACAGGACGTCCGCGTCGTGTAGGTTGGTTTGACGCAGTAGTAGTTCGTCATGCTCGCCGTGTTTCAGGGATCACGGATCTTTCTTTGAACTCAATCGACGTTCTAACAGGTATTGAAACGTTGAAAATCTGTGTAGCGTACAAATACAAAGGTGAACTAACGTATGAATTCCCAGCGAGCCTTAAAGAGCTTGCTCAATGTGAGCCTGTATTCGAAGAAATGCCAGGCTGGACAGAAGATATTACAGGTGTGAAAGATCTTGGAGAGCTTCCAGAGAACGCGCGTCATTATGTAGAGCGTATCTCTCAAGTAACTGGTATTCCACTTTCTATCTTCTCAGTTGGACCAGACCGTAACCAAACAAACATGGTACGAGGCGTATTCGCTTAAAAATTTGTGGCCCCTTGGTGAAACGAGGGGCTTTATTTTTGATAAATTAGAAATGCTTTCGTGAGTATTTTTAAGGATTCCAAAGTTTTTTTGAAAAATATACAGAAAACATATTGCCAAAGCTTCAATATCGTGATAAAGTAACACTTGTCGTGAAAAAACGACAAACGTTTTAAAACAAAGCACGAGCCATTAGCTCAGTTGGTAGAGCATCTGACTTTTAATCAGAGGGTCGAAGGTTCGAATCCTTCATGGCTCACCACTTTTTTTAAAAAAAGTGGCCCGTTGGTCAAGCGGTTAAGACACCGCCCTTTCACGGCGGTAACACGGGTTCGAATCCCGTACGGGTCACCATTTTTTCTTTAAGTAAAGTAAATAAAAGCATTTAAAAGTGGACTCGTGGTGTAGTGGTTAACATGCCTGCCTGTCACGCAGGAGATCGCCGGTTCGACCCCGGTCGGGTCCGCCACTTTTATGGCTCGATAGCTCAGATGGTAGAGCAGAGGACTGAAAATCCTCGTGTCGGCGGTTCGATTCCGTCTCGAGCCACCATTTTACTTTAAATCCTAAAACATGTTGCATGTTCCTTGAAAAGGGAGCATGCTTTTTTTTTTTGCGTACGGTCGGTCGCCGTTAGTGGAGGGTATATAGCAAGGACGTCTTTGTCGAGAATGATCGAATGGCCTTTATTTTGTTTCTTAGACTTAATTGCTATCGATTTTGACTTAATTTTTATTATTTCGACTTAATTGCATCAAGATTAGACTTAATTAACAGCTCAAGTACCCCGTGGGGTATCAACACTAACCCCTTCCGGCAGCAGAAACAACACCGATACACCTCCAAAAAAGCATGCACAGAGACATGCACAGCACAAATCAGCTTATCCACACTAAGATTTATATCATTTTCACACCAACCATATACTTTTAATGCTGATAAAGAGGGATAAGTACTCAATCGTTCGAATATAGTGTATCAATTGGGATGAGGAAGGTAGTGATCATACAGATGGAATTTGAATGGGCGCTGTATTTGATCGCGAGTTACCTTGTTGGTTGCATCATGACAGGGTTTCTTGTAGCAAAGCTTATAAAAGGCGTTGATTTACGATTGTTAGGCAGCGGAAATATAGGAGCACGGAATGCTGGAAGAGTATTAGGGCCATCAGGATTCGTACTCACGTTAGCTGGCGACATCTTAAAAGCGGCTGCGGTCGTTTGGGCAGGCATACAATTTCAATATCCCCCACATATACAGCTTCTTGGTTTTCTAGCGGTGATTCTCGGACATCTCTATCCCGTCTTTCTTCGTTTTCATGGCGGGAAGGGAGTGGCTTCTTTTATCGGAGGAATGATTATTTTTCACCCCATATCTGCTGTTCTTGTAGCAACTGCATTTCTGCTCTTTTATGGAATTAAAAGAAGTCTAACCGTAGCGGGACTCTTTGCTTTTGCACTCACTCCTTTCTTCTACTGGCTGTTTGAAAAGCAGTGGCTAGAGACGTTGCTTCTGATTCCGATCAGCTTCCTTGTTGTGTATGTTCAAAAAGAAGATATAAAAGAGCGCATCAAATTAACGGAATAGGTGTTAAAAAAGGGTATAAATCGGTGAATTTATACTCTTTTTTATGTCGTTTATTTACAGTTGCATTACAAAATCCCTGAAATTCTGACAAAGCGAAATTCCTTGTGATAGGATACTAGAGGTGCTAAAGGCATAAAGAGTAGTAGGTCTTTAGGCATATTTTAGAGATCATAGAGAGAATCTTTAGGGGGAAATAGAAAAAGTGAACAGTCGAAAAACCACTGAAAGATTTATTAAATATATCGCACTGCCGTTCGTTGCAGTGATTTTAATAGTGTCAGCATTCACGATGAATCCATCGAACACATCTGCGAGTAGCGACGATAACCAGTTGATCAAGACGGTTTATCACGTTTATGTAGATGGAAAGAAGGTTGGAACGGTTCGTGAAGAAAGTGTTGTCGACGAGACAGTCGACCAAATTCTCCAACAGGCAAAAGGTAGAAAGAATAACTTTGCTTTTGCGGTGAGAGAGTCTATCGAGCTTAAGCCTGAAAAAATGTTCAGACCAGAGTTTGATAACGAAGAAGTAAGAGAGAACTTGAAGAAGCAGCTAACGGTTGAAGTTGAGGCTTATCGTTTAGTCGTTGGCGGACAAACTGTTGCGTATGTTTCTAGCAAAAAAGAAGCGAAAGATACGTTGCTGAAGCTAAAGCTCGAACATGTTTCAAAAGCCGAGCTAGATGACATCGAAAAAAAGAAAGCTGAGAACGAAAAGCTTGAAGTACCGGACTTAAAACCGGGAGAACGTAAAGTGGTTGATATCGACTTTTCAGCGCCAGTTCTTATTCAAAAAGCGCAAACATCTATCAGTAAGCTCGTTACGGTAGATGATGCCATTTCTTCTTTGAAAGAAGGCAGTCTGCACAAAAAAGAGCATGTGGTTCAAAAAGGAGAAACGGTTCAATCTATCCTAGAAAAATATCACTTAACGATGGATCAGTTATTCACGTTAAACCCAAGGCTTATGTTAGTACCCGTTGTTCGTACAGGACAGGCAGTAACCGTTACTGAAAAAGAGCCTTATACCGAGGTCCTTGTGTACGAAGCTACACGTGTTCAGAATGAACTTCCTTTCCAGGTTGAGAAACAAGAAGACAGTACGTTGGAAAAAGGACAGATCAAAACCGTTCAAAAAGGACAAGTTGGATTAGAAGATATTACGTATACAACAAGAAAAGCCGACAACAAAGTGCTACAAAAAGAAATTTTAGAGAAAAAGCAAGTGAAGACTCCGGTTACAGAAATTCAAAAGATTGGTACGAAAGTGATTCCTTCTAAAGGGACAGGAACTCTTTCATGGCCGGCTGTAGGTGGATATATTTCTAGCCATAAAGGCACGCGCTGGGGTAAAGAGCATAAAGGAATGGATATTGCTCGACCTTCAGAACGTTCAATCTTAGCTGCAGACAACGGTAAAGTTGTTTCTGCTGGGTGGGATGGAGATTACGGAAACAAGATCATTATTGATCACAACAATGGCATGAGAACCATTTATGCTCATCTTGATTCGATGTCTGTTACAACAGGTGATGTAGTGCAGAAAGGATCAAAGATTGGTGTGATGGGTACAACGGGTCAATCGACTGGTGTGCATTTGCATTTTGAAGTGTATGAGAATGGTGTTCTTAAAGATCCAGCTGATTTTGTAAGTGAAAATTAAAATAATGTGAAAGTAGGTTGATTTCCGTTTCAGATGCTCGCTTTCCGTGGGGCAGGCGGTGAGCCACATTCGTACGTTTCACTTTTAAGTGTCTCACCTGTCAAGTTGCAGTGGCTAGACCCTCGAGGTCAAAAGTTAAATGGCTCAGAAGGCAAAGTGCGCCTTCTAATCCATTCATCTTTTGCTTGTCGGATCTGAACGAGCCACTTCACTCTTCGGACTGCCCACCTGTCCCACAGGAGTCTCGCATCCTACACTACAACCAACCTTGAAATGAAGATAAGTAACAAACAAACCTCTTAGGATCTATAGCATCCTGGGAGGTTTTTCATGCTCAAAACGAATTGAATTACTTTCAGGATGTATTCCACACAGCGAACTTTCGACGGTGATCTTATGTGAACCCAACTTTTCTTTGTCTAAAATTAGAAGGTTTTGCTAGTAGTATGGAGAAAGTTTCAACTGTGATAAAATAGTAGAGATACCATATAATCGATACTACAAAATATTCTGCTATATATAAAATAGAGTTTCCGAAAGAAGGAGCGTTCTCATGGATAAGAAAATTCTCGTTGTGGATGATGAAAAACCCATTGCAGATATTCTGCAGTTTAATCTTGAAAAAGAAGGTTTTACTGTAAGTTGCGCATATGATGGCATTAATGCGTTAGAAAAGGTAGAAAAAGAGAAGCCGGATATGATTTTACTAGATATCATGCTTCCACTAAAAGACGGTATGGAAGTATGCCGTGAGATCCGTAAAAAGTACGATATGCCGATCATCATGCTTACAGCAAAAGACTCTGAAATTGATAAAGTATTAGGTTTAGAGCTTGGGGCCGATGATTACGTGACGAAGCCGTTCAGCACGCGTGAATTAATTGCACGTGTTAAGGCTAACCTGCGCCGTCATCAGCAGGAATCAGAGCGTGAAGTAGACGAGAACAATGAGATCACGATCGGTTCTCTCACGATTCATCCTGATGCTTATATCGTGACCAAACGTGGCGAAACGATCGAGTTAACACATCGTGAATTTGAACTGCTGCATTATTTAGCAAAACATATCGGACAAGTGATGACGCGTGAACACTTACTCCAAACCGTATGGGGATACGACTACTTTGGTGATGTAAGAACGGTCGATGTAACGGTTCGTCGTCTGCGCGAAAAAGTTGAAGATAACCCAAGTCACCCATTATGGATCATTACAAGACGCGGAGTGGGGTATTACTTAAGAAATCCTGATCAGGAGTAATCATGATGGATAAAGTCAATTTTTTTAAATCAATACACGTTAAGTTTGTATTGATTTATGTATTGCTCATTTTAATAGCCATGCAAGTGATCAGCGTTTATTTTATCAACAACTTAGAATCTGATCTTCGGCAGAGCTTCTCTAAATCACTTTACGATAGAGTGAATTTATTAGAGTTTAACGTTGAGCAAAAGATGAAGGATAAAGATAAGGGTAGATACAAGTCTGAAAATGATATAGATGGTGAACCAGCGTTATTGCTTAGAAAAGACATTCAAGCACTAATTGACGAGGAGTTCGAAGAGAAAGAGATCCAGGTACTTAATGAAGACGGTATGGTGCTTGCGAGCAATAAACCGCAGTTGGTGGGGCAGATTAGCTTCAATCCTAAGATTAAGCTTGCTCTTGAAGGAACGGTTGATGATGAGATCATGCTTCATGAAGGTGAGCGGGTGATGGTACTCGCCAAACCGATCAAGATTGATGCTACAGGAGAGAACATTGGCGCCATCTATTTAGTAGCTTCTATTGAAGGTATTTTTAAACAGATTTCTCGAATCAATAGCATTCTAGTGACCGGAACCGTAATCGCACTTATTATAACCGGACTGCTAGGGGTCTTTTTGGCACGTACGATCACAAGGCCTATGGCTGATATGAGAAAGCAAGCCCTTGTTATGGCAAGAGGGGACTTTTCTCGAAAAGTTCAGCTGTATGGAGACGATGAGATCGGTCAGCTTGCTATGACCTTTAACAATCTAACAACAAAGCTGCAAGAGGCAACAGCTATCACAGAGAGCGAACGAAGAAAGCTGCGTTCCGTTCTTACGTATATGACAGATGGCGTGATTGCGACAGATCGTGACGGAGCAATTATCCTGATGAACGACCGGTCTGAAGAGATGCTGAACATCTCTAGACAGAACGCGCTAGGAACGCCTCTTATGGAGCTATTGCGCTTAAATACGGAATACACGTGGGAAGAACTTTATAACGAATACGAATCTATGCTGCTTGATTTTAGTACGAACGATTTGCATTATGTGGTGCGAGCAAACTTCTCCACGATACAAAAAGATGACGGGCCAATCAATGGTCTTATTTGTGTTCTTCATGATGTTACTGAGCAGGAACAGATCGATAACGAGCGACGTGAGTTTGTGTTCAACGTTTCGCACGAATTAAGAACACCGCTGACGACGATGAGAAGTTATCTGGAGGCGCTGGCTGAAGGGGCGTGGCAAGATGAGAACATCGCTCCGCGTTTTTTAGAGGTTACTCAGAATGAGACTGAACGTATGATCAGACTCGTAACTGATTTGCTTCAATTATCGAAAATGGACAGCAAAGATTACCGATTTAACTTTTTTGAAATTGATCTGGTCGAATTCTTGAACGGCATCATCGATCGTTTTGAGATGCTTGAAAAGGAAAACATTGAACTTTCTAGGTCCCTGCCTAAGCACAAGATCAACGTTCAGTTGGATACCGATAAGATGACACAAGTGCTTGATAATATCATCTCGAACGCGATGAAATATTCGCCTGAAGGTGGAACAATCACCTTTAACGCTTCCGTGATCGGCCGCAAGGTGAAGGTAAGTATTTCAGATCAAGGTGTTGGAATTCCGAAGAATAACGTTTCTAAGATCTTTGATCGATTCTTTAGGGTAGACCGTGCTCGTTCTCGAGATATCGGAGGCACAGGCCTAGGTCTCGCGATCGCAAAAGAAATCGTACTTGCGCATGGCGGAGACATCTGGGCAGAAAGTGAGTGGGGCCAAGGAACGACCATCCACTTTACTCTTCCTTTAAAAAAGGTTAAGGAGGGGCTGCAATGAACTGGTTAAAGTGGATTACACATGCAAAAGAAGTGATCACCTTTTTCAAGAAGAATTACGAACATATCAAGTCTATCGCGCTCACTGTCTTGATCGGTATGAGCCTTGTTCTTACATGGAGCTTGTGGACATTCAAGCCAAGCTATCCATCGTTAGAAGGAGCTCGAATCGTTAAAAAACAGGAAGTTGATATCGAAGCAAGCGTTAAGCAACTTGTATACCCTACACAGGTGATTTACCATAGTGGGGATGAGTTGTACGGACTTGAAGCAAGTAATTTAATGAAAGAATTTCATATGGGCTTGAACGAAACGAAATTTACGTTTGATACAGGTTCTAGAAATAATCGTGCTTTTGATCCAGATGAAAAGTTTTTACGTGACAACAAGTATGTGGAGATTATTTTTCCAGCAGGCATGAGTCAGGATATCTATAAAGAAATCTTCTCGTTTGAATCCGAGATACAAGCAACTAAACCACAAAATGTAGACCGAATCTTTTTATATCAAAATAAAATGACAGATAGTATCGAAGGCTATCTAGTTTCTTATCAACAAAAGAAGATGCAAAGGATAAGGGCAACGAATAATCAGCTAAATCCTTTAATAAGAGATATGGATAAGTGGGTCGATACAGGAAACTTAATCCCTTATATCCAATATGATATTGAGGATGACGGAAAAGAAGGACAAGCAGAGATCTTAAGAAGATTTTATTTTCCTAAGGAGTCTCTGTCCTTGACCCGTTATACGTACTTTTCAAAAGCAACAGGCGAAGATACGTATGAAATGTATAAAAAAGCGCTGTTTAAAGATCCGTTAGCGGTAAAAAGTGCTTCTGATAAAAACCAGATCACATATGCTGATGGAACAGCGGCAATGGTTGTGAACGAATTGCAAAATCGTTTCACGTTTACTAACTTTGCAGGAAATCGAAATCCAAATACAACACCAAATATTTCACCACTCTATCAATCCTTAGACTACATCAATACGCACGCAGGGTGGGGAAATCCGTATATTCTTTCCGGTCTATCAACGTATTCCGCAAATTTCTGGCTGTTTGTTGAGAATTTGCCTGTGTTGGATCCGGAGATGCAGATGAGCCTAGTGTGGTATGAAAACGAGCTTAAGGAATATCAGCGCTCACTCGTTCAGTTACAACTCGACCAACAGTCTTATCTTTCACAGAAGGTAAACATCCAATCAGGGCTAGATGTTATTAAAGAGCTTGAAGAAAAAGATTACAACCAGAACTATGTACAAGATGTACGAATTGGATTCACGATGAAAAAGCAAAAAGAACCACATGTCTATAAATTAGAGCCACAATGGTTTATTAATTATGATGCTAAAGGATGGCAACCGTTATTTTCACAGACTGGAAAGGAAGGATTTAATTGAATTGGCAAAGAACAAAAAGCATTTTTATCCTTACCTTTCTTGTCTTAAACCTATTCTTGGGTTACCAACTCTATCAAAAGAATGACATTAACAACATCTCGAGACTTACAGATCAGCCTTTAGAAGAGCGGTTAGCGAATAACGAAATCTCACTATCCGAAAAGCTGCCGAAATATAGAGAAAAACAAACTTTAATCAGTGCCCAGCGTTACAAGTTTTCAGAAGAAGAAAAGAAGTCTCCTGAAAAAAATGTATCGCTGGATAAGGAAGCGAGCACTGACATCACCCTTCAATATGATCTTAGTAAACCGATGGATCTTCCGAAGAAGGATACAAAAGATTTGATCTCAGAGCTTAATCAATTTGCAGAAGATAACATAACCCGCGGTAAAGAATACGCATTTTATGAATGGGATAAAAAGAGCAATATCGTCTGGTTTACGCAAGTCTATCAAGAGAAAAAGGTCTTTTATAATCCTACTAATTTTGGCATTGTTTCTGACGGAAAAGATTTCGATGTGCCGAACGGAATGATTAAGTTTAAGCTTGATGACAAAGGAAATCTTACTAGTTTAACGCAGACCTATCTATTTATTACAAGACAGGGTGCTTTTCAACAGATCATCTCACCTAGTAAGGCGCTTGAGAAACTATTAGAAACGAACCTTCAAAAAGGTGATCATATACAAAAAGTGGAGCTTGGCCACTATAGCCTTGTAGGTGAAGGGGAAGTTCAGGTTTATACACCTACATGGTTCATAGAAACCAAGGACGGCCAGTATTTAGTTAATGCGACTGACAGTTCCATTCAAGTTTTGACGGAAAAGGCAGAGTAGAGAGGAACATGCGGTTATGAGTTTAAAATTTAGCGTTCTTGCAAGCGGCAGTTCGGGAAACGCTGTTTACGTTGAAACCGAACAAACACGCTTGCTCGTGGATGCGGGCTTAAGTGCCAAACAGATTCAAATATTATTTGAAAAAGCAGCATGCGGTGAGGTGGCTGACATTGATGGAATCCTCGTCACGCATGAACATAGCGATCACATAAAGGGACTCGGTGTGCTGGCTCGGAAATTTAAGCTGCCGATCTATGCGAACAAAAATACGTGGAATGCCATGAACGGTTTGATTGGTGAAGTGGCGACCGAGCAAAAGTTTGAGTTTGAGATGGAAAGTGTGAAAACGTTCAACGATTTAGAAGTTGAATCCTTTGGCGTGTCACATGATGCGGCAGAGCCAATGTTCTACGTGTTTCATCACAACGGTCGCAAGCTTGCGCTCATGACGGATACGGGCTATGTGAGCGATCGTATGAAAGGAATCATCCGTGACAGCCACTCGCTTGTGATTGAGTCTAACCATGATATCAACATGCTCATGATGGGACGTTATCCGTGGAATATTAAACGCCGTATTCTAGGGGACCATGGTCACATTTCGAACGAAGATTGTGGACATGCTCTCGCTGATGTAATCGGTGACGGTACAAAACATATCTATCTTGCTCACTTGAGTAAAGATAACAATATGAAGGATATTGCTCGTTTAGCCGTTGAGCAGACGTTAAAAACGTATGATATCTCAGCGGGTGAACAAGTAATCCTTCACGATACAGATGCGAGTCAGCCAACAAAATTGGCTTTAGTCTAAAATACTTACTTGTTTAAAGTAAGCCGTTTCCGGAAATAACAATAAGTGTGGGAAATTATGAAAAATAACCCAAAATGTCCATAATTTCAGGACTAATTGCTTATACTAGGTTATGAATTCATCCATTTTATTGTTGAAAGGAACGGTGAGGAGCATATGGGCTATTACGATGATGATTATGAATCACCATCTCGACAAAAAGGAAACCGCGGAGGAAAGTTTCTACCAGCGTTGCTAGGAGCCATTCTAGGCGGATTGCTTGTCTTATTTACAGTACCTGCACTAGGAGGAGCTGGTCTTTTACCAGATAATCTGTATCCTTCGAACGAAGAGGAAAATGGGTTAGGTACTGACGAAAATGTGGAACAGCGAAAAGTGGATGTCGATCTGACTACGAATGTAACGGATGCGGTTGATAAAGCATCTGGAGCCGTAGTCGAAGTCATCAACATTCAACAGACTGATTTTTGGAGCCAGCAGCCAGCGGGCACAGGATCAGGTGTTATTTATAAAAAAGAAGGCAATAAGGCGTATGTGGTAACGAATGATCACGTTGTTGCGGACGCAAACCAGATTGAGATCACGCTTAGCAACGGCACGAAGCTTAAAGGTACTTTACGCGGAACAGATCCTCTCATGGACTTAGCTGTTGTTGAAATCGATGGCAGCAAAGTGGACAGTGTAGCGGAATTTGGAGTGTCAGGTGACTTAAAACGTGGAGAACCGGCAATTGCAATCGGTAACCCGCTCGGAAACTTCCCTGGATCTGTTACACAAGGTATTGTTTCTAGTGCAGACCGTTCGATTCCAGTTGATCTGGATCAAGACGGAAACCCAGATTGGCAAGCTGAAGTTATTCAAACGGATGCAGCGATCAACCCTGGTAACAGCGGAGGTGCTTTAATTAATATCTCCGGTCAGGTGATAGGGATTAACTCTTCTAAAATCGCGCAGAACGAAGTAGAAGGAATCGGATTCGCTATTCCATCTGATGTAGCAAAACCGATCATTGAAGACCTTGAGAAATATGGTGAGACACGCAGACCGTTCTTAGGCGTTAACATCATTCCGCTTTCTCAAGTGAACACGTATCAACGTGAGCAAACACTGAAGATTCCAGACAGCGTACAAGAAGGTGTTGTTGTTATGGAGATCACGTCAGCCTCACCAGCAGCTCGTGCAGGTATTAAGGAAATGGACGTAATTGTCGAGATGGGTGGAGAGAAGATCAAAGACCCTATCGCTCTTCGTAAGTTCCTTTATACAAAGGCGAAGATTGGTGATGAGGTGGATGTGACGTTCTATCGTGATGGGAAGAAGAAGACCGTGAAAGTTGAATTGAGCGGTGGTAATCAATCTCAATAAAAGGGAAACAGGGGGCTTTAGGGTCTCCTGTTTTTTTGTTTGTTGGTGCTAAGGTGTCTTTTGGGAGTGAGTTGACTTCCGTTTCAGGTTGCTCGCTTTCCGCGGGGCAGGCGGTGAGCCACATTCGTACGTTTCACGTATAAGTGTCTCACCTGTCCCACAGGAGTCTCGCACCTTCCACTACAATCAACTTGACGGTGAAGAATGAAAATAAAAGACAAAAGATAAGAAATACAAATACCCCTACCATTTAAGAAAAATCTAATGTTGATTCCACATGTGGACAACTTTATTTTAGCGGATTGTTTACACACAGCTGTATATTCGTTAGTGTAATAAGAAGAATTGTGGATAAGTTAGGAGTGAAAAGATTTGGTTATTATTTGCTGCAAAGACCATGCTGAGCTTGCGATTGACATCATTGTGGATGAATTTGAAACGCCACCAGTTGTAGAGTTACTAACAGAGAATGATGAGTTATCAACAGGTTGTGAATACTGTGATAACAAAGGTGTATATAAAGTATCGAACATATGAACGCCTACAAGATATAGCACTAATTGTGCATATGTGGATAAGTTCTGGGGATAACTTATTTGAAAGGAAGTTTTCAACAAGTGAATATTTCAATCGTTTCCGTAGGGAAATTAAAAGAAAAATACTTAAAACTAGGTATAGATGAATACTTAAAAAGATTAGGACCTTATGCAAAAGTAGAAATTATCGAGGTTCCTGATGAAAAAGCACCTGAAACATTAAGTGATCAAGAGATGATCATGGTTAAAAACGCTGAAGGTGAAAGAATTCTGGCAAAGATCGGCCAAGATGTTCATGTGATTGCAATGGCGATCGAAGGAAAGGCTGTTTCATCGGAAGATTTGGCTAAGAATTTAGATCAGCTAGCGACTTATGGGAAAAGCAAAGTGGCATTTGTCATTGGAGGATCCCTAGGGTTAAGTGACGCTGTAATGGAGCGGGCGAATGAGAAGATTTCATTTGGAAAGATTACGTATCCGCATCAGTTGATGAAGTTGGTGTTGGTTGAGCAGATTTATAGAGCTTTCAGGATTAATAGAGGAGAACCGTACCATAAATAATAATTCTTTTAATAAGAAACAGCACCTATCTTATAAAGGTGCTGTTTCTTTTTGCAGTTTGTATTGGGTATCTAACTATTCGACACAGGATACTTCAACCCCTTTTTCTTAATCTTATCTTTAATAATTGTCTCAACATCCAGATCAAGTTCACTACATAGCATGAGTCCGTAAATGAAAACATCAGCGATTTCTTCTTTAATATTTTCTATGTTTTGTTCTACAGCCTCTTCACTGCTTCTCCATTGAAAATCTTCTAATAGTTCAGCAGCTTCAATTGAAAGAGAAATGGCAAGATCTTTTGGATTATGGTGAGGTTTCCAGCCTCTTTCATCTCGAAATTCATTGATAGCGTTTATTAGCTGTTTAATTTCATTCATGTATGCTCATCCTTAGTCATAGTCTTTTTTGGGTTAAAATCTAGTTCATATAATTTTATCACTTTAGTGCAGGTAGTAGAGGATAAACTCGTAAAGCAGTTATGTTCAATGCAATACCAGTATTGTACAGTTGACAAAACCCCAACTCCATAATAGTATTGAAAATTATATTCATAACTAAAAAATATTTATAGATAGCAAGCTA
This sequence comes from Fictibacillus sp. 23RED33, assembly GCF_015903925.1. Lineage (NCBI taxonomy): Bacteria > Bacillati > Bacillota > Bacilli > Caryophanales > Fictibacillaceae > Fictibacillus > Fictibacillus sp. 23RED33. The sequence goes on along the minus strand of NZ_JACZDX010000006.1, from coordinate 172,170 downwards.
TGATTGCTGCAGGTCGTACTACAGCAGGAGCAGCTTCTGGAGAGACCGCTATAAAAGCGGCGCCGAAGGGTTCACAATCTCAGGCAAACGGACAGAAGAGTATTGAATTTTGACATTGTTGTGCCTGTCATATCTAGCGCAGTAAATGCTTTTTTCATATTCTAATGTACAAGAGATTGGAGATTCCTCCAGTCTCTTTTTTTGTTTGATTTGCATCTTAGAAGGAGGATTCATACGTGTCACAGCAAGAGTTGAAGAGAGATTTAGCTAACCGTCATGTGCAGTTGATTGCCATTGGCGGAACGATTGGTACGGGGTTGTTTTTAGGTTCAGGAAAAGCGATTCAGCTTGCCGGACCGTCTGTTATTTTTGCTTATTTGATCGTGGGAATCGCGTTGTTTTTTATGATGAGAGCGTTAGGGGAACTGCTGCTTTCGAACGCAGGCTATGAGTCGTTTACTGATATTGCGGAGAACTATCTTGGTCCGCGAGCTGCTTTCATCACAGGCTGGACGTATTGGTTCTGCTGGATTATGACAGCGATGGCTGATGTGATCGCGGTCGGTGTCTATGTTCAATATTGGTTTGACATACCGCAGTGGGCTCCGGCGATTGTTTGTTTACTTCTTTTACTAGGGCTAAATCTATTAACGGTAAAGCTTTTCGGTGAATTGGAGTTTTGGTTCGCATTAATCAAGGTGATTACGATTCTAGCATTAATTGTGATTGGGGTTGTCCTACTCGTAATCGGGTATCAGACGGATGCGGGAACGGTCTCAGTGAATAACCTGTGGAATCATGGAGGTCTGTTTCCTAATGGTGTGACTGGGTTTCTACTCTCGTTTCAAATGGTTGTGTTCGCGTTTGTGGGAGTGGAGTTAGTCGGTGTAGCGGCAGCAGAAACGTCTAATCCAAGAAAGAATATCCCGTCTGCGATCAATAAAATTCCACTTCGAATTCTATTTTTCTATGTTGGCGCATTGATTGTGCTACTTTGCATCAATCCGTGGACAGAGTTAAACGCGTCGGAAAGTCCATTCGTTAAAACGTTTAGCATAATAGGGATTCCGCTTGCAGCTGGGATTATCAATTTCGTTGTACTGACTTCAGCGGCATCTGCCTGCAACAGCGGGTTGTTCTCAACGAGTCGTATTCTTTTTACGTTAAGCAAGAGTGAGCAGGCTCCTCGTTCTTTTAAGAAACTAACGAAAAATGCTGTGCCTGGAAACGCGCTTTGGGTTTCGACTGTTGTTGTTTCAGTGGGAGCGCTCCTCAGCAAGCTGATTCCAGAGCAAGCTTTTGGCATCGTAACAACAATCAGTGCCATCTGTTTCATCTGGGTATGGAGCGTGATCTTGATCAGTCATATTAAATACCGTAAAACACGATCTGACCTGCACAATAAGTCGACGTTCAAAGCACCTTTTGCTCCATTCATTAATTATGTGGTGCTCGCCTTGTTCGGGTTAATATTAATCGTCTTATTTGTGGCAGAAGCTACACGTCCGGCGTTATTGCTGACACCCATTTGGTTTATTTTATTATTTTTCTTGTATGCTTTTAAAAAACCTATGCTGAAATAAAAGGATTGGTTATTTGGAATGCATCATTGATCTGGATCTTTAGAGACATCTACATTTTATAAGTAGCATCTTTAAGCAGGTGATAAGCAGGAAGCGACGAATTTTCCTTTAGAGTTAATTACAAGGAGGTTTTTAGGGTGAATTTGTCAAGAAACCGGAGAACAGATACTGCTTCAAAAGTGATCCCAGTTCCACCTCAAATCGTCTATCTAGCTATTATAAATCCGGATTCACTAATTCAATGGCTTCCGCCTGAAGGGATGTCGGGTAAAATTGATACCTATGATTGCCGTGAAGGAGGAGCTTATAAAATGACGCTTACGTATGAATTGGATGAGTTGATTCTTGGCAAAACGTCGGATAACACCGATGTGGCGGAAGGAACATTTTTGGAGCTGGTCCCAAACCAGCGAATTGTCCAATCCGTTAACTTCAATTCCGAAGATCCTGCTTTCTCGGGTGAGATGATACAGAAATGGATATTGGAAGATGTTTTGGGAGGCACTAATGTTACAATCATTTGTGAAAACGTACCAGAAGGTATTCGTAAGGAAGATCACGACACTGGACTAAGGTCCACGCTAGAAAATCTTGCTGCTTTTACTGAGAAATTGTAAATAGATACATGGAATTTATCTGATGAACAAGCCAGAGATTTTTTAAAATCTCTGGCTTGTTTCAGTTATTTTATTGATTAGCGCGTATCTTTTAGTTTTTTAGTTTAGGGGCGCGAGGACGGTTCTCGTGCTTCTTGTAGTTGTAAGTTAGGAAGCAGCAGAACCGTCCCTTTGCTTTCCCTACCTCCTCGCACTCCATCGATTTATGAGTCCAACTAGATGACCATTTACGAAAATAACCCCAAGGATAATGATTGCTCCACCTAAAATACTGGTATAAATAACCTTTTCATGTAGAAGTAGCACGGCTGCTATCAGTGTAGAGACTGGTTCAAGGTATAAGAAAACAGATACTTGAGTGGCCTCCAACACCTCTAATGCTTTTGCCCAGTACCAGTAGGCAATACCGGATACAAAGACTCCAAGGAAGATAAGATGAGCCCATTCTACTCCATCTAGAAGAGTAAGCTTTTCCCAACTTTTGTTCTGAAAGATGAATGGGAGAGTAAGCAAAAGTCCCAAAGTACTCATGTAAAAGGTGAGGACCAATGCAGGCAATGGCACTTTTAGGCTTTTTAGTAAAACTGAATAAATGGCCCAATTTAAGGTACTGAGAACCATCAGTAGATACCCGATGTTGATCGAGAATCCTAATGACCTGTCTCCACCTGCTGTTGTGACCAGCAATACACCACTAATGGCCAAAATAATTCCAATAGCCTTTGGAAATGTCATCTTTTCATGCAGAAAGACCATGGAAAGAACGACGGTGAAAATCGGGGATAACGTAATGAGCCAGCCTGCAGAGGATGCATCAATGGATAAAAGCGCGCTTGCCTGAATAACTTGATGAAGAAAAACACCAAGAATTCCTAATACGATTAAGTGAGGGATATACTGTATCGGCAGCTTCATGGAATGTTCCTTTTTTACAAGGATAAGTACTAATAAAAATAATGCACCTATACCAAAACGGATGACAAGAAGAGTAAAGGGATCAAGCTTGTCCAGTACCGCTTTAGTCGAGACAAAGGATATTCCCCAAAGGCTGATGGACATGGTGGCATACAATGAGGCTCCTAGCATTTTTCGAAATGAAATCATAGATAGGCTTTCCTTTCCCAGTCAATTGTTCTACCATCTTATGCTTGTCCTCGAAAAAACATGAGGATGAGAAGCTTAGCTAGGGTCAAGAAAGTTCTTGTGAAAAGAGGGGAAGGAAGCGGCAGAACCGTCCCTTTGCTTGCAAAGATGATAAACTAGTGACTGACGGAGAAGGGAAACGAGATGATTTCTCTTCTTTTTTGCGTTTACGTTTAGATAGTTAAAGAACAACCGAACGACCAACCTTTCGTTTTCATCTGTTAATTTCCTCATAACACGTTTATCTTTTTAATGAATTGTGCTCTAATAAGAAAGAGTTAAAAAAGCAGGTAGTTTATGTGCACTATGGCTTAAATGAGCATTAGTGTATGTATCAAGAGTTTGCGAAATGAGGAATACCCATGAAAAGATTTAAGAAGTTTTATATAGAGATTACGAGCATCTGTAATTTGGCGTGTCATTTTTGTCCTCCAACGGAACGAGCTAAACAGTTCATCTCCATTGATGATTTTAAGAAACGTTTAGACCAGATCAAGCCTTATACTGATTTCATCTATCTACATGTAAAAGGTGAGCCGCTGCTTCATCCTAAAATTGATCAGTTATTGGACTTGGCCCATGAAAGAGGATTTAAAGTTAACATCACGACGAATGGGACGCTCATTAAAAAGAATTGGGACAAGCTCATTAATAAGCCTGCGCTCAGACAGATGAATTTCTCCCTTCATAGCTTTGATGGCCACGTTGGCCAGAGTATGACGGATAAAGAAGAATACGTAAGAACGATTCTTTCTTTTGTACAAGAAGCAACGAAGGAATCTCCGTTATTTGTTTCGTTGAGGCTTTGGAACCTGACGCAAGACAATGCGACGAACTTGGAGAAACAGCGTAACCGTCAGCTGCTTGAAATTATTGAGAACGAATTTAATCTCGCATTTAGAATTGAAGAAAAGCTCACGCCGGGTAAAGGTATCAAACTAGCGGATCAAATTTTCATCAATCAAGATTACGAGTTTAAATGGCCGGCACTGCATGAGGAAGAGGACGACGGAAAAGGATTCTGCTACGGTCTTCGCAATCAAGCGGGCATTTTGGCGAACGGTACAGTCATTCCATGCTGCCTAGATGGAGAAGGGGTCATTAACTTAGGAAATATTAATGAAACAGACTTCTCAACTATTATTGAAGGTGACCGAGCTAACAATCTTGTAGATGGTTTTTCGCGAAGAGAAGCGGTTGAGGAACTTTGCAGAAAATGTGGTTATCGTAAGCGTTTTGGTAAATAGTACAAAAACATATGCAAGACATTTAAGACGGGGAGCTACCCTGTCTTTTTTATGGGCAAAAAAACGCACCTAATCTCAAGAGCTTTGAAGCAGCAAATTCTGCATCAGCATTGTGATTAAGTGCGTTCATTATTTATTATTTTAATTTAACATCAAATCGATCTGCGTCCATCACTTTTACCCATGCTGCGATAAAGTCGCGTACGAATTTTTCTTGATTGTCATTCTGCGCATACACTTCAGCGAGTGCACGAAGTTCTGAGTTGGATCCGAACACGAGATCAAAGCGGGAAGCCGTTCGCTTTACTTCTCCTGATTTACGGTCGCGACCTTCGTACTCGTTAAAGCCTGTTGATTTCCACTCTACACCCATGTCGAGCAGGTTTACGAAAAAGTCGTTCGTTAACGTGCCAACGCGGTCTGTGAATACGCCGTGTTTCGTATTCTTATAGTTTGTTCCAAGAACACGCAGACCTCCGACGAGTACAGTCATTTCAGGAGCAGACAGACCTAGTAGCTGCGCTTTGTCTACAAACATCTCTTCAGGGCTTGTACTATATTCTTTCTTTTGATAGTTTCGGAACCCGTCTGATACCGGCTCAAGTACATCAAACGAAACATCGTCCGTTTGTTCAGGCGTTGCATCACCGCGTCCAGGTGTAAATGGAACGGTAACATCAAAGCCTGCATCTTTTGCTGCTTTTTCAACGGCTGCGCTTCCGCCAAGAACGATTAAATCGGCTAGGCTCACCTTCGTGTCGAGCTGGTTTTGTAGATCTTGATAGATTCCTAGCACTTTCTCCAGCTGTTGGGGTTCGTTCGCTTCCCAACCTTTCTGAGGAGCTAGGCGGATGCGTGAACCATTCGCACCTCCGCGCATATCAGAGACACGGTACGTGCTAGCTGAAGCCCATGCCGTTTTGACGAGCTCACTCACGGATAACCCTGTATTTAGAATCTTTTCTTTTAACTGAGCGATGTCAGATGGTGATAGATCATAATCTATACTTGGAACAGGGTCTTGCCAGATGAGCTCTTCGTCTGGAACCTCTGGACCGAGATAACGCACTTTCGGCCCCATGTCACGGTGAAGAAGCTTGAACCACGCTCGTGCAAAAGCATCAGCGAATTCATCTGGATTCTCGTAATAACGGCGAGAAATTTTTTCATAGTCCGGATCCATACGCAATGCCATATCAGCGGTTGTCATCATCGTTTTCACTTTGATGGATGGATCTTCGGCATCAGGAGCCATATGCTCTTCCGTCATATCGACAGGTGTCCATTGGTAAGCGCCTGCTCTACTCTTCGTTAACTCCCATTCGTAACCGAACAGAAGGTTAAAGTATCCGTTATCCCATTGTGTTGGGTTCGACGTCCAAGCTCCATCAATACCACTCGAAATGGTGTCGCGGCCTTTTCCGCTGCCGTGACGGCTCAGCCAACCAAGTCCTTGTGTTTCAATGTCTGCTGCTTCAGGATCGTCTCCTACAAGAGAAGGGTCCCCTGCGCCATGCGCTTTTCCGAACGTATGACCACCAGCGATAAGTGCAACGGTTTCTTCGTCATTCATCGCCATACGGCTGAACGTATCACGAATATCACGAGCACTTGCAAGTGGATCAGGCTTTCCGTTCGGCCCTTCAGGATTCACATAGATCAGACCCATCTGAACTGCAGCGAGCGGGTCTTCAAGCTCACGGTCACTCGAATAACGGTTGTCCGCTAACCATTCTTTTTCCGTTCCCCAATAAACATCTTCTTCTGCATGCCAAATATCTTCACGTCCACCAGCAAAACCAAACGTTTTTAACCCCATGGATTCAATCGCTACGTTACCGGTGAAAACAAGAAGATCTGCCCATGAGATCTTGTTGCCGTATTTTTGTTTGATCGGCCATAACAGACGGCGAGCTTTATCAAGGTTTACGTTATCTGGCCAGCTATTTAGAGGTGCGAAGCGTTGAGAACCTGATCCACCCCCACCGCGTCCATCAGCCGTACGGTATGTACCTGCCGCATGCCAAGACATACGGATGAAGAAAGGACCATAGTGACCATAATCCGCTGGCCACCAATCTTGGCTGTCGGTCATCAACGCATGAAGATCTTTTTTCAGTGCGTCGTAATCCAACTTAGAGAACTCTTCACGATAATTAAAATCGTCTCCCAACGGGTTCGATTTTTTGTCATGTTGACGAAGAACATTCAGGTTGAGTTGATTCGGCCACCAATCCTTATTCGTCGTACCATGTGGAGCTCTAGAAGTCGTAATTGCACTATCCTTGTGGTGTGTGACAGGACATTGACCTGCTGATGTGTGTTCTTTTTGATCGGGCTTGTTGTTGTTTTCCATTACAATTTCCCCTTCCTTTTTTGGAACTTAAAATTGCAAAACACGAAAAGCCATGATGTTAAATATTTGATAATTATGATAACTCAATTATAGAGGACAGGTATGTGTATTCAAAGCGTAATGCACTTTTGATGTTCACATAAAGGATTATGTATGAAACGACCGCTTTGAAAGCAATCTTGAGCTACAAATAAGTATGGTAGAATGAATAATAACTATAAGAAATGAGGAACACCGGAATGTCTAACCTACCAAACTGCCCAAAATGCAGCTCTGCTTATGTGTATGAGGACGGAGCTTTTCTCATTTGCCCTGAATGTGCTCATGAATGGTCTCCGGAAACAGAGAGTGAATCTGACGAAAAGGTTGTAAAAGATTTCAACGGAAACATCCTTCAAGATGGTGACTCTGTATCTGTTATTAAAGACCTTAAAGTCAAAGGTACATCTTCTGTTATTAAGATCGGCACGAAAGTAAAAGGCATTCGTCTCGTTGAAGGCGATCATGATATTGATTGTAAGATCGACGGATTTGGCGCGATGAAATTGAAGTCCGAATTTGTAAAAAAGATATAGAGATTCAGAATAACCACCATTCTCCGGTGGTTATTTTTTTCGTAAAATAATCCTACTCCTCAAGATCGTAATTAGTTAATCCTTGTCCTTCCAGTATTTAACGCTTATTTTCTCTCAAAAAAAGCTGAAGAAACATAAATAAAAAAAGGTTAACAATCGAATACTTAGGGTATTTAAAGAAAGTATGTGTGCATAAAAATTTTAAATACAAACCTTTATATTCTAATATAGTAATTATTTATAGATTGATCGCAAAAGGAGAGGCAGAATGAATATACATTTTGAACAAAAAAAGCAGCAATTAGGTATTCGGGAAATTTGGGGAAGCAAACAGCAAACCATTTCTTCTGTCTGCTTTGATTCCAGAAACGTAACCAATAACTCTTCCTTTGTCTGCATAACTGGAGAACAATTTGACGGTCACACCTTTATTGAAAGTGCTATCCAGAACGGTGCAATTGTGGTGGCCGGTGAAAATAAGAAGATTTTAAAAGAGGCGAGCGAAGTTTATAGAGATCTTACATTCTTACTCGTTGAGGATGCTCGCGTATTTATGGCTCAATTATCTATCCTATTTAACGAACGTATACATGAACAATTAATAACAGTTGGTATTACTGGTACGAATGGTAAAACGACGGTTGCAGCTTATGTTAGATCGTTGATGAACCTTTGTGATGTAAAATCCGGTTCGATCGGAACTACCGGTATGATTTCCTCTACAGGAAATCTGGACATAAAACAGTCAACGCCAACAACGCCTGAAGCGCCTGATCTTCATCACATTTTCAAACAGTTTGTAGAGAATGGTGATCAGCTCGCTGCGATGGAAGTTACTTCTGTTGGAATTGAACAAAAACGAACAGCAGGTATCCATTTTGATGTTGCCATTCACACAAACTTGTCACCAGAACATTTAGAGTTTCACCATACGTTTGAAAACTACAAACAAGCGAAGCTAAAGTTGTTCAAACAAGCCAAAAAAGCGGTTGTGAACATAGATGACGAAGGTATGGGTAAAGAAATCGTAGAGTTGTTTACAGGTCCTTTGCTAACGTACAGCATGAATGAAGAGAGCGATGCGGATGTGATCGCTACGGATGTTAAGCAGGTTTCGAACGGTACTTCATTTACCTTATCTGTTCACGGAAAACGTTATTCTGTCATAACACCTTTTTACGGATCTTATAATATCGCGAATCTGCTTTCTGCAATCTGTACAGGCATGCATATTGGAATACCACTAGAAAAAATGCTTCAAGTTCTACCTGAAATGACAGGACCAGAAGGAAGATTTGAAATCATCCATAAGCAAAAGCGAAAGATCATTTTGGATTACGCGCACACACCGGTTGCGTTACAAAACCTTGTAACAGAAGTGAAAAAGCTGCCATACAGTCGACTGATTGTGTTAGTCATGGGTATCGGAATAAGAGATAAAGAGAAGATGCCAAAAATGGCAGAAACGATTGAGAACCAAGCGGATGAAATCGTCGTGTCTGTCGATCATCCAGGATACAACGATCCGAGTGAGATTGTCGGCCACGTGATGAAAGGGTTCAAAAATCCAGACGCACCTAACATTCATTCAGAACTTACGCGTCATGATGCAGTGATTAAGGCATTGTCTCTGAGTGAAGAAAATGACATTGTTCTCCTCACGAGCGGCTGCATCAATGGGGCTCAAATTGTAAAAGGTGAGAAGATCCCTCACTCTGACAAAGACATCATTGCTGACTTTTTTAGAAGTAAAAAAGTGGCGAAGAGTGGGAGAATGTTTGCTTCTTCTAAGATAAGATGGGTGCAGACACAAAAAAAGAATGTACTATAAAAGCTATAAAACGAACCCCTGCTGTAGATTAGCAGGGGTTTTCAACTGGATTTTTTCTTTTTCTCGATTAAGGTCCAGCTTTCGTACGTCGTCCAGAAAAAAAGCGCAGTAAGTAATGAAAATGGTTTTAAATCTTTTGGTAGATAGAGTAGCAGCAAAAATCCGATGATTACAAATGGAGGAAAGAGAATCAAAAATTTTCGTTTCTTCATCAAATAACCACCTCTCTAATGTAATCTTATCATAATAATATATTCGGATATGAGTAAGTAAGACTATTTATTGAATACTTATACGTGCAAAATGCAGTTTGAACGCATAACCCCTGAACAACCCGGGTATTGGTTAATACTTACAAAATGTTGAGGGAGCTGACAGCGTGAATACACTTTTCTTAGTTTCTTTTTTAGTGAGTTCTATTGTGACAGGTGCGAACTCGAGCGAAATGGCTTTAAATCGGACGAGCAATGACGTAACCCAGAACGAAGAGGAAACACAGAGCTTTTCTGAGCCTATCAATACGGAAGAACAGCAAGAGGCTGTATTAAAATTCATCAATGTGGACGTGGCAGCAGTATCTACCTACGAAGTACAAGCCTTTGATTCTTTAGCTAGCGTTTCAGGTGCAAACTATACAGACGACGAAACGATGTATTTGGAGTTAGTGGAAACGACGATTCCTGCCTATGAAAAAGCAGTTTCCCAAGCAAAAACCATCGATGTTCAAGGAGAAGAATTAGTGGGTATGAAAAGGCAAATCGTAAAAGCTACCGAAACATTTTACGAAGGCTTAATTCTTCAAAGACAAGCGTTAGAACAACAAGATGAAAATCTGATGACACAGTCTAATCTGAAATTAAAAGAATACTTTCAGTTGGTAGATACTTATCATGCAGAGATGGAGTTGTTGAGTAAAAAATACGACATCGAGTATAAAGATGCTCCAAGTCAATCAGAGCAATTGGAGCAAACAGAAGAAGGCGATTTCTTGTAAAGGCTATGTTAATCTAAATTCGGTTATTGCGAGAACATAGACTTAATAAGACACCCTGGACAAGTTGATTGGAGTGGAAGGTGGGAGACTCCTGGGGGATCAGCGGGACAGTTCGAAAAGTGGAAGTGGCTTGTTCAGCCCCGACAAGCAAAAGATGAATGGGTTTGAAGGCGCACTTTGCCTTCTTAGCCATTTAACTTTTGACCTCGAGGGGCTAGCCACTGCAACTAGACAGATGAGACAGCTCAGGGCGCAAAGCGTCGAGATGGCTCATCGCACACCCCCCGGAAAGCGAGCACCTGAAACGGAAATCAACTCTCACCAAAACACCTGCAAATTTTACAAAAAAAAGTAGCTACCCTATAAAAAAGGATAGCTACTTTTTCTTAATGTGCCTGTGATTCACTCGCTTCTTCATCACGCACTGCAAAAACTTTCTTAGCAACCGTTAACGCGTTCAACACACGAGGAAAACCTGTATATGGGATCAAGTGCGTGATGCTCTCCACGATCTCTTCTTTTGTCAGTCCCGCCGTCAGCCCCGTATTGATATGAAGCTCCAATTGAGGCTCCGTTCCTTGTGTCACTAGAGAAGAAATCGTTACAAGCGCTCTCTGTTTGTTCGTGAGTCCTGCTCGTGAATAAATCTCGCCGTACGCAAATTCAATAATGTATTTCCCTACATCTGGCGCGATATCTTGCAGGTCATCTGAGATTTTTAAGTGCGTTGAAATGTCTTTGTTATCCGTTAACGTATACTCCATTAACTTATCTAATCCATTTTGAAAACGATCTTTTTCCATGAGTAGTGCCTCCTATAATCTGTATAGGAACTACTTTATCTCACTTAAAATTATTCGTAAAATACATATAATATATCTAAAGTATGCATTATTGTTATAATTTTAGATCTTATTCGCTAAATGGTGAAAGCATATTAATAAATTCTCGAGTCGCATACGTAACGTATTTATCTTTCTTTTTTATTATACCTAGCTTATAAGGCAGTGAAGGATCAACGATCGGAATGGCTTTAACCAATGTTTGATCTACCTTTTTTGCAATTGACTCTGGAAAGATCGAAACCCCCAAGTTCTCCCCGATCATACCGCTGATAAAGTCCCATTGTGAGCTTTCATAGGATATCTTCGGATGAAAACCAGCTGTAATACACTCTTCGATTACACGATCATGTAAGGTAAAGCCTTCTTTAAAAATAATAAAAGATTCATTCTCCAATTCTTTCATCATTACTTTTTCTCTATTCGCGAGCGGATGTGAGTGATGAACAAACAACATGAGCTGCTCCGTTAAGAAAGAAACAATCTCAAGTTTATCTTCATTTAAGGGCATGACGACAACCCCGAGATCTAAGAGTCCGTCATTCACTTCTCGCTGAACACGGTTCGCGCCATGTTCGACGAGCTGAATCTGTATTTCCGGATAAGAAGCTTTGAATTTCTTGATGATTTTAGGGAAAAATAAAAAGCCGATAAGCGGGGGAATTCCAATTTTGATCTTCCCTTTTTTTAAGTTCATTAAGTCGTAAAGGTTTGATGATAGGTTGTCCAAAGACTCTAGAATCATCTTGCTCTGTTCAAACACGATCTCGCCGGCTTCTGTTAGTTCGATCTGCCTGGAAGAACGATCGATTAGTTCCATCTCAAGTTCGTCTTCTAAACTTTTTACCATTTTACTAAGACTAGGCTGAGATAAATGCAGTACGGTAGAAGCTTTCGTGAAGCTTTTGTGCTTGGCCACAGCATGAAAATAGGTCAATTGTCGAATATCCATAGAGAGAACTCCATTCTATAACTTTTGTGCATACTATCTATAGTTATAATTCATTTTACTTAATAAATACACAGGAGTAAAATGTCCTTCGTGCAAAGAAAACTTTTGAAAAGTAAGTGCTAATAGATGAAAGCGCACTCTTTCTATATAAAAAAGGAGGAAAGATTTTGATTAGTATCATAATAGGTCTGGCTCTACTCATGTTTTTTGCGTACCTCGGCTGGTCGATCATCTGGGTTGCTCCAATCGTAGCGGGTATTGTTGCTCTAATGAGTGGTTTAGACTTGATGGACGCGTATACCAATACGTATATGACCGGCTTTGTAGATTTCGCAAAAGCATGGTTTCCGATCTTCTTATTAGGAGCTGTACTCGGTAAGTTGATGGAAGATACGGGAGCTGCTAAATCGGTTGCGATTCAGTTCACGAAGTTTATTGGTGAAAAACGTGCGATTCTCGGAGTTTTGGTAGCATCAGCTGTCTTAACTTACGGTGGTGTGAGTCTGTTTGTTGTTGTGTTCGCTATCTATCCGATCGCATTGGCATTGTTTAAAAAAGCAGATATCTCTAGAAGATTGATCGCACCTACGATCGTTCTTGGGGCATTCACGTTTACGATGACTGCTGTACCAGGTACACCACAGATTCAAAACTTAATTCCGATGAATACGTTTAAGACAACCCCTATGGCGGGTACCATTATCGGTATTGTAGCTACGCTGATCATGGCAGTTGGCGGCTATTTCTGGCTGAAGTTCAGAGAGAACCGTTTAACAGCAGCTGGTGAAAAGTATACAGAACCAAATAAATCAAAAGAGAATGAAGATGAAAATGAGGAGAACCTTCCAAACTGGATTCTTTCATTAGTCCCTTTAATCGTTGTTGTTATTTTACTTAATTTCTTAAAAATCGCTCCAATTCCTTCGTTATTAGCTGGAATTCTAGCCATTCTTCTTATCAATATCAAGCAATACAAAACGTTCATTCCTTCTATGAATGAAGGTGCTAAAGGTTCTGTTATGGCGATCATCAACACGAGTGCTGCGGTTGGGTTCGGTGCGGTTGTAACGAGTGTGCCTGACTTTGACAAAATTACAGATATGCTATTAGGAATCTCAAGCAACCCGCTCGTATCTGAATCCTTAGTCGTACAGCTTTTAGCGATGATCACAGGTTCAGCATCAGGTGGTATGGGAATCGCGTTACAAGCTCTTGGCGGAACGTATTATGATTTGTCTCAGTCAACAGGCATGAGTCCTGAAGCGTTCCATAGAATGGCATCTATTGCCTCTGGAGCATCGATCCTGCCTCATAACGGAGCATTGTTAACCCTTCTTGCGGTAACACAGTTAACGCATAAGGAAACGTACAAAGATGTATTTGTAGTCGCTTTAATTATCCCTACCATTGCCGTAATCGTAGGAATCATTATGGCAAGCATGGGTATTATATAAAAACTTTTTAGGAGTGAGTAGTATGGTAGAAAATAAAGTAGTCGTTATTACAGGTTCTGCAAGTGGAATCGGATTTGAAATCGGAAAAACATTCGCAGAGAACGGAAGCAAAGTAGTCTTAACAGACCTTAATGAAGAAGGCGTTAAAAAGGCTGCAGAAGAGTTAAAAGGTCTTGGACTTGAAGCAATCGGCCTAAAAGCTGACGTTACAAGTGAAGAAGACATCAAGAGCATGATCGAAACAGCACACAAAGAGTATGGCCGTGTTGACGTTCTGATCAACAACGCTGGTCTTCAGCACGTTTCACCAATCGAAGAGTTTCCAACAGCTAAATTCGAACTCATGATCAAAATTATGCTAACAGCGCCATTCATCGCAACAAAGCATGTAATGCCGATCATGAAGCAACAAGGTTTCGGACGTATCATCAACATCTCCTCTATCAATGGTTTGATTGGATTTGCTGGAAAAGCGGCTTATAACAGTGCGAAACATGGTGTAATCGGTCTTACAAAAGTAGCAGCATTAGAATCAGCAGCAGAAGGTGTTACAGTTAACGCGCTTTGCCCAGGTTACGTGGACACACCACTTGTTCGTGGTCAGATGGAAGATTTAGCGAAAACAAGAAACGTATCATTAGATAAAGTACTTGAAGAAGTTATCTATCCATTAGTTCCTCAAAAACGTCTGATGGAAGTTAGCGAGATCGCAGACTATGCGATGTTCCTATCAAGCGACAAAGCGAAAAGTGTAACTGGACAAGCAATCGTTATTGATGGTGGTTATACAGCTCAATAATCTTAGTTTTGATGAACCTCAGCCATTTAATTGGCTGGGGTTTTCTTTTTGGGTGTTGTAAGAGGCGGGCCATTGTTTATCAGGATTAAGGGTATATGGATAGGGGATAGCAGTCGATTAATGTCGACTCGTCGATATATGAGCAAAACTTGTGGAATTATAGACGAAACTAGCGGATTTAATCCTAATATTTTACGAATCAGGACCGGATTTTCCGGAATGATCTTGCCATATACCCCTTATGGTATCAATTAAAATCACCTATGAGACACGAAATGAAGCTTAAGATTTGTATACCATAGAAAAAACCGACTAGATCATCATGTTTTAGTCGGTTTTGTTCTTTTTATTCAATTTATCACCTATATAAAAGCAAGCATCACCCTAAAGTGCTTCTCTAACCACTTTCTTATAATGAAGAACAGATAGCACACCAAAGATCGAATAGAGGATCGTATACATGACCATGACGATGATCATAGGTGTCCAGAGTTCAGCTCCGAACAGGAACCAACCGGATTGTACGGCGAAATAACTGTGAAGCAAGCCGACCACTAGTGGAATTCCAAAGTTAAAGAGCTGTTTATACTGAATACCCTTTAACAGGTCACTCTGCGTGTAACCTAGTTTTCGCAGAATCATATAGTTTGGCTTCTCACTTTCTCCTTCATCCATCTGTTTGAAGTAGAGGATACATCCAGAGGTGACGAGGAAAGTCAGTCCTAGGAAACCTACGATAAACATCATGAGTCCCATGTTTTTCTTTTGGTTCGTGCTGATCTCATGACGAGATTCATTGTATAGCTTTTTATACGTTTCAGTTGATTTAAACAGTTTATCTGCCTCTTCCAGTTGTTCTTTATTTTTAATGTCGACCCCAATATAGAGGCTGGATTCTTTTTGTACCTTAGGATCGATATCTTTTTTCATCTTCTTAAAAATAGCATCATCAACGATTGCGGTTGGAACGCCTCCGGCTGTGAAATACCAGGATACGGGATAAATATCTTCTAAGCCTACATAACGTTGAGTGAGCGTTTCGGTCTTTCCTTTTATTTTGATGGTTCCAGAATTCTTTAATGGCATAAACTTTTGAAGCAGATCGTCATAGCCAGTAAAGACCACTTCATCCCGTGAAACTTCCATGCCAGATACTGACTTTTCACTGATTAAAGGAAGTGGCATCGCTTTCGGATCGATCACGAGTTCTTCTAAGCTTCGATCAATAAGCTGTGAAGCATTCACCGTCACCTGGACCACTTCAATCGATTTTTCCGAATACGGAATATTGTTCTTCTTTAAAGCGGATTGGAACGTATCAGCGGATTCTCTATCAATGATTGAAAAGTCATGCGGAACATTTTTTTCAGCCGTTTTCTCTGCCGAATAATACGAGATATATGCAAGGCACAACAAAGCAATCGAGAGCGCTGAAACGGTGGTGATGATCATAAGCAGAAGTGCGTTCGACTTCATGCGGAACATAACGGATGCGAGTGACATTACTTCGTTGATCGATAGGTAGCCACCTTTTCGTTTTCTTATTAGGTTAAGCAGAAAACTGACAGAGCCTTTGTAAAAGAAATACGTACCTAAAATGACGGCTGTCAAAATAAAGATCATTGCTCCAAATAATTGAGGCATCGTTGTAAAATCGCCGCCAAACAGTTTGGAAGATACGATATAACCTGTCGTGATTAGAACGAGACCCACGATTCCCATCACCATCTCAAAGCGAGATAGTTTTTTCACTGTGATTTCTGTAGAAGAGGTGACACGGAATAGAGATAGTATGGTCTGCCTTTTAATGAACGTGTAGTTCATGATCATGATTAACAGATAGATCGCTGTAAAAACAAGAACCGTTTGTAGGAGTGCTTGTGGTGAAAACCTTAGAGATGCGATCGAATCTACACCAGTCGTCTTGAACAAAACGAGAATCATTAATTTTGAAAACGAAAAGCCTGCAAAGATTCCGATCAAAAGAGAACCAAAGTAGAGGAATAAGTTTTCAATAGAAAGAATGCGAAAGATCTTACTTTTCGTCATCCCGATCAATTGGAACAACCCGATTTCTTTGCTGCGCCGTTTGATGAAGATGTTGTTCGCGTAAAGTAAAAAAACCGATACGATTACGACCAATAAAATAGAAGCGGCTCGAATCGCGGCTTCACCTTTTACTGAACCTTCAACAGAATCCATAGACGGATCATATTGAAGCGTTACAAATGCAAAGTAAAGAGCAGAACTAAATACTAGAGCAAAAACATAAAGGTAATAGTTTCTTAAGTTTTTCTTTAAATTGCGAAAGATCAATTGATTAATGTTCATGTTGAACACCACCTAAAACACCTTGCGTCTTCATAATATCCTTAAAGAAACTCTGTCGATCTTGTTCTCCTTTCATAAGCTGCGTGTAGATCTGTCCGTCTTTTATAAACACCACACGACTACAATAGCTTGCTGCTACAGGATCATGGGTCACCATAAGAATCGTCGCTTGTCTGTTCTCGTTAAGACCGCTTAATTTGTTGAGAAGGTCAGACGCAGACTTGGAATCGAGAGCTCCGGTTGGTTCATCCGCGAAGATGATACTTGGCTCATGAATGAATGCACGCGCTGCAGATGTTCGCTGCTTCTGCCCACCTGAGATCTCGTTCGGATATTTATCTTTTATCTCAGAAATACCAAGCTCGGTTGCGACTTGCTCAAATTTCTTTTCAGCTTCCTTTTTCGGTGTTTTCGTTATCGAAAGCGGCAGCAGAATATTTTCTTTAACGGTTAATGTATCTAAAAGGTTGTAATCTTGGAAGATGAAACCAAGGTGGTTCTTTCTGAACTCTGCCAGCTGTTTTTCTTTCATAGCTGTCATCTCAAATGAGTTGATATGAATCGTACCTTCGCTCACTTGATCGATAGAGGATAGGACGTTCAACAATGTCGTTTTACCAGAGCCAGATGCTCCCATAATACTGATGAACTCACCTTTTTCAACAGAAAGATCGATGCCTTTAAGGACGTGCTGTTTATTATTTTTATTTCCATAGCTCTTATGAAGCTTAACGGCTTTCAATATACTCATGATTTTATTTACCCCTCTCTGATAGTTTCATTATAGAAAGCATTTCAGCTCTTTTCCTTCTATTCAACGAACAAAACAGAAAAGCATGTGACACTTTCGTCACATGCCCATCGTTTCATCAAATTCATTTCTTTTTGGGAAAGCGAGCGTGACCGTTGTTCCTTCATTCCGTTTTGACCCTACAGAGAGTTGAATATGTAAAGAGTCTGCCGCTTTTTTGGCTAAATATAACCCCATGCCGGTGGAAGCTTGATCCTGATGGTCTGTCGTAGACGTGAACCCTTTCTCAAAGATACGAGGCATATCCTTTGTATCAATTCCGCGACCAAAGTCTTGAATCGATAAATAGTTTCTGTCGTTCATGTTATAAGAGTTGATGATAATCTCTGATGAATGGCTGTATTTCACAGCATTCGTTAAGATCTGGCGAATGATAAATGCTAGCCATTTGGTATCACTTAAGACATGGGTGACTTCAAGGTTAAAATCAAAGCCGATTCCTTTTTGAATGCACCATGACTGCAGCGTTTTAAGTTCGGAAAAAAGCAGCGTCTCAAGATCAGTCACTTCCATATAAAGATCGTTCTTAATAAAAGGAATTCTCTTTTGATGAAGCTGTTGATCGAGCAGAAGGTGGATACGAAGCCATTCGTAGGTCAGATCTCCTTTTAGTGGCGTATCGTCCATTCGCTGTATCATAAGGTGCATCGCTGTCAGAGGCGTTTTCACCTCATGAATCCAGGCTAGGAGATCGTCCTTTTCCTGTTCGATGAGTAAACGGTTCTCAGAAGCTGTTTGTTTTAAATGCTTTGTTTGTTCGGTAATGCTGTTTTTAACGATTTTTTCAAAAGGTGTAGAAGGTGATGACATATTAGAAAGATCAAAATCATTTTCTCTTTCCTCAAGCTGTTGGAAAAAAGCTGTTTCCTTCTGATACCGATAAAAAAGAAAGAGGACAAAGACAATAAGTGAAATAAAAACGATATAGCCAACAGCAGAAAGGGGGATTGCTGGATCTAGATAGGCAATCAAGAGAAGGATCAGCTGTTGTAATAAAAACAAAAATATCCAGCTGCTGCGTTCGATCAAATAGCGTTTGATCATATAGAATCCTCTTCTATTGCACGATAGCCTTGTCCGACTTTCGTCTCGATGAATTGTCCGAGTTCGATTTCCTCTAGACGTTTTCTTAAACGATTCACATTTACGGTGAGGGTATTGTCACTAATAAACTTTTTATCATCCCATAAGCTGTTGATGAGATTATCACGACTTACAATCTTATTCTTTTGCTCGATTAAGAGTTTCAGAATGAACACTTCATTCTTAGTCAGTTCGACGGAACCTTTTTCGTTCGTTACGATATTCTTTTCATAATCAATTTGAGCGCCACACCACGTTTTGAGACTAACGGTGTCTGTATTGTAATTATAAACACGCCGAAGAATCGCATGAATCTTTGCGATCAATACTTCAAAATGAAACGGTTTTTGGACAAAGTCGTCTGCTCCAAGCTGCATGGATAGAACCATATCGCTCGGATGATCACGCGAAGACAGAAAGATGATCGGTACATTAGAATGCGATCGAATATTTCGGCACCAATGAAATCCGTCAAACTTTGGTAGCTGTATATCGATTACAACAAGGTCAGGTTTAACCTCTGTAAACTCCTGCATCACTCGTCCAAAGTCAGTAATGCCATACACTTCATACGACCATTGGGACAATCGCTCTTTTATCTCGCTGAACAGTGTCGAATCATCTTCGATAAGCAAAATCTTAAACATCATTTATCACCACATCATTACTTGATATGTTTTTCAGTCTATAGCAAAACTTGGATATTTTCTAGGATGTGCATTTTTTTCACTCCGCAACCAACTCGTCTGTATAATATCGTTATCAAAAAAAGATGCCCAATTTAGGCACCGTTTCTGAAATAACTTATGAAGGTATTACCTCACTCATCAAAGCATGGGTATTTCCTTCTGAATCCTTATAAAATACCATCCATGTCTCCGTATGCTCCATCTTAGCGACAATATGAGGGGAGTCTAGGAAAAGTCTTGAGAGAGAGTTTTAAATTAATGTTCCACATGAAACAATAAAAATATTCTAAATCATGGTAAAGTAAATCCAAAGAAATTCTGATAGGGTGGGAAAAAAATGAGGAATATTACATTTGCGTTTTTATCTCTATTCTTATTATTAACAGGGTGTAGCGAAGTAACGCATAATACGGATTTGGAGAATTCCATTCTGTCTATTGTAAAAGACAAAAATAAAAGTCAGATAAACATAGACTCTTTAGCAAATTTTGAATGGGACAAGGGATATTTATTTCCACCATATACAGCAGAAGAAAGTATGGAGAAACAGATGGGCGTGAATTTTAAAGACCGAAGTAATATTTATAGCAGAGATGACATCTATCTATTAGTCTTTGTTAATAACGAAAAGGTTGTACAGTATGCGGATATAAAACGTAACCAATCGGATTTTTCGATTGATGCTACGGAATACATTACTCCAGCAAAAGCTTTAATAAAAATTAATAGACATTGATTAAATTTAGGCAAAATAAACCGTAACAAGGTTCGTTGCGGTTTATTTTGCCTGTCTGTATTTAAAACCTGCTTAACCTATCTTCGCACCCTCAAAACGAGTGGCAATTGGATTTACTTCTATTTCTATCGTTGCACCTGATGGACTCGAAGCGACTACTTGAACTTCATCGCCTCTTCTTAACTCGACGAGAGATGACGTAGCGACAATCGCGTTTGGCGATGTAATCATTTCTTGATTTCCTGCAACAATCTCGCCGTTTACACGGATGCCAACGAATGCAGAATAGGGTGTTCCAGTATAAATCGGCAAAAAGATACTTGCTGTGAACGTATAGATGCCATGGCTCTTTGGAACAAACGTTGATGTATCTGGATTGTATTCATTGTTGCTATCAAAGACCTCTACCGGATATATCACTTGATTTGGTGTAGATCCTAAAATAAATTGAAACAGATCTTTAACCGCTTTAAAGGCAGAAACCTTTTGACAAGGCTGAACCTTTCTATGCTTGCACTCACAATCTCTTTTCATATGTGCGTACGGATTCTGATCATAATGGTAGTACATACAAACTTTCCCTCCTATTTTCACTCTAATCTAGAAAATAAATTAGAGAATAATCTAATAGATTATTACTAGTAGATTATGCGGACAAGTTGTAAGTGGTGTGTATGAATAGAGGTAGGGGAAGGTAATTTACTAGAAAGAATGAAAGAAAGCGATTAGAGTGTCCTAACCGCTGTTAAAAGGTGACTTTCTGTATCATGCATTAATCATATTTTACAACTGGCCATTTTTCTTTTCGAAGGGAATTCATGAGTTCAGGACTAGCATTTAAATTACTCTGCACGATTTCTTTAGGTGTTAAAGCCATCCATTGGTTCAATGAAACATCTGCAAAACGGTCACTTTTAAAAATCTCTAAAAACCATAAACTCTTATTTCCGGTATTCTGCACATAATGACCAAATGCGAACGGAACATATCCTACATCTCCGGCTCGTACGTCAAAAGTTCGTGCCGTTCCATTTCCAGCGAAAGCGGTCATCCGCCCTTGACCGGCTAAATAATATTGCCACTCATCATTATTCGGATGCCAATGCAACTCTCTCATTCCGCCGGGTTTTATTTCTACTAAAGCGGCAGCAATTCTCTGTGAGATCGGAAAGTTCGTAGAATCTACGATACGAACGGTACCACCGGGTGTAACGAGTGGTTTTTGAGCCATTAAACGGTGCGTGAAGCTCAACGGTACAGTTCCATATGGATCAGGTACGGCTTGTGTTTCAATCGGACCGGGAACCGTAGACTGATAAATATAACGTTGTTCAGTCGGAATGTTTGCGAATGCGCTTTCCGGTATACCGAAATTTGCTGAAAGCACCTCTTTCGGTGTATGTGCAAACCAATCTGAAATAGAGAATGTGCTCAGATCGGAGAAATTTCCATCATCGAATACGAGTAAAAACTCACAACCTTCTTCAAGTCCTTGAATCGAATGCGGAATGCCGGGAGGGAAGTACCAAAGATCACCTTCACCTACATCGGCGATGAAATTTCTGCCGTTTTGGTCAACCGAGGTAATTCGAGCACGGCCTAATATCATATAAGCCCATTCCGCTTCTTGATGCCAATGAAGCTCCCTTACACCACCTGGGGTCAGACGCATGTTTACTCCAGCAAGCGTCTTTGCGACAGGAAGCTCACGAACCGTAATCTCTCTCGACCAGCCTCCAAAATTTAATTGCATATGTGTATCAGAATAGGAAAACCGTAAATTTGGGACAGTTCCTGCATCTGTTGCAGGTGAAACTAACATATCCGGATTTTGTATATCACGCATAATGTCGCGAGGTCCTAAATCGGTCGCGCCCGCACCATCACTGCGAATCGGCTGAGGAATCTGCATTGGTCTTCGTTGCTTGTGCTCTTTTTTGTCGTTATCCATGTGATGAGCTCCTCTCTATAAGAAGGTTCAATCGTCATCTCTGTATTCATATGGAGAGGACATCTTATACATGCAGATTACTTGAGGAGGATCTTAACAAAGAAAAAACACCTAATAAGCTTGCCGCAGCTTATAGGTGTTTCGTATGTGTGAAAATATCGTCTTGGTGGCTTTTAATGCGCTTTAATTGTGCCACGATAATGATGCTGATGATCACGAGCAAGAACCAGGAGCTGATCTTACCAATATGCACGAGTGACCAAGAGGCTTCTTGATTGGGATACTGCCAGGCTCCGAGAAACGTTGTAATGTTTTCAGCGATCCAGATAAAAAATCCGATCAACAAAAACGAAAGAAGGATCGGCA
The DNA here is from genome assembly GCF_015903925.1 of Fictibacillus sp. 23RED33. Classification (NCBI taxonomy): domain Bacteria; kingdom Bacillati; phylum Bacillota; class Bacilli; order Caryophanales; family Fictibacillaceae; genus Fictibacillus; species Fictibacillus sp. 23RED33. The sequence goes on along the minus strand of NZ_JACZDX010000006.1, from coordinate 149,810 downwards.
TTTTATAAACACGTTCGTTGATCGTATAATGAACAACAGTCTTATAAAAGATAGGAAATAAGAGCAGGATTAGAATCCATCTGGCATCAAACAAATAATGATGAGTAAAAAAGTTAAAATAAATCAGTACGCATATCCCAAAAGAAAAGAGGGGATTCGGCCAGCCCTTAATCTGAAGGTCTAACCTCCGCCAGCTTTGGCAAATATAGCTCGCAACACTTGCATACATAAAACCGCTGTAAAGAGGTACACCGTAGATCTTAGAATAAGCCTCTTCAGGATAGCTCCAAGACCCCATGTGAACTTTAAATAGCTCTAGAGCAAGTCCAATCAAGTGAAAGACACAGATGACTTTAAGTTCATCTATCGTTTCAAGTTTCGTTACGATCATGGCAACTTGTGTAAGGAGACAAAGAAGGAGTATGAAATCGTATCGAGGGATGAACGGAATGCTGACGAATTTTGAAAGAGCTAACGCACCAAAGATGATGACTGGAAAGATGCAAGAAAGTGCTTGTAAATAAGTGAATGTAAGAAGCGCTCTCAAATTAAACCACCCTTTTATGAGTTGATATGGAAATATATTGTATCCATAATAACCTATGGTGATCTAAATCTCATCATATAAAAAAATGTTTAGTTTAACATGAATCTGTCAGTTGACTTCTTTTACTTAAGCGCTGCATCCGCTAACGAATAAACGATCGCATCATCTGTTGGTGGATTATGAAGGCCGGCTCTTACATCTCGAAAATGCCGCTGAAGCGGATTTTGTACAGAAAGACTACGAGCCCCAACGATTCTCATCGCGAGATCAACGACCTTGTTCGCACTATTTGTTACAGAATGTTTAACGGCAGCGAGTTCTGTACCTAGATTTTGACGTTGTTCAGGGTGGTTTACCCATTTTTCAGCAACGGCATGAAGGATCGTTCTTGCTTGGAATAGCTCAAGTTCTATCTTACCAATCTTTCTTCTCACCTCTGGTACGTCTGAGATCGGTCCTGATAAAGTGTTAGGGCTATACTCTGACGCAAATTCAATCGCGTAATTCCGCGCTGCTCTTGCGATACCTAGGTACACAGCAGGCACCTGAAGATACCAGCCTTTAGGTATGAGGTTCTTCCCATCCTCTACGCCTAGAAGATTTTCTTTTCGTACATAAACGTCTTTCAAAAGAAGGTCATCACTTTTTGTTCCTCTCATCGAGATGCTGTCCCATGTTTCTTTTACAAAAACCCCTTTATCACGGTGATTCACTAAGAAAAATCCTTTATGATTGGTTTCTGAGATGGTAGCTGTAATGACTGAGTAATCAAGTGCTTCTGCCATAGAAGTAAAAGCTTTACTTCCGTTGATCAGCCATCCATCTGCTTTCTTGTCTGCAGTTGTAGTAGGAATACCGCCTCGAGACGGACTTCCCGTCGCACGCTCTGTTTGTGCCAAGTTAATGAGTGCTTTCTGTTCAACAACTTTTCGGCTGAGATCAGCGAATGCATCTCCGTTCCAGTGACGATTTTCAGCCGCATCTAAAAGAGTACCGAGATGCCAGCCAAGAGAAAGAGCAGTAGGAGCATCTCCCTCGGCTAAATGCTCTTGAATGGTTAAGAATTCAACTAGATTTAATCCTTTACCACCAAATTCTTTTGGGATGGTAAGAGAAAGAAAATCATGATTCTTTAAATCTTGAAAGTTCTCATAAGGAAAAATGCCTTCTTGATCTACATAATCTGCGCGTTTCTTAAACGCTTCTTTCAGTGCTAGAGCAGTATTAATCGCTTCTTCAAAATGATCTATCTCAGTGGCTTTTCTCAAAGGTAAGCTCATAGTTCCCTCCTAAATTTTTTTCAGTAAGGTTTTAGTAGATTGGTTTTGTTATTAGACATCTTAGATAGGTTGATTGGAGCGCAAGGTGCGAGACTCCTGTGGGACAAGCGGTCAGGTGAGACCCTTAAGGGCGCGAAGCGGCAAGGGGCTCACCGATTGCCCCACGGAAAGCGAGCACCTGGAGCGAAAATCATACGCTCACAAGTACAGCGAAGGACACCAAAAATAAAAAAGCCCTCTTTCAAAGACGAAAGAGGACGTAGATTCCATATGCTAACACGCTCTCTCATCTATCAGACATTCAAAAAACATCTGCTGGAAATAGCACCTTTCTTTATAAAAAGCGGTTGCTGCAGGATCGTAGGACCAGTTCCTCCCCTGACTCTTGATAAGATACATTATTTAATTATTAGTCATCACTATAGAGGATAAAGCAAACCACTGTCAACTAAAAACTGATTGTTAAGAAAATTATTTTATTTCTCTAAATTCCATTGACAGTCTATTTTTATTCCTGTATATTTCGTTACTAAATTGAATAATATCGATTCCTTATCGAGAGAGGTGGAGGGACTGGCCCTTTGAAGCCTCGGCAACAACTATTTTTAGGATTGTGCCAATTCCAGCAGGCGAAAGCTTGAAAGATAAGAGGAGATCTATATACGTATGTTTTATTTCGCGTATTTTTTCAACCTCTTCTCATCGCTGAAGAGGTTTTTTTATTTTCTCTTGGAGCGGGTACAAAAAAATCGGATGGAGGAAATTATTTTGGGTAAAGAAATTTTGTTAAACGCGTTTGAGATGACAAGTGCCATGCACAATTCTCATGGTCTTTGGAAGCATCCGGAGAACAAGAGACATAGAAGCTATAAAGATCTGAATTACTGGATCGACTATGCGAAGCTTTTAGAAAGAGGAAAGTTTGACGCTGTATTTTTTGCGGATGTGTTAGGGATTTATGACGTTTATAAACAAAGTAAAGCTCCTTCTATTCGTGATGGGCTTCAAGTTCCATTAAACGATCCGGCACTTCTCGTGTCGGCCATGGCAAGCGTAACAGAGAACCTGTCTTTTGCTGTGACGGTGAGCACAACCTATGAGCAGCCATTTGGCAACGCACGTCGTTTTTCTACGCTAGATCACCTAACGAATGGGCGAATCGCATGGAATGTAGTCACTTCTTACTTGCCGAACGCAGCGAGGAATTTTGGATTGCAGAATATGATCAAGCACGATGAACGGTATAACATCGCGGATGAATATCTGGATGTTTCGTATAAGCTTTGGGAGAGCAGCTGGGAAGATGGAGCAGTTGTAGAAGATGTTGAAAACAATAAATTAGTGGATCCCGGTAAGGTACATGAGATCAATCATGAGGGGCAATACTTCAGCGTTGAAGGACCTCACTTGAGCGAGCCTTCTTTCCAGCGGACACCTGTGATCTACCAAGCGGGAACGTCTGAGCGTGGACGAGACTTTGCGGCCAAGCATGCTGAATGTATTTTTGTAGGTGGTCCAACGCCAGAGAGAATTCGATTTTATGCTGACGATATCCGTAAGCTCGCTGCAAAACAAGGCCGAAATCCAGAAAACATTAAGATCTTTTCTTTTTTAAACGTGGTGGTAGGAAGAACGACAGAGGAAGCCGAGGAAAAATTCAATGAGTATGCAAGTGTTTGGAGTGCCGATGCTGCAAAAGCTCAATATGGAGCAAGTGGATATGATATCGCGGAATATGAAGATTTAGATCCGGAACTTCCATTCTCGTACAATAAATCAACAGAAGGCGGACATTATAAGGCCGCTACCCTCACTACGGATGCTCCTAAACCGTTAACAGTAGGAGAGGTATTGAATCGCTTCGAGTCACCTGACAAAGGTAGTTTTATAGTCGGCAATCCAGAAGAGGTAGCGGATGGGATACAAAAGCAGTTTGAAGAGTCTGGGGTGGATGGTTTCAACCTTAATCACCTCGTAACACCAGGAGACTTAGAAGCTTTCGTGGAGCTTGTTGTACCTGTTCTTCAAGAAAGAGGACTCTATAAAAAAGAGTACAACAGTGGCACGCTTCGTGAGAAACTATTCTCACCCGGACAGCCGCTGCTGCCAAACGATCATCCTGCAGCTAGATTTAGACCGGTGCTAACGGAAAGTAAATAAATAGAGAGTGAGTGAGGAGAGAAAACATATGAAACGATTTAACATATTTCTTACAGCAGCTTTATTAATCGGCGTTTTAGCGGGATGTGGCGCTTCGGGTGAAAAAGAAAGTAAAGAGATCACGCTCGGCGCAACCGTGCCTTACAGCGACATGCTTGAAAAAGGCGTGAAGCCATACCTAGAGAAAAAAGGATACAGCGTTGAAGTGAAAGAGTTTAATGATTATGTACAACCGAACATCTCTTTAAAGAGCGGTTCGCTAGATGCAAACCTGTTTCAGCATAAAGTGTACATGGACGCTTTTTCAGAAGAGAATGATATGAAACTAGCTTCAGTTGTTACCGTACCCACTGCACCAATCGGTATCTATTCTAAAAAATTCAAGTCTATAGACGAGATCAAGCATGGAAGTACGGTTTCACTAGCCAATGATCCTACGAATTTAGCAAGAGGACTTACTGTTTTGAGAGACAATGGACTAATTGAAATCGATTCTTCAGCAAACCCGTTAAGAGTCTCAGAAAAAGATGTGACAAAAAATCCAAAGAACTTGAAGTTCCAGCCTGTTGAAGCTGCTCAAACTCCAAGAACGCTAGACTCGGTAGATATAGCTGCTGTAAACGGAAACTTTGCAATTTCATCGGGTCTAGATCTAAAGGATGCGCTTGTAAAAGATAAACTTCCAGAGGAGATCATCAATCGATTCGTTGTGCTAGAGAAAGATAAGAATTCACAGCTGGCAAAAGATCTTAAAGCGGCGGTAGAGTCAGATTCGTTCAAAAAAGTCATACAAAGTGATTTTGAAGAGTTTCATAAGCCAGATTGGATGAACAAGTAACTCCATAAAAAATCAGCTTATTATTTCGTGGAAAAGCTGTACGAAAGCCGTTACCAACTCTCTTAAATGCTCATAGAATACGTTATGTTGACTCAAGGGGGGATTAATATGAGTAACTGCCCGCACTGTGGCCTTTTCCGATATGATTTAAGTGGCTGTATCTGCTCTGATAAAGATTTTAATAGTGATTGGAATCAAAGATACATTGAAGAAATTTTCAATCCAAACAACAATCAGGTGAATGGATCTAAAAAGACGAGACGTCAGAATCTCTTAGATCTGTAAGAACAATAAGACTTATTTATTCTTACTATAAACGTTAAAAAGCCGACTTATGATTTTCGCTTCGTTAAATCATAAGTTGGCTTTTTTAAATAGAGCATGAAGGTAAAGAGCACCTTCTATTCACTTTTCCTCGAGGGGCTAGTCACTGCAACTAGGCAGGAGGCTCACCGTTCGGCCCATGGAAAGCGAGCAACCTGGAGCGTAAATCAATTACTGTCAACGAGCATCCAAGAATACGATAACAATACAAAAAGCAGACCTTACAAAGAAGATCTGCTTAATTATTATCCATTACTTAGCGAAGCGATGGAGGAGTAGCGAGCTTTCTAACACTCGAATTAGAATAAACTCCATTTGTTTGGTTAGAAGTAGGCATTGAAAGATCCTTTTGAATGACGATACTAGAACCAAGTTGACCTTGTACCTTAAAGCCCCAATGCTGGAAGGTTTTTAGTGCATCCGTGTTCTCTTCATCAACGGTACCAAAAACAGTACGAATCCCTTGTTTCATAAGGTGACTCTCAAATACGGGAAGAAATGAGGTAGCGATCCCTTTTCCTTGATGCTTAGTATCTAACACAACATAATCCACAAAAATCGTAGGGCCGATTCTGAATCGATAACATACAAAACCAATAATCGTGTCATTGCTATCACAGACAATCATGACCTCGTTGGCCATTTTTATAATCATTTCAATCACGTTTTTACGGACTTGAAAGTTACTTACTACCATATCAACTAAAAAAGGATCATCCTTACCAGGTACCCGTTTGCGAATATACAATTATATTCCCCCTTATATTACTTTACGAAGGGAAGATATAAAGAAATAAATAGAAGATGATTCACTTCAGAAACACATAGGTTACATTAGAACATAACTATTATTTATTAAAAATCCCCCTTGCTTGTACTATATGTGCTTGTCCTTGAAAGGGGTCTGGATACCGTCCTAATTCTGGTGAAAAAGGCTCTATGTAACATAGTGTTCTTAAAACATATAAAAGCCGAAGAGAGTCTCCGGCTTTTTACTTACTTATGCTGCTTGTTTCTTACCTTTTTTTCTTTTCTTAAATCCTAATAGGCTACCGATTAAGCTCACTATAGACACCCCCTTCTATAAGCGAACTGTTGAGAAAAAGAACAATCAGTCATGTTTTCTTCTCTACTCTATCTTACGCAAGCTTGTCTCAATGGTTTGGACGATTCTAAAAAATGGATGCTAAAAAAAATACATTTACAAATACATACAGAGATTCGTTTATAATTTAAGAACTAGCATGAAAAAGGAGTACAGTTTATGAATGTTGAGCGTGAGCAACGAAAACAGATATTCAGAGTTTTGGAATATATTGAAGAGCATGTAGAGGATTCTTTATCTTTAGAAAAACTGGCTGGCATCTCTACTTATTCTCCTTTTCACTTTCAACGGATTTTTAAAAGTATCGTTGGTGAAACACCAGCTGCCTATGTGAAAAGATTTCGATTGGAGAACGCGGCACATCGATTGATCTATGAATCCTATATCCCCATCACGCAGATTGCGATGTTGTGTGGATTCTCTTCCTTATCGTATTTTACGTATTCTTTCCAATCTTATTTCAAAACGAGCCCGAAAAACTGGAGAGAAGGAGCTTATCTCCAGCAATTTCCTCGGGAATATGAAGATAGCAAGAAATCTAAACAAGTTCGCAACCCATCGAAAGAAAAAGAGGAGAATGCTCCTTATAATGAGTTTAAATGGCTAGATTTATCTAAAATAAGAATTGAAACTTTTCCAAACAGCGCTACGATTAAAGGTCACCACTTTGGGATGTACACGAGTGGGGTTTCTGAAGCTTGGGAAGAAGTTCATAAATGGTGTGAATCAAGAAATTTGATTAATTCACATACGTTGTTTCTCGGCGTACCGCGAAACAATCCATACATCACGCCTCCTGACAAATGCCGTTATGATTGTCATATTACGATCAGTGAATCTATAGCTGATTCGATCGCGTCTGATGATACATCTAAGTTTGTTGGTGGAAAGCATGTAGTATATGAATTTGATGAACCTGTCGATTATTCAGAACGCAATCTGATAATTGACTGCTACTCTGAACTGTATAGCTATTGGCTGCCAAGAAGCGGGTTTAAATATTTAAGTAATCCAGTAGAAGTCATAGAGATCCAACAGGACGGAGACACGTTAAAAAGGGAAAGTAAGATTAAAGCGATTGCCCTAGCCATTGAACCAAAATAACGAGGGGGCCATTATGGAACTAAACGGAGTGTTATTAAACACGACAGCGATTATCGCTGGGGGACTTTTATATATGATCTACGGAGGCATCTACTACTCAACGATACTCGGAAAGAAAAAGGAAAATGGTGAGACAGGACCTTTTAAATACATTTTTTCCGTAATCGTTGCCTTTATTAGTTCATTTCTTATGTCTTATCTTATCGGATTATTTGGAGCTGATAGTGCAGCAGAAGGACTCATGGTTGGGTTCATCATAGGGATCTTGATTACGATGGTCTATTATAAAAACACACTTTTCGGTTTACTGACAGGGAAGTCTTTTATCATTGCAATCGGAGACCACCTAGTGATTTTCACACTACTTGGATTGTTGCATGGATGGATGAATTAAGGATGAAGAAGCTTAGTTGATAAGCTTCTTTTTTATGTTTGTCCAATCTAAAATTAAGTTAAGAAGGTAGATAATTTCCACTCCAGGATGCTCGCTTTCCGGGGGGGCGTGCGGTGAGCCTCTTAGCGCATAGCGCTATTAAGAGTCTCACCTGTCCCGCTGATCCCCCAGGAGTCTCGCACCTTGCGTTCCAATCATCTTTCAAGGATGCCTCTGGAAGTTTCTGCTTGCAACTATCTAAAAAGAGCGTTTTAAATATAAAAAAACCACTGACATAATGGTGGACCATCACATCAGTGGTTTCAAATTTTAAGATTAACGGATACCTTTCATCTTCTCTTGAATCTTAGGTGAGATGACGAATAGGATAAGTGATAACACAATCGCAGCTCCACCGATCGTACCGAAGTACATCATTTCTGTTTCTGCAGAATAGAACTTAACGATTTGTGCGTTGATCGCTTGTGCAGCTGCACTTGCTAAGAACCATAAGCTCATTGTTTGTGCAGAGAACGCTGCTGGAGCAAGCTTCGTTGTTGCAGAAAGTCCTACTGGAGACAATAGAAGCTCACCGATAACAACGATAAAGTAACTAAGCACTAACCATAATGGACTTACTAGTGAATCTTCTCCACCAAAGTAAGCAGGAAGAAGAATGACTAAGAAAGATAATCCAGCAAATAACAAGCTGAGTGCAAACTTCTTAGGTACTGACGGTTGACGTGTACCAAGCTTTACCCACATCCATGCGAATAATGGAGCAAGTGTAATGATGAATAGTGGATTTAGAGATTGGAACCAAGCTGGTGAAATCTCAAGTCCTGCAAATGTTAAATCTGTACGCTTGTCCGCATAAGCTGCAAGAATCGTCGAACCTTGTTCTTGGATCGCCCAGAACATAACAGCAGCGATGAATAGCGGGATGTACGCGATAATTCTTGAACGCTCGTCTGACGTTGTTTTTGGACTGCGATACATAACCACAAAATAGATAGTAGGAATCGCGATACCAAAAATACCAACTAGTGTAATGAATACTTCAAGTGTGAAAATACCTGCTGGGATGGTTGTACCTAAAATAACAGCTAGTACAACTGCAGAAATACCAACGATAATTGATACTTTCTTCTTCTCAGCTGGAGTTAATGGATTAGGCACATACGTACCTGCAAGCCCAAGATTCTTTTTCTTTGTTACAGCAAATACGATTAGTCCTAATAACATACCAACAGCTGCGATACCGAAACCTAAGTGGAAACTCTTTTTAGCAACTTCCCCAACGATTAATGGAGATATGAAGGCACCAAGGTTGATCCCCATGTAGAAGATACTGAAACCTGCATCGCGACGAGTATCGCCAGGAGCATAAATATCACCAACAACACTGGATACGTTAGGTTTAAGTAAACCTGTACCTAAAACGATGAAGACCATGGAAATAAACAGCATAGTCAGATCGCCTGGTAATACAGCTAGGACGATATGACCAATCATGATCAAAATACCACCATAGAATAAAGCTCTAGAAGTACCAAAAACTCTGTCTGCTAACCAACCACCGATTACACCGGACATATATACAAGTGAACCATAAATGGACATGATTGCTAGTGCAGTGGACTCTTCAATCCCTAGACCACCTTTTGAAACTTCATAGTACATGTAGTAAATTAGGATTGCACGCATTCCGTAGTAAGAAAAGCGCTCCCAAAACTCTGTGAAGAAAAGAGTGAACAAACCTTTAGGGTGTCCAAAGAATCCTTTTTGCGGGACACTATCCACAATTTTCTGTCTATTGATGTCTGACATATGACAACCTCCTCTTAGTACATTAAATATAATACTTTGAAATATTTATTATTGTCAAAAGTTTTCGGCTTATCTATTATTACAGGTTCTTATGCATACGTAAATGGAAATTACACCCTATATGGGCATAATGGCTTATATCTATGCATAAATAGGGTATAAAAAGTGTATAAAAGTAGTGCGGAAATTTACTTACGTAGTATGCTCAAAAAAAATAAAAAAATTGTAAGGTGCTGGGAAAGAGGCTCAACCATTGTGTACATAGTGAAATGTTTAGTACTATAGAAGAATAAGTTTACAGGTAGTGAAAAGAGGTCTTTTTACATGAACAAAAATTCCATTTATGGATTAACAATAGAACAACTAACTGAATGGCTCGGGCAACATGGCTATAAACCATATCGCGCTTCACAAGTTTGGAACTATTTATATAGAGAGCGAGTAACCACGTTTTCGGACATGGTCGATATCAAAGCAGATTGTATTGATTTATTAACCGAAAACTTTACCATTCAAACGCTTCAGGAGCACGTTAAGCAGGAAGCATCTGATGGAACGGTAAAATTTCTCTTTAAATTAAATGATGGCAACTTGATCGAAACTGTACTGATGAGACACAAATACGGTTTATCGGTATGTGTAACCACTCAAGTCGGTTGCAACATCGGCTGCAGTTTTTGCGCAAGTGGTTTGTTAACCAAAACACGAGATCTTTCAAGTGGGGAAATCGTTGAGCAAATCATGAACGTGCAGCATCATTTGGACGCTGCAGGTGAAGGAGAAAAGGTAAGTCATATCGTTGTAATGGGAATCGGTGAGCCTTTTGATAACTTCGAGAACATGATTGATTTTCTTAAAATTATGATCGACCAAAAAGGTCTAGCGATTGGATCGAGACATATTACAGTGTCTACGAGTGGAATCGTAAATAAAATGTACGAGTTTGCAGATGTGAACATTCCCGTAAATCTCGCATTATCCCTTCATGCACCAAACAATGAACTGCGTACGAAAATTATGAAGATCAACCGAGCTTTCCCTGTTGAAAAGCTGATGGATGCGATCAACTATTATATCGAGAAAACAAATCGCAGGATTACAATAGAATATATTTTATTAAAAGATGTAAATGATCATGTAGAAGAAGCCGTGGAACTCGCAGCTCTTTTCCAAGATAAAAAGAAAAAAACGTATATCAATTTGATCCCTTATAACCCAGTTGATGAACACAGCCAGTATCAGCGAAGTGACCAAGAATCGGTTCTCGCGTTTTACGATACGCTCAAGAAGAACGGAATCAACTGTAAGATTCGTCAAGAGCACGGTACAGACATCGATGCGGCTTGCGGTCAGTTGAGAAGTAAACAGATCAAGAAGGATAAAGATCGATCGATTACGTCGTAATGGAAGACTGTTTACTCCTAAAAGTGCGTGGTGAATGGAAGTGGACAGTAAAAATGGCCAAGTAGACAGTAAATGTGTAAAAGTGGACAGTATTTCATCGAAAGTGGACAGTAAAACTCAAAAAGTGGACAGTATTTTCTAAAAAGTCGACAGTAAGCACACTTTGAGGTGTTTGCGCGCTACCCACATGCCTGTCTACGCTTTAAAACTGCCCCTGTGTAGAGGTAGTTTTGTTGATGGTGACGGTAATCTGTCTGATTCGTAGATTAATCTGTCCAATTCAAAGATTAATCTGTCCGATTGGCCACATAATCTGTCCAATCTGCACCGTAATCTGTCCATTTCAGCCAATAATCTGTCCAATTATATATTTCAAAAGCAGCATTGAATTCGAAAACAGCCTAATGGAAAGAGACCAGTTGAAAAACTGGTCTCTTTTTATTAAGTTGACAACTGTAAAACAATTACATATGATATTGGTAATTCAATGGAAGGGATGGTGTGTTTGTGAGCGTTGTCGTTCTTAACTAAAACAATTTGGATATCGGTCTACAAAAGAAAAAATGAAACGGATTGTCCGGTTTATTTGCTATGTCTTTTGTTTGCCACCAATAGTTAAGAACAGCGGTCAGATACAAGCCATCATACTCAAACCCTTGATGCTGCGGACTCTTCTTATGAGCCGATTTTTTTATGCGTTTTTTAAGGGTGAAGTCTATCTATGAGGCAGAAATGACATGTTCATTTCTGTCTTTTTTTATTGGCACGTTTCCTGGCCTCTGTTAAGAGGAGGGGATAACAAACAGACTTATAAAGTAACTTGTTTTATGCTATTAAAAATTTTGGAGGTAGATCCATTGAATACACAAACAATGAACATGCTTGAATATAACAAAATTAAAGAACAACTTGCGTCTTTTGCATTAAATAGAGCTACAAAAGAACATATTGAAAAGCTTCAACCATCTTCAAACCTGTCTGTGATTCAATCATGGATGCTCGATACGACAGAGGCAAAACGTATTTTAGAGAAGAGTGCCAGTGTTCCTATCGCTAATCTCAACGGTTTGGAGCAAGTTCTAGAGATACCAAAGAAAGGATTGAACCTAACCCCTGAACAGCTCACATTAATTTTTGGACTTTTAGAAAACGTAAGCCGAATGCAGCGATTCATGAGAGACAAAACTTCTGTAGGACCTAGCGTATCTTCTTATGCGTATTCTATGTTTGACCTAAGTGATTTAAAAGAGGAGATCTATCGCTGTATTCGTAACGGTGGAGTCGATGACCATGCTAGCAAAGCTTTATTAAAAGTTAGAAAAAAGATTATTGTTGTCGAAGAAAGAATTAAGTCGAAGCTCGATAACATGATGAAGTCCTCTGCTTATCGTGATATGTTACAAGATCAGATCGTTTCCATGAGAGATGGTCGTTATGTCATTCCGGTTAAGAGTAAGTACAAGCGAAATATTGACGGCCAAGTGCTGGATAGTTCTTCAAGCGGTGCTACAGTATTTATAGAGCCTCATGATATCCGAAAACTTCAAACCGAAATCAGTATGCTTAGAGCAGAAGAAGAGATTGAGATCTCTATGATTCTAGGCGTGCTCACAGGTATGGTAGCGGGGTATGAGAGAGAATTGCACATTACGATTGAAGCGATGATTCATTACGATTTTATTTTTGCAAAAGCGAAGTACAGCAGGACATTAGATGCTAATGGAGTTCAGTGGAACCAAGAAAACGTGATAAGTATCATAAACGGCAAACATCCGTTGATCGGTGAAAAATGTGTTCCATTACATTTTAATTTAGGAAAAAGTTATCAGTCACTGGTGATCACTGGTCCTAATACAGGAGGAAAAACGGTAGCCATTAAAACAGTAGGTTTATTAACGTTAATGGTTCAAACAGGGCTCCATGTACCTGTTGATGAAGATAGTGAATTTGCCGTATTCAGAGACGTTTTTGTTGATATTGGAGACGGGCAAAGTATCGAACAATCCTTAAGTACGTTTTCTTCTCATATGACGACAATCATCTCCATTTTAAAAGATGCAGGACCACAGGATCTAGTCATCTTAGATGAACTAGGTGCTGGAACAGATCCTTCTGAAGGAATGGGGCTTGCCGTTGCTATCCTTGAAAGATTGTACAGCAAAGGAAGTATGATCTTAGCCACCACTCATTATAGTGAAATAAAAGAATTTGCTGCCGTTACACCTGGATTTGAAAATGGATCGATGGAATTTAATCTTGAGACGCTTCAGCCTACGTATTCTTTAATTATAGGTAAAGCAGGGAAGAGTCAGGCTTTCTCGATCGCAAAAAAGTTGGGGATGGACGATGAAATTATCCACCGTGCACAACAGGTGACCCAAAATAATAGTTATCCACATGTGGACAAAGATAGAGATGTTAAGTTTTCCACAGCACAATATGGAGAGCTAGCTAGTTTGAGAGAAAAGGCAAAAGCAAATGTTAAAAAACAGCATGTAAATATACAAAAAAACACAGTGCATCCTGAGGACGTTTTTCATATCGGTGATCGTGTTTTTGTATCAAGTCTTAAAGCGGCAGGAATTGTGTACAAATTAGAGAATGATCACGGTGAACTAGGTGTTTTAGTTGGAGAGAGTAAACATATCATTCACAAAAAGCGTCTAAAACTTCATATTGAGAGTAAAATGCTGTATCCAGACAATTATGATATGGACATCGTTTTTGAGTCAAAGGAAAATAGAAAAAAGGATAACGCTATGAAAAAGCGTCATGTTGAAGGACTTTCTATCGAAAGGGATGATCATTAAGTGAGGGAGCTATATGAAGAATCTTGTAACGTGTAGCGTAGTAAGCCTAATCGAACTAACCGAGGATTTCCTAAATGGATTTAACCGATATCAGCAAACAAAGCAGGTTTGGTATGTAGAGGATAAAATCTACAAAATGAAGGATGATTATTTTATTGATGACTGGTCTCACGAAAGGAAGTTACAGATCATTCAGGAGTTAAGAAAATGTGTAAGCAGCGGGGGAGTAGTTGTTGCAGCATGGCTAGAGAAGCAGTTAGTAGGATTTGCGAATGTTGAAAGTGAACGCTTTGGTTCCGATGCGCAATACGTAGAGCTTCCATACCTACATGTCTCAAAAGACATACGGGGTACGGGGATAGGGAGAAAGCTTTTTGCTTCATGCTGTCATGAAGCAAAGAGGCTAGGTGGTAAGAAACTCTATATTGCATCGCATCCGTCTATTGAATCACAATCGTTTTATCGCGCTGTAGGGTGTTCACCGGCAGAAGAAGTGAATGAGCGTATTTTCAAAAGAGAACCATTAGACATTCAACTTGAAAAAGTCCTATAACAAAGGGAAAGAGACATCTAAGTAGTGCTAGATGTCTCTTTTTCAATTACAATCTCTTCAGTTACAGCTTCCTCGATGTCTGAAGCAATATCTATCGCTTTTACAAAATGATGATCGCAACGAATGCCTTTTAATGTTACATCATTGGCACGATGAGGTCCTCCGTATACTTTTACTGCAGGTCCAGAGGTTGTAAAATCTTTTACGACAACATCGTTTAAGATTACGTTACGAGCGCGATATTGAATGGCGATTAGCGGGTGTCCATCATAGTTATATGTGCGATCACCGATTACGGTTAAACCATTGATAACAACATGGTTATATCCTGATATCACAAGGCTGCGAGGTGTTGAATCTTCGTAGAGCTCTGTATATATAGGAGCAATGCTAAAGAGATTCGTTGCTGAGATATGATGAGCTGTTTTCGACGCAGGATCTATATCCTTATGATGGCCGATATGACGAAAATTGTAGGACCGGTTATCGTTCACAGATAGATGACCATAGATGTGTACATTTGTAGCAGCAGAAGCGTTATGATGTGCTTTAATCTCAACACCTCCAAAGCAGCGCGCTGTTGAATTGTTCAAAAGCCAAACATTATGAGAACCGTCATCGATTTCAATGCCATTAGAGTTCGAGAATCCTTTTCTATGAGACCTGCCGCTCGGATCACTCATATGGGAATTGGAGATAAAGATATATTCGCTATGGTGTGTCGTAATCCCATCATCACCAAAACCGTAACCGTTGAGATTGTCTAACCAGATGTATTTACTTCCTCCTCTTGAGCGAGTCCCGTCCCCAAGGTAAGTATATAGGGAAGAGGACACATCAAAC
The DNA here is from genome assembly GCF_015903925.1 of Fictibacillus sp. 23RED33. Taxonomy (NCBI): domain Bacteria; kingdom Bacillati; phylum Bacillota; class Bacilli; order Caryophanales; family Fictibacillaceae; genus Fictibacillus; species Fictibacillus sp. 23RED33. Next base: position 134,639 of record NZ_JACZDX010000006.1, on the reverse strand, counting down.
CCGTGTAGACCTGGATTAACAGCTTCTATGTCAAACATCCAGCCATAAGTGACGTTTGCGAAGGTTAAACAGCTCGATCGATTGTTCCCTGCACTTGTTTTTTCTTCTGAATCTAACCTTTGGATGTTCCAATCTAACGTCATTCCTTTAACAGCTATGTTTCGGTTCCCTTTGAAATGGTTCTTATTTGTAATCAACCATTCTGCTTTAGGACAATCATCATGCAGTTGAAGGGTCGTTTTACCTTTTCCTTCCCCTATTAGAATCGTCCACGAAGGCAATTTGATGCCTTTTGTAATGAATTTTCCTGCTGGAATACGTACAATTACTCTTCCTTTGCCGATTGCTTTTTTAATAGCCTCCGTATTATCGGTTATTCCGTCTCCAACTGCTCCATAGTCTGCTACGTTTACTTCCTCTTTTATATAACGATAAAGCATCTCGTACTGGTCATTTAACTTCGAGATCCACCTAGGATAAATGCGATCTTGTTCATCTTTATCCCAATCGGTTGTTTCGACGTCTTTGTAGCGAACTTTCTTTATAACCATACTTTTTGTTGCATATTTGATCCATTCAAAAGAATTTCTATTCTGTTTTCTATGTTTTTTTAGTGAATCTTTGAACAGATTCTCTGAAGATTTTAAATCAATAGATTCTGTACGAGCGTGCTTTTTTCTCAGGTGTGCTATCAAGTTTTTGTTAGTGAGTGGATCATGTTGTTTATCAAGTGAAATCATTAAATGATCACCTCGGCCTTCAAATAATAGAATATAATTCATGATTTCCCTATCTAAAATAAAATAATCAGCATGTCAAAAGAGTAGGGGAGAGTCGATTTAATAACCTGTTTTTTGGATGCAAACAAAAATGTTTGCAAGTTTACAAATACGTTTGCATTTGTTTGCTTATTTGTTTGCAAGTTTACAAAACTGTTTACTTGTTGGTGTATAAGGGTTTAATGCAATTAATGTATATTGTTTGCAACTATGTTTGCAAGTTTACAGAAAATGTTTGCGTGTTTACAAATGTATTAAATAGAAAAATAGGCATTGTTTAATTTTAAATAACCCTCTAATCTATTTATATAGCAACAAAATAAAGATTTGAAAAAAGAAAGGATGTACGCCCATGAGTAATTCTAGAATTGCTGCAGTTGATGTAGGTAACGATTCACTAAAAGGAATTTTCGGTACATTAGAACATGAATTAAACATCCCTAACGTAATTGCTAGAGATATTGAGGATCGTCCTGTAATCGGGATTGAGGAGTTAGACAGCAAAGATCCTTTAGAAGGCATACATATTCGAGTTCACTCCCCTGCCCTAAAAGAAAACAATGTGATTTATCGTGTTGGTCAGCTTGCTGCTAAGAGCGATAACTCTACTGAACTAGATCCAGGAAGCAGTAAATCAGAAGAAGATCAAACATTGATCATGCTTTTCGCAGCATTGGCTCTTGATGCTGTAAATGAAGATAATGCTAAAACATTTACGAAAAACAACAATGTGATTGATACAAGCTATATTTTAGGAACTGGCCTTCCTCTACGTGAAGTAAAAGAAGGTAAGGACGCGGGTTACCGTTCAAAACTACTAGGATCTGTTCACCAAGTAGAATTCTTAGTAACGCCTAAGTACCAAGGAATTAAAGTAAACTTAAAGTTTGAAGAAGTAAAAGTGTATCCAGAAGGATTCGCAGCTTTTATTAACCTTGTGATGGATAACGATTTAAACATTACTAACAAAGATCTGATCGACAAACCTATTCTTATTCAAGATATCGGCGGTCTGTCTACAGATATCGCAGTTATCAAGAATAGAAACGTTGATGATGATAAAGCTCAAGGCTTTAACCTTGGTGTTTCTGAAGCGCTAGAACAAATTAGAGAAGAAATCCGCTCTAAGCATGGCGTGGAATTAGACAGCCGACGTGATGTAGTCGATATCATTACGAAAAAGACGAACCGCAACCACATCATGGTTCGTGGTAGCCGTACGAGTGTTCATGACATTACAGATCGTATTTTAGTAGACCTAGCGAAAAAGCAATACCGTCTTCTTCGCAACGTGTGGCAAAAGAATTCGCAAACTGAAATCTGCTATTTTGTAGGTGGAGGATCTGCCGTACTTAAAGATTATATCAAGACGCTAAACAATAACCTGGATGGCTACAACATCGACTTTTTTGAAGATGAAAAAGAAAGCATCTGGATGATGGCAAACGCTTATTATAAGCTGATCTCTGATCACTTAAAAAGAACTGCGCCTAAAGAGAAAAAGAGCGAGGATAAAGACAAAAAAGCCGTTAAAGCTTAAACAAGGGTGATGAAATGGACAAGAAAGCATCCAATGAGATTACAAGAGGAAAAACGATTGCTTTTCGTATCCCCTCTGACACCCCAGATCACGTCATCAAGCAGCTTCAAAAGCTGAAAGAGACGGAGAGGCGCAATTTTTCGAGCAAGATCTCAGAGTATGTTCTTCAAGGTGTTGGACAAGACATCCAAAGAGATCGAGAGACGATTACAATACCGTTGCCGAAAAATTTAAGTAAGATGCAGCGTGATTGGTTGAAGCATGAGCATTCAGAGGCCTTGTTAGGTAATATTTTGTATCAGCTCATTTCCAATCCTGTAAGAACAGCATCTTTACTGGCGGCTTTAAACAGCAACTCAACCGATATAGACCAGGCCTTATATCTGCAGGAAGATGTAGAGCGTGAAGAGGATTCATTGGAGCAGTATGAAAATCCACTTGAAACCGAACACTCAACTGATGATTTTGACGATGATGACCTTAGTCAATTCGATTGGAACAGTGCAAAGCGAGATGAGCCTGAAGAAAAAGAAGAAACACAAAGTCCTGAGCAGGAAATGGAAGATCTGCTAGGGGATTTCCTTGCACATATGAATAAGTAACTAGAGAGCGCAGCTGAATCCTCAGCTGCGTTTTTTTATGATGATGAGCTTTTAGTAGTTATTCGGGGTATGTGAGAAGAATAGAGAGTGCGTAATTTGTCGAGGATTGTAAACTTGCGGATAAACGACTAAAACTTTTGGATTGAGCGACTAATCTCGTGGATAAACAGCCGAAATTTCTGGATTGGGTCGCTAAACTTCTGGATTGAAATAAAATAATACCCATCTAGGTATATGAAACGATCAGTTTCGGTACACGAAACAGTAACTATTTTGATTTTAAAGGAGTAGAACTTTTATAAAATATCAGTTTGCTTCCAACACAGGTAGGGAAAGGTCTCTTTGTGATGTGAAAATACATAAAGAGAGGATTAGTTATATGAGCGATCAGAATAAAGTGAACGGCAACAGCAAGAACGAACAGCTGGAACAGTATCGTGCAGATGACAAAGGCAAAAAATTAACGACCAATCAAGGGTTAAAAGTTGCTGAAGACGAGTTCTCGCTAAAAGCGGGAGAACGTGGTCCAACACTTATGGAAGATTTTCATTTTCGGGAAAAAATGACTCACTTTGACCATGAAAGAATTCCAGAGCGTATCGTACATGCTCGTGGGTTCGCGGCTCATGGTGAGTTTGAATTATATGAGTCTTTAGGAGAATTTACAAAAGCGGATTTCTTAAATGACACCTCTAAAAAAACACCAACGTTCGTACGTTTTTCGACCGTAGCTGGTTCACGTGGATCTGCTGAAACGGTGCGTGACGCGCGCGGTTTTGCAACAAAGTTTTATACAGAAGAAGGAAACTACGATCTTGTTGGAAACAATATTCCGGTATTCTTCATTCAAGATGCGATCAAGTTCCCCGATCTGGTTCATGCGTTAAAACCTGAACCTCATAACGAGATGCCGCAAGCAGCAAGCGCGCATGATACGTTTTGGGACTTTGTAGCCAACAACCAAGAATCAGCTCATATGGTAATGTGGGCAATGTCAGACCGAGCGATTCCACGAAGCTTTCGTATGATGGAAGGGTTCGGCGTTCATACGTTCAGACTTGTGAACGACGAAGGAAAAGCACATTTCGTGAAGTTTCACTGGAAGCCAGTCTTAGGAACACATTCACTCGTGTGGGATGAGGCGCAAAAGATTTCCGGGAAAGATCCGGATTTTCACCGCAGAGACCTTTGGGAATCCATTGAAAATGGGGATTACCCTGAGTATGAACTAGGACTTCAAATCATTGCAGAAGAAGATGAATTTAACTTTGATTTTGATATCTTAGATCCGACGAAATTGTGGCCAGAAGAAGATGTGCCGGTAAAACTTGTCGGCAAGATGACGTTAAACCGTAACGTGGATAACGTGTTTGCCGAAACGGAGCAGGTCGCTTTTCATCCTGGTCATGTTGTACCGGGAATCGATTTTTCAAACGATCCTCTTCTACAAGGACGCTTATTCTCCTATACAGATACACAACTGTCTCGTCTTGGAGGACCGAACTTCCACGAGCTTCCGATCAATCGACCTGTTTGTCCGTTTCATAACAATCAGCGTGATGGAATATCACGACAGACGATCAACAGAGGGCAAGTGAGCTATCATAAGAATTCACTTGCAGCGAACACACCTTCACCTACTCCAGAAGAAGAAGGCGGATATGTTCATTACCAAGAGAAAGTGGACGGAAGAAAGATCAGAGGCCGAAGCGAGAGCTTTAAAGATCACTTCTCTCAAGCCACTCTTTTCTGGAACAGTATGAGCGAGCCGGAAAAACAGCATCTAAAGAATGCTTTTAGCTTTGAACTCGGTAAAGTGAAGAGTAAATCCGTTCAACAGCAAGTCGTTGATATGTTTGCAAACGTGAGCTTGGAGCTTGCGACTGCTTTTGCCGAAGCGATTGATGCTGTACCTCCTCAAGGAGAAGAATCTTCCGTAACGAAGTCTTCACCTGCTCTAAGCCAGCTGAATACGGTTAAAAGCCCAAAAACAAGAAAAGTAGGGGTCATTGTTGGGTCAACTGTGAGTGGTGAAGTAGCAGAAATCCTGCAATCTTTAAAGAGCAGTGGTATTCAAGGTGAATGTATCAGTGATAAGTTAGGAAAACGAACGGCGGATGATGGGTCTGAGCTAGAGGTCATGCATACGTTCTTAACGGCGACTTCCGTTACCTTTGATGCTATTTATGTGGTAGGTGGAAGTGATGGTGCTACGTTTAAGAAAAATGCCTTGCACTTCGTTAATGAAGCCTTCGCGCATTTTAAACCGATTGGTGGTACTCATGAAGGTCTTCAGTGGCTAAAAGAAGCAGAACTAGCTGGAGAACCGGGTGTTGTAAGTGGTGAAGGAAAAGATGAGTTTGTAAAAAACTTTACTGAAGCTATTTCCGTACATCGTCATTGGAATCGCCAAGTATAAGGTTTTAAAGAACAGTGGGCAAAGTGTTCACTGTTCTTTTTTAATGTTCTAAGAATGAAAAAATGGCAACGATACAAACTACATATGAATCGAACATGAAGGAGAGTTCATATGTATAAAAAAATGCTAAGTATGATTATGGTGCTTGCAATAACGGTTCCTATTTTTACAACACCATTAACAGCAGAAGCCAAATCAAAGCAAAGAGTTCAAGGACCGTGTTATAGCCAGAACGCGATTGATTTGTATTCTTTGCAAAGAAGGCTGTGGAAAGACCATGTTTATTGGACGAGATCCTACATTGTTAGCGCGACTGAAGGAGCTAAGGATCAAGACGCTGTATTAAAGAGACTGTTGCAGAATCAAACCGATATCGGTAACTCCATCAAGCCCTATTACGGAGATAAAGCCGGGAACGAACTCGGGAAATTATTAACAGAGCATATTGTCATCGCGGGGCAGTTAGTAGATGCAGTGAAAAAAGGCGATACGGCGAAAGCGGCGAAAATCAATAAAGATTGGTATCGAAACGCTGATGATATCGCTAAATTCATGAGTAAAGCGAATCCAAACTGGTCAGAACAACAAGTAAAAGAAATGCTATACACACATCTGAAATATGTGACAGACGAAGCTGCAGCAAGGCTTAAAAAAGATTATGCTGGCGAGATCGTGATCTTTGATAAGAACAAAAATCATATGGTGATGTTTGCCGATGAAATAACGAATGGCATCATGAAGCAGTTTCCAGACTCATTTAGAACGTCATAAGAAAAAGCCTCTCGAGATTGAGAGGCTTTTCGCTATTTATCCTTGTTTTTGTCCTTTTTATTGATCTCTTTTTGATCAATAGTACCTTGATTGAACGTATCGTTGATCTGCTCGTGAACGGTTTCTAATTCCTTATCTGTTTTTGATTTGTTTTTCTTGTCGAGTTCAAAGTTTTTCTCTGCGATGTCCTCGGATTGCTTTTGTTTATCTGTCTTGTCGCTCATGAATGAATACCTCCTATTTTAGAAAAAGGGTCTACTTATCCTTTTCCCCCTCAGTTTTCCCTGAAACATGCTGAATTAAAATAAGCCTTATCCAATGAGGGATAAGGCTTGACGAGGCTGCTTAAGCGTATATTTTAGTCCTTGAAAGTGGTTGATTTCCGCTCCAGGTTGCACGCTTTCCACGGGGCGAACGGTGAGCCTCCTGTCTAGTTGCAGTGACTAGCCCCTCGAGGTCAAAAGGTAAACGGTCAAGAAGGCAAAGTGCGCCTTCCAAGCCCATTTCCCTTTTGCTTGTCGGGGCTGAACGAGTCACTTCCACTTTTCGGACTGCCGCGTTGCGCCATTAGGAGTCTCCACCTGACCGCTCGTCCCGTAGGAGTCGGCAACCTTATGCTACAATCAACTTGCAAAAGATTAGAAAAAACATTTATAAGCTACTGACTTTTAGCAGTAACCTATTAAAAGAAATCAAGGAAAGCTGCGGGCTTGTTTGTAATAATTTTTTCAAAACATTCAACGTCTTCTTGTTTTCCTTTGATTTTGCCGCATGAAAATAAAAACTGAGGCTTTTGTGAGCCTAAAAGAGCTGCTGCTAACGTTTGTACATCCATAACTAATGCTTCTGCTCCCGTTTTTGAATCTCTTGTAACACCATCTTCATCGATAGTGAACGTACCGTTGTTCCATTCAGCTTTTTCATCCGTTATGGATAGAGTGAGTCTACCTTCCATGTTTTTAAACGGATATTGCTTTAAAAAGCTTTCAACATCTACAATTCGTGCCATGAAGTATGGATAGTGCTCTTGGTGAATCCGTGGATTGTTCAGTAAAAACGGAAGCTGATCATCCGATGGCGCTACTATCTTTACCTTGTCCACCATCGAATCATGCTGACAGATAAAATTCCATAAAGCTCGACGCGCATCATCGTTTACATAGATAAACTCTTGAACATCAAGCAATTTATCTGCTACCTTGCAGCATAAATATCCCTTTGGTACTCCGTTTTCATCCTTATACAGGATACGGTTGTAGCCTTCTGTGAACACATGATTGTTCCACCAATAGTCTGAGCGCACAAGCAGATGATTGTATGAATGGAACCATCCTTCATAAACCGTATTCAGTAATTCATTTCCGTCTTCTTCAGATAACCTGGAAATCGTTCCAGAAACATCTTCATAACGGACGAGATCGCTCTTATTTAGTGTATATTTGTTCAATGAGGCAGTAAGCTCCCAGCCGAACCGACGATAGAATTGAATATTGAAAGGATGCAGAAAGCTGATACTTTGGCCATTTTCTTTCATCCTAATAAGCGCTTGTTGTAATAGGCGGGTGACTGACCCTTTTCTGCGATGCTCTGGCCATGTAGCTACACCTGCAATTCCACCCATTGAAAAGCGCTGGTTTTCAATAGAGATTTCTAGAGAATGAATGTGAAGTTTAGAAATAAGCTCTTCGTTTTCAAACTCTCCCCAAATTTCTTGTCTTTTCATCATTTCAAAACGTTTTGGCAGATCCTCTTTCTTTACGATGTACTGAAAAGCATATTGAGAAAGCTGTATGGATTTTTCAAATTCTGTTTCTGACAATACTCTACGTTCCATTTTGATGACCTCCCTTTCCTCCTTCATAGTACAAGTTAGATAAGAGGGTTGAAAAGAATTTCGATGAAAAAATTTTTGGTCATTGTTTTTAACACTAAGAGCATCAATAAATCGCAGTAAATAAAAATGTTAGTATGTATATAGAAGTGAAAAATAATGGATATTTATAAAAACTATCGAAATTATATTCATTTGGAGTTATAATTATAAACTGTTGTGCATAATCACAACGTTGAAGCGAGGATCAGCATGCGCATTCATAAATATATAAGTTTAACGGGTTTTTGTTCTAGAAGAGAGACGAATCGGCTATTGAAGAGTGGCCGGATTTCTATAAATGGTGAGATTGCAAATAAAGATAGTTTTGTACATGAGATGGATACTGTCCTTATTGATGGTAAAGTAATTCCTCAAAAAGCGTCAGCAATCTACCTCGCTTTTAACAAACCAGTTGGAGTCACGACCACATCAAATCCTGATATTGATGGAAACATTCTAGAATATATCGATATGTCGGAGCGTGTTTTTGCTGTTGGTAGGTTAGATAAAGCCTCCCAAGGTTTGATTCTATTAACGAATGATGGAGAGCTGGCAAATCGGATTTCACAATCTGATTATGGCCATGAGAAAGAATATGAAGTGACAGTCGATCAACCTGTTACCGAATTGTTTCTTCAAAAAATGGCTCAAGGTGTTCTCATCTTAAATGCTGTAACCAAACCTGCGAAAACAGAACTTGTAAGCAAGTTTGTTTTTAGAATCACGCTTACCCAAGGATTAAACAGGCAGATTCGACGTATGTGTAAAACGCTAGGATACGAAGTAGAGAAATTAGAGCGTATACGCATTATGAATATACACCTTCATGCATTGGAAACTGGGAAGTGGCGGTACTTAAGGGGTGACGAGCTTAGTGACCTAAAAAAAGGTTTAGAGATTTAGTGAAAAAGGAAAGAAACACTAGTATTTTATAATAAAACTAGCATTTCTTACAATATTGCGAAAATTGTAGAATCAACATATACTTGGAAATGGAAAGTGTATGAAAGCGCTTTACATCGTAGGAAGAGAGGCATAAGATTATGGGTTTACCAAAACAACAGATTGATGATCAAATGAAACAAACAAGTTCTAGTCGATTAATGAAATTTATAGTACCATCACTGGTTGGAATATTTTTATTTATGATTCCTATCTCATATGATGGGGAAATTACCATTCCTGTAGCGATTTTAGCAGGGATGTTGCAGGATGGAATAGGTCCACATATTCCGAAGATCATGACGGCTATCATAGCGATTACGGTCATTGGATCTTTAGGAACATTCTTGTTTAAGCCTAAAGCAATCGTAAATAAACCGTTTTTAAATACATTGTTCAATGTGAATATCGTATGGCAATTGATTCGTTTAGTAGGATTGATTTTTGCTGTGATGACGTTGTTCAAGCTTGGGCCGGAAGCGGTATGGTCCGAAAATACAGGGCAGCTTCTGCTTTTTGATTTGATTCCTGTATTGTTTTCTGTGTTCTTATTTGCAGGACTGTTCTTACCTTTGTTATTCAACTTCGGCTTGTTAGAGCTTTGTGGAGCTATGCTCGTTAAGGTGATGCGTCCCGTTTTCAAACTGCCTGGGCGATCTTCAATCGATTGCTTAGCATCATGGCTTGGGGATGGAACGATCGGTGTTCTATTAACGAACAAACAGTATGAAGAGGGATATTATACGAAGCGTGAGGCAGCAGTAATCGGTACAACATTTTCTGTCGTATCTATTACATTCGCGATTGTTGTTCTTGCTCAAGTAGATTTGGCTCATATGATTGTTCCGTATTATTTAACGGTCGTTTTAGCAGGGTTAGTTTGTGCGATTATTATCCCACGCATCCCGCCTTTGTCCAGAAAGCCTGATACGTATTATGAGGGCGCAAAAGAAAACGTGGCAGATGAAGTGATTCCTGAAGGTCAGACACCTTTTCGATTTGGTCTTAAAAAGGCGGTTGAACGCGCTGATCAAAATAAAAAAGCTGCACCGTTAGTGAAAGAAGGAATTCAAAACGTACTTGATATGTGGATGGGCGTTGTACCGATCGTAATGGCAATCGGAACATCTGCATTGATGGTCGCAGAGTTCACACCTTTCTTCACGTACCTTGGAGCACCTTTTGTACCAATCTTAGAGTTGCTGCAAGTTCCTTATGCATCAGATGCAGCACAGACAATTGTAATCGGATTTGCGGATATGTTCCTTCCTTCTATCATTGGAGCAGGTATTGAAAGTGAGTTGACTCGATTCGTAATCGCGGCAATGTCAGTTATTCAATTGATCTATATGTCTGAAGTTGGCGGTCTGCTATTAGCTTCTAAGATTCCTGTTAACTTTAAAGAACTAGTTATCATCTTTTTCTTACGTACTTTCATCTCACTTCCGATTGTTGTGGGAATGGCACATCTTATGTTTTAAAAAAAAAGCTGCTCAGAGGAATGTTCCTCTAAGCAGCTATTTTTGTGTGTTATAGAAGCTCTTGTATATGTTTTTCAATCGTTTCAGGCTTGTCCGTTGGGGCAAAGCGCTTAACAACTTGTCCGTTTCGGTCTACTAAAAATTTTGTGAAGTTCCATTTGATCGCTTTAGACCCCAAGATTCCTGGTGCTTCGGCAGCTAAGTATTTAAATAGGGGATGCGCTCCATCACCGTTTACGTCTACTTTTGCGAACATCGGAAAGTTAACGCCATAGTTCAACTCGCAGAACTCCATGATCTCATCACTTGATCCTGGTTCTTGAGCTCCGAATTGGTTACATGGAAATCCAAGCACGGATAATCCTTGTTCTTTATGGCTTTCGTAAATGGATTGAAGACCTTTGTACTGAGGGGTAAAACCGCATTTACTTGCTGTATTTACAATTAAGAGCACATCGCCTTTGTAAGTGTCTAGGTTTGTTTCCTCGCCTTTGATCGTTTCAACTGAAAAATCGTATACAGACATTTTCTCAAGCTCCTTATTTTTGTATTTTTTTTAGTGTAACGGTAAATGGTACGGCTTTCACTAAAAATGCTCGAAGTGGTAAAATAAGGAGCTGGCTTAAAAGGGGGAAGATAAAAATGGACGCAGTGTTTCATGTGGAACATCAAGTTTTTAATTATCGTGTGGCTGCCGTAATGATTAAAGAAGGTCGAGTCCTCATGCATCGAGCAAAAACGGAGACAAACTGGTCATTGCCAGGTGGACGGGTGAAGCTTGGAGAAGATGCGCAGACAAGTTTGCAGCGTGAGATGAGAGAAGAACTGGATTTGAACGTGACGGTTGATGGTTTCTTATGGACAGTTGAAAACTTTTTTACATATGCAGAAAAAGAGATACACGAGGTTGGATTATATTTTAAGATCACAGCTGAAAACCCGTTGCCACTTCATGATGGTGAAGAATTTACCGTGTTAGAAGCAGATCGGCTTGTTTTTAAATGGGTATCATTAGAGGATTTGAATGAGTATGTGCTGCATCCCCAAGTGGTGAAGCAAAAGCTGATAGAAGGTTCTTTTGAGCCGGATTATTTCTTAGTAGACCAATCATAACGAGTAATAATGCAAACTCAACAGGTACGAGAATAATGAAAAAGGTAAGTAGCGAGGTTAACGAGTGTTTAGCTGTTTTGCTGCTTACCTTTCTTTATTACGCCTGTTTAATCAGATTCTTCTTCACTGCTGTTATTGTTGTAAGCCAATCCACAAGAGCAACGACAATCACCGAATAAGAGATGATAAGCAGCAGGGAACTCTTGATTGACTAACTGTACGCCACGTGCAAACTCTTTTACATCCGTTGGTACGCGGGAGAGCGCGTCAGCTTTCTTTTGAGAATCGATATAAGCTCCAGGTGGGACAAAACGATTCTTTCGAATACGCACTCCGTTCGTCACTACGGCATTGTAGGAAATAAAGCTCCCTTTCTCCACAGTAGCGTTATAAACGATCGCCTTAAAGCCTACGAATACTTTTTCTCCGATAAAACAAGGCCCGTGAACGAGAGCGCCGTGTGCGACAGAGACTTCATTGTCGATGTAGATGGAATACTTTCTGCCATCAACTCTGACGAATTGATTCGTTAATCCATGAAGAATGACGCCATCCTGAAGGTTGGTATTAGAGCCGATATAAAATGGCGTTCCTTCATCTGCCCGAATACTCACGAGTGGTGCGACATATACGTTCTCTTGTATTCTTACATCACCGATTACGCTAGTAAATGGACTTAAAAATGAACTTTGATCAATGGTTGGTGCGATCTGAATTGGATTAAATGTCGTCTTAGGATTAGGGCTAACAAACGGTTGAAAGCCATCTCCGCAATCATTATGTTTCAAAACTACCCACCCCTTACATTTTATCTTCTCAGCGTATGCAGAGAAGAAAGAAGTGGAAACCCGTCTAATCAATTGTACTCGTCCTATGTGATGTTACCGCGCAAATAATAGTCTGTGTCCACCCCACTTGTACAAAGTGGGGTTTTTGTATTTGTATGGGGTCAGACCCCACTACGCCTTGAGGCTTATGTAAAGATACAGCTACGGCCAGTTTTGAGAAAATGCTGAGGGAGGTAAGCTAAAGATACGAAAGGAGGAAGCCAATATGAAAAAATTAGGCTTGCTTGTAGTTGGAGGAATTGCAGCAATCGTTTTGATCGCAAATCTTGGCCCGATGGTAGGTCTTGCAATCGGTCTGGCAGTCATGTATTACGCATTTAAGAAGGCGATGGCTGCAAACAATGGAGGAAAGAAATTTTGGTGGGGTGCTCTATCGGTCGTAGGACTTTGTGTGTCCGTTAGCAATCTGCCTGCGATATTAGGTGCTGTCGCGATCTATGTTCTCTACGTGGTTTATAAGAAATGGAATCAATCAGCATCGGTAGAAGAGAACGACAGTAATGACCCTTTCACCAATTTTGAAAGAGAATGGGCAAAACTTAAAAATAGCTAAAAACAAACGCTAAAAAGGAGCGAATCATTATGAATTTATTTGAACGCATCAAAAACTCAATCTCGGCAGATGTACATGAGCTTTTAGATCAAAAAGAGGAAAAAAATCCGTTATCTCTTCTGAACCAATATTTAAGACAATGTGAGTTAGAAGTCAATAAAGCACGTAAGTTAGTCGAGCGTCAGCAGCTGTTAAAAGACCAGTTCGTACGCGAGATGGAAGAAGCAGAGGCAAAAGCAGCGAAGCGTGCTCATCAAGCTGAAATCGCTCAACAAGCGAACGAACAAGAGCTGTATCAGTTCGCACTTCAAGAAAAAGAACAGCATGCGCTACGAGCAGCCCACTTAAAAGAATCTACGCTGCAAGCAGAAAAAGATCTTGTAGAGCTCGAGCAAAAATATGAGCAGATGAAACATAAGCTCAAAGATATGCAGATCAAACGTATGGAATTGATGGGTCGTGAAAATGTAGCACGCGCTCACCAGAAGATGGACCGTGTGATCGATCCGTCTCACTCCATAAAAAAATCGGCATTCCGTTTTGATGAGCTTGAAAGCTATATGGATCGTCTTGAGCAGAAAGTAAACGCTGATTATCATGCCAGCTCGATGGAAGCGAAGCTAGCGAAACTTGAAAAAGATTGGAAAAAGGAAGAATCATCTACTACCGTTTAAGACAGTATGTGATACGATAAAATAAGATACAAGGCGCAAATTGCTGCGCCTTTTACCTCGTTTATGACAGAAAGTGAGTGAGTGCAGATGCTGAATCGGAAAAGAAGTGATTTCATAAGTTGGGGGCTTTTACTAGCGGTTGTTTTGGTGTTATTAGAAGCTACCTTAAACGGAGGAGGAATCTTATTTTCTCTCTTGTTTAGTGCTGCACTCCTGTTTTTTGGACGAAAACGAATGCCGAGGCGCTCCGGTAAAATTATGTTCTGGCTCGGTGTTTTCATCGCTGTCATGAACGTATTAAGCATGTTCACCTTTAAGCTCTTACTAGTAGCGTTCGTTATTTATGTGATTTATGAATTTTATCAATCTAAACAAAATCCTGTTTTCGTTACGCCTCAGTTCGAACAGGTTCCGACTATGACACAAGATGATGTATACAAAAAAGAAACGCTATTAAAAAACATCCTTTTAGGCACTCAGCAAACCCCAGAGCATGTGTATGAATGGAACGATATTAACATCCAGTGTGGCCCTGGTGATACGATCATTGACTTGAATCAAACGATTTTACCTGATGGGGAATCGGTTATTCTGGTTCGCGGTACGATCGGAAATATTACGATCTATGTTCCTTATGAGATGGAGGCCGCTGTCAGCCATTCTATGATTATGGGGAATTCAAGGATTTTTGACCGAAGTGAATCTAAGCTTTTCAACCAGACGCTCTTTTATCGAACGAAAGGGTATGGAGAGGCGAATAAAAAAATAAAAATCGTGACAAGTATGTTTGCCGGAAGTCTGGAGGTGAAACGGGTATGAGTACTGTTTTACGCCATATGTTCTCCGGTATCGTAGCTGCATTTGCTGTAGCGATCGTGCTAGGGTCTATCGTTTACACGATATTTCCGATCGATAACTGGGATTTTTTATTACAGAAACACTTGCTTGATATCCCTGTTGCTTTCGTCTTGCCTTTTTTAGTATTCATCATGGGCGCGTTCTTTGGTTTGAATTCGGGCATCACATCTCGTAAACAATTAAACTCCATCAATCGTACACTGAAATCGATTGAAGACGGTAGGCAAGTAGACATGAAAGAAGTGAGCAGTCTTGAGTTGCGAACGATAGCGAAGCGGATGGAAGGCATTCAAAAGCAGCTAGGGGAAAAGATTCGTCAGTCCCAAAAGATGGCTACCGAAAAAGCGGTCGATCAAGAGAAGCGAATACAGGAGATTATTTCCCAAGAAAGAAACCGTTTGGCGAGGGAACTTCATGACTCTGTTTCGCAGCAACTTTTTGCTGCTAGTATGATCATGTCTGCTGTAAATGAAACGCGCAGAGAAGAAGACACTCGTGAAACCAAACAGTTAAAACTTGTTGAAGAAACGATCCATCAGACACAGCTGGAGATGAGAGCACTTCTGCTGCACCTTCGTCCTGCTGCATTAAACGGAAAATCATTGCAGAAGGGAATGGAAGAGCTTTTACAGGAGCTTCTGCAAAAAGTGCCGATCGAACTGAAATGGAAGATTGAAACGATTCCTCTTGCTAAAGGAGTCGAAGATCACCTGTTTCGTATTCTTCAAGAATCGGTGTCTAACATCTTAAGGCACGCACAGGCCAATAAAGCTCAAATCTTACTGGTCCAAAGAGACGATCTGATTATCCTTCGCATTGAAGATGATGGTGTTGGCTTTAAGATGGATCAGGAAAAAACAGGTTCTTACGGTCTGCAGAACATGCATGAACGGGCAGCAGAAATTGGAGGAACACTTAAGATTGTGAGTTTGCCAGGCGAAGGAACGCGGCTTGAAGTGAAAGTACCTATTTTAAAAGCGGGAGATGACAGCAATGATCAAAGTATTATTAGTGGATGATCATGAGATGGTGCGTATCGGGGTTTCGGCTTACCTTTCTGCACAGCCTGATATCGAAGTAACGGCAGAAGCAGAGAACGGAAAAGTAGCGATTGAGAAGGCACTAGCGCTGAAACCGGATATCATCTTAATGGATCTTGTTATGGATGAGATGGACGGGATTGAAGCAACAAGAGAGATCACATCGGCATGGCCAGAAGCGAAAATCATTGTGGTAACAAGTTTTCTTGATGATGAAAAGGTATATCCGGCACTCGAGGCGGGGGCTTCTAGTTATATGTTAAAAACGTCAAAAGCGAGTGATATCGCTCAAGCTGTTCGCGATACGTATCATGGGAAATCCGTTCTTGAACCGGAAGTAACAGGGAAGATGATGAGCAAGATGCGGAAAAAACAGACGCGCGAGCCACATGAAGAGCTGACTGCGCGCGAGATGGAGATCCTTTTATTGATGACGAAAGGGAAGACGAACCAAGAGATTGCTGATGATCTGTTCATCGCATTAAAAACAGTCAAAGTACATGTGAGTAATATATTGAGCAAGCTGGATGTACAAGATCGTACGCAAGCTGTTATCTATGCGTTCAACCACTCACTCGTGTAACGCTTATTCTGCCTGCACAGAGATATGCTGAAAGGTTTTGAAATCAAAGAGACCTAGGTCTGTAAGCTTTATCTCTGGAATTACAGGAAGAGTTAAGAAGGATAGGGTCAGGAACGGATCAAAATCCCCGTTGAATCCAATCTCCTTTAATTTTTCTTTTAAGTGGATGATCTGTTGATTGACTTCTGTAAATGGTCTGTCTGACATCAACCCTGAGATCGGAAGCGGGACAGATGCGAGCACTGCTCCGTCCTTCACGATTACATAGCCACCTTGCATCTCGCGTATCGCCTCGATCGCGACCAACATATCCTCATCATTTGTTCCGGCAACGACTAGATTATGTGAATCATGTGCAACAGTTGAAGCAATCGCACCATTCTGGATAAGAAGTCCATTTACCACGCCTAGCCCAATGTTTTCAGTCTTATTGTGACGTTCGATCACAGCCATCTTCAATAAATCGTTCGTGATAGAGGGTATGAATTTTCCGTTTTCTGCCGTTGCCGCAAGAATTTTCTTCTTGGTAACAATTTGGTTCGGGATGATTTCAATCACATGGATGGGCTTATCATCGATTATAGGAATAGAAAGCTTTTCTGAATCTATCTTCGTCATGTTTACTGACTGTGTTAAAGAGGCTGGAGGCTGTGAGCTTTGAGACCACGACCCAACAATCTTTCCATCCTTAGCAACCCATTTTCCTCCTACAAAAACATCTGAAATGGCTATGGAATTCAAATTATCAAGCAAAAGAAAGTCTGCTTTATAACCTGGAGCGATAGCACCTTTTTCTTTTAAACCGTAACATTCAGCTGCGTTCAAGGTTGCGAGTTGGATTGCTTGAAGAGAATCCATACCTTCTTGAATTGCGAGCCTCACGTTATGATCTACGCTTCCTTCTGCTACCAAATCATCCAGGTGCTTATCATCTGTACAAAATAAAAAGCGACGAGCGTTATTTGGTGTTACAGCTTTTATGAGCGCTTTTAAATTTTTGGCTACAGATCCCTCACGTATTAACACGTTCATCCCTCGAGAAATCCGATCTAGTGCTTCATCCTTTGTTGTACATTCGTGGTCCGTCGTAATCAGTGAGGAGCGATAGACGTTGATGCCATTAGCGTCTAAACCTGCAGCGTGGCCATCGATCATTCCGTTTTGATCAGCTGTTGCAACGATTTTTTGCAGCATATCCTCATCTCCTCTAAAAACAGCAGGAAAATCCATCACTTCTGCTAAACCGAGAACACGGGGATGGGCTAAAAAGGGTTCTAGGTCAGATGCTTTTAAGACAGCTCCTGCATTCTCAAAAGGAGTAGCAGGAACAGATGAAGGTAACATCACTCTAACGTCCAGAGGAAGCCCTTCAGACTGATCCAGCATAAAAGAGATCCCATCAGCTCCAGAAACGTTGCCAATCTCATGAGGATCCGTTATGACCGTTGTAACACCATGGGCGAGCAGCACTTTGCTGAACTCTGCCGGCGTCACCATAGATGACTCGATGTGAACATGGCCGTCAATGAAGGCAGGGGATATAAATTTGCCCGTTGCATCAATGATTTCAAGTCCTTCGTACTCCCCAATACCGGCAATATAGCCATCAACGATCGCAACATCGCCTTCCATAACTCGAAGATTAAACACATCAATGATTTTTCCGTTTTTTATTACAACATCTGCTGGAATTCTTTTTGTACTAACATCAATTCGTTTTTTTAGAGCATCTATGTTCATGAAGTGAACTCCTTTAAAAAAAATCTATCAACTAGTATACGGATATCCAATGTATTCCATGTACAGAAAAAACGGTCCCGAGGAGGTGACCGTTTTTGTGTTAGGCATTCAATATGTCAATAACTCGTCCAACTTGACCGTCTTCAAGGCGTACTTTAATGCCGTGTGGATGTGTAGGTGAGTTCGTTAAGATATCTTTTACAATACCTTTAGTTTTCTTGCCAGAACGCTGATCTGCTTTTAAGATTACGTTCACAGGAAGACCAGGGGTGATATTTGCTCGCTTACGATGCATTAAACACCTGTTCTCCGTGCCTGGTTGTTTGCTTTTTTGGTTTGCTGGTTTTTTAGCTGGTTCGCCACTTTCACTGGCCCCTTGCTAAATGATCCGCCTGATTGCTGTGCTTTCTTTTCAGCTAAGCGCTGCTTCGCGATTTCTTGAAAGCTTAATTTCTTTTTCTCCTCAGCCATCTTAGTCACCTCTATTTTTTCTTTTTAAAATCTGCTTCTTTTAAATAACCTTCTGCTTCTGCATATGTTTCAAATGCAGCTTCTAGTGCATCATCTTCATCAAATATGAACCACATGCCATCTTCTCCTACGAGACGAATTTCCTCGTGGCTGTGGCTGTACCAGTGTTCTTCTTTACGTTCTTCTTCTTCATCAGAACGATCTTTCTTTGGCTGTTGCCAACCATGTTTTTTCGATAGAAACTCCATAGATTCTTGGATCAGAGCGATTAGTTCTTCTGCTTCGTAGTCACGGATGTTCACATAGCCTTTGTCGTTTTTTACGCTCTGTGGCAGGTGTCCGCCATAAACGAAGCCGTTTCCGTTCGGGTGAAGGTGGTACACGACGATTTTCTTGTCTTGTACACTTTCCTCGAAGTGGAAGTTCAAGCGGCCGAGGGATACCTCGTGCATGTCGAGCTCTGGGAAGTTTTCTTCGATTAAAGCAATTTTATCTTCAAATGAAAGCATGGTTTATACTCTCCGTTTCTTTGTTGTGATTGGTTGATTATATCATACTGAGAGGTGAAAACGAAAAGGTCTCAGGGGAAACTGTTAGGGGAAAAATGGTTATATGAATAAACAGGTTGTTTTGTAAGTAGTTGATCTCCGTTTCGGGTGCTTCGCTTTCCGCGGGGCAGGCGGTGAGCCCCTTGCCGCTTTGCGCCCTAAGGGTCTCACCTGACCGCTTGTCCCGCAGGAGTCTCGCACCCTACACTCCAATCAACTAGCAAAGGTGTCTAACAATCAAAAAACAAATTCAAGAGATGACTGTTTCAGTCACACGTATAAAATAAAAAACTGACAAGAAAAGGTTACCTAAGTAACTTTCTTGTCAGCTTCTTCTGCTTTATCTTGTTGTTGTTTGTTTTTGAATGGATTTTTCGAGTTCGAACCAGTAGTCTGCTAGGGTTTCCATGCCTTTGTCGAAGTTTTCGAGATGGAAGTGTTCGTTTGGTGCATGGAAGTTTTCTGTTGATAGTCCGAAGCCCATTAATACGACTGGGATGTTCAGCATTTGGTCGAACGTTGCTACGATTGGGATCGATCCGCCGCCTCGTGTAAACGCTGTTGGTACACCGTACACTTTTTCATAAGAACGTGCAGCCGCTTGGATAGCAGGGTGATCGAACGGCGTTACGTATGGAGCTCCTTTATCGAAAAGGGTAACTTTCACATCAATGCCAGCTGGCTTATGCTTTTCAATGTGTGCTTTTACTTTTTCAATGATCTCATCTGGCTCTTGGTTCGGTACGAGTCGGCAGCTGATCTTTGCGTGTGCTTTTGCAGGGATAACGGTCTTGATGCCTTCCCCTTGGAAGCCTCCCCATACGCCGTTTAACTCTAATGTTGGGCGTGCCCAAGTACGTTCGATGTGAGAGTAACCTTTTTCACCTGTTAGTTCTGTTACGCCAAGCTGATTCTTAAGCGCTTCTTCTGTTAGAGGAAGAGCACGGAACGCTTCTCTTTCTTCTTCTGTTAGTTCTTGGACATTATCATAAAAGCCATCTACTAAAATACGGCCGTTTTCATCACGGAATGATTGAAGAAGCTCGGTAATCGCGTGCAGCGGGTTCTGAACCGCTCCGCCATATAGACCGGAATGTAGATCACTATTTGGTCCCGTCACATCCACTTGCATCGCACACATGCCACGAAGGCCGTAGCAGATTGCTGGCTTTCCGCGGTCTAGCATGCCCGTATCTGAAATGACGATAACGTCTGCTGCTAGCAAGTCTTTATTTTCCTCAATGAACTTTGGAAGACTTGGACTGCCGATCTCTTCTTCACCTTCAATACAGAATTTGAAGTTAAGAGGCAGCGTACCTTCTGATTTTAGTATGGCCTGTAGTACTTTTACGTGCATGAACGTTTGACCTTTGTCGTCTGAAGCTCCGCGCGCGTACAGTTTGTTATCGCGGATGGTAGCTTCATAAGGAGGAGATTCCCATAGCTCGATCGGATCAACTGGTTGTACATCGTAATGGCCATAGACGAGTACGGTCGGTTTGCCTTCTGCTTTTAACCAGTCTCCATAAACAACAGGGTGCCCGTCTGTTTCATAGATTTTTACGTTGTCCATTCCGGCATTCGTCAGGCTATCTGCGATCCAGTCGGCCCCTTTTCGAACATCTTCTTTATGCTCAGGCAGTGCACTTACACTTGGAACAGCAAGCCAGTCTGTTAATTCTTTTAGATGCGTATCACGGTTTTCTTTTAAATAGTTTACGATTTTTTCAGTCATATCAAAATCCTCCTTATGTACGTTATGCTCTACTTCTTAGTTTAATGGAGTTCAGCTCGGAAATGAAATATTCTTTATCTTCTTTTTTCAGTATCTTTTGACCAGCTCGCTGTGCAAGATCGTAATATTCTTGCATACTTCTTTCATCATTTTTTACTGAATAAGCACGAGCAACAGCCTCATAAGCGAAAGCAAGGTCAAAATCGGTTATGTTGTGTTCTAAACAGAGTTCAAGAGATTGTTTCCCGTGGAACATTGCCGACTCGCTCATATTTAGAATGGCATACACTCTTGATAGCTGCCATTCGCCACGAGCAAAGTGGAGAGGTTCTCCGATTTGTCCCCAATGAAAGCGCGAGGCGTGGGCGGTATGTATCATTTCTAAGTCATCTTCCTTCGTGCGGTCTTTCTTTTCGATCAAGTCCCACGTTTTGTTGAAAGTATCTACAGCCTGTTTCCGATGCCATTCTTTAAGAGTTAACTTCTCCATCCATTTCACACACCTTATGTATTTGTGGTTTACTAAAGGTAAAGCTATCGGTATGAGTATTCTGTATAAATGAACATTTCCCTTTATAAAAGATAGAAAGAAGTGCATAGAGTATGGAGAAAAAAATAGGTTTTATCGGGTTTGGAAAGATGGCGCAGGCGATGGCGGGAGGTATGATCAGTTCAGGTTTGATCAGTCCTGATCAGATCATTGCGAGCATGCGAACGGAAAAGACAAGACTGTATGTCGAGAAACAATATGGTATTCACACGTTTTCTTCTAATAGTGACGTTGCAAAAGGAGCTGACGTGCTGTTTCTTGCGGTAGCGCCTTATTCTTATTTTGAAGTGATTAAAGAGGTAAAGGAATTTGTAAAATCTGATGCGATCATCGTAACGATTGCAGCTGGGATTACAACGGAAGACGTGGAGCACGCTTTCGGCAAACGAGTGAAAGTGGTACGAACGATGCCGAACACGCCATCACTTGTCGGAGCGGGTATGACGGCTGTTTCTGTTAATGATGAGATAACGGATGAGGAATTACAGACGGTAGAGAAGTTATTGGGGAGCTTCGGTAAAGTAGAGGTGATCGTAGAATCTCAGATGGATGCGATTCCTGCGATCAGCGGCTCTTCACCGGCTTACGTGTACATGATGATTGAAGCGATGGCAGACGGAGGCGTGGTACAAGGCTTGTCACGCGATCAATCCTATCGTTTAGCGGCACAAGCGGTTTTAGGAGCGGCGCAGATGGTGCTTGAAACAGGAAAGCATCCTGGCGAGTTAAAAGATCAAGTAACGTCTCCAGGTGGAGCAACGATTGCGGCCGTCGCAACACTCGAGCAAGAACGCTTTCGTGGTGCAGTATTAGCCGCGATGGAAAGCTGCACAGAAAAAGTAAAGAAATTGGGGAAAAAATAGATGGGCTTTAAGGAATTAGGTATTCATGATGAATTGATAGATATTTTGCTTCAAAACGGAATCGGTGAACCTACGCCTATTCAAAAGGAAACGATCCCTGTCATCTTAGAAGGTAAAGATGTTGTGGGACAAGCTCAAACGGGGACGGGGAAAACACTTGCTTTCGTGCTTCCTCTTCTGCAAAAAGTTGATGCTGAACGGGATGCGGTTCAAGGGTTGATCGTTGCCCCGACGCGCGAGCTTGCCATTCAGATCACTGCAGAAGTACGTAAACTTACAGAAGCTCTCGGTGAGATTAACGTGCTCGCTGTTTACGGTGGGCAGGACGTGATCGCTCAGATGCATAAGCTAGAGAGCAAGGTTCATGTGGTTGTCGCAACACCTGGAAGACTGCTCGATCATATTCGCCGAGAGACGATCGACTTATCTCATGTTTCAACGTTCGTACTAGATGAAGCGGATCAGATGCTTCATATCGGATTTTTAGATGATATTGAAGACATCATGTACGAGGTGCCTGAGGATCGTCAAACGTTACTTTTTTCCGCTACGATGCCTGATGAAGTGAAAAAGCTAGCTGAAACGTATACAAACGATCCTCAAGATATCCATGTGAAAACGAAACAGATTACATTAAAGGAAATCCGGCAGAGAATCGTGGAAACAACAGATCGAGGGAAGCAGAATGACCTCGTTCAAACAATCAGACTGTTACGTCCTTATCTAGCGATCATTTTTTGCCGAACGAAAAGAAGAGCAAGCAAGTTGAACGAAGCTCTGCAAAATATGGGATACAATTCTGATGAACTGCATGGTGATCTTTCTCAAGCGAAAAGAGAAGACGTGATGCGACGTTTCCGTGAAGGGGAGATTCAATACCTTGTGGCAACGGATGTGGCGGCACGCGGACTTGATGTTGATGGAGTCACGCACGTTTTTAATTATGACATCGCGCTAGATGCCGAAAGCTACATTCATCGAATTGGAAGAACGGGGCGTGCTGGTGGAAAAGGACTGGCGGTTACGTTCGTTGCGCAAAAAGACCGTCGTTTGCTGCAAATTATCGAGCGAGAGACGGATCAAAAGTTGAATGTTTTAAAACTTGAATATATGTAAGATTATATCTTTAGAAAGTGGGCTATCCTTTTGGATGGCTCCTTTTTTGTGGGTATATAATACCAACTATTATTACCAGGTAACAAAAATAGTTGCTTCATAAAACAAACCTTGTTACGATTGTATTGTACGAGAATTCGAAAGAGTCAGATTAGAGGAGTTGAGCAAATGAAAGATTTACAATCGTTTGGCTGGTATGCAGCAAAGATCGCTCCAAAGCTGCCGAAAGAAGCCTTTAAGCCAGTCCCATCCCGGTTATGGGGAGGACTAGTCTATCTATTGATCGTAATCGCCGGTATTTTAGTTATCGGGTTATTAAATAATTTACACCCTTGGTTAGGGATTGGAATCGCAGTTATTCTAGGAACGTGTTTTGCGGGTATGGGCTTCTTAGGCCATGAGATCCTGCACGGTACAGTTATCCGAAAGCCTTGGCTTCGTGACTTTTTAGGAGCAGTAGCTTTCTGGCCGTTAAGTGTTGGACCTAAGCTCTGGCGTAAGTGGCACAACACGACACACCACGTTCACACACAGCATGATGGGAAAGACCCGGATGCGTGGCCAACATTAGAGAACTTGTCTCACAAACCATTGCTACAAAAAGTGTACAAGCTACCGATGTGGATGCGTTCGATCGTAAGCTTTGCTTTCTTGTCTGTTTCGTTTACGCTGCACGGACTTTTCATGTTCAAACGGTTTATTACAGAGTTCAAACCAAGTAAACGACCTTCAGTGTGGATTCAACTGCTATTGCCGTGGGCGATGTGGCTAGGATTGTTGGCGTGGCTAGGACCCGTTAAATGGTTCTTTGCGGTCTTGCTACCGTTATTGATCGCAAACGCAATTGTAATGAGCTATATTTCAACCAATCACCGCTTGAACCCAATGACAGACGTGAACGATCCGTTAGCGAACAGCTTAACGGTTACTGTTCCAAAATGGATCGACGTGATTCATTTTAACTTCTCTTACCATACGGAGCATCATTTGTTCCCTGGTATGAGTCCAAAATATTACCCGCTCGTGAAAAAGCACATTAAAGAAATGTGGCCAGAGCGCTATCACGAGATGCCGCACTGGAAAGCACTTGTTGCACTATGGAAGACACCGCACGTGTACTTTAATCAGACTCAGTTTGTAGATCCAGCACCCGGTAACCTGTATCCTTCACTTGGGCATGGGATGAATGAGACGGAAACTGTGGAAGAGAAGAAGCGGGAACGAAAACCAGTGAGCCGCACATCGAAAAGCATCCATTAATTTGGGTGTTTTTTGTTTGGTGCTTGTTTGATGCAGTGACTTTTGAGATTGGACAGATTAATTGCTGAATTGGACAGATTATAGGCAAGATTGGACAGATTATGGTCCCAATCGGACAGATTATACTCAAGATTGGACAGATTCATTACTCAATCGGACAGATTTCTATTTCTGAAGGTCATTTAGAGAGCTTAAATCATACGTTCTCCCTCTTGTTACACCTGTATAAGGCAATTTCATAGATACTAAGAGCTTGGATGCTACCGAAATAGAAGAAAGCTTCAGAAAATCACGTGCTTGCTGGTTGGTTATCGTAGTTTGGATGAAGAGGGAGTAATCTTTGAGCGCTTTTATGTGAGGATTCCTGCTAGTATGTGAACAATGCGGACAATTCCAGGTTCGATAGCCTTTTTTCATCCCAAAACCCAAACACCCCTCACACTGCACCCCTTTAATAATCATTTCCTTACTAATTCTATACCGCTCCATTACATCGACATCCCGTGGGGTGTGTTCCTTGATTAACCGGCGAGTAATCTTGTTCATTACATCTCCAGCAACAATCACATGCTGTTTATACTTTCGTTGAAGTTGACGGATTCGGTCTAGCAGTTGGACGCTATGAATCACTTTTTTCGATATGCGGCTAGACTCATCGTTCGTTTTCAAGACAGATTGAGAATGAGTCATAACGACGAGAGCCTCGATCGGAACGGAAGGGAATTTGTTCTTACTCAGCCAATGCTCAAGCTGGTATTTTTGGCGTTCAACTTGTGCGATAGGATCTTGAAAGGGTTCTTCTATACCGTTTTTTGTGCGTATTAGTTGATTGAAGGTATGATCGAAGAAAAGGTTTCCGGAGATGTTCTTCACTTCAATAATAAGCATGTACGTAGGATTAAGAATGAGCGTGTCGATTTGGAAAAAAGTAGATTCATGGGGAATTCGAAGGTCGTGCAGAACGTGGCATTCTTTCTGGTTCGGAAGCATGTTCAAAAAATAGTTGATAGAGTCTTCACCGCGAAAACCGGCCGTCATCTTGCCGATTTCTAATTCAAGATTCTGTTTGACAAGATCATCCTCTAAACGGTTCATCAAGAGCTGAAGCTTGTTCATATAGATGGGCTTCAACCTTATCTTTTTTATCATAGCATCACTCCTCAATTTAAAATTCTTCTTATCACACAAAAAGTCCTTTAAAACGCTATAGGATTGATCGAAGGATTGGTAGAATAGAGGGTGAGTGATTTGCTGCTGAAGGAGAAGAAATGATGAAAAAAGAACTAAACTGTGATAGCTGTTTGATGCCGATTAAAGAGAGGGAAGAGCTGCGTACGGTATGGGCCTTTTTTAAGTTGCGACCGTATCATAGATCGTGTTATGAAAATTCCTTACGAGGGGCGGGTCTTGTAGGAACTCAGCCGATCAATGGATTTTCAGGAAATTTAACAGCGCTTGTTGCGTTTGTTTTAGCGTGGTTACCGTTATTCACGAATTTATCGCCTGTTTTAACAATCGTGGGTACATTGATTGTACTTCTGCGACTGTATTCCTTTATTCGGTTTGAAAAAAGGTTATCACATTAAAAAAGCGTGCTCTCCCTAATCGGATAGCACGCTTTTGTTTGTTAAGCTTTCACGCGATATACGCGCGCTTCATAAGGTTGTAATGTTACGCTTGATACATCCTCATGATGTACAACTTCTTTGTTCGCTAACAATAGATCATTAGCGTTCAATTTCAAAGCCGTTTCGAACTTCGCTTCAGTCTTAGAAAGGTTCGTGATCACAACGATCTTTTCCTCTCCAAGTGTGCGTGTGTACGCATAGATCTGTTCATCTTCTTCAAGAATCAGATCATACACACCGTACGTGAAGACTTCGTTCTTTTTCTTTAATGCGATCATTTTCTTATAAAAACTTAAGATCGAATGCTCGTCTTGTTCTTGTTTCTCGACGTTGATCTCTGCAAAATTTGGATTTACTTTCATCCAAGGTGTTCCAGTTGTGAATCCAGCGTTCACATCGCTGCTCCATTGCATTGGAGTACGGCTGTTGTCACGAGAAGATGCCCAGATCACAGACATGATGTCTTCATGCGCGACGCCTTCTTCGCGCTTGATGCGGTAACGGTTTTTGTCAGCTACATCGTCATAGTCTTCGATCGAGTCAAACTGTACGTTCGTCATACCGATCTCTTGACCTTGGTAGATGAACGGTGTTCCTTGCATCAAGAAGTACATTGCACCAAAGCTCGTTGCACTTTCATACCAAAACTCGTCATCATTGCCCCAAGTGGAAACAACACGAGGTTTGTCATGATTTTCGATGAACAATGCGTTCCAGCCTTCTTTTTCAAGGCCCTTCTGCCAGCGTGTTAATACTTTTTTTAGTTCAACGATATCCACTTCTGGATTTGTTTCTGCATCCCAAAGGCCAAGGTGTTCGAATTGGAAGATCATGTCCATCTTTCCGTTTTCTTTTCCTACCCAAAGGTCCGCTTCGTCAATCTTAACGCCGTTCGCTTCACCAACCGTCATTACATCATAGTTCGCATATGTGCGGTCTTTGAATTCTTGTAAAAACGTGTGAATTCCTTTTTGGTTCATATGCATGTCAAAGGAAGACACATATTTTTCGTTCTTAGGGTTCGGCATGTCAGGGAAGCCGTCACGCTTTTTAATGTGACTGATCGCATCGATACGGAAACCATCGATTCCTTTATCCAACCACCAGTTGACCGTGTCATAAAGAGCTTCACGAACTTCAGGGTTTTCCCAGTTCACATCTGGTTGTTTGGTTGAGAAAACATGGAGGTAGTATTGATCTGTTTTTTCATCATATTGCCAAGCTGATCCGGAGAAAATACTTTCCCAGTTGTTTGGCTCTTTCCCATCTTTACCGTCTCTCCAAATGTACCAATCACGCTTCGGATTGTCTTTTGATGAACGAGACTCGATGAACCATTGGTGCTCGTCACTCGTATGGTTAAGAACAAGGTCGATGATTAGCTTCATATCACGCTTATGAACTTCCTCCATAAGGAGATCGAAGTCTTCCATCGTTCCAAAGTCGTCCATGATATCTTGATAATCGGAAATGTCATATCCGTTATCATCATTTGGTGACTTATACATCGGGCA
Organism: Fictibacillus sp. 23RED33; assembly: GCF_015903925.1. Classification (NCBI taxonomy): domain Bacteria; kingdom Bacillati; phylum Bacillota; class Bacilli; order Caryophanales; family Fictibacillaceae; genus Fictibacillus; species Fictibacillus sp. 23RED33. Next base: position 107,138 of record NZ_JACZDX010000006.1, on the reverse strand, counting down.
GATCCAGATCACGTCGATGCCAAGGTCTTTAATATAATCTAAGCGTTGAATGATCCCTTTTAGATCGCCGATTCCGTCTCCATTAGAATCTTGGAAGCTGCGAGGGTAAATTTGATAGCCAACGGCTTCTTTCCACCAAACTTTTTCCATAATGTTACCTCCATGTTTTCTCTTTAACAACACGCCAGGGGATACCGCATAAACGGCTCCCCATGGTTTGTTTAGATTTAAATATTTTCCGTACTCCTCGTTGCTGTTGAGGGAGTTGATCTCCGTTTCAGGTGCTTCGCTTTACGCGGGGCAGGCGGTGAGCCACATTAGGACGTTTCACTTATAAGTGTCTCACCTGCCCGCCTGTCCCGCAGGAGTCTCGCACCTTCCACTGCAATCAACTTATCTAAGAAGCTGATTAAGAAACAAAACCATAAAAAGCGAATTCTTTAAATCTTTATCGTAACAGCAACACCTGCATGATCGGAGACCACCGGTGTTTCTTTGCCGTTAAAACGCACAGATGATTGAAGCACGTCAACAGGCTTGCTGCTTAAGATATAATCGATCCTGCGTCCAGCTTCGTTATCGTCCCAACCGGCAATAGATCCGATGATCGTGAGGCCGTCATCTTTTTCTGAAGCAAGTTCGTACGTGTCGTAAAGGCCTTTTTCTTTTACATAATCAAAACCTTCGCCACAAACGTTCGCATCGTTGTTTAAGTCACCCATGATAAAAGAAAGACCTTCTTCAGGAATGTACTGCATCAAACGATCGAACTGACCTTTGAACGGTTCGATGTCATCTTCCCACCAGCCGAAGTGCCCGGAGAAGAATTGAATGTCTTGTCCTTCATAAGAGATCGTTGCTTTTACGATTTTACGTGTTTTCCAGTTATGCATATCTTGTAGATCTGAAACAAAAAAGCTTTCATGCGACGCAATTGGATGGCGGCTTATGATCGCCAAACCTTCTTCGTACGTTACATAGCCATAGTGCGCCATATCCCATACAAAGTCATAATCTTCAACGCCAAGTTTTCTCACTAGCTCTAAAAGAACAAGGGCATAATTATCTTTTTTGATGTTGTCTTTTACAAGAGGAGCGTCGATCGACTGCATAACCTCTTGAAGCGCGATAACATCATAACGCTCACTCGCGATATCGCGAGCAAGCATCTCTAATTTTTCCATCTGGTTCTCTTCTTGCCAAGCATGAACGTTTAACGTTAATAGCTTCATGAATTACATCCCCAAACGATCTTGAATATCAGATTTTAATACGTCAGCTTTTGGTCCGTAAATCGCTTGAACACCTTTATCTTTAATGATTAGACCAAGTGCGCCGTTTTCTTTCCATTCTTTTTCCGTACCAACACCCGTTGTGTCTTTAACCGTTACACGAAGGCGAGTCATACAAGCGTCAACGTCTTCAATGTTGTCAGCTCCACCTAAAAGCGTGATGATCGCTGAAGCTTGAGAGTTGTCTGAGCCTGTTGCTGCTTCGTTATTAGCAGGTGCAGCATCACTTTCTGTTGTTTCGATATAGTTACCTGCACGACCTGGAGTAGGCAGGTTGAACTTTTTGATCAATACATAGAAGATCGAGAAGTTTAATCCAAAGAATACGATACACGTTAGAGCAAAGTTGATTAAATCACGTGTTAATCCTGCTTTTACAAGCAATGGTGTACGAGTTAACAATTCGATAAAACCGAATGCGTGAACACGTACGTGGATAAGATCCGCTACCGCGAACGCAAGTCCAGTCGTGATCGCGTACACAACATAAAGAAGTGGGGCAGCAAACATGAACATGAATTCGATCGGCTCCGTTACACCTGTTAAGAATACAGCGAGTGCTGCAGATAAGAACATAGACTTGTACTTTTTACGTTTGTCTTTATCAACGTTCATGTACATCGCAAGAGCGATCGCTACAAGAGATGCCGTTGAAAGAACAACTTGTCCCATTTTAAAACGAGCTGGTACTACATCATTTAAAAGTGCTTGATACGCTTTTGTATCTCCAGCAGCTAAGAAGTTGTTAAGATCGTTGATCCAAGCCAACCATAGTGGATCTTGTCCAGCTACAGAAGATCCTGCTCCTGAACCAGTCATGATTTGATACGTTCCGCCGAGCTCCGTATAGTTGATCGGCACCGTTAACATGTGGTGAAGACCAAATGGTAACAATAGTCGCTCTAGCGTACCGAACACGAATGGCGCGATAACTGGAGCCGTGTTGCGAGATGTTGCGATCCATTTTCCAAAGTCATTCAGTAGTGATTGAATAAACGGCCAAATTAATGCTAGTAATAATGCTGTAACCACAGACCATAAAATAACAGCGAATGGTACAAAGCGCTTTCCGTTAAAGAATGCTAATGCATTTGGAAGCTTGTTGTAGTTGTAGTACTTGTTAAACAGAACAGCACCTAGGAAACCGGAAATGATTCCGACGAATACTCCCATGTTTAGTGCTGGAGCGCCAAGGATTGAAGTGAAATAATCACCAACAACGAGCTCGCTGCCAAAAAGTGATTTTACTTTCGCACCTTCTTCAAGCATCATCGCGCTGTTCACGCCGAAGATTGCTCCTGTAATACGGTTGATCAAGATGAACGCAATTACGGCTGCGAATGCACCGCCAGCACGTTCCTTCGCCCAAGATCCCCCGATAGCTACCGCAAATAAGATATGCAGATTTGTAATAATCGCCCACCCGATGTCTTCCATAACACGAGCAATCGTTTGCACTAATGTCATGTCGCCACCGAACATAGCAATAACTTTACCTAGTGATATCATCAAACCGGCAGCCGGCATAACCGCTACTACTACAAGAAGCGCTTTACCTAGCTTTTGCCAGAAATCAAATGAAATGAGTTTTCCACGTTGTTTCAAAACGATTTCCTCCTTAAAGTATATATCTTTCGTTGTCTTTTTGAAATCGCATTCAATAGATTGCGAAAAAAAGTTGAATCGCTTACATATTTGTATATGCATGTTGGTGCAATCGTTTGCATTAGTGATTGTAAAATAAAACGGTTTCATTTACAAGTAATATTTCTTAAAAAGTAAGTAAAAAAGTTTTCCAGGTGGTTTGTAAGGCTTTTTCGTAAGATAGCACAGAGTAATTTATTCTTTATAAAATTAAGCAAAGTGGCAGGTTAATTCGAAAATTGGAAGAATGAGATATATAAAAAAACGAAGCAAGGAGAGAAGGATATGAGTAATTCGTTTATTGAACAAGTACATTATATAAGAATTCCTGTAAAAGATTTAGAACGATCAGCACAATGGTATAGAGATGTATTAGGGCTCCAGTTATTAAATAGTACAGAGGAACTGGCAATTATAAAAGTAAATGAAGGACCTTTCTTACTTATCTTAGTTCCTACCGAAGATGAAACATTTGCTCATTTTACTATTAATAATGAACAAGAATTTAGCATTGGCTTTACGAGTCCCGAATTATCAAAATTTCATCAACACTTAATTGATAATCAAGTTAAGGTCGAGGATATCAAAGAAGATAATGGTCATGCATTTTTTCACTTTTATGATCCAAATGGCAATAAGTTTCAAGTACACTGGTAGGATTACAATAAATAAACGCCAGTATTGCAATGTATTAAAGGGGCTTGATCACAGTCATTCCATGTTAGAATGGCTTTTTTTTTATACCTCATTTAAGAAGTTGGGGAAAAAGTTATTTGCCCGTTACCTCTTCCTGTCATCCGAATTTAACATTTTTTCATCGTTAACATTTCATGAATGCCTCTTTATAAGAATAAAGAACTATGAATATTTACTCATTTATCATTCTGTGTATTTTTTATAGAGGTATCAACTATGGTCTATTGAATATTAAGTCTGGTGAAATAATTCAATAAAAGTTATTGAATAAAAATTCATTAGTCAGTATAATTATTTTGTTTTTGGGATTGAGGAAGGGGAGAAACAACATGTTAAAAAAACATTGGGTAGCTGGTGTCATGAGTTTAAGTTTGCTGACATCGATGCCATTTGCTGTAACAGCAGAATCACCTCAAAAAAAGTGGACAAATGTTAATAGTTTTGAAGAGGCTGATGGAAGTCCGTTTAACTCTGAGCATTATGACTTTGTTAAGTATTCAAAGATTGGTTCGGTCTTAAAGAAGATTGATAGAGAAAGTAAACGAGTAACCCTTGAACAAACAGGGGTTTCATCTAAAGGATATCCGATGTATGTGGTCACAATCTCCAATACAGGTGATAAAGGAAAGTATGGACATTATAAGAAACTGCGAAAGGAAATGTTCAAAAACCCTCAAAAAGCTCAAGATTGGATCGCCGAAAATCCTGATTTTAAAGTACCAGTGATGATCAATGGATCTATCCATGGTACTGAATACATAGGCTCTGATGCTGTCCTTCAGCTGATCGATCGTTTTGCAAAAGATAATGATGAAGAAACAAAAGAGATTCTAGACAGCAACATACTCATATTTAATGTGGTTGCGAACCCTGATGGTCGTGTTGACGGAACTCGCTTTAATGGAAACGGTATAGATCTGAACCGTGACTTTATCACTCTTTCGCAAGAGGAAACGAAACAAACCGTTGATCTGATCACAGAGTGGAATCCGATGGTCTTCTTAGATCTTCACGGCTATGTGAACAGTGACGACGGAAAACCAGGGTTAATTGAACCATGTACGCCGCCTCATAATCCGAACTATGAATATGATCTGTTTTCTAAATGGGCTTTAGATCAAGCGAAAGCGATGGAAGCAGAGATCGTTGGAAATAAAGCAAACTATGAAACAGATCTCTATAAAAATATGACGGGTACATACATTCCGCAGCGTGACGATAGTTTTGGTTGGGACGATTATCCGCCAATCTTCACACCAATGTATGCGATGTATCATGGGGCATACGGTTACACGTTGGAAGCACCGACAAACAATTGGGATGGTGTGAGATGGGCCAACGATGCTGTGATGGGAGCATTGAAGTTTGCTGTTCAAAATAAACAAGGAATGCTTACAGATCAAATTGAGATCTTTGAACGTGGCATCAATTTTGATCACCCTTACCATGAAGAAGGATTTTTCCCGAATGCCTATGTTCTACCTGTAAATGAAAAGGATCCGACGGTTACAGAAAAAGCGGTGAACCATCTTCTTGAAAATGATATTTCTGTAGAAAAAGCAGTCAAGCCTTTTTCGGCTAACGGACAAGCTTATCCAGCGGGCACGTACATCGTTGATATGAGCCAAGCCAAAGCAGGTCTTGCAAACACGATGTTATGGGATGGCGAGGATATTACGAACGATACGCCAGCGATGTATGACATATCAGCCTGGAGTCTACCAGAATTGTGGGGCTTTGAAGCGATTGAAGTAGATGAAAAAGTGAATGCGAAAACAAAGCCTGTTAGAGAGGCCGAATATGATGGGTCTATTCAAGGGAAAGGGCCATACGTAATTTCCAACAGTTCGGTCCAAGCGGTGAAACTAGTGAACGACCTTATGAAAAAAGGTGAGCGTGTATATAAAGACGATGCAGGTAATTTTTATATCGAAAACCTTTCATCAAGAAATAAGAAGCTCGTGAAAGAATCAGGAATTAAGCTACAAACTGCAAAACTGCCAGCTCAAAAAGAAAAGCTTTCAACACTAAAAGTAGCTGTTTTAAAAGATGGCGGCATGAATAAAGCACAAAGTCATGCGGGTACAAAGCTCGCATTAGAACGACTCGGTTTCTCGGTAAAAGAAGTGACGCCAAAAGAAGTTGCAGAGAAGGGGCTATCTCAATACGATGCGTTCCTATATGCCGGCACTGACGCATTGCTGCAATACGAGAATGTGAGAGAAGCGAATAAGCCGTTCGTGATCGGCAGCAAGCAGGCGTATGACAGTTTCAAAACCAACGTACAAACATTTATCGATAATGGCGGGAAATATATCTCCGTTGGCGCTGGTGGTGCTAAAGCTTCAAGTCAGCTCGGATTAACAACGATAAAAGTAAACACGGGCGGCTCGAACAGCAATGGAATCGTAAAAGTAGACTATGAAAAAGATGAAGTAACAGCTGGCTATAAAAAGGATGATCTCGGATTTGTCTATCGACCAGTGTGGTTTACAGAGTTAGGAAACTCAAAATCGGTCGCAACGTTAGGAGACGGCGACTTCTTTGTAGCAGGCCACTGGAAGAACAATCAACTTGCGGCTGGGCAGTCCGTCATTGTAGAAGAGGCGCAAAAAGATATAACGTTGATCGGACTCGAAGCAGGATTCCGTGATCATACTGATTATCTGTTCCGCTTATTGTCCAACACGCTTTATCAGTAATAGAGCCTTTCTCGTTGACAACCAGATAAGCACTGCATTACTTTTATAGGGAAAGTTTACCCTGTTTAATAGGACCTGAAGAGCATTGAACTTGTTTCTTGCTCTTTGGTCTTTCTTTGTATCAGTTAATAAGTATCTAAAAGATTGTTTTTGGGTTATTTTTATACCTCATTGATAAGTTGATTGGAGTGCAAGGTGCGAGACTCCTGCGGGACAGGTAGGCAGGTGAGACACTTAAGAGTGAAACGTACAAATGTGGCTCACCGCCTGCCCCGCGGAAAGCGAGCAACCTGGAACGGAAATCAACCACCTTCAAGTACAACACGAAAAATGCCCAAATAAAGCTGAAATGTTTTAAAGCATTCAGACAGGTGTAAATTATAAAAGTAAAGCAAACTGAAAGGTGAGTGAAAAATAATGTTCAATAAACTATTTGGAAAAAAAGAAGTTAAAAAAGAAGAAACACTAATCGCTCCATTAACAGGAAAAATCGTAAACATTGAAGAAGTGCCAGATCCGACGTTCGCTCAGAAGATGATGGGCGATGGGATTGCGATAGAACCAACAGAAGGTGTTGTTGTCTCTCCAGTAGATGGAGAAATCGTTCAGTTCTTCCACACGAAGCATGCGATCGGCATCCAATCAGAAGCTGGAGCAGAAATCCTTATCCATGTTGGTCTTGAGACAGTTAGCATGAACGGTGAAGGTTTCGAAGGACATGTGAACGTAGGAGATAAAGTAAAAGCGGGAGACAAGCTTTTAAGCTTTGACCTGGATTTGATTAAGGAAAAAGCGGCTAGCACGGTAACGCCGATCGTGATCACAAATGGTGATGCGGTTGAATCTTTAGATAAGCGTGCAGCATCTGAAGCAACAAAAGGCGAAACTTCATTATTGCAGGTTAAAATGAAATAAATCAGGAAATCAGGCTAACCATGCCTGATTTTTTTCCAATAAAAAGGGGGAGGCTACGATGAAAAAAGGCGTAATTTCTTTAGGAGAAGCACTTGTTGATTTTATTCCAACGGATGAAACGAACACGACTTACCAAAAAAGTCCTGGTGGAGCACCTGCCAATGTAGCTGTTGGGGTTGCGCGATTAGGATCAGCATCTACTTTTTTAGGAAAAGTGGGAGATGATGTGCTAGGATCGTTCATGATTGATACATTAAAGAGTTATGGCGTGAACGCGTTTCATGTGTACAAGACGGAAGAAGTGCGAACAGGAGCCGTTTTTGTGACGCTCGATCCAAACGGTGAAAGATCGTTCGACTTTTATATTAATCCGAGCGCAGACCGATTCTTAGAAGAAAAAGATGTACAGCCTAGTCTCTTTAAAGAACATAAAATTCTTCATTTTGGTTCGATCTCGTTGATTGGCGAGCCTTCTAAGAGTGCTACTGAAAAAGCGGTAAGACTCGCAAAAGAGAACGGCATGTGGGTGTCGTACGATCCAAACTTGCGGTTATCGCTCTGGAAGACGCCTGCACAAGCTCGTGAGACGATTCTTTCCATGCTGCAGCACGCAGACATCGTCAAGATCTCAGAAGAAGAGCTCGAATTCATCACAGGCTTAAAAAAGGTCGAAGAAGGCATTAAAGTGTTGCAAGAATATGATATTCCCTTACTCTTCATCACACTTGGCGATGATGGAAGTTACGTGGTGACGAAAGAGGGCGGCGAGTACATTCCGGCAAAACGTGTATCTTCGGTAGATACAACCGGAGCAGGTGACGCTTATGTTGCGGGTGTTCTTCATCAACTAAATGAATACGATGGCTCACTCCAAGACCTAACACTCGATGAAGCAAGTGACATGGCACTATTCGGAAGCGTATCTGGAGCACTTGCTGTTTCTGTTAAAGGAGCGATGACCGCACTGCCTACTTTAGAGCAAATTGAGAATGAACTTGCACAAAATAAACAATAACTGCATATAATAGGAAAATATTTTGACTAATGTTTTTGTTTTTTGGTAATATTATTTTATTATAAAAGATGATATGCAGCTGTGAAGGATGAATAGTAGCTAAATGTACACTCTTTTTAGCGAGCTGGGGATGGTGAGAGCCCGGTAAGAGACATTAGTGAAACGGCAATCCGGAGTTGCTTTTTGAAAAGAGGATTCGTTTTTACATACGGATCAACTAGGGTGGAACCGCGGGAGATACAACTCTCGTCCCTGGGCATAGCGCCTTGGGACGGGAGTTTTTTATTTTTTAAAAAACGGCCGACCCATAAGGCAAAACCTAAATGGGAGGAATAAAAATGACAAAAAACATGGAAACCATCACAAATCATGCGAAACACCGCGGTTTTGTATTTCCAGGATCTGAAATCTACGGAGGTCTTGCGAACACGTGGGATTATGGCCCGCTAGGTGTTGAGCTTAAAAACAACGTGAAAAAAGCATGGTGGAAAAAATTCGTTCAAGAATCACCTTACAACGTAGGTCTTGATGCAGCCATCCTCATGAACCCTCGTACGTGGGAAGCATCTGGTCACATCGGTAACTTTAACGACCCGATGATGGACTGTAAGAACTGTAAAGCGCGCCACCGTGCAGATAAACTAATCGAAGATGCTGCTGAGCAAGCTGGAAAAGAAATTATCGTTGACGGACTTCCGTTCGAAAAGATGGAAGAGTTAGTAAAAGAGTACAATATCGCTTGTCCTGAGTGTGGAAGCCATGACTTCACAAGCATCCGCCAGTTCAACTTGATGTTCAAAACACACCAAGGTGTAACAGAATCAAGTTCAAACGAAATTTACATGCGTCCGGAAACAGCGCAAGGAATCTTCGTTAACTTTAAAAATGTTCAACGCACGATGCGTAAAAAATTGCCGTTCGGTATCGCACAGGTCGGTAAGAGTTTCCGTAACGAGATTACACCAGGTAACTTCACGTTCCGTACACGTGAGTTCGAACAGATGGAGCTTGAGTTCTTCTGTAAGCCTGGAAGCGAGATCGAGTGGTTCAACTATTGGAAAGATACAGCTGAAAAATGGTTGAAATCATTAGGTATGACTTCAGAAAACCTTCGTCTCCGCGACCATAACGAAGATGAGCTTTCTCACTACTCTAATGCGACGACTGACTTTGAGTATAAATTCCCGTTCGGTTGGGGTGAGCTTTGGGGTGTTGCGTCTCGTACAGACTTCGATTTGAAGCGTCACATGGAATTCTCAGGTGAAGACTTCAACTATATCGACCAAGAAACAAACGAGCGTTATGTTCCTTATTGCATCGAGCCTTCTCTAGGTGCTGACCGAGTAACGTTGGCGTTCTTGATTGATGCGTATGAAGATGAGCAGCTTGAAGATGGTACTTCAAGAACCGTTATGCACTTGCACCCTGCATTAGCTCCTTATAAAGCAGCGATCCTGCCGCTATCTAAGAAGCTATCTGAAGAAGCAACAGAAGTATTCAGCACACTTGCGAAAGACTTCAATGTGGACTATGACGAAACAGGATCAATCGGTAAACGTTACCGTCGTCAAGATGAAGTAGGTACGCCTTTCTGTATCACGTATGACTTTGATTCCAAAGAAGACGGCATGGTAACCGTACGTGACCGTGACACGATGGAGCAAACGCGTGTGAAGATTGCAGATCTTAAGAGCTTTATTGAGGAAAAAGTTCAGTTTTAATTCTTTAAAAGAAGCTAGGGATATCCTTCAAAAGGCATCAATGAAAAGTTGATTGGAGTGTAAGGTGCGAGACTCCTGGGGGATCAGCGGGACAGGTGAGACACCTAAGGGCACAAAGTGCCGGGGTGGCTCACCGCACGCCCCCCGGAAAACGAGTACCTGAAACGGAAATCAACCTCTTTCAAAATTTTTATATTTAGCACACATTTGCGACTTGCGATGTGTGCTTCTGTTTTTTCTGTGGCGTTTATTCTACAATAGAGTATGAGAGATTAATTTATAGCCCTCGGGCTTTTATTGGAGGTATATACATGAACGAAGGACGTATTCAAAAGGTACAAAACTGGCTAAAGCAAGAAGGGCATACTTTCGCGTTCATTCACACGACTGCAAACGTGTTTTATCTATCAGGATTGTATTCGGATCCGCATGAACGTGTGTTAGGTGTGGCTGTACTTGCAGAAGGAGAGCCGTTCATGATCTGTCCAGGCATGGAGCGTTCGCAAGCGAAAGACGCAGGCTGGACGTATGAGATTGTTGGATACAGCGATTCTGAAGATCCTTGGACGAAGGTGCAGGATGCGTTGGCTAACCGTGGGGTGACTGCAGCGTCATCGATTGCAGTTGAAAAAGAAACACTTCCATACGCGCGTGGCGAAAAGCTACTTGGTATGTTTGATGGTGCGAGCTTGGTCGGAGCTGAAGAGTTGATGAACGAGCTTCGTCTCATAAAAGAAGAGAGCGAGTTAAAGACGTTGCGTGAAGCGGCTAGACTTGCAGACTATGGAGTTGAAGTAGGAGTTGCGGCACTTCGTGAGGGTGTAACAGAGATGGAAGTACTCGCGAAGATCGAATACGAACTGAAGCAAAAAGGCATCAGCGCGATGTCGTTTTCTACAATGGTATTATTCGGTGAAAAAGCGGGACAGCCTCACGGCAAGCCAGGATTAAGAAAGCTTCAGCACGGCGATTTTGTTTTATTCGATCTTGGTGTAGTCCTAGACGGTTATTGTTCTGACATCACGCGTACAGTAGCGTTTGGTGATCTAGATGAAAAGCGCCGCGAAATCTATGATACTGTGCTGCAGGCACAATTGAAGGCGTTAGAAGCTTCTAAGCCTGGAACGCGTATTGGTGACCTTGATGTAATCGCGCGCAACCACATCACGGAAGCAGGATACGGCGACAACTTCCCGCATCGTATCGGACACGGACTTGGAATCGATGTTCATGAATTCCCATCTGTGAGTGACAACAATGATGGCGTGCTTCGCGAAGGAATGACGTATACGATCGAACCAGGCATCTATATTGATGATGTTGGCGGCGTACGTATTGAGGATGACGTCTATGTAACGGCAAATGGGCATGAAACATTGACGAAATATCCAAAAGAGCTGCAGATTATTAAATAAAAGTAGTTAAATCATGAAGGATGGCCCTTGTTGGAGCCATCCTTTACTAATTATTGGATAAAGAAGCAGCCAGAGGAGGTGTTCAGAGGTGCAATCCTAAAGTTTTGTCTTTGAATCCACAAAATTGGACGTTCAATCCACAAGTTTTGTTCTGCAATCCACATATTTGAGACATTTATCCACGAGTCTACAAACTTAGACAATTATCGACAAACGGATATCCGTATCACCTCTAAGTTTTTATAATGGTAAGTTCAATCTGCTTCTTTTTATGTTCATCCCAAACGCGTTGAATCTCAAATGTACCTTCTTCAAAAAACAACGGAAACCTTTCTTTAAACCAACCTTGCATGGGAAGATTTAATGCTTCATTTAGCGAGACCCAAACCAATTCGCCTTCTGGTGGATCTAACAAAAGTTCACCTGCAAAAGTATCCGTCCAATAGTTGAACACCATATATCTCACATTTTTTTGAGGATTTACATATTCATCGATTCCTTTAAACACTAAATTTGAGACACGTAATCCAGTTTCTTCTTCAACTTCTCTACAAGCCCCGTCTACTAAGCTTTCAGGGAAATCTATTTTACCTCCAGGAGCTAAAAAACCTGGGAAGCCACGGCTGTCTGGCCGCTTAATTAATAAAACATGATGTCCGTTTTGAACCATGCACATCGTATATAGTCGGTGTTCAATTATAGTCACTCTTAGTCCTCCAAAAATAATATTTTACTTATTTTAACATATACTTTATAATAATGATTGATTAACCAATCATCCATAAAAAGGAGGTTATTCAATTGCCTTTATCACATAAACAAATGATAGCGATGGAACAAAAGCGTGAAAAAATTCTAGAGCAGGCGATCCTGTTGTTTGCAGAGCAAGGGTATGAAAGCACGACGATTGCGAAGGTAGCAAAAGCTGCAGGTGTTAGTTTTGGAAGTGTATTTACATACTTTGAAAATAAGGATCAGCTTTTTTATCATGCGGTTACTGAGCCTTTAGAAAAACAATACAGAGAAGCGATGTTAGATTTTAATCCGGATGCTGAAGATCTTTTGACTGAGATTAAGAGCATGATAGACAAACATATTACTATATTTATCGAGATGCGTACCTATCTGCAGCTGGTCGTGCAAGTAATCGGCCAGCACACGAAATTTCCTGAACCGTTTAAAGTTCTGGACGAATTTAGTCTAGAGTTTATTTTAAAACTTCAAGAAATCATACGAAATGGTCAAAAAAGCGGAATCTTAGAAGAATCTGATGAAGACTTAACAGCAACAGCATATCTCGGCTTTCTATTAGGAATTCGATTAACGTTTACAGACTATGCGGTATCACGGGTTAGAGAAAAGTTTAAGATTCCAGCATTTCAACTGTTATATCCGAAACGCTAAAATGTGTTTCGGTTACTTTTTATCTTAATAATGATTGATTAATCAATCATAAAAGGAGAGATAAACATGAATTTCTTTACCTTTCATCGCAACATTCAGCTAAGGCTTGTGCTCCAATTTATTACAACATTTGCTTCTTCAGCCGTAATCCCATTTCTAGCAATCTTTTTTTCTGATCAGGTAGGGGCGTTTTCAACGGGTTTGATGTATATCGGTGTTATTCTATCTGGAATAACAGGAGCGTTGATTGGTGGGAGGCGTTCGGATCAATTCGGTAGAAAGAGAATTATTTTACTAAGTGAGAGCATGATCGGCCTCGGTTACTTGATTGCTGGAGCTCTCAATCTGTTCTTTCCTCTTTCTCCATATGTGAACTTCGTCCTGTTCATCGTTATTCTTTTTTTTACAGGTATGGCTGGCCCTGCGTATGGTGCAATCATTATTGATTCAAGTACGAAGGAAAACAGAAAAGCCATTTATACGATTTCCTATTGGCTTGGGAATTTAGCGGTTGCTGCAGGGGGAATAACAGGGGCTATACTTTTTAAAACGTATCCCTATGAACTGTTCTTAGGAATCGCGTTGGTTACCTTTTTCACGTGGGTGGTGACATGGTTATGGCTTGTAGATGTAAGGTTGCCGAGCGCTATGACTCAGGATACTAACGTAACAAAAAGCTTGAAGGGAAACTATAAAGAGATTTTTTTGAACCAAAAATTCATTCTTTTTACGGTGGCAGGGTTGTTTCTTATCTCGTTGGAAGAGAGCTTGACCACATATATCGGTATAAAACTTGTAAGCGATATGAAGGACCCGGTTGTCTTACTGCCTTTCACATCATTATTTGAAGTAGATGGATTTCAGTTGATCGGTTTACTAAAAGCAGAGAACACCATCTTAGTTGTTGTCTTGAGTTTAGTTATAGCTACTATGGTAAAGCGTTTTAAAGACCGCCACTTAATGCTCGGAGGGGGATTTGCTTACGCTTTAGGTTTTGTTGTGATCAGCTATAGCACGAGTCCTATTGTTTTAATCACAGCGATGTTTATTGCGTCTGTCGGTGAACTGATTCATATTCCAGCTAAACAAGCTTATGTCGCTTCGATCATACCGGATGATGCTCGCGGCTCTTACATGGCGATCTACGGCTTATCGTTTCATCTGTCTGGAATGATTGCCGCACTATTCGTTATGCTGAGCGGATTCCTTTCAGCCAATACGATCACCTTGCTGTTTAGTTTGATGGGTCTTACAAGTTTATGGATCTATCATGTTTTGTTTCGATCCGAAGTGCAAGAAGAAACGAAAGGTGTTAAAAGTACAGCATAAAAAAAGAAGCAGAAAATTCCCTGCTTCTTTTAAAGAGATTATTCTTAGTTAGGCAACACATAAAACATCATGAGAAAATGCATCACACTGCCAGCTAGAACAAACAGGTGCCAGACCGCGTGGTGAAACGGAAAGCTGCGCCATACATAAAAGATACTGCCTAGCGTATAGATGATTCCGCCTGCAACTAAGAGCTGTATGCCTGCTGGTGGCATGTTTGCTGAAATATCTTGAAAGGCAAAGGTGATCAGCCATCCCATCGCTACATAACCTAATGTTGATAACACAACGAATTTTTTCGTAAAAAAGACTTTGAACACGACGCCAAAGATTGCGAGTCCCCAAACGACTCCAAATAATGTCCAGCCCAGTGCTCCTCCTACGACAATCAGCACGATTGGGGTATACGTTCCTGCAATAAAGAGATAGATGGCAGCGTGATCCATGATCTCAAATAAATCCTTAACCCGTCCTTTAGGAAAAGCGTGTACGAGGGTCGAAGCTGAATAGAGCGTCAGCATCGTTCCTCCGAATACGGCGAAGCTAACAATATGAACCGCTGTTCCTTTCCATACGGCAAACACGAGCAGAATGGAAGTAACCGCTACACTAAGAAGGACACCGAGTCCGTGTGTGATGGCATTTGCTATCTCTTCGGGTTTTGAAAATACATGTGTACTCATTTCGTTCACCTTCCTTTACGTTATGGTCAGTATATCAGAAAATGGCTTCCTTTAACCAATTAAAGAACATTAAAAATTGTAAATTCATTTAGGGATATGAAGGTAGTTGATTTCCGCTCCAGGTTGCTCGCTTTCCATGGGGCGAACGGTGAGCCCCTTGCCACTACGCGCCCTTAAGTTAAGGGTCTCACCTGGCCGCTTCAAGGTTGCATCCTTGCTCCTGCGTCTACATGTTAATGCTTTTGTAGTGAGCTTCCTCGTCGCATGCCTTGCAGGTAAGCTTTTCATGTGGCAGGCAGGCAACCTTCCGCTACAATCAACTTGCATTGAAGGGAGGAATTAGAAAAAAATTCTTCAAGCGAAAGTGGACTTTTGTAAAAAGATTGTTGCTTGTCTCCTCTGCCAGTTGATTGGAGTGAAAGATGCGAGACTCCTGCGGGACAGGTAGGCAAGTGAGACACTTATGCGGATACGTACGAATGTGGCTCACCGACTGCCCCGCGGAAAGCGAGTATCTGCAACGGAAAGCAACTACTTTCAAAAGCAACAATGAATACACAATGATTACGAAAACTACTCTAAGAATAAATCTCTAAAAAGAAGGAATCCTTCTCAAAAGTGATGAAATAGATAGGATTACAGACTTAATAGATAAAGAGAGGGTCACGATTATGGAGGTCACGCGTTATTCGTCTATAACAGCTTTTTATAAGGAAGTTGAGGAATTCCTGCTGTGTCAGGAAGATCGGGCAGGAATCATGCTTGGCAACTGCCTGCGTTTTCAAGACAAAGTATGGGATGGGGAGCAGCCTTTCCTTGCTACCGTTAAACAGAATGGAAAGATCATGCTATCAGCCATGCTGATTCCGCCTTACGCTTTATTACTTTTAGAAAAAGAGGAATCAGATGGTGTTGCGGCTGTCCCGCATTTGGTTCGTTATTTGCTCCAAGAAGACTATTATGTGCAAAAAGTCATGTCGCCGAAAGCTATTGGAAAGGCGTTTGCTCAAGAGTGGACGACGGCTCATCATCTAGAAGAAAAATTGCTGATGGATCTGCGTCTTTACACACTTCCTTCTGTTATCCAGCCTGCAGCCCGACCTGGACGTTTGAGGATGGCCACAAAAGCTGACTTATCCTTCTTACCTCGCTGGATCGTAGAGATGACAGAAGAGACAAAACAGATTATGACGATGGCAGAAGCGGAAGAGTATGCAAAAGTGCGGGTGGAGAGCAAGTTTCTTTTTATATGGGAAGAGGATGGGAAGCCGGTTTCAATGGCTGCTAAGACAAGGCCGAATGTAAAAGGTGTCTCCATCAATTTGGTCTATACGCCAAAGAACCTTAGAGGTAAAGGGTATGCGAGCGCTTGTGTGGCTGCATTAAGCGATCACCTGTTGAGTGAAGGATTTACGTTCTGCACGCTTTATACGGATCTCTCAAATCCTACTTCTAATAAAATCTATCAAGATATCGGTTATGAACCAGTATGTGATTATATTGAACTGAAATTTAACGAAAAAAGAACAGAGCGACCGGCTTGATTACCGGTAAGCTTTGTTCTGATTCTTCATTTGTATATAGTTTGTTATGTATTTTCGTGCACCGCCTAACGTGTCTTTCGGAAGCTGATCATGTTTAAAATATTGAAAATCATGTGATTCATTGAGATCGATTGATAGTTCGCCACTTACAGAATGAGCCGTATATACAGCGGTTACGGCATACAGTTCATCACCGTTTGCATTTTTAATATAATGATCTTGGCCAGAATAGACATGAAGCTGGGTCAAGCCTTCAACATCAAGTCCTGTTTCTTCTTTTACTTCACGAATCGCCGTTTCTTCAAAACTTTCACCAAGTTCCATCAGACCACCGGGCAGTCCCCAACCGCCATCGGTACGATTTTGTAATAATATTTCATCCTTTTCATTCACAATAATAACAACAGAGCCAGGTAGGATGAGTGGTGCGGTTCCTACATATTTCCGAAGATCTTCATAGTAAGCCATCAAATCGCTCCTTCCTAACCAACATTTTACAGAAAACATGTTAATAATTCATCTAAAAGTGGAACACTGAATAAAAAGATCGAGGGGAGTTTTGGAATGGAAGCCTTCGCTAGACCCCGTGTGGTGGTAAGTAAGTGTCTTGAATTTGAAGCATGCCGATACAATGGTGATGTGATATATAACGATGTGATTAAAAAACTGATGGATTATGTAGACTTTGTTCCAGTATGTCCAGAAGTAGAAATCGGACTTGGTACGCCACGAGAAACGATTCGTATTGTGAAAAAGGGTGAAGATCATTTTCTTCTTCAGCCATCAACGCAGCGTGATGTAACGACGGAGATGCGTACGTTTTCAGATGGTTATCTGGCTGGAATCATTGATACAGACGGGTTTATCCTGAAGACGCGTTCTCCTTCTTGTGGTTTAAAAGAAGTGAAGGTGTATGCCTCTACTGAAAAAGGACCTGCCATCGGGCATTCGAGCGGGTTATTTGGAGGAAGGGTCGCGGAGCTTTATTCACACTTAGCGATTGAAGAAGAAGGACGGTTAAATAATTTTACGATTCGTGATCGTTTTTATACGAAGCTTTTTACGCTCGCTGCCTTTCGAAACATTCTGCCGCAGGGACTCCAAGCGATTAAAGGCTTCCATCAGAAAAATCAGTTTCTGTTTATGGCCTATAGCAATCCAACGCTAAAAGTGATGAACCGTATCTTGAAAAAAGAGCAGGAAAATGGCGAAGAACGAACGATACAACTGTATGCTAAAGCCATGAACAAGTTGTTTAATCGTACGGCAAGGAGTGACTCTAACCGTAAAGTGGCCAATGAGATCTTCAAACGGTTTCAGCCGCATCTATCTCCAAAAGAAATCGCGTTTTTTGAAGAGCTTCTTCAGAAGTATGCGAACAAAAAAGAACCGTTTTCAAGCGTAGCTACGATTTTAAAGTCGCATGCGATACGCTTTGAAGACAGTGAGATTCTCGGTCAGACGTTCTTTGCACCATACCCTGAAATTCTGCTTGAGATCTCAGACTCAGGCAAGGGACGAGATTATTAACACGAGTGCGTACAATAATGGGATGGTAAAACAGGAAAGAAGCGTACTCAGCATAACACCTGCTGCCGCAAAAGAGGCATCCTCTCCATAACGCTCTGCATACATGGAGATGGTTGGAGCGGAGGGCATCCCGGCAGTTAGAACGGCAACTGCTATTAATGGAAGAGGCAACGAAAAGAAAACAAAAGGAAGTAATAGAAACGGAAAAAGCAGCAGCTTGTAAAAACTCGCTAGCCATAAGTGTGAACTTTTAAAAAAGCTCATTAAATGCTGTAACGGTAAAGCTCCCAAAAGAACGCCGATCAACAACATCGAAAGTGGAACAGTAGGTTTTCCTAGCATTTCTAAAGTGTTGGATAAAGCACTAGGAAGGGTTCCTGGCAGGAGCATGAAGATTAAGCCTACGAGTGTGGAAATCACACCCGGATTTAAAAAGACGCTTCGCCAAGGCAGAGTCTCGGAATGACGAGCAAATAAATAGATGCCGTATGTCCAAATCCACAAGAGATAAACAAAGTTAAAGAATGTAGCAAACAGCACTCCTGTTTTTCCGAATAATATAAAACAGACCGCAATGCCTAGAAAACCTTGATTTCCAAAAATCATGATTCCTTCTAAGGCATTTTTCTGTGTGTCTATGATCTTCAATCTCCTAATCGTCCACCAAGAAAAGAGGGAGGAAATAAGTAATACGAATATAGACATTACGGACAGCCAACCGAACTGTTTTAAATTTTCGATGGAAAAGGAAACATCCATTCCGAAGATGATCAATGCAGGTAACGTTACATTCAATAAAAGTGCTGAAATTGTGCGTTCACAGCCAGATGGCAAGATCTCTTTCTTTCGAAGGATATAACCGAGTAGAGCAATGCTGTACAATAGGGTTAATTCTTGCATAAAAGGAGCAAGTTTCATTTCTTTCAGCCTCCTTACTACAAGCATATGGAGGATGTGTAGATAAAGTGATACAAACGAAGTTAGGAGGATGATTCATGCTGATGGCAAAAGGCGAGATTCTTTTCAGGCAAGGAGAAGAAGGGCCATTGTTTCGGTTAGATAACGGTTTATTAAAAATTGTTCGTGTTCATGAGGATGGAAGCCAAGTCTTGCTTAATTTGATTGTTCCAGGCGAAGTGATTCCGCACCATTCATTAACGAGTCCAAATGAGTATAACGGAACAGCGATCGCCCTATTACCTAGTGAGATCACGCGGATCGAACCCCAGCAATGGTATCGATCACTTGAAGAGGATCCTTACAAGTACAAAGAAGTGGCACTAATGCTAGAAACGAAACTAAGGATGATGCAGCAGCGCATCAATCAGATGTCTACTTTGACACCAGAAGGTAAGATCAGAAAGCTTCAAAACTGGTTTGCGAATTATTTTCCTGATATTCAGATTGAAAAAGTGCTGACTCAAGAAGAAATCGGACAGTTTGTTGGCTTAAGACGAGAGACGGTCAACCGGGCACTTAAGAAGATTTAATGAAATGTCAAAGATTTTACATACATATGAACGTAAGATTTTCGCTTCTTTAACAAATGATACCTGTATAAAAGTTAAAGGAGTGATTGTGTGATGAAAAAGTTTATCCCTCTTGCACTTGCGTTTTCCGTACTAACGAGTGGTGCAGTTACCGTTTCGGCTGCAAATCAAGAAAAGGTTCAAGTGGAGGCTCATAAAAGAGGTCAGCACTTTAAGCAGATGAAAAATTTTGAGAAGCAGGTCCATAAGGCAAACGCGCTTAAGATTGAACGGTTAGAGATTCAAAAAGATATCGTAAAAAAGAAAGACCAGCTTTTCGACCTGCATGTAAAAGCAGGGGAGCAGAAAGTAAAAGAAAAACGAAGCGCGAACAAAGCCGGCTGGCAGGAGATGAAACAGATTCATCAAGAGTTAAGGACTCTGCACAGTAAAGCACATGAAACAAAAAAAGCGATGCACGAAGCTTTACGAGCAAATAATGAGAAGCTTGCGCTAGAGAAGATGAATCAGTGGTTGAGCCTTAATGAGAAAATTAATAATAAGCTAAGTGAAAAATCCGCTAAGTTGGATGAGGTTTTGGCTAAGCATAAGTAAAACACAAACAGCATGGAAGTTTTGGACTTCTATGCTGTTTTGTTGTTAGATGGTAGTAAGAAAGGATAGACATGGGGGAATTAGATGAAAGAGTTTGACAGAATGTTATCAGGAGAGTTTTATAACACCCGAGATCCCGAACTTTTACAAATGTCGTTCGATGCCAAAAAGCTTGTGGAAACCTTTAATACGACAAGCGTTGAGGAAACCGAGAGCAAAGTACAGACCTTAAAGAAATTATTAGGCAGTTTAGGAGAAGGGGTTTGGATTGAGAAACCCATTCAATGTGAATTTGGAAAAAATATATCGATAGGACGCAATACTTTCATTAATTTCAACTGTGTTTTGTTAGATAATAACAAGATTACGATTGGGGAAAACGTATTGATCGCACCTAATGTCCAAATCTACACGGCTTCGCACCCTATTCAAGTGTCGGAAAGAATCAATAAGCATCCAGAAGAAAACGAAGCGCCATATCGAACGAACACAAAGCCTGTGACAATCGGAAACAATGTTTGGATCGGTGGAAATGCTGTTATCTTACCGGGTGTTTCAATAGGTGAAAATACCGTAATCGGAGCGGGAAGTGTTGTCACAAAATCTATTCCTGATAACTGTGTAGCTGTAGGTAATCCTTGCAAGGTGATTAAACATAATGTCAATTAAACAAAAAATGTTGAGGCAACAAGTTAGTTGCCTCAACCCTTTTTGTAATCCTTTATTTTAATTTATGCTTAAGCGTATAGTCTGGATAATCGGTAATGATGCCATCAACACCTGCATCTAATAATGGTTGTACTTCTTGCTTGTTTCGAACCGTCCAAGCCATAATTCCCATATGACGCTCATGTACTTCATCTACAATTGAAGAATTAACAAGCGTTCTGCTAGGGTTTACAAATTCAGCATATGTAGCAAACTCATCGAGCTTCGCTTCACTTAAATCAGCTGCATTGGAAGTAAGTACGCCAACAGGCACTCTAGGAAGCAGCTTGTCCATTTGTTGCATAGAACCAAACTCAAATGATTGAATGATAATCTTATCATGAGCTGGTAGATGCATGTTTCGTTCCTTTATGGCTGCAGCTACTTTTTCTTCAATCTCGGGATAGTAATAGGTTGCTTTTAATTCAATCAGAATGCCAGTTTTTCCGCGGAACTCATCGAGTACTTCTTCAAAAGTAGGAACTTTCTCTCCTATAAATTCTTCCCCAAAGTAGCTTCCAGCATCAAGTTGACGAATCTCTTCTAGCGTATGATCTTTTACATAGCCCGTTCCGTTTGTTGTTCGATCTAACGTAACGTCATGAATAACAACGAGTTCACCGTCTTTAGTTTCTTGTACATCAATTTCAATATAATCGGACTTCATATCTACGCCCTTATGGAACGCGGCCACATACCCTGATGCTCCGCGGTGTGCGACAGTTTGGACGCGATCAGACGGGTCGTAAGCGAGTGTTGAAGTACTGTAGATCGAACCAATAATCCCCATTGAAAGTAATGACGCAACTACTGTCTTCTTCATGCTCATGTTATTCATCCCCTTATCATGTAATGTATGGTCCGTGAACCTGCCCGCCTCATGCAACAAGCAAGATCACATTCATTATGCTAACAAAGGAAAATGGGGAAAGAATGGTCAGAACCTCCTTAGTATTTTAAAGAAAATAAGGTCTATATGAGGGGATATCTTAACAAATGGCCGTTCTGTAAAGGTGGGGTGAAGGAGATGTCGTTATTGTAAAGGGAAAGAAAAAAACCAGGCATTTTAGACGCCTGGTTTCTGAAGGTCTTCCGGATGGTTGAAGCTTCTTGCAATATAGATAAATGGCGTAGAAGCCGCTGACACAACAAACTTAATCACATAAGTCGTAAAGAAAATCTGAATCCAAACATCCCATGAGAACACACCAGCAAACGCAATCGTACAAAAGATAAGCGTGTCGATTAGCTGGCTAACCATCGTACTTCCGTTATTACGAATCCAAAGTTGATCAGGGCGTGAAAATCTTTCCTTCAACTTTGCAAAAAGTTTAACATCTAGATACTGACTGATTAAGTAAGCAGCCAGACTACCGATCACAAGTCGAGGCATAAATCCAAAGATGGCTTCAAGATGTGGTTGGAAGATGTCACTTTCGTGCGGTTGGAACACGAGCACCATCTGCATGATGATCGTCGTCATAATGAGTGTGAAGAAACCGAACCATACCGCTTTCTTTGCTTCTTTTTCACCGTACTTCTCGTTGATTAGATCTGTTGCTAAATAGATGGTTCCATAGATTACATTACCGAGAGTCATAACAAGACCGAACATCTCGATCGTTTTTACAACCTGAAGGTTTGCAAGAATCGTAGCGGCAGCGATCCAAGCATACAGTCCTGTTCGACCGAACCACTTATAGCAAGTTAAAAATAATATAAAATTAACCAGTGCAAATGCTACACCAAAATAAAAATTAAACATAAAAAATCCTCCTAGTTTTGATAACGCGGGAGTTTTCGAACCGCGAAATACGTTTAACACAACAGTTCCCCATTATAAGTCAGTTTTTGTAATTAATCAATAAACCATATAAATATGTAGCGCATGAGTAGTTTATAATCTCTTTCTTTGTGCAATACATAGTGTAGATTGATTATTGTTTACAGAAAAAACGGAAATACTGCTTGTAATAGATAAAGCACACTAAGGAGCAGGTGTATGATAACTTTTGATAATGTTTCTAAAGAATACAGGGATGGAACGTCCGCGGTTCGCGATCTGAATTTAACAATACAGCCAGGAGAATTTTTCGTTGTGATCGGTCCGAGCGGATGTGGAAAAACAACGATGCTTAAGATGATCAACAGACTGATCAGTCTTACAAAAGGCACGATTTCCATCGATAACAAGAGAATCAGTGATTACAATATTGATGAACTACGTTGGAATATCGGGTATGTACTGCAGCAGATCGCTTTGTTTCCTCATATGACAATCCTAGAGAATATCAGTATCGTTCCTGAGTTAAAAGGATGGGACAAAGAGAGAATTCGCAAAAGAGTGGACGAACTTCTTGATATGGTCGGCTTAGACCCTGAAACGTATCGAGACCGCAAGCCTAATGAACTCTCTGGTGGACAACAACAGCGAGTGGGTGTCGTGCGAGCGTTAGCTGCAGATCCTAACATTATATTAATGGATGAGCCTTTTAGCGCTCTAGATCCGATCAGCAGAGAAAAGCTGCAAGAAGATCTTTTTAATCTTCAAAGAAATATTAAGAAGACCATTGTTTTCGTGACTCATGACATGAAGGAAGCTTTGAAACTGGGAGACAGGATTTGTGTGATGAATGAAGGTTCTATCGTACAAGTGGGAACGCCGGATGAGCTGCTCGAAAACCCTGCCGATGATTTTGTAAGAAATTTTGTAGGAACAGAGAGTATGAGTTCTGTTGAAAATATGGATCTTCGAAAGCTTATCATTCCATTGAAAGCAGATGAAATAGGATTAGATTATCAATTACCTTCTATTTCAGTAAAAACGAGTATTACAGAGGCGCTCGATATCTTAACCCGTGAAAATGAAGTGACGGTTGAAGATCATGGTGCGATCATAGGAACACTTAACAGACAAGCTGTTATTCAATATCTTGCAGATCGCTTGCAGGAAAGAGGTAGCAGAGATGAATAGTTTCTTGCAAGTATTTCAAGATCGAAAAGGTGAACTCGCAAGTGCATTGATCGAACATATTCAGATTTCGTTTATAGCACTTCTCTTTGCCGTGGTTATTTCAATCCCTCTAGGTATCTATTTAACGAAAAAACCAAGAGTGGCTGAACCGATTATCGGAGTGACTGCTGTGTTGCAGACGATTCCGTCACTTGCTTTACTAGGTCTGTTGATTCCGCTGTTTGGGATCGGTAAGGTGCCGGCCATTATTGCACTTGTTGTTTACGCACTGCTCCCGATTTTAAGAAACACATATACAGGAATTAAAGAAGTCGATTCTTCATTAATTGAAGCAGCGAGAGCGATGGGGATGAACACGAGAAAGCGGTTGATGAAGGTTGAACTTCCTTTAGCGATGCCTGTTATTATGGCCGGAATCCGTACGTCCATGGTCTTAATCATAGGAACGGCAACACTTGCAGCTTTAATCGGAGCGGGTGGACTCGGTGATATCATCTTGCTCGGTATTGACCGCAATAACACGATGTTGATCGTGCTTGGAGCCGTACCAGCTGCATTGCTCGCGATTTTATTTGATTTTCTGCTCAGAAGATTAGAGCTTCTATCTTTTAAACGAGCGCTAACAACGGTCAGCGCATTTTTGATAGCCGCTCTTTTAGTTATACTTGTTCCTTTTGCGATGAAAGGCGGTCAAGAAGATATCGTCATAGGTGGTAAGCTAGGTTCTGAGCCTGAGATTTTAATCAACATGTACAAACTTTTAATCGAAGAAGAAACCGATTTAAATGTGGAACTGAAGCCGGGACTTGGTAAAACGTCCTTTGTGTTTAATGCCTTGAAATCTGGAAGTATTGATATCTATCCAGAATTTACAGGCACAGCGATTGCAGAGTTTTTAAAAGAAAATGCAACAAGTACAGATAGCGAAAAAGTATATGAACAAGCTCGACGTGGAATGGAAAGTAAGTTTGACATGCAGCTATTAAGCCCGATGGAATATAACAATACGTACGCACTTGCTGTTCCTGAACAATTGGCAAAAGAGTACAACTTAAAGACGATATCTGATTTAAAGAGTGTAAGTCAAAGTCTGAACGCAGGATTCACGCTAGAATTTTCGGATCGCGAAGATGGCTATAAAGGCATCCAAAAGCTATACGATATTCAGTTTGCAAATGTGAGAACGATGGAACCGAAGCTAAGATATAACGCGGTGAAAAAAGGGGAAATCGATGTGGTCGATGCCTATTCTACAGACAGCGAACTCCGTCAATATAAGCTTACCGTGTTAGAAGATGACAAAAAGTTGTTTCCTCCTTATCAAGGTGCACCGATGCTTCGTAAAGAAACGGTTGAGAAGCACCCGGAGTTAAAGAAAGCTTTAGATAAACTTGCAGGAAAAATCACAGATGATGAAATGCGTGAGATGAACTATAAAGTGAATGTTGGAGGAGAGTCACCTAAAAAAGTGGCGGAGGATTTCTTGAAGAAGGAAGGTCTTCTATAAAGCTCTGCCATCATTCATTAAGATTCGACAAAAATTTCCCGGAAAATAAAACATCCATGCAGTCTTGCCTGCATGGATGTTTTTATCGTTTATAAATCAACAGTGAGAGTTAGAGGATCTGAGATAGATTTTTCCTGATCATCTACCACTTCACTAGTTGTAATGGTTATTGTTTTTAGGTTTTCAATATTGGTTTTGTTTAGTATAAATCCTAAGCTGCCCATCTTTTCTTCTCCGGGTTTAATAGTTCCGTTTAGTTCCTCTAGGTAAAAGTCTTCTTTCCACGTGACAGTTTCCCCTTGATCGGTTTCAATTTGAGCGATTGGATTGAAATGAACACTTTTCTTCCCTTTATTTTCAATTTTTACGTTTACTCGTACATAAGGGAACTCATCTTGTTTTGTGTAGCCATGGAAGAAATCTATCAGATCTACAGATGGTGCATAGTGTAATACTTTCACTTCATCGATCGTAAGCGCAATTGAATCAGACTGCAGTTTTTTATTAACTTTTGCATATTTCTTTAACGTTATGGATCCATCTTGGTCTTCCACTTTTTTATTGATTACCGTTAAGTTTGTATCGTCTGAAGCTTGAGAGCTATCGGTATAGGTTTGTTTTTCTGTCTGATTTTCTGATTCAGATCTATTTGTTTCATTTTGTTGATGATTTGTGTGGGTTTCCTTTTTCTTGTCCGCCTCTGACGCGCAGCCCGTTACAAGCGAAGCTGAAAGAAGCAGCATGATCCAACCTTTGAAAGGCATGGATGCACCTCCTAAAAGATAAGCACCCCGTAGAAGAACGGGATGCTTTTTTGGTTAGATTGACCTAATTGTACAAAATTTATTTTCCGAAAGAGAATTTACTTTTTTCTAAGATCGAAAAAATCTCTTTAGCTGTGTCAGTATTGTCAATCTTGCCAGAGAATTTCTCCATTCCTGGTCCGTATGCATAGACGTTTACATCTTCACCGGTATGTCCGTCTGTTGTCCAACCAGTACCTGTGCGTAAATCAAAGATTTTTTCGATGGCGTTATCGATTTCTAAAACATCTCCACTTTTCTGTTGAGCGGCTTTAACGGACTCGACTTCTTCTGAAGTCAATTTAAGGTCGATGTACTTCTTTAAAGTCTCTTCTACAGGTGCTCCATTTGCGATTTGTTTTGCGATGAAGTCAGGCGTTTTCTTCGCTGCTTTAATAGCAGATGGATCCCATTTGTAATCTCCATCACGGCCCATTGTCATTCCACCTGTTGAGTGGTCAGCTGTTGTGATGACAAGAGTGTGCTTGTCCTTTTTAGCAAATTCAATGGCTGATTGGAAAGCTTGTTCAAAGTCTTCCATTTCGCTCATTCCGGCAACTACATCATTGTCGTGACCAGCCCAGTCGATCTGGCTTCCTTCTACCATTAAGAAGAAACCTTTGTCATTCTTATTCAAGCGGTTTAATGCAGAATTCGTCATTTCTTTTAAAGAAGGTTGTTCTTGTGGACGATCGATTTTTTTATCAAGCTCTTTTGGAGCAAACAATCCAAGAACCTGTTCATTTTCATCTTTCAGCATCTGATCCTTGTTCGTTACATAAGAGTAGCCGTCTTTCTTAAATTCATCTGTGATGTTGCGGTCTTTACGCTCAAAATAGCTAGTACCACCACCAAGGATAACGTCTACTTTATGCTTCCCATTCACCATATCATCATAATAATCATCAGCAATTTGGTTGTAATTTTCACGTGACTCATCATGTGCACCGAAAGCTGCTGGTGTTGCATGGTTGATTTGAGAAGTTGCGACTAATCCGGTGGACTTTCCATTTTGTTTCGCTTGCTCTAGAACGGTTTTAACATCTTGTTTTTCCATATCAACAGCAATAGCACCGTTATAGGTTTTGATTCCTGCAGACATTGATGTGGCAGCTGCAGCAGAATCTGTTACACTTTCTTTTTTATCGTGTGAATAAGTGGATTGCATACCCACTAAATAGTCATCGAATTTTGTTTCTTCCATCATCGGTGTTTTTGGATTATCTTTAAAAGCACGATATGCGGTCGTGTAAGTTGGTCCCATACCATCACCGATTAAAAAGATCACGTTTCTTATCTCATTCTTCTTATGTTTTTCATCAGCAGATGCTTGATTTATAACGAAACCACTAATGGCAAGTGTTCCTGCCACTGCAACAGATAGTACTTTTTTTGAAATAGTCATAATTGCCTCCTGTTGTTTCGAGTTGTCTTACAGTGAGGAATTATACTCCGATAATATTTTGAAAAGATTATGAGAATGTTAAGATTGTGTAAACGTATGGGAAAAAGGTGCTATGTAGTCTGCAGAATGTGCGGGGGAAAAGTAGTGGGTCTGATACGATTTGTCGAAAATCGGATAAAAAATTTTATGTGCGGATATATTTCTACTTAGTACGGAATTATTGCTGTTTACCTCGTATAAAAATAAAATTACCTCGTTAAAAAAATGGAGTGTCTGCCTTGAACGGGCAGATGCCGAATATGTCCACTAGGAATATACAAAAAAGAAACTAGACTCAACATTCTGAGCCTAGCTTCTTTTCATTCGATCCATTATACAGTTTGAACTGTTTTTTCTAATGCTACTTCTGCTGAAACGTAGTCATAACCAAGGTCAGTTGCCACTGCTTCGTATGTTACGAATCCACCAGCTGTGTTAAGACCCGCTTTTAAAGATGGGTTTTGAGCGATTGCTGCTTGTGCACCTTTGTTAGCGATCTGTAGTGCATATGGAACCGTTACGTTCGTAAGTGCGATTGTAGACGTACGAGGCACAGCACCAGGCATGTTTGCTACTGCATAGTGAACAACTCCGTGCTTGTCGTATGTTGGGTTGTCATGTGTTGTGATGCGGTCAACCGTTTCAAAGATACCGCCTTGATCGATCGCTACGTCAACAACTACAGATCCTGGAGTCATGGACTTGATCATTTCTTCTGTTACCAATTTAGGTGCTTTTGCTCCTGGGATAAGTACAGCTCCGATCACTAGATCAGATTCAGCTACGGCTTGTGCAATGTTTAATGGGTTAGACATTAATGTTTGGATGCTGTTTCCGAAGATGTCATCAAGTTGACGAAGACGATCTGGGCTAAGGTCGATGATCGTAACGTCAGCGCCAAGTCCAATTGCAACTTTTGCTGCGTTCGTACCTACAACACCGCCACCGATGATTGTTACTTTACCGCGACGTACTCCTGGTACACCTGCAAGAAGGATACCTTTTCCGCCTTTTGGCTTCTCAAGGAACTGAGCACCGATCTGTGCAGACATACGTCCTGCTACTTCACTCATTGGCGTTAATAGTGGAAGTGTACGGTTGAACTCTACAGTTTCGTAGGCGATCGCTGTAACGCCACTATCTGTTAATGCTTTTGCCAATGCTGGCTCAGCAGCTAAGTGTAAGTAAGTGAAAAGAATAAGGTCTGAACGGAAATATTTGTACTCAGAAGCTAAAGGTTCTTTAACCTTCATTACCATTTCAGCTGCCCATGCGTCTTGCGCTTCTGCTACGATTTCAGCTCCTGCTGCTGCATAATCTTCGTTCGTAAATCCGCTGCCAACACCTGCGTTATTTTCTACAAGTACTTTGTGGCCTGCTGCTGTAAGTGTAATAACACCTGATGGCGTAATCGCTACGCGGTTTTCATTATTTTTAATTTCTGCTGGAACTCCAATAATCATTTGTGAATCCTCCTATATAAGTAAACTCTTTGAGTGCGTTTTCAATTGTGATTTCAGTATAGTTCGAGGGATTCAGCTTTTCATTGTGTTGAAACTAGAAAATGAAAAAAAGCATTTGTGATAATTCACAAACGCTCTTGTTTAAATAACCGATTCATCTTGAAATCAAGATAGATCATAATCTTTTGATGAGGGCTCTTCATATCAATATTCGTAAGCTCGCTGATCCGTTTTAAGCGATACAGTAATGTGTTCATATGGATATGAAGCACTTCTGATGCTTTATTCAGGTTCTCATCTAACGTTAGATACGTTTCTAATGTGTGATAAAGCTCAGTCTTGTGCTGTGCATCATATTCTTGTAGAGTCCTGATCATTTCATTGTGGTAGCTCTGTCTTTGTTGTTTTTCATAAATGGCATCTAAAAATTGGTAGATGCCTAATTCGTGATAGCCGTTTAAGGTTAACGTTTCTCCGCCGAGCTTTTCCTGAACAGCTAATACACTTGAAGCTTCTTTATAGCTTTTTTCCACGTTTGAAAAAGAGGATACGAGACTGCCGTAAGCTGCTTTTATATCAGATACTGAAAACCGTTCTTTCATATGTGTAAAAAAGGACTCTACAAAGGACTTGGCGAGCTCTAAAGGCGGTTCTTTGCCAACAGGTGAGGCGAGAAGGAGCATTTGATTCGCGTCAGCCGCTGATAAGAGAACATTAATTTTCTGGTTGACCGCCGCGAGATACAGGATATCTTTTTCGATCGCTGGTGTGATCTCATCTTCAAGCTGCAGAATAAAAACGGCTGCAGGGAGAACCGGCAATATGTTGAGTTCGTGCAGCTTTTCTAAAATATGCTCTTCATGCGGGAGGTTGCCCGTGAGCATCTTCCAAAATAGCTCTTGTCGGTTTTCTTCTTTCTTTTTTGTACCGATCTGCATCTGAAGAAGCTGACTTTTGGCTGAAGCTGCAGCAAGCTTTAACAATTGCATATCATCTGATGTTAATTGTTTTTCCACTTCAAGGACCCAAATATATCCGAGAACTTCGTTGTTCTTTCGAATTGATACTGCTACTCGATCACCAAGCCCGACGTTTTGTATCGTGCCGACACGAACAGGGTCATCGCTCTCTTGTAACCTAGGAATCACGCCGTCTTTCCATAGACTGTTCACTACTTTTTCAGGCACACGCCGTCCGATGATGGTGGCGATACGCGCAGGATCTGTTCCGTCTTCATGTGTACTGTAAGCAAGGAGTCGATGATTCTGATCTTCTATCGTTACAGGGCACGACAAAACGTCGCTGATCTTGTCTGCTAAATTTTCAAGACTGCCGAAGGTTCCTTTAAAAGGATCAGATTGATAGTTCTTCATAACATTTGTCTCCCGCCGTTAGTTTCTCTCTGCTTACATTCTACCGAAAAAGGGAATTGGATTACAGGAGAAAAGAGATAGATTGTAGAATTGGTAATACAGGAATGGAATGTAAATGAATGGGAGGCCTTTCTAATGAAGTTTAGTGAATTTACATATGAACGTCCTGATGTTACAAGTCTGAAAACAGAATTTGAAGAAGCGGTAAAGGTGTTTAAAGAAGCGAGATCAGCGGATGAGCAGAATGAAGCGATGAAGAAAGTCGTTGCTCTTCGTAATAGTTTTGAATCAAAAGCTAGACTGGCCAAGATCCGCCACACGATTAATACGGAAGATGTTTTTTATAAAGAAGAGCAAGCGTTCATGGA
This sequence comes from Fictibacillus sp. 23RED33, assembly GCF_015903925.1. Classification (NCBI taxonomy): domain Bacteria; kingdom Bacillati; phylum Bacillota; class Bacilli; order Caryophanales; family Fictibacillaceae; genus Fictibacillus; species Fictibacillus sp. 23RED33. The sequence continues at coordinate 76,524 of NZ_JACZDX010000006.1, read as the reverse complement.
TGAAAATCTGCCAGTCTATCAAGGGATGGTTACGGCGTTTCATGAAGCGCTCGTTCAGTCTCCTTTTAAAGATGAGCTCGAGCGTAAATGGGGCAGTCAGCTGTTTCGCTTGGCTGAATTAAAAGTGAAGACGTACTCTGAAGATGTACTAGAGGACCTCAAGCAAGAAAACAAATTGAGCTCAGAGTATGTGAAAGTGATGGCATCTGCAAAGATTGAGTTTGACGGAAAAGAATTGAACCTTGCACAACTCTCTCCATACGTTCAATCTGCAGATCGCGAAACGAGAAAAGCGGCGAGCATTGCCGCGAACGCTTTCTTGAGTTCAAACCAAGAAAAGTTTGATTCGATCTATGATGAGCTCGTAAAGCTACGAACTGGAATCGCGAAAAAGTTAGGGTACTCGACCTTCACAGAGTTGGCGTATGATCGTATGGGAAGAACGGATTACAACGCGGCAGATGTAAAAGTGTTTCGTGAGCAAGTAAAAGATATCATCGTTCCGCTTTGTACAAAGTTAAAGAAACGTCAGCAAAAGCGTATCGGTCTTAACGAGTTTAAGTTTTACGATGAACCCTTCAGCTTTACGACAGGCAATCCTAAGCCTCAAGGAGACGCGGAGTGGATCGTAAATCAATCGAAGCAGGTTTTTAGTGGTCTATCGCAAGAAACAGGAGCGTTCTTCAACTATATGGCAGAAGATGAGCTCATGGATCTTGAAAGTAAGAGCGGTAAAGCGCCAGGTGGGTACTGCACGTATCTGCAGGACTATACGGCGCCGTTCATTTTTACAAATTTTAACGGATCAGATAACGACGTTCGCGTGCTGTTGCATGAAATCGGTCATGCGTTCCAGATGTACACGAGCAGAGTGTTTGAAGTTCCTGAATATCAGTTCCCAACACTTGAAGCTTGTGAGATTCATTCGATGAGTATGGAGTTCTTAACGTACCCTTGGATGGATAAGCTGTTCGGTAAGGACACAGAAAAATATTTATACTCTCACTTAACAGGTGCGGTAGAGTTCATCCCGTACGGAGTTGCAGTTGATGAGTTTCAGCACTTTGTATACGACAATCCAGATGCGACGCCATCGGAACGTCGCTCGAAATGGAGAGACCTTGAGAAAACCTATTTACCACACCGTGACTATGATGGGCTTGAGTACTTAGAAAACGGTGGTTTTTGGCATAGACAAGGCCACATTTTCCGCTCGCCTTTCTATTATATTGATTACACGCTCGCGCAAATCTGTGCTCTTCAGTTCTGGAAACGTGCTGGCGAGGATTCTGAGCGTGCTTGGGAAGACTATTTCGCACTTTGTCAAAACGGAGGAAGTCTGCCTTTTACAAAGTTAGTTGAAGAAGCTGGCTTGATCTCTCCTTTTGAAAAAGGATGTGTAGCGTCTGTGGTCGGTGAAGTGGAGAAGTTTATTGCTACAGTCGATGAGGAGCAGTTTGCGAGAGCTTAATTGAATTAAGGTGGTAGGATGAGGAGAACCGGCCGTGTGCCGGTTTTTTCTTTTGTGTGGGCGATGGGATGGGGGTATAACTGCCGCAGAAAATGTCGACAAATGACATCTCGTGGATAAATCGGCAAAACTTTTGGATTCAAGTACGAAACTCGTGGATTCAACGCAAAAACTTGTGGATTGAAGCGCCAAACTTCTGGATTGAACTTCATCCATATCCGGAAATACCCCAGGGTGTATTCTCGCTAAGTTTCTCATTTTTTGAAGAATTATTGACACTTGTATTGGGAATGCTGTTTTCAGCTGCCTATATGTTTGTGAATAGGGTCTTGAGTGGTAAAATAGTAAGGAATCTTAGAAGTTTTAAAGACTTTTAGTGGAAAAGGAGTAATACAAAATGGCTGAAACCAAACAGCGTAACTATACACCGCTAATTATCGGGCTATCTATTGCGATTAACGTACTTGTGGCCGTGTTGTTCTTCCTGCCAGAGTATGAGGGAGAAATTGCTTTTGATGTAACGTTGCTCCCACGATTGAACGCGATTTTTAACAGCTTCACATTCGTATTTTTGCTGGCTGCTCTTTATTTTGTGAAACAAAAGAACATCACGCTGCACAAGCGCTTTATCCTAGCGGCATTTACGAGTACAACATTCTTTTTGTTGTCGTATGTAACGTACCACTATCTTACAGAATCTACGTCCTATGGCGGAGAAGGTCCGCTTAAGTACGTTTATTTCTTTATTTTGATCACTCACATCTTGCTTGCGATCGTTATCGTACCTCTAGCGTTAATCACTGTTACGAGAGGCTTTAACATGCAAGTAGAGAAACACCGTAAAATCGCTCGGTGGACGATGCCACTATGGCTGTATGTTAGTTTGACAGGTGTTATTGTGTATTTGATGATCGCGCCTTATTATTCATAAAAAAAACAGAGGACTTTTGCTGAAGACGTGGAACAGCAAAAGTCTTTTCTGTAGCGAGAGGAAATGAGAGATGAGCTGGTTTTGGATCATACCTGTCGTTCTCTGCGGATTCGGAATCGCTGTTATTGTTTATGGAATCCGTTATCAAAAAGAAGAAATTGAGCATAAAAAGCAGTATGACGCGAATTACAAAGGTGGCCGAGTCTCGGAAACGTTTTTCGGTGCTATTGTAGAATTTATCTTTGTAACGGTTATTGATAAGCTGGTCGGCTTTTTTCCAAAATGGTTCATCAAGTTCTTCATCTTCATTATCGGAGCGGGTTTCTTAAGTCTTGGTGTCTATTTTTTTCAAGACATGCCTCGAAGGTTTTAATAAGCGATCCCCACACGTGACTGTAAAAAGTCACTCTTTTTTAAAAGAGAGAACGCAAAATGAGCGGTGTCTCCAGTACTGATCCGAGAGCCGTCGATAGGTAGCACGTCTTTCTCCGTTCTGTACGTGCCGGTAGTTTCTCCGTCTGGCAGGTAAGTGGGACAAACGATCGTCCAATTCAGCCCGCTTTCTTGCAGTTGAGTATACGCCTTATGATGATCTTCAGCTGCTCTTGTTAATTTGCGCTTAGATTCAGATGATTGGTAACGAAGCAGATGAGGTTCTGCCCTGCTTTGTAAGATGCCTGCTGTACCAATCGTAATGATACGCGAGATGCCTTCCTTTTTCATTGCTTCAATGATATTAGGCATACCCTCGGAAAGGACGTTAGCTCCGTCTGTTGAAAGAGCGCTGAAAACGACATCACAGTTGACCATCGCTTCAGCCACGGATTCTTTACTTAGAACGTCTCCTTTTGTAAAAGAAAGCTGACTCAAAATAGAGTGCGTAAACTTTTCGGGGTTACGCAAAAGTGCGGAAACGCTGATTTCATCCTGGAGCGCCATTTTAGTAAAATATTGTCCGACTCTTCCTGTCGAACCTAGTACGCATAGTCTCATAACATACCTCCTGATCGTTCTTTTCTTATCATATCATTTAATGTTAACCATAAAAAAATCCCTTACCGAAAGCTCGGCAAGGGATTTTTTTTATTGAAGGGTGATAACATCGGTGTATCGACTGTCGAGCTTATCGCCTCTTTCAGCGAATGCGACAACACGATATTTACCAGGTGCTACAGCTTGTCCGGAGATTTTTCCGTCCCATTGAAAATCGTTATACTGTTTCGGAACATCTTCGTAGCTGCCGATCAGACCGATTTCTTTCGTCAGGTTGCTATCGTATAAGAAAAGATTAACTTTGTCGGCTTCAGCAGGAAAGTAAGCTGAAAACGTGAATGCATTATTTCCTAGTTCTGTAGCGCTGATGCTAGTGATCGAAGGGAAGTCAGGCTCTTGTACAAAGAGAATTGTCGGCACTACAACTTCGTTTCTTCCGTCTTTGATGGTAATCGTTCCTTCGTGATAGCCAGGTGCCATCTTAGAAGCATCCACTTGTACTTTAAATTTAACATCCTTCGAGCTTTTACCATTAATTTTCACTTTTTTGTTTGTTGTTACTTTTACACCTTCAAGATCTACATCAAATTTGTATTCTTTTGATTTACGGCTTAAGTTCTTGATTGTAAAACGTTCTCCTCGTACTTCCTTGCCTTTCTTTTTGGAGAATACACCAAACGAATGGCTGCCAGGAGATACGAGTGTTTGTGTTTCAATTGCTTCAACTACACGGATGCTTCCTGCTCCTTGCGTATTATGCGGGTATAGCTTTCCTGTAGCATCGAAAAGATCTTCCGCTGTATTCATAAGAGCTGCTTTAATATCTTCAACATCCCAATTAGGGTGTGCTTCTAGTAAAAGAGCGGCAGCACCTGCAACGTGTGGAGATGCCATACTTGTACCTTGCTTCGCACCGTAGCCATGCGGATTTGCAGGGTCATGAGTTGGTACAGTACTTACGATGTTGACGCCAGGTGCTGAAACATCTGGTTTGATCATCCACGTATCCATTACAGGACCACGAGAAGAGAAGTCAGCCATTAATTCACCGACTTGTTTATCAAACTTGGTGCCAAGTGTTACTGTTGTGTTTGGATTAGCGCTTAACAAGCTTTTAAGTTGAACACCCTCAGCGTTCGTAAGCTTGATTGTTGGAACTGCCATTCCAGGCACATCCACGATCTCACCCGCAACGTTGTTATAGATGACCATCCCGATGGCGCCAGCGTTCTTTGCATTCGTTGCTTTATCTACAAATGCATACGTGCCTCGTTCTGCTAATACGAGCTTTCCTGCTACGTCTTTTCCTGCAAAATCAGTTGTTCCTGCTAAGCCAACATCAACAATTGGCAACGTTTTTCCGTTAAGTGCTAGAACAGATTCCTCAGACGGAAAGCCCATTACTTTTGCAGATGAAAAACTGGAATTCCCTGCTTTTAAAGTAGCAGCATACACGTTATACGGAAGCTGTGTAGCTCCGACAGAAATGGCTTCTCTTGAAGTACCGGGAGAGCCGACCGTCCAGTTGTTTGGTCCGCTGTTACCGTTAGACGTTACCGCCACGACGCCATCAGACATGGCTTGATCAAGCGCGATACTAGTTGCCCAGTCCGGGTTGTTTAACGAGTTCCCAAGAGATAGATTCATAACATCAGCGCCGTCTTCTACTGCTTTTTCAATTCCGGCAATTACATTTTCAGTCGAACCGCTGCCTCCAGGGCCTAATACGCGGTACGCTAATAATGTTGCATCAGGTGCTACACCTTTAATGCCGCCATCTGCTGCAACTGTACCCGCCACGTGCGTGCCGTGCGTAGTTTCAGCTCCTCTTGGATCGCCTTTAGGCGTCTCTTGTGGATCGTTGTCATTATCAACAAAGTCATATCCTTTGTAGTTACCGAATGCTTGATCGAGATCAGGATGTGTATAATCAACGCCTGTATCAATAACAGCAACCGTCACACCATCTCCTGTGTAACCCGATTCCCATGCTTGGTTAGCACCAATAAAAGGCGCTGAATTCATCATCTGAGGCGTAACATCATCGAATGAATGGTCACCCATGTCATCCCCTGTTGTGTGGTATTCAACATCAGGATAAACCGCTTTTACACCAGGCGTTGATAAAAGGTTCGGAATTTCATTTGCTGCAATCTCTAGTGAAAATCCAGAGAAAACATGATCGTACTCTTCTTTAACTTTATATGATTTGGAGCGTGTGGAGATTTCTTTTACCACAGCTTCACGTTTTGATTTTAGATTTGCTTTCGTTTGTTTTTTGCCTTTCTTTTTTGCCTCTAGTACAGAAGGTTCTTTTAATTCAACCATTACTTTTGTAACATGAGAAGAGTTTAAATTGTACTTCCCGTAAAGCGGCGCTAGGTCTGGCTGTGAATCATTTGTAGATGGAGCAGCAGATACACCAGAAAAAGCAGAAAAAACAAACGTACATGCTAATGTGAAACTAGATGTCTTGCGTAAAAAACTTTTCATTCAAGCGTACACCCCTTATTTTTAATATCACGGTAATATTCTACTGCTGTGTTTAAATCCCTTGAGCACATGGTAAAAACAGATAATAGGTCCTTATACTGGAAAATAAAGAGCTGGTCTTTTGGCCTGAAAAGTTTATGAGCAAAACGTAACGCTAATTCTATAGACCCATGATAAGATGGGAATATTGTTTTTTAAGAGAAGGCTGTTTTTCTTAAAAAGTTCTGATTTTATATCTTTGTTTTTCATACGCTTCTTTGAGAAGTTGATTGGAGTAGAAGGTGCGAGACTCCTGCGGGACAGGCGGGCAGGTGAGACACTTAAGAGTGAAACGAACAAATGTGGCTCACCGCCTGCCCCGCGGAAAGCGAGCAACCTGGAACGGAAATTAACTACTATCAAAAGCAACAATGAATACGAAAAGAGATTTAGAGAAAGAAGGTGAACGAATGGCTAAAGAGGAAGGCTATGGAACGATTCAGGAGAACCGGATCATTCCATTATGGAGTCTAACAGTATGGCTTGTTGTCATGAACACGACGATGTTTAATGTAGCGTTACCGAGTGTGATCTCGGAATTTGATCTGAGTCCAACTGCAGGATCATGGATTGTTTCAGGCTATTCGATCGTGTTTGCCTTATCGACGATCACATTCAGTAGGTTGTCAGATTTTATACCGATAGGAAGATTATTATTTACAGGTGTCATCATCTTAGGAATCGCCTCCATCATCGGATATTTTTCAAATAGTTTTGAGTTTGTATTGATAAGCCGTATGGTTCAAGCAATGGGAGCCGGTGCGGTTCCAGGGCTAGGCATGGTGCTTGCCACAAGATACATTCCAATTTCAAGAAGAGGACGTGCCATGTCGTTGATATCATCAGCGGCGTCTCTTGGCTTCGGATTAGGACCCGTAATCGGAGGCGGTATTACACAATTGTTAGGGTGGAATTTCCTTTTTATCGTAACAGGCCTTGTGCTACTGTTGCTGCCAGTATTTAAGATCTATCTGCCTGTTGAACAAAAACGGGAAGGCTCGTTCGACTTTGTTGGCGCACTGTTAACAGGTGGTGGCGTAACCTCATTATTACTCTATCTTTCTTCGTTTTCTTGGTACTTGTTGGGCTTGAGTGTACTATTCTTTGGCACACTCGTGTTTTATTCAAAGAAAAAGGAAGATCCGTTTATTCGTGTGAGTTTGTTTAAGAACACGCTCTATGTGTCGCTCTTGATCATCGGACTGATTGCGTTCATGACCCATTTTGCGTTGTTGTTCGTGATGCCAGTCATGTTGTCGAACTTATTCGGAAAAGAACCAGCTACGATTGGATTTGTTATCTTTCCAGGTGCCATGCTTTCCGCGTTCGCAGCAATTTACGTGGGACGCTGGATCGACCGGTTTGGGAATCTGCCTGTCATGCGAACGGGGCTTGTGGCACTGTTGGTGTCCGTCGTACTGTTTTCACTTTTTGCAACAAAAGCATTCTATCTGACAGCGATCTTTTACATGTTTACGAGCATCGGATTTTCTAGCTTAACGTCAAGCTTAGCCAATGAAAACTCTAGAATATTAAGCGAGGATGAAGTAGGTTCTGGAATGGGCATGCTTCAGCTTGTGCAATTTTTCGGTGGCGCACTCGGTGTAGCCGTTGCAGGACTCTTAATTGAGGGCCAGCAAGGAATGGCTTTAGATGCTATCTATCGAAATGTGTTTATTGTGTATACGATTCTTGTCATTATCGCGATTGTTATTTATCGAGTGAAAATAAAAAGAAATGTGAGCCTGGAACTTGAATAAGTTCTAGACTCACATTTTTTTATTGCAGCATCTTAAAGTCATAGGAATAGATAGACTTGCCTTTGATCGATTTGAGGATGTCGTTTAATCCATTGATTTTAATATTCTCTTTCTTTTTTCCTTGGGTTAAGGAATAGTGTTCAATGTAGTATTTTTCTTTAAGCTTTTCATCATATCTTACGACGTAAAGGTAATCGTCTTTATAGAAAAGTTCCTCGTTATGCCTCACTCCGTCTTTTCGAACGTTGTTCATAGAGAATTTTTTGCTTACTTTCTCAGTTTTTGTGTCAAATGCAAATACCTCACCAAGGCCGTTTGCGTAGTAAAAGACGTTGTTATATAAGTGAGCGGAGTTTTTTATGTTGAATGGGTAGTGCGCTGTGATATTTTTTTCATTTCTATAAGAAGAAAGGATGAACTCATCTTGTGTCTGCGTTTTTTTATTGATCCGATACAGCACAATATCTGAATCGATTGTTTCTGTGACTTCTCCTAGCGTTTTCTGTCCCACAAAATAGTAAAACGTATCGTCGGTCAGGATTGGAGACATGCTGCTAAAATCAGTTTCTTTGGAATGGTTAACTTTTAGAATATCTTGAGTATTCATCTCGTCCTTTGCCAACTTCACTTTTCTGATATGAAACTCTTCCTTTTGATTATCTTGAGTTAACACAACAATTTCACCTTGATCTAATCCTGAAGCGGCAATGTAATGGGGGATGTTTTCTTTATGAAAGCCTTCCTTGTTACCATAAAGAATATTCGAATCATACCCGCCGTTAGCACCTACACCTGTATTGAAAACAGTAAAGTACAATTTTTCTTTCTCCAAGTATCCTGTTCTTTCACCCGTATACTGGGATTTATCCATACCAAACTCTTTATATGTGTCTCCGACTAGACGGATTTTATTTTTATCGACTAACAAAACTTCATTTTGGTTTGCAGCTACACTACCGAGTTCTAAGCCTTTCATCTTAAATGCATTCGCTTCACCTTTGTCATTAATAAAGACGGCAAGGCTTACTCCTTTTCCATCCATGTCTTGATCCGCTGTTGTTGAAAAATAGAGTACTGCTTTCTTATCCGTTAAAAAATTTTCTTGCTTGATCGCTTCATTCTCAATAGAAAGCGAAGCGCTGAGATTCTGACTCCAGTACGTTTTATATAAAAATCCACCGATTAAGAGAATCAATAATGAAAAGAAGATTATTTTTTTCACTGTAATCACCTTCTTATGAAAATAAGGCAATAAGTTCGTAATTCTACGTCCTCATTGCCTTATTATTTTTTATATATTCCGGACGAGCTGTGTGCCAGGCGCATCCCGGACATCCCGAGGATATACTCCTAACCCGCCATCTACGTCTAGATCTAAGTTTCCATTTAACTTAAAGGCCGACCATACCAGTTTGGAACAGTTCTTATCACCAATATGTGAAGTCGAACGGTTGGTCACGAAGTTATAAGAATATGCGTCAATGCCTACACGGCTAAATGCCCAGTTTGCAGCATTATTACGGTTCGTCGAGCTTGTTGTAACAGATTTTACTTGTGCATCACCTTGATCCACTTTTCGTAAAGTGGTTGAGATCGTCCTCACACCTGTTTCAGGGACAGATTCAACAATGACGTCGCTCGAATAATACATGCCCACGTGTCCATGGTTCATGTAGGCCGTTTGAGATGCGGTGTAATAGAAGTTTCCTTTTGAACTAGGTCCAACAGAAACGGTTCCACCGCTGCTGCCCATTGTGCCAACCTTACCGCTTTGTTGCTTTTCTTCCTTGCTCTTTGTTTGATCATGTTTCAATTCTTCGTAGATTTTTTTAAGAAGTGCATCCTCTGTATCTCCTGTGTTCTTTGCGATAGCCTGAACACTAGAAAGCAACTCAGCTGATGTTAAATCTGGCTGCATACTTAGGATTTCATCTTTATACGAAGTCTGATTTTGAGCAAAAGCACTTGGTACCGAAAAAGCTGTGAGACAGAATGCTAAAACACTAGTAACTAGATGTTTTTTCATATTCCAAACCTCCTGCCGTAATACGGGACCCCTTTGTCGACATGTTCAATTTACCATTTATATACAGGTGCGTAAATACGAAAACGAATAAACAGTAGGGTGGACTTATGAGGGAAATGAAAGATACACCTAAAGGACTGTGCGTGCTGCACATAAAAAGAAGAGAAACAGGTCAAAAGGTATTGAGAAAGACTAGTAAGATTGGATGCATAGGAGGTTTGTGTGGATAACGAGATTTTGAAAAGATAAGAATGAATGATCATAAATGGAGTATTCTCTTATGAGCTGTGGAGTAAATGCGTGTGGAAAATAAATTGTGTGGGGTCAGACCCCTCTAAACTTTCTATGAAACAGCCGATACTTACTATGAATTGCCTAAACTAGCGAAACTTTAACAATGTAAGACAAATTCGAAGAAAGATGAGGGACGAATTCGTGGAAAGAAACAAAGAACTGATTGATTCATTATTGAAGCTTCAGGAGCTATTAGACACAGTACCAGATACAGTAGAGGCCATACCCGCTTTCACACAATACATCCGCTCTTTTTTACGTATTAAACCAACAGGCAGAACGTTACCGACTATCGAGATTATGACGATGATCAAAAAACGAAAGCCGAACTTGTATCAACTTTTGAAACGACATTCTAACGATGACATGCTATCGATGTTAACAAACCTTGGTATGGATTATGAGCTCGCGAAAACAAAGATCGAACGCATTCTTCAAGGAGAGGTCATCGCTTAATAAGCGGTGTCTTTTTTATTTTGGTTGTTCTTCGTTATAATGGGTGAAAGGAGTGAGGGAATTTGCAAAGTGTTGGATTTATCGGAACAGGTGTAATGGGAAAAAGCATGGCCGGTCACTTGATGAATGCAGGTTATCCAGTCCATGTTTATACGAGAACGAAAGCAAAAGCAGAAGATCTTCTTGAAAAAGGAGCTAAGTGGGCAGACACACCAAAAGAAATTGCCCAAACCTGTGATGTGATCATCACGATGGTCGGATATCCGAAAGATGTGGAAGAAGTTTACTTAGGTGAAGAAGGGTTAGTCGCTCACGCCAAAGAAGGATCTTATTTAATCGATATGACGACTTCTAGTCCACAGCTGGCACAAAAAATTGAACGCACGGCTGCTGAACGAAATATTGCAACGCTTGATGCACCCGTTTCTGGCGGTGATATCGGTGCGAGAGATGCTAAACTATCCATCATGGTAGGCGGTTCAGAATCTGCATTCCATGATATGGAACCGATTTTCTCTAAAATGGGTACGAACGTTGTTTATCAAGGAAAAGCGGGATCTGGTCAGCATACGAAAATGTGTAATCAGATTGCGATCGCATCAGGTATGATGGGTGTTTGCGAAGCGATTCTTTACGCAGAAAAAGCTGGATTAGACCCAGATAACGTGCTGAAAAGTATTGAATCTGGTGCTGCAGGAAGTTGGAACCTTAGCAATCTTGGACCAAGAATCTTAAAAGGAGATTTTGCTCCTGGCTTTTATGTGAAACATTTTATAAAAGATATGAACATCGCATTGAAATCAGCTGAAGAGATGGGATTATTGACACCAGGATTACAACTTGCAAAGAAGCTATATGACGAGCTTGCTGAGATGGGTGAAGAAGATAGCGGGACACATGCACTTTATAAACGTTTAGCGAACCAAGGGTAAGTCTACCTTGGTTTCTTTTTTTTCTCTTTACAAAACGTAATAATTACGATTTAATAAATGGAACTGACTAAAATTAAGGAGTTATTACTATATGAAAAAAATGATTATTGTTGGTGGGGGTATACAAGGTTGTACGCTAGCCATTCATCTATTAAAAATGAAAAAACTCGATAATCATGAACTGTTGATTATAGATAAAAATAACAAGCCACTTAATAATTGGAGAGAATGTACGGATCTGATCTCGATGCCGTTCTTACGATCACCTTCAGTGCATCACCTAGATGTGAATCCTTTTTCACTCGAAAAGTTTTCTAAGAAAGAGGGCTATCATAAGGTTAGTCATTTTTATGGTTATTATGACCGCCCATCTCTAGAGATGTTTAACGAGCATTGCGGAACATTAATTCGTGATCTAGATATAGAGAGTTGCTGGAAACAGGCTTCTGTAACTGGCATTGAAAAAAAGCAAGGCTATTGGACGGTTCAGACAGAAGAAGGTGAAGTTATGGAAGCGGAGAACCTTGTTCTAGCTATGGGATTAAGAGAACATCCTTTTTGGCCGAAATGGGCAGAACATGCGAGTTTAGGCGGTGCTCAGATTCACCATATCTTTCAAAAAGAAATGCCAGATCTTGATTCGTGCTCTGCTCCAGTTTCGATAATTGGAGGAGGAATATCTGCTGCACACCTTGCTCTTTCTTTGGCAAAAAAATATGAGGGGAAGGTTTCGTTAATTCATAGAAAAGACTTAGAAGTTCATACCTTCGATTCTGATCCTGGGTGGCAAGGGCCGATGTTCATGGTTAAGTTTAATCAAATAAAAGACTATTCTATGAGAAGAAAGAGCATTGTAAAAGCAAGACATAAAGGTTCTGTCACAAAAGAACTTTATTTAGGGTTAAAATCCGCGGAGAAAAACGGTAAAATAAAGCTGTTAAAAGAAGAGGTGCAATCGTATTGTACGAGTTGCAATGAGCTGATCTTCCAATCCGGAGAAAGGTATGAAGCAAAAACCGTCCTTCTCGCTACGGGGTTTCATTCAACACCTCCAGGAATTCACTGGCTAAAAAATGTAATACAACACGAAAACTTAAAGTGTGCTAAATGTGGTTATCCAATTGTAAGCCCTGAAACGCTAGAGTGGGATCAGGGGCTGTTTGTTATGGGCCCTTTAGCAGAGCTGGAGATTGGTCCAGTATCGAGGAATATTGCAGGTGCTAGAAGAGCCACAGAAAGAATAGTAAGAGCTATATGAGTTTCTATCATAAAAAATAGCTCATTTCATAGATTAGAAAAAGAGGTGAGAATATGGGTGCGTATTCCACAAAAAAAGATGTGGTAAGAAAAGAAATGATAGGGCTCTTATTGCTAGCTATCTTTATTATTTCTTTTCTATTTATGGAAGAAATTAAAAATGATTCTGTATTTGATAACTTGCCAAGTTCCATCATGCATGTGAACACGGTGTTTCTAAGTATTTTAATAGAAGCGGTTCCTTTTATCTTACTCGGCGTTTTTGTTTCTGCATTAATTCAAACTTTCGTAACAGAACAGCATATTCAACGGTTGATTCCAAAGAATCCATTTTTAGGAATCGGTGTTGTACTCTTTATGGGAGTGATTTTCCCAGTCTGCGAGTGTGCGATCATACCTGTCGTAAGACGCTTGATCAAAAAAGGACTTCCGCTACACCTTGGAACGGTTTTTCTATTAACTGTCCCTATCGTGAACCCAGTTGTTATCCTATCCACTTTTTATGCATTTCGTAACAATATGGCAGTCGTATATGGCAGAATTGGACTGGCACTTCTTGTGGCGATCATTATTGGATTGATCGTATATTGGGCTTTCCGTAATAAAGATCAACTCAGATTACACATTGAGCATGGAGCTCATGATCATTCACATGGTATTACGATGAGTCGCTGGAAACAAACGGTGTATCATGCATCTGATGAATTCTTTGATACTGGGAAGTTCCTTATTTTTGGTGCGTTTTTAGCGAGTATGTTCCAAGTGTTCATCAATCGTAATGATCTATTGGCGCTTGGTGGGAATGAGTGGTCATCAACAGGATTAATGATGGGTCTCGCTTTCTTGCTATCCATTTGTTCAGAGGCGGATGCCTTTATCGCCGCATCATTCGGAAGCACATTTACAGTAGGTTCGATCATCGCGTTCTTAGTATACGGTCCGATGCTTGATGTGAAGAACATGCTTATGATGTTCGCTTATTTTAAGACGCGCTTTGTATTTGTCTTAATGGGACTAATAACGCTGACTGTATTTGCTGTAACGATGGTGTATCAATTTGTGGTATAGAGAGGGAGGGAAGGTATGATGAACAGAGAGAGTCGTGACTTTCATACGTACTTAAGAGGTATCATCTTAATAGGTTTTATGCTCCTGCTGATCGGATTAATCACAACAGGAAAGCTAAATTATTATGTAGCACCGAAAATGCATATCTTTGTTTATTTTGCGATCGGTATATTAGGGATATTAGGTGTGATGCAGTTCTTTAGACGATCTGATGAACAGCATGATGATGCATGCGGATGTGGTGTAGATCATACACCAAAGGGAAGACCGCTCAAGCATTTCTTTATTTATATGATCTTTGTGATTCCACTTCTTACAGGTTTCATGATTCCAGAAAAAGCGATGGATAGTTCCGTTGCTGAAAATCGCGGCATTCGTTATGGAACAGGATTGTACGCGAAACCAGCTCAAAAAACGGATGAAGGTAAAGTGACTACAACACAGAATATTGATGTTGAAGCCTATTTAGATGATCCTGAAGGTTATATTCAGGAGATGGAAAAGAGCGTAAAGGAAGAAAATCCGGTCGAAACTTACGATGTTACGGCGTATTATAAAAAGTTCGGAAAAGAACAGTTGGCGAAGGAAAAAGTGAAAGTAACATCTGATCACTATCTGGACACGATGACTGTTTTGGATATCTACCTTGATAAGTTTAAAGGAAAAGAAATAGAGACTACTGGATTCGTATATCGTGAAGACGGAATGAGTGAGAATCAAGCCGTTATTGCACGCTTTTCAATGAACTGCTGTAGCGCGGATGCCGTGGTATATGGAACCATTATTGAAGGCGATGAAGTTTCAAAACTTAAAGAAGATGAATGGTACACCGTAACAGGAACCATTGACGAAACAGAATTGAACAAAGTCCGTCTGCCGTTAGTGCAGGTTGATTCTTTAGAAAAAATCAAGCCACTTAAAGATCCTTATGTGTACCCGAGTCCAGAGAGTTTGGGAGCTTATTAGAGTGTAATAAAGCATAAGCCAGCTAATTGATTTATTAATTTGCTGGCTTATTTTTATTCTTATATTTGTTTATCTTTCTGAGCTTGGCATTATAGTCCATAAAGGATAAATAATTATTTAATCGAATATATATCTTGTGTTACTTCACAAAAAGGTGATCGTTAAAGATTGCATTCGTGAGTAGGAGGTATATACATGACTTTGGATGAAATCAAGAAGATGAGAAGACAGCAATTTATTTTGATGAATTTACTTCTTATCATTCTCATTACACTTTATTTAACCTTAATTCGAGTAATAGGTGTAACATCATCACAATTTTTTATAACTCTGGGAGTGGTGTTGCTTATTCAATCCAGTATAGGCTTTATCAGAATTAACTCGACCAAATCACTTTTTTCTATTTATGAGAAGGTAAGTTTATATGAAAAACAAAAAATGGGTGCTGAATGGAAGAAACAGAGAAAGATGAGTTACATCTGGATGCTGATTACTAGTGGTTTTTTATTCATGCAAGCATATTGGAATAGAGGGATAACGGGGGATTTTTTTCAAATTGATATTCGATATATGTTACTGATGCTAATTTTTATTCTTTTGTTATCAAATTTAAGTCTTTTTATTCACGTTAAAAAAGTTGATAATTCAGCATCTGCACGAGATCTAAAAGGATATACTCGAAAAACAAATATAACAGCAGTCTTGCTAGGAACAGTTTCTGCAATAATTTTTATTTTTATCACTCTTTTTTACATTATGATTTAAATACAATTTACAAAATATGTAAAAGCACTGCGATTTTGACAGCAGTGCTTTTTGGTTACTCCTAGCTATTCTTCTAGTACACATACGTTCCAACAACAAAGAGTTCGAACAATACGGTAAGTCCGATAAAATAAGAGACTTGTGCAAATAATCCCCAATCCTTATCTCTAGCAACCTGCATCACCCACAGTGCTATAGCGGAAATGATCACAGGAATGATGAATGAGCTGCCGGTAAAGGTGAGGTACTTCGGCGCTAGCGTATAGAATGTGTTGTTGAACAAAGACTGAATGACATAAAGCTGTGTAATTACAAAAAGTGCGATCGCAGTCCACTTTGCCCAAGGTTTTTCGTCCTCAATGATATCAATTCGTACAAAATATAGAATACCTAAGAACAATACAGACGGTACTACCCAAATAAATGCGTTAGTCATGGCGATGAACGAAACTACAAAAGCCGTAAACGCGTCAAACGTAGCGTTGTAGACATCTTGCTTTCCTACTTTTGTACTGTCATTCTTTATCTCTGAATCTTGGCTTGCTAAATAAAGTCTATAATCACTGACAGATTCCGCTTTTAACCAAGCGATTGTCTTTTCATCGACCTGTAACGGATATACTGAGAAATCAGTCGTTGTACTGATTCGTGCTGCTTCCCAATTGTCGCCATTTAATGTTGCTTTGTAAATGTTGCCCGCTTCCTTTTTAGTAGAAATCGGTCCTTTCGCTGCAAAGAGAATGATAGGCTTGTCATTTTCTACGTTCAATTGTTGGTAGGAAGGATTCTCGATTTCATACCCAAGCTCTGAGCTATATAACTTTACATTGCTAAAGTTGACTGTCGTAAGCTGATCCTTTGGTGCTGCACCGTAAAACGTTTTAAACGTCTTCGTTCCTTGTTTAGAAGAATAAAAGGTATACATAAAGTGAATTTGATCAGCTGCTTCAGCAAAGCGGAAGTTATAGATTTTATCTGTCGGCGTTTTGTTGTATCGCGTAATAGATTGAGCGCTATATTTTCCGTCAGCTTCTTTTAAATAAAAAGCTTCCATTTCTACTTTTTCACCAACAGTCAGGATAAATGATTGAGATGCTGGGTGACCTGATAATTCTGATAGCTTTTCTTTAGCTGTAAAGATAGATTGACTTTTTCCATCTTCAGGATTGTATACAAAAACTTCATTACCTTTTGAATAAGCAAAGCGATCTTTAGCATCAGCCAGAAGATCTACATCTTTATCTACAACGGTTTGTTTTCCATCTTCATACAGAATAAGCTCACCACGAGAGATAAAGGCGATCTGTTTTCGGTTTGTCCAATAGTTCGCTCTTTCATCGAGTGGGAGTTTCTCTGTCTTTTCAGAGACTAGATTTAGATTTGCATCTAGAGTCGTCACTTGTAACCCATCTTTTTGATGTGTGTAAGCATAGTATTGGTCACCTTTTTTTATAACAGTTGGTTCAGCACTAATGGATTGTGCAGATGTCTCCACTGAACGGCTCCAATCAGGGTTGGGAAGCTTTCTTTCTTGACTGACATTATTCCAGATCACTGCTCCGATCAGTATCAAAACGACTGCAAAAGGAAGCAGTAATGCTCTGTAATTGGATTGATTTCTTTTCTTGTTCTTTTTGGTTTTTACATTCGAATTCATGTTAATAGATCCCCCTATTTTGTATAAAACGACAAATTAATACTATTCGTTAAATTAGACGTATATCCCTGTAAAATACTTTCAATTTTTTATAAAAAGAATGTGTGGGATGAGTTGATCCCATGTTGTCTCTGTGTAAGTTTTTGTAGAATAACAATCATTCCCCCGGAAATATTGTCGAATATCATCAACGGATTTTTAAAGTGGTAGAACAGAACTGGTGGTATAATTTGGATTATATACTATTTAGAGAAGGTAGGGAGAAGGCGTGGAACAATACGTTCATATTTATGTGACTAGTGATATTCATGGCTATGTTCTCCCGTTAACGTACGGAAATAATGAAAAAGCGGAAATAGGATTGGCTAAAACCGTGGGATTATTAAAGGAACATATGTTTAACCGCCCCAACACTTTTCTTATTGATAACGGAGACCTGATTCAGGGAACGCCACTTACTTATTATCACGCTAAAACAGATCAAGCTGATGTGAATCCGATGGTTCTTCTATTAAATGAACTGAATTACGATGCTGCGATAATAGGAAATCATGAGTTTAATTATGGTCTTCCTTATCTATATAAAACAATTGATGACTCAAAATTCCCTTGGCTTTCGGCTAATATTGTTCACCAAGGAACAGAGAAACCTGTATTTGGACAACCTTTCGTAATAAAAACTTTTGATTGTGGGTTAAAAGTAGCACTCTTAGGATTAACAACACAATATGTACCGAACTGGGAGAATCCAGAACATATTAAGGGTCTTGACTTTCTAGATGCGGTGGAGACGGCAAAGAAATGGATTCCTTATCTACGATCGAAGTCGGATGTCATGATTGTTTCCTATCATGGTGGGTTTGAGAGAGATCTCAGAACAGGGGAACCGACGGAATCGCTAACGAAAGAGAACCAAGCGTATCAGCTTTGTATGGAGGTTGAAGGGATCGATGTGCTTGTAACCGGTCATCAGCATCGCTTGCTTACAGGTGAGGTGAACGGAGTGACGGTCATTCAGCCGGGGACACAAGGAACTGAGCTAGGGTATGTAGAAGTTAAGGTCAATGGTGAAGGTGATTCATGGGAAGTGAAGGATAAACGAGCGAGACTACTTTCTGTGAACGACCACGAACCTGATCAGCAGGTGTTGAATCTGATTCAGCCGTACGAAATGAAAACTCAGAAATGGCTAGATCAGCCTTTAGGACAAGTAGACGGGGATATGACGATTACTGATCCTATGTTAACGAGGCTAGTTGATCATCCGTTTATTGAATTTATTAATAAGGTTCAGATGGATGCTGCAGGTGTTGATATTTCGAGTACAGCTCTTTTTGACGACCATTCCAAAGGGTTCTCGAAACATGTTACGATGCGCGATATCGTTTCAAACTATGTGTACCCAAACACGTTAAAAGTCATTGAGCTTACAGGGCGAGATATGAAGGATGCATTAGAACGGTCAGCTTCTTATTTTTTTATGAATGAAGAGGGTAATCCGATAGTCAACCCAGCGTTTTCGATTCCAAAGCCTCAGCATTATAACTACGACATGTGGGAAGGTATTGATTACACGATTGACCTGTCAAAGCCGCTCGGACACCGAATTGTAAACTTAATGCATAAGGGAAAACCAATTGATAGCAACTCCTTATACGAAGTAGTTATGAACAATTATCGTGCAGGTGGAGGCGGTGATTATCCCATGCTGAAGGGGAAGCGTGTTGTGAAGGATATTCCGATCGATATGTCTGAACTAATGGCAAACTATATCTTGAATAGAGGTACGATACAAGCGACATGTGATCACAACTGGCGTGTAATGGTTTCATCTTCCTTAAAAAATAAGAGAAGCAGGTGAAGCGGGTGAAAAAGTGGGGTTGGTTTATATTTGTAGTCATAGTAGTTTTGCTTGCAGGATGTTCGAGTGAGGAAAAAAGGACGTTAAACGATAAAAACTTAACACTGCAAGATCATCCAAAAGGTGCTTATCCACGCTATTACGATCAAGTTTCTAAGAAAGAAACACTAAAAGCGGTTCCGTTCTCACTGGAGCTGCCTAATCAATTGCCGTTTAAAGTCGCTCTTTCAACTTATCAGATTTCCGATTGGGGTGAAAAACGAAATATTTTGGTAGACTCCGTTTTTTATCCGGAACAACAAGGGCAGAATGTTTATTTAGCTTATCGAGTATCTAACTTTCTCCCGAAAACCGAGAAATTAGAAACGAAAGACGAAGTTGAGCTTAGTAATGGCACGGATGCTTATTTTTCAGGAAGTAATGATCTTCCTATCCTTGCTTGGAAAAAGGATGGTTTATTTTATAAAATGGAGTACTTAATAAAGGAAGATACAGACAGAAAAACGGAGAAAAAGAAGCTGATTGAAGCGGCAAGTTCTGTTTTTGAATAATTTTATAAAATTTATGGCCGTGGGGGATTGTTCTCTTGCGGCTTATTGTTTGAAATTCAGTAGTTTACAGTAAAATATGATAATATGGTTCAAAGGAGGGGATATTCTTGCAAAAATTGGAGTTTGAATCTGCATGGGACAAGACTATAGCCCGCCAAGACAGAGAAGAGATAGAACGAGTCTTTTCTGAATTGCATCCAAAAGAACATGTGAGACAGCAGGCTGTGATTTTGAAAACAGCTTATAACCATAAAAAAGAATTTTTAGTGACTGTGCTTGTAAATAATTATTCGACAGGGCCACTCTCTTTAATTGGGAAAAAAGTGCTGTATGAAGAAGAGGAGCATACGATTGGTGAAATGGATTCCCGTTATACGTTGGAAGTTCCACCTGAAACAAGTATGCCATGGACGTTTATTTTTCCAGAAGCAGCACTAGGAAGAAATCCATCTCGAGAGTATGGAAAATTAATCATCATGTAAAGCGAGGGAAACGTGTGAGAACGATTATTTGGTTTATTTATTTTTGGGGAATTTTATTAAAGTTGATCCCCTCATTAAACCGTGTAAAAAAGTTTTATCAAGCTGGAAAGATAGAAGAGCGGGACCGGTTGGTTGATCAGAAAGTAAAAGAGTGGTCAACTTCGCTCGTTAAGCTTAGTGGGACACGTGTCACAGTAAGCGGTGAGGAAAACATCCCGAACGATACAGCTGTGCTTTTTGTGAGCAATCATCAAGGTAACTTCGATATTCCGATCCTTTTAGGCTATATCCAGAAACCAAAAGCATTCATTTCGAAGATCGAGGTAAAGAAGATGCCTTTTATCGGGACATGGATGGAGCAGTTGAACTGTTTGTTCATGGATCGTAAGAATGTAAGACAGTCTGTTCAAGCGATCAATGAGGGAGCCAAACTGCTGAAAAACGGAACATCTCTTGTTATTTTTCCTGAAGGAACGAGAAGTAAAGGTGACGATATGTCAGAGTTTAAAGCGGGAAGCTTCAAACTAGCGACTAAATCTGGTGTTCCGATCATTCCTGTTACGATCAACGGCTCGTATAAAATAATGGAACAACAAGGATTTTGGATCAAGCCAGCGGAAGTTCACCTTACCGTTCATCCGCCGATCTATCCAGAACAACATCAAGATGCTAAAGAATTGGCTAGATTGTCAGAAGAGATTATTAAAAACGGGGTAAAAAAAGCAGTCTCTTAAATGCAATGTATCAAGTAAAGTGCGAATGTTGGCGAAAACAGCTTAACGAATAACCTGTACGAACGGCATAGATATTTGTTATTATTGGGATAGAAGGTAATAATTTCTAGGAGGAATACCATGACAGGGACAATTACAGTCATTATGATATTCTCAATTCCCATTATTGCAATCGTGCTAGGTCATTTTCAACAACAGACGAAACTTAAACATAAGATGCTACAAGATGAGATAGAACTGGAACGTTTAAAGCATGACAACTATGTGATCGAAACCCAAAAGATGAGGATTGAACTCGAACAGATGAAACTGCTCGATTCGCCGGATCAGAAGAAATCGGTATAAAAAGAGGATGCCTCAAAAGCTAATTGCTTTTGAGGCATCCTTTTTGTTAGAACCTTTTTTATCTGTAATTGATAAACTGTACGTCGATCGGCAGGTTTGCTTCTTTAACAAGCGCAATAATCTGCTGAAGATCGTCACGGCTCTTTGCCGTTACACGAACTTGATCATCTTGAACTTGGCTTTTCACTTTAAGTCCAGAATTCTTAATCAGCATATTGATTTTCTTTGCGTTGTCTTTATCGATTCCAGTTACAAGCTTTGCACGTTGGCGAACAGTTCCGCCTGAAGCTTGCTCAACCTTGCTGTAATCTAAGTTTTTTGTTGGCACGCCGCGTTTGATCAGCTTTGTGATTAAAACATCTTTTAGCTGCTCTAGCTTGTACTCGTCGTCAGAAACTAAAACGAGCTCTTCACTGGATTTGTCGAGTGTGATCTCACTTTTACTACCCTTAAAATCATAACGAGTTGTGATTTCTTTTGTCGCGATATTGATCGCATTGTCTACTTCTGATAGATCTACCTGTGAAACGATATCAAATGAACTTTCTTTAGCCATTTTGTGAAACCTCCTGACGATTACTTCGTTTATATAGTTACAGTATAAATACATTGTGGTTATGTTTCCAGTTTGTACACATTCTTTTCCGTGGAAACGGGTACAAAGTATAAGTTTTTATGTTAAAATGAAGGCTGGAAAATTTACAGAATGTTTGAACCACTAGGAGGAGTACTTGTTGCTTCATTACAAAACGTACACACACGAAAAAAATCATCAATGGGTGATTTTTGTCCATGGAGCTGGGGGCAGTTCATCCATATGGTATAAACAGCTAAGAGAATTCAAACAACATTTTAATATTTTGCTTGTCGATCTAAGAGGTCACGGCAAATCACAATCCGATACATTTTTATTAAAAAAATATTCGTTCAAAGAGGTCAGCCTCGATGTGCTTGAGGTAATGGATCATCTAAAGATCCAAAAAGCACACTTTGTAGGCATCTCTTTAGGCACGATTCTTATTCAAACAATCGCAGAGCTCTATCCTGACCGGGTGGCTTCTATGACGCTTGGCGGCGCGGTTACAAAAATGAATTTCCGCTCGCGGTTCTTGATTGCGATGGGGAACCTATGTAAATCGTTCATCCCGTACATGTGGCTTTACAGCTTGTTTGCTTGGGTAATCATGCCGAAAAAGAGACATGAAGCTTCGCGTTCTTTGTTTATTGGAGAAGCGAAGAAGCTTTGTCAAAAAGAGTTCAAGAGATGGTTTAAGCTCACCCTGAAGATTAATCCATTTCTACAAAGTTTGCGTAAAAAAGAGATTCCGATCCCTACGCTTTACATCATGGGCGAGGAAGATTATATGTTCTTACCGCCGATTCAGGCGTTCATCGATAAGAAGAAGCATTCGAAGCTTTTAACTATTAAAGATTGCGGACATGTATGTAATGTAGACCAGCCAGAGCTTTTTAACAAGAGTTCGATTGAGTTTATTCGCAAGCAGATTGCTGCTGCACCGAATGCTTCTTAAAAACAGGTGTTTGCGTAAACTTTGTTGTTCTTGAAAGTGGTTGATTTCCGTTTCAGGTGCTTCGCTTTCCGCGGGGCAGACGGTGAGCCCCTTGCCACTTCGTGCCATTAAGGGTCTCACCTGCCCACCTGTCCCGCAGGAGTCTCGCACCTTACACTTCAATCAATTATTCAATGATGCCTTTTAGAGGGCATTTACAGCAATAATCAAGAAAAAATAAGTTAAAACACAAGAAATGACCCTTTAAGCAAGGTCGTTTCTTGTGTTATTTTAGTTTTGCCAGTTGTTAATCGTAGTCCCGGGTCCGGAAGACGGTGTAGTGAACGTATGATTTGTTCCACTTTCCCAGACTACATTTCCTGCGGAATCTTTTTTGATGAACTTAAATTCTAGGGCTTTTCCAGAAGGTACACTGATGTCGTAGTACCATGTTGGATACGCTGCGATGATTTGATTGTAAAATGGTCCTACAGCTTTTGCGGCATTCCAATTTCCTAGTTCTTCGGTGTTTCCTACAACATAAACGTTCTGTCCGGTGCTTGTGTAGGCATTGTTGATCAAGAATCGCACGGAGCTTTGGGATCCAGATAATATATCAATCGGTCCGTAGCCAGTACTTACCGTTCCAGAAGAATTTGTTACGGTTACTTGGTAGCTTCCCGCTGATACTGCAGGAACCGTAACTTTGATCTCGTCGTTGCTCCATGATTGAACGTTTGCATTCACGGTGCCTATCTTTACGGTACCCGTCGAGGTTCCGAAAGCATCACCACTGATCGTGAGTGAATTGCTTGGTTTCGCCATAGCTGGACCAACTCCACCGATAACCGGAGTAGAACTGCTGCTATTATGTGCATATACGGCTGTTTCGCCTGGCGATAGATCAAACGCAGAAATTGTTCCACCTGATACTGTAATATTACTCCCTGTTAAGAGACCCGTTAATTGATCAGTATAAGTTCCAGCCGGTAACGCTGTAGCAGCTCCACTCACGTTATAACTCGTTGAAGTACTTTTGTTTACTGCGACTAAGACAACATCGTTTCCAAACTGTCTTTCGTATACGTAAACATCATTGTTGATCCAGCGCTGTTTTGTTTTTCCGAAGCCAAGGGCTTGATTCGTTTTTCGAAGGGTAGAGAGCTTTTTAATGATCTGATATGCCTTGGTTGTCTGACTAAAAGAAGTCATCTTTCCTCGGTTGTTTGGGTCTCCGTTACCAGTCATATATTGTTCTGTTCCATAATAGATGTTAGGAACACCGCGTGATGTGAGCATAACGGCAAGGGCTAGATCTGTCTTTTTCGTATCCGCTCCGTTCGTATGAAAACGATCCATATCATGATTATCAAGGAATGTTACTTGATCGATCGGCTGTTCATATTTGGTTTGGGTTTCTGTGATCATACTGTCAAAACCATACCAGCTATCCGAATTGTTGCGAAGCACTTGGCGCAGTTCTTGACCATAACGGAAATCCAGCAGTGACATTCCGTATTTGTTCGCAAAATCATAATAGTTTTGGTCGACTTCATTTTCTCCTAAGAACCATTCTCCAAATGTAAACACAGGCTGATGAGAATTTATCGTTTCCATGAATGTTTTTTGCCAGCCGAACGGCATATGTTTGACTGCATCTACACGAATACCATCGATTCCCATGTTTAGCCATTGTTTGATCGCATTCTTGAAGTACGTATCTACGGTTGGATTTTGGTGGTTAAAATCAGCGAGGTCATATAGATTACGATAGATTCCATCTTCTATCGAGGAGAAATTCGTTCCTTTGTTGTGATGAAACAGACCTTTCGTATCGTTTGTATACCCACCGACAAGTGTTCCGTTGTCATAAAGTTTACCGTTCTCCATATAGCTTGGCGTGTCCTCAGATGCTGGAGATGTGTGGTTCGGTGCAAAATCAATTATGACTTTGATTCCTTTGGCGTGAGCGGTATTGATTAAGTTTTGAAAGTCAGTCATGCTTCCGAAATAAGGATTGGCTTTCTTAAAATCCCTGCCCCAATAGCCATGATAAGCCGTGGTGCCAGCCGCATCATTCAATACGCTGTACACATTCTCAACTGGCTGTGAGATCCAAAGTGCTGTAACACCCATATTCGTTAAATATCCATCATTGATCTTGTTGATGATTCCTTGCCAGTCGCCGCCGCAATATTTTCGAAGATTGGAACAGTCACTGCTGAACAGGCTTCCTGTAGGATTATTTGATGCGTTTCCGTCTGAGAAACGATCGGTCATAATCTGATAGATTACATCTTGACCATAGTTAACCTTGTTGAAACTAGCAGCTTCTACGGTTGGTTGGCTGTCTTGAAAGGGAAGGTTTGAGAACGTTAAAGACAAACTAAGTGCAGCTGAAACGAATAAGCTTTTTTTCATGCGGTTATTCACTCCTTTTTTAGAAAATAAAAAACCCCGTTATTCGCAAGGAATAACGGGGTTGTCTTGAAATAAACATTGCCCTCAAGTTTTTACATGTAATAGCGCGCTCTATTACTATCATTATTCAAATTAATGTAAACGCTGTCAATTAAGTTATTCATGGCCTGAAGGACAAACATTGATACTTAAAGGAAAGACAGAATGAAAATGATTCAAAAGTAATTTTTGTTTGTGAGAAGAAGGTATTTAGTCTTAGGTTTTCTTTAGAGATCATTGATTTTCTTCTTCACTTTTTTCATCAAACTATTATTTAGAGTGTTCACATGCTCCTCATTTTTGATCAAAATTCGATAAGCATCAATGATGGATAGAGTACGAACCAAAATGTAGACCCCGATGCCTATCAATGCAATAAAAATCGGGTTGTACGGAGTTAATAAGTCTACGTCCACCCATTCTTTTTTTATGATTAAAAAGAAGATAGCTCCTCCAACAATAGAGCAGATTCCAATCATCATTACCGCAGTATATTTACTTTTTATCTCTTCGTATCTAATTTTTAAATCTTTTAAAGTGTTTTGGTCAAAAATCAGCATCTCTTTCTTAAGTAGGCTGTATCGATCCTCTTTTATGAGTCCTGCTGTAATCGTTCCAATTCCAAGAACGGCTATTAAAATCGTTAGTAGAGTAAAGGTGATTGGATCTTCCTTAAATAAGAAGTAAGGAATCGTTGAAAAGATTAACAGACTAAATCCAAGGGCAAGGTATTTCGAGACTTTATTTTGAGATAAGAGGTATCCTTCCGCCATCTCTTTGCTAACATAATAACCATTTTCATTCTCACGACTCTCTTCAACGGTATCTTTCAGTAAGTAATCAATAGATACTTCGAAAATGTTACCGAGCATCAATAGTTTTTCCGTTTCAGGAAAGCCCTGACCATTTTCCCATTTGCTGATCGCTTGTCTGGTTGTGTTTAGTTGTTCGGCGAGTGCTTCTTGTGAGAGGCCTTTTTGTTTTCTAAGCTTAAAAAGTTTTTCATTGAATGTCATAGGTGAGCTCCTTTCATTTACTCCTTCAATTGTAGTTAAACAATGTATGGTTTTCTATATTTTAGCAGATGCACTATGTCAACTTGAGGTTGCACCTATGTAATATTCACTGAAATAGGTTTGAAGTCATAAGAAAAACGACCAAGAAAATTGGTCGTATAAAGGGTGTTGGTTGCTTCTTATTCAGGTTGGTTAAAACAAGCATCCTTAAATGGAAATCAAACATTTTCAAGAACAACGAAGCTTATAAAAATAGTGTTTTTATAAACTTACAGCGCGTGCGATCGTGAACAAACGTGAAGCGGGGTGGAAACCTTTTGTGATCAAGTCTTTGATGATGGTTGCACCTAACATGCTGTAGACTGTACCATTACCGCCAAACCCTAAACAATAGTACTCACCAAGACGGTTAGGGTGTTCACCGATATATGGAAGTCCGTCATGCGATTCTCCAAACGTCGCACACCAAGAATGAGAGATTTTTGGGGATAGATCTGGAAAATGTTCTTTGATCTTTTGAAGAATTCGCTCACCACGTTCTTCGATAAGCCCTTCATTTAAAGGCGCTTCTGCTTTGTCTTCATCTAGACCACCTGCAACGATTCTTCCATCTTTAGTCGTCCTCATATAAAGGTATGGACGCTTCGTTTCCCAGATCATCCATTCGTCGTACCATGTTTTCAGGGATGGTAGAGGTTCTGTTACGATCGCATATGAACGATTCAGGTCAGCTCCTAATTGCTGAGCTAAAAAGTCGTTTTCATAACCAGTCGCAAAGATAACATATCTCGCTGAAATGGTTCCTTTTTCAGATTCACAGGTAAAGCCGTGAACCGTTTTGGTTTTACGAATAAGAGGTGTTTGTTCAAAGATCCTAACTCCGGAAGCGGCTGCATCCTTTAACAAGATTTGTACACACTTATATGGGTTCACATCTGCATCACCACTCGTAACGAGAGCAGCTGGTTTGGAAAAAGGAAAACGTGAAGAAATCTCTTGTGGTTCTAAATATTCTACTGGAAAATCGTACTTCTTTAATGCCTCATATTCACGTTCGAGTTTTAACGTGTCTTCTGGAGTGCTGGCATAGTACAAGCTTTTTTGTTCACGGAATTCAGGGTCTTCGGATAATCCAGACGTCATCTTCTTCAAATCTTCTAACGCCTGTAAACAAAGCTGATAGAAATAAACAGCATCCTGTTCACCTTGCTGTTCAATGAGTTCGTGCAGCATCTTATCGCTTGAGAATTGCAGAAGTCCTGTGTTTGCTGAGGAGCTTCCTGCACCGGGGTGTCTTCTATCGATCAATACTACATCTAATTCTTTTTCTTGACCGAGCACATTGGCACATAGGGCGCCTGCCATGCCTCCACCAACAATTAGTACATCACACGATATATCTTCTTCAAGAACCGGGTACTGACCCGTGTTTGTATAGGTTTCAGGCCAATAGAGCTGACCATTGTGTAAATTCATAGTGACTCCTCCTCGTCTTCTCTTCATTCCCCCTATCTTGTGTAAAGAAACGCATGAGAAGAAACTTTTTCAAGAATATGGATTTTGTGTGAATGCTCCTGCTACAAGGTTCAATTTTTAAGGAGAAACTTTAAATTATGATGAGTGAGGAAGAATTAAAATTACACAAAAAAAAGAGCTGCATGCCCGATTGGACAAGCACCTCTCTTCTTCAACTTATGGCAATGTATTAACTTTATCTTCTTCTTTTACAAACAATAAAATTTTGCCCATATCGAGCTTCTTCTCATACTGATCTGCTTCTACATCAGATAAGCCTAGTTCTGTCATCTTGTTGCGAAGCTCATCGCCTCTGGACTCAAATACATTGCTAATCGCCGTGCCGAGTCCTTCTTCTTTTAAACCGATTGTATTTACATCTGCGTTATGTGCGAGATCTTTCGTGTCATCCTTTTCGTGGGATAATACATATAAGTTGTCTTCGTGAATACCTCGAGCTTTCAAATCACTTGCAGCTGCAATCAATTCTTGTTGAGAGTTAAATTCATGTACGATAGGTTTTACCATTTACAATCCTCTCCTTTAAACGAAGTTATAGTGTGTATTCACGAATTTTTAAAGGACTAAACATACTTTTTTGAATGCGTACCGGGATAAAAGTACTAAAAGAGCCGCTTGAACTCAGGTGTGTAGGCATAAACTCCTTTTTTATTGGAATATAACGTTTTTACATCATTTTTACGAAAATCCTCTATCATTTTACATTTCAAAATATATACTTTTAATTGTTGAGTTTTTTACAAAATGAGTGATAGGGGAGTTTGTTTAATGAAAAAGACATTATCAGCTTTAGCACTTGCTTTAGGATTAACACCAATCGGCGCAGGCGTGCATGCAGAGGATCACGCCACCCAAAAACACAAGGGCCGTTACTTAAATGTTCAACTGCTCGGAGTAAATGATTTTCACGGACAGATCGATATTACACGTAATGTGGCAGGGGAACCTGTTGGACGTGCAGACTATCTAGCAAGCTATTTAAAGATGAGAGAACGAGAGAACCCTAACACTCTTTTGGTGCATGCAGGCGATATGGTAGGAGCAAGCTCTCCGACATCTGCATTGCTGCAAGACGAGCCAACAGTAGAAATCATGAATAAGATGGGCTTTGATGTAGGAACATTAGGAAACCATGAGTTTGATGAAGGCGTAGATGAGATGATGCGTTTGATAAAAGGTGGAACTCATGAAAAAACAGGCTATTTTAGAGGTGCAGACTTTCCATATGTGGTTGCTAATGTCATAGATAAGAAGACGAAGAAAAATATTCTTCCACCTTATGTAATTAAAAAGGTCAAAGGTGTAAACATCGGATTCATCGGAGTAGTTTTCTCAGACACGCCGGATATCGTCATTCCGAGTGGAACAGCTGGCGTTGAATTTATAGATGAAGCAGAAGCGATCAATAAGGCAACGAAATCTCTTAAGAAAAAAGGCGTAAAGTCTATCGTTGTTTTAGCACATAACCCTGTTGAGCAATCGGCGACCGGAGAAGTATCTGGTGAACTCGTGGATATGGCAAACAGAGTGGATGATGAAGTTGACGTAATGTTTGGCGCACACAATCATAGAAACGTGAACGCTGTAGTAGATAACAAGCTGCTTGTACAAGCATTCTCATACGGAACAGCTTTTGCTGATGTGGATCTTAAAATTGATCGCCGTACAAAGGATATCGTAAAAAGTAAAGCAGAAGTAGTTTCGGTTTTGCAAAAAGGTGTAAAACCTGATTCGAGAGTTACAAAAATTATTAAGCAAGCCGAAGACCAAGTAGCACCGATCATCAATGAAGTAGTAGGGAACACGAATCAACTGCTATCAGGGACAGAAGCCTATAATAGTGAGTCTGAATTAGGAAATGTGATCGCAGATTCCATGACAGAACAGACGGGCACTGATTTTGCGTTTATGAACCCAGGTGGTATTCGTGATGTGATCAATCCGGGTGAAGTGACATGGGGAGAACTTTTTAACGTTCAGCCGTTTGGAAACGACCTTGTTACGATGACACTTACAGGAGCGCAGATCAAAGAACTTTTTGAATCTCAATGGGCAACGGACAAAGAGAAAATGCTTCAGATTTCTGGTCTGAAAGCTACGTTTGACCTTTCCAAACCTGTGGGTGACCGAACTGTTTCTATGGTTAAGAGTGATGGAACACCGATTGCAGCAGAACAAGAATATACAGTTACCGTAAATAATTTTATGGCCGGTGGCGGTGATGGTTATACCGTTTTACTAGAAGGGAAGAATCCGACGGTAAGCGTTACGGATCTAGATGCGCTAGTGAACTATTTTAAGAATCGCGATACCGTATCTGCGCAGATTGAAGGAAGAATAACGAAGATCAACCCATAATTAAAAAAGGCAAAGCGTTTAAGATGCGCTTTGCCTTTTTCTATTTATTATCCGCGTTCCACAAGATCAAGTCTTCCTGTAGCAGGGTCGATAACGAGACCGTGTACTTTAATATCTTCAGGAAGCAGCGGGTGATTTTTTACAAGCTTTACACTGTTTCTCACAGAATCCTCAACACTTTCAAATCCTTGAACCCATTTCTTTAAATCGAGTCCAGAATATTTTAATGTATCAAACGTTGACTCTTCAATGCCGCGGTCTTTCATCTTGGCAAGTAGTCCATCTGCGTTTACATTGCTCATTCCGCAATCATAGTGACCGATGACCATAACTTCTTCAGCTTTTAATTCATAGATGGCCACAAGGATACTTCTCATAATAGAACCGAATGGATGCGAGATTACCGCTCCAGCCGATTTAATAACTTTTACATCACCATTCTTGATATTCATTGCACTAGGCAATAATTCAGTCAGGCGCGTGTCCATACAAGACACAATAACAAGTCCTTTATCAGGAAATTTAGTAGTTTGGAAAGGTTCATATTCTTTGTTTTCAACAAATTGGTGATTGAACGCTAAGATTTCGTTAAGTACGGACATGATTCTCCTCCTTGTTTCTACAGAAAATAATTAAAGTATAAAAAGATTTAGAAGTATACGTCTTTTTCTATCATATTCAGCTTAAACTCGCTAACATATTCACTTCTATATTCACTATTATACAAAAATGTGGGCCGAATCTGCTCTTTTTTGTATTTGAAGCGAATCTTTTGTTGATAGAAACTTTAAAACAAAAGCACATTGTGACAAACATTTTATTAAAAGGTACGTATAATCGCTATTAACACCACATACATTGGTAAGTCGAAGGGAGGGTGAAACAAAGAAAAAAACTTGCCAGTAAAGTAGGGTTTAAATAGATCGGTACAAATCAATGAAAATTTGAAAGGGGTAGGGAAGATGGAAGTTATGACGTATGTACTTTGGGTTCTGCTGTTAATGGGGTCGGTTATGAAGAACTACATGGTGTCAGTTTCTATGCCGAAAACGGGACAAGTTATTATGGCGAATGAATCTGGTGTTAATTTCTTTTCGTATGGAGAAGTGAGTAACAAGAATGCATCGGAAGTTATGTCTGCAATTGCTGGTCCTTTCAATAATCAGAATTTCAGTTGGGTGGATACGTCATAGATTACATAAATGAATGTTTGAATGGGTGTAGTGAAATTTTTGATTTTAATCACTTGAGAAGAAGGGGGTCTGCTGAAAAAAATAAATAGGGCTATTTTTCGCATTCACTATCATGCTCGCGGCAGGATCACCGTACGTGTGCTAGTGTATGAATATTCTTGAGCGGAATTTGGAGCAAAAGGCAGCTTGTTCGAGCTGCCTTTTTTGGCATATATTTTATTTATGTGAACGGGTTTGATAGAATAAGAAAAAAACAATTGTGGTGAAACCGATGAATATATCAGTAAGTCAGTTTGCGAAAAAAATAGAAAAGCATGTTGCGGAAATGAAAGTATTAGATGAGAACTCTCCAAAACTGCGCGAACATGTCTCAGCTATTCAAACATTGTGCGAATTAATGCTAGAAGCGGATGAGGATGATTCAGCTGTTGACGTAAAAGGCTGGGTCCCTTCATATCCGGTTCAAAAACCAGCTAGCCTAGTGACCGCTCCTCCTCCAGCAAAAAAACACAAAAAGTCTATGATGGACTTTGATATGGACTATGAGGATGACGATCAAGAGGAAAAAGACGGCAACGGAGACTCTATTTTTGATTTTTAATGCAAGATTGTTGAAAAACCTGCTCTTTCTGAGTGGGTTTTTCTTTTTTATGTTGGTTTGAATGGGGATGAGAGTACTAGTGGTGGGGTAGAAGGAGAGGGGATTTCGGAAATTCTGGAGATAATTCCACAAGTTTTCCCCACATTTCCCCGTTTTGATATTTTCACAAGGGTCTTCTCACAACGAACATTCTATTCCAAAAGGTTGTTGTTTTTAAGTAATTTTCTACTTTGATAGTTGATTGTAGTGGAAGGTGCGAGACTCCTGCGGGACAGGCGGGCAGGTGAGACACTTATACGAAACGTACGAATGTGGCTCACCGCCTGCCCCGCGGAAAGCGAGCACCTGGAACGGAAATCAACTACTTTCAAGGGCAACAATGAATGCGCAAAATATCCATAAAAAAAACAGCACCATTATCAGCGCTGTTAGATCGAAACATAAGTATTCTGGTGTTCCATTCGTGCATCTCTACGTTTGGCAATTTCAATTCTTTCGTTGATCTTTTTATTAGAAAAATAAATGGCAGTCACTGTTGCGATTAGACTTAGAGCAGCTAAACCAAGAATTGTATATATCATTGTAATAAGAAGTTCCATTTTATTGTTCCTCCTCGTATGTAATTTTTTTCTGTCATACTTTTTTTATTCCACTGCCACATTTATTTAAACCTCTTTCTAATTTTCTTTCTATGGTTTTAGTTTTTAACACATCATATGCCTGTTAAATTGGAGCGCAAGGTTGACGACTCCTAAAGGCGCAAAGCAGCAGGATGCTCAACGCACGCCCCGTGGAAAGCGTGCAACCTGGAGCGGAAATTAACAAACTCTCAAGACCCATTTCAAATAGGTCCTTTGAATCAAAATAAAAATATGAGAAAGGAATGATGGTAAAAATTCTTCGTTCGCCTTATACTAAAATTACGAACATACGTTCTATTCTGTTCGATAAAAAATGAGGGGTGAATGGAAATGGTCGGAGCAAGTGAATGGTTAAACTTAGTCAATCTCCTCGGTAATGTGGGATTTCCTATCGTCATTGCGGGCTACTTGCTTTTTCAGTTTGAGAGGCGCATTCAGAGCTTAGAAGGAATTATCCGAGAACTTCACTCTGAATTAGTAGAGAAAGAAGAGCTTGAGCGTAAGATCGATCAGTACGTCCGATTGCTGGACAGCGAACGTCAGCCGAAAAAACGTTAACGTTCGCTTTTTTTATCATGGACAACCCGTCCGCCAAAATTTTTACAATCCTGTGGCAACCTTTGTATTGTCATTTTTCAATGGTAAGATAAAAGAAAAACAGGAGTGGAACAGGATGAAGCTTTTTCTTATATTAGGTGCGATTCACGCAATGCTTGCAGTCATGCTCGGAGCTTTCGGTGCACATGCACTCGAAGCTAAATTAAATGCTAAGAACATGCTAAATGTGTACCAAAATGGAGTTCAATATCACATGTATCATGCACTAGCTTTGTTAGTTGTCGGTGTTTTACTTGGTAAATTTCCAGCTTCAACGCTATTAACAGGAGCAGGTTGGTCTTTCTTTATCGGTATATTGCTTTTCTCAGGAAGTCTATATGCTCTCTCAACGACAGGTATGAAATTCTTTGGTCCTATTACACCGCTTGGCGGCGTAGCGTTTATCGTTGGTTGGATTCTGCTGATTGTTGCTGTAGTAAAAGCATAATAAAAAGGCGCTCTCTTAAAATTAGAGGGCGCCTGTTCTATAATTGCCTGAACCAGACATAAATAATATCTATCAACGAGGGCTGTATTGGGACATCTGACCACCTTGTTGCTGTTGCTGCTGTGTGCCATACGGATAGCTATAATTAATCTCTTCATCAAACGTGACATAGTTTACATACACCATCAATAGCAGGTAACGTTTACCTGTTTGCGGATCGCTTAGGATGATGTGATCACGGCCGGCAGCTTCAATGATTCCTTTGAACACCTTAGCGTTCCATTTTTCATTGTTTTCGAAGGTCATATAAACGGTTGCGACTTTCCCTTTGTTCATCCTTAAAATATTTTCGATGTAGGACTGCTCGAGCGGAAGCTGCCCAGGTGCACCGATATCTTGCAGAGGGCCGCCGCCCATTCCTGGTGCCTGCTGACTTTGTGCCATGTCTTGAGGAACCCCCATGCCTGCCATTCCTCCCATGCCGCCACCCATCATACCCATTCCATTCTGAGCCCGATAATAATCTTGGCCGTACGGATTAAAGTTGTTCATCAACAAACCTCCCTAAAAGGTGTTAAACACATTTGGACAATCGCTTTGTTTCGGCTGATAAAAACAGTGAGCCTTGAAGCTTCCCGAATGAGGCTGATTGTACCAAGTCTTCGGACAAGCCCCTGTTGGATCGAAAAACCATAACGAATTTCTGGCAGGGTGGAAGCGCTGCCCGTTAATAACCCTTCTCGCTAACCTTCTTTCATTCTCTCTAGCACCTTGATAAAAATATCCTTTGATCGTGGCTTCAAATCCACCAGGTCTTTGAAAGACCATCTGCTGCATCGTACGAATATTTTTAAAATCAAGGCAGTTGGAGCGAATTCGATTGACGCCGGTATTACCAACAAGGAGCATCCCTTGGTCACCTTCACCCTCAGCTTCCGCACGTATGAGACGTGCCAGCAAGTCAATATCCTTATTTGTAGCTTTAATGACTGCCAATTGCCTTCCCCCTCTATGTTGTTAATCTTGGTGTACAAGCAGGGAAACAGAACATTCGATATATGTGTATGAGCTGTTTTGGAAAACTAGACCAACGTTTTGTGAAAGTTGTTTTAAGTATGGAAGTAGGCAGGGGGAGTGAAGAGAAATGTCTTTGTAGGGAGAACATTATTGATAGATGGCCGTCTGAGGCGATTACCTCAAAATAATTACGAGGTAAATCTCATTTTATACGAGGTAATCACTCATAATTCCGTACTTAAGCCACATAATTCCGTGTATAAAAAAATTTATCCGATTTTCGATCAAATTCGACAACAAAAAAGATGACTCATCACATAAGAATGAGTCATCTCCATCATTAAACCTGCAAATAAGCAGGCACTGCTTCTTTTGTAAGGATGTTTCCAACGTAGAACGATCCGAACTCGCCGTAGCGCGCACTTACTTCGTCAAAGCGCATTTCGTAAACGAGTTTTTTGAATTGAAGCATGTCGTTTGAGAACAGCGTTACGCCCCATTCCCAGTCGTCTAGACCAACTGAACCTGTGATGATCTGCTTCACTTTTCCTGCATACCCGCGGCCGATCATGCCGTGAGAGTACATCATCTTCTTGCGTTCTTCCATCGGAAGCATGTACCAGTTATCCTCGCCATCACGACGCTTATCCATCGGATAGAAGCAAACATGCTTCCATTTTGGCAGTTCAGGGAACAGACGAGCTTTGATCATTGGATCCATCTCGCCGCTTTCGTTTTGCGGATTGTACGTACTTAGCTCGACAACCGAAACGTAAGAGTATTCTTTTACTGTATATTGTGCGAATGCTGTTTTGTTAAATGCATTTTCGATTTCGTTCAGCTCTTCCATCGTCGGACGAAGAAGCATCAGCATAAAGTCAGCTTTTTGACCCATGATACTGTAAAGAGCGTGACTGCCCACTTTGTTTGCTTCTACGTTCTCCCATTTCTCAAGGAACGTCAAAAATTCATTGATCGCATATTCTCTCTGGTCACCGGAAAGCGTTTTCCAAGAGGCCCAGTCCATCGTACGGAAATCATGAAGGCAATACCAGCCTTCTAGTGTAATCGCTGCTTCACTCATCAATTATTCACTCCTTGCTAGAAATAAACACGTCCCTACAAATATACCATAAGTAGGGACGAATCCAAAAAGGAGGAATTAGCTGTATTGGCGAAGCAACTGCTCAATCTTATTTTTAACACCAGCAGGATTTTGAAGTTCAGCACGTGACAGTGTGAGGCGAACCTTCGTCTCATCCATATCCATCGCTTCTGAAAGCATACCGAACAATCCTTTTCCTTTTTTATCGATTTCGAAGAACAGCTCGATGCTGTCTGTTTGTGGAACTAAGATTACTTCAAGCTCATCCAGCTTTCCAGCATAAGCTCCTGACGTTGGCACATACTCAAATTCTTGTAAAAACGGAAGTCTGCGGCGCATATAACGCGGTGCAGAACCGCAATATGCTTTTCTGAGGCGGAATCCAAGCTGCTCGATCGCATCAAAGATCGCAGAAGTTTCACTATCTGGCAGCACACGAATCTGATCGTTATCTGTTGGATCTACAGCCATCTGGATATCAAGTCCCGTTTTGATCCATACCGGAGTGTGGCCAAGTGTTAATGGCGCATCATATGGAAGTTTAAGAGAGAACGGAATCTCTTGCTGACTGCCAGCTTTTACAACAAGTGAGCTCGTTACATTTGTCTTTTCAATCGCAGCAGTATCTCTCACTTTTTTATCGTCCACTTCACGATAGTATTCTGTCATGACATAAAGAGTGATGTGATCGATATTTTGATCGACTTTACCACCCTCGATTCTAATCTTTCCTGTAATGCTCTCACCAGGTGAGTACGTATCTTTATCTAAAATGGTGTCTACCTTTGCTGATCCAATACCTACAGAAGCTAACATACGGTTTACAAAAGACATGTATAATTCCTCCTCAACATTTTTCAAACAATTTTACGATAGATGGGCGAAAAAGATTCATTTTCCAATAAATAAATTTCATAGACGTAAAAAAATTCTAAATATAAGAACTTCTTTTATCAAGCGCTTACAACTGCATGGATAGGTTTAAAAGGTGTGAAAAAAGGAGTACCCTAATAGTGAGTGCAAAAAAGTACAGTTTATATAGAGAAAATAGGAGGCTAAATCATGAGTGATCTTTTTATAGATTTAAAGAGTAAAGTCCAGTCCGCTAACCCAACAATGGTTTTTCCAGAAGGTACGGATGAAAGAATTCTAGAGGCGGCGAGCCGTCTAGCATCTGAGAAAGTTCTACAACCGATTTTAATAGGAAATCCTGCTGACGTAACAGCAAAAGCACAAGCTGGCGGATTTTCACTTGATGGGGTAGAAGTACTAAACCCTGCTGAATATGGAGAGTTCGACGCTTTGGTTGATGCGTTAGTTGAACGCCGTAAAGGAAAAACAACAGAAGAACAAGCACGCAAAATTCTTTTAGATGAGAACTATTTCGGAACGATGCTTGTTTACACGGGGAAAGCTCACGGACTTGTAAGTGGTGCAGCACATTCTACTGCTGATACCGTTCGTCCAGCTCTACAGATCATCAAAACAAAAGAAGGCGTTAAGAAGACTTCTGGCGCGTTCATCATGGTTCGTGGCGATGAAAAGTATGTGTTCGCAGATTGCGCGATCAACATTTCACCTAACAGCCAAGATCTAGCTGAATCTGCGATGGTTTCTGCTGAAACGGCACGTGTTTTCGGTATCGATCCAAAAGTCGCACTTCTTTCTTTCTCTACAAAAGGATCAGCGGTTTCTCCAGAGACAGAAAAGGTTGTAGAAGCGTTGGAAGTATTAAAGGGAATGAACCCAGACTTCCCATATGATGGAGAGCTTCAGTTCGATGCGGCATTCGTTCCATCTGTAGCAGCGAAAAAAGCTCCAGAATCACCGATCAAAGGGGAAGCGAACGTATTTATCTTCCCAAGTCTTGAAACAGGAAACATCGGATACAAGATGGTTCAACGTCTTGGCGGATTTGAAGCGATCGGGCCGATCCTACAAGGCTTGAACATGCCTGTAAACGATCTATCTCGCGGATGTAATGCAGAAGACGTTTATAAATTAGCGTTGATCACAGCGATGCAAGCTCTGTAAGTTCATAATGTAGTGAAGCCAGCTCTAAAGCAGCTGGCTTTTTTGTATGGAAAATGGATGTTATGGTGGCCGAGCAGCTGCTAAAAATACATCATCACATAAAAATGGAATCACATCACATAAAAGTGGAGTCACATCACATAAAAATTACCGCTAATCACATAAAAATAGCCATTCATCACATAAAAATAAATTTCAAGTCATATCCTGTACACCTTAAAAAGACACTGCCACCTAAAGTGACAGTGCCTTCTCGTTTCGATCCCACATTCGCTTTATATTCCCAGGAAGCAGCTCGCTTTCCTCGATCGAGAGCTGACCGCTGTAAAAAAGCTCGCTATTTTTGTGAAGCACTCGTAATAATGAAGCGTGAATTTCAGGAACTGTCACAGGACGTCCAAGCAGTTCCGCTAAACTGGCCATCACATCAGGCACTATCGCTGGATATTGGAACTTTGTTTCCTCACCAGCCAAACCGCGCTTATAAAATTCTCCGATCACGGACGCGCGTTCTGAACCGCTGCCGTCTACGCATAAGTAAATCTGTACCGCAACACCGCCGCGCATACGCCGCTGAGAGATTCCCGCAAACTTTTTGCCGCCGACACTCAAGTCATAACTTCCCGGGCAATAAGAGCCTACGATCTCATAAGCTTCAAACTTTGCATCATACGGCGCAAGAAGCTCTTCCACAAGTGCAGTCATCGTGTCGTACCCTTGATTGATGTCGATCGTCCCTTCTTTTTCAGGAAGAATAAGCGAGATGTTCAACACACCGCTATCGAGCACAACAGCAAGCCCGCCTGAATTTCTTACGATTGCCCGGTATCCTCGCGACTCTAAAAATTCAATCGCCTCTTTAAGGTGAGGAAGACGTGTGTCTTGTATGCCGAGGACGATTGTGTCGTGATGCACCCATGTGCGTGCTGTTGCCGGAGAATTACCGCTGCCGATCGACGTACAAAGCGTATCATCTGTAGCGAAAGACTGCCGTGCATCAAAAGACGGACCGAGTGTAGACTGGTCGATCAACCGCCAGACAGGTTGAAAGAGTAGATGGTCGGTCATTACAATTTCTCCGCCACGATGATGAACGATTTTGGAATGCCGCGGTCGAGTTCATCTGGGTGTGGTTCTTCAACGAGCCGTTTAATCCAAAGGCCGGCAGATCCGATAGCGGTTATAATTTCACCAAGCGTCCATTGGCGGATCTGTACTTGGAACGGTGTACGCTCTTCTGAAGTCGCATACTGAAGTTCAGGTAAAAATTTTGAATAAGCTACATCTGTTGTAACAAGCTCTTCACTAAAATAATCTCCCGTAACTTTATGCTTCCTTACCGCTTGGCTTTTTCCTTGAGACTCTATCAACTTTGTAGAAACAGGGTGGAAATCTTGCAGGATCAATGTTCCTCCCTTTTTCAACAGTCCTCTAACAACGCTGAAGTATTCGTTCAGATCAGCAAAATAGTGCAGAATGCCGTTTTCCATGAATGCCATATCATAATTCCCTGTCATTTCGGATTCTGGCAGATTTAAGATATCTTCTACCACATAGCGGACATCAACGTTAGCGGCAGCAGCCAGTTCACGCGCATATGCTGCGTTTGAATCAGAGATATCGATCACTGTCGTCTCTGCTCCAAGAAGAGAGAGTGCGACTGCTTTACTGCCGTGTGAAC
The DNA here is from genome assembly GCF_015903925.1 of Fictibacillus sp. 23RED33. Taxonomy (NCBI): domain Bacteria; kingdom Bacillati; phylum Bacillota; class Bacilli; order Caryophanales; family Fictibacillaceae; genus Fictibacillus; species Fictibacillus sp. 23RED33. The sequence goes on along the minus strand of NZ_JACZDX010000006.1, from coordinate 37,245 downwards.
CTAAGAGATTCACGATCTTTTTGCCTGAGACTTCACCAATGTACTGATCTAATGGCTGAAGTCTGCGTTTCGGATCTTTTAGAATACGAGAAACTGCTTTCTCCGGCACGCCAAAGCGGTTGACCCAGGCTGTATAAGAGCTGTTGCTCCAAGCTTGTCCGTTTCTAATTCTTCGATCTTGATCCATGATTGGTTCCTCCTGAAATCTATATAAAATCTATCATTTCCGTTATAAGCCTTATCTAGTATAACCCAAATGTGAACGGTAAGAAAATGGTGTGTATACCGATAAAAAGGGAGTGTGGATAGAAAAAAATAGTGGTTGTTTTCAAAGTTAAGAACACGATACAATAGGGTATATTCTAGTAGTTACAACACGATACTTATACAGAAAATACCTTCTTAGCTAGACAGACCAAGGAAGGGATTTTTCTTTTTTACGAGAATTCTTACCTATAAATGCAGGTGAAGGAGCAGGAAAAAAATCAATGGCTAAACTCTTAGGAAAGTTGCACGAAGAGAAAGTATTTAAAGACCCAGTGCATCGCTATATCCACGTGCGTGATGAGCTGATCTGGCGTCTGATCGGTACGCGCGAGTTTCAAAGACTGCGAAGAATTCGGCAGCTTGGGACGACATACCTAACATTTCATGGAGCAGAACATAGCCGTTTTAGCCATTCTCTTGGTGTTTATGAGATTACGAGGCGGATCATTGATATTTTTCAAGAAAAGAAAACATGGGACCCAGAAAAGCGTCTGCTCGTTCTTTCCGCGGCTCTTCTACATGATGTAGGACACGGTCCATTCTCACACTCTTTTGAAAAAGTGTTCGGTGTGGATCATGAGGAATTCAGTAGAGACATTATACTAGGCGATACAGAAGTTCATCGCGTGCTATTGCAGATGGGAGAAGATTTTCCTGTACAAGTAGCAGAAGTGATCGCGAAAACACATAGAGATAAATTGATCGTCAGTCTGATCTCCAGTCAGATTGATGCAGACAGAATGGATTATCTTTTGCGAGACGCTTATTTTACAGGAGTGAGCTACGGCAATTTTGATATCGAGCGAATCCTTCGTGTGATGCGACCGACTGAAGAGGGCGTCGTCATTAAATCAAGCGGTATGCATGCGGTAGAAGACTATATCATGAGTCGTTACCAAATGTACTGGCAAGTGTATTTTCATCCCGTAACGAGAAGTGCGGAAGTCATATTGAGTAAAATTTTGCACCGAGCGAAGGAGCTTTATGAAACAGGGTATTCATTCAAAAGAGAACTGTCTCATTTTAAAACGCTTTTTGAAGGCAATGTTTCGCTTCACGATTATATTTCACTCGATGAAGGTGTGATCCATTATTATTTCCAAGGTTGGATGGAAGAAGAGGACACAATCTTAAGTGATCTATGTCATCGTTTCATCGATCGGAAATTATTTAAGTATACCGAAATGGTCTCATTTACGGACGGACACCTGCTGTCGAGTTACTTTACAGAAGCGGGCATCAATCCGAAATATTATTTAGTAGTAGATTCATCATCAGATCTGCCATACGACTTTTACCGCCCAGGCGAAAAAGAAGAGCGTCTGCCGATCAACCTATTAAAACCAAACGGCGATATACGCGAGCTGTCCAGAGAATCAGACGTGGTCGAAGCGATCTCAGGCAAACGCCGAACCGATCACAAACTCTATTATCCACTCGATCTGATCGAAGCGATTGAGGATACAACGCTTAAAAGTAAAATTAAAGAGATTTTGAATAGATAACGACTAGCATTTTTAATTTTCATGTGATTGTTTTACACAAAGAGTCTTTATTAGTTTGTTACTTTAGACATCACTGACAAGTTGATTGGAGTGTAAGGTGGAAGACTCCTGCGGGACAGGCTGGCAGGTGAGACACTTAACGGCGCAAAGCGGCAAGTGGCTCACCGCCTGCCCCGCGGAAAGCGAACACCTGAAACGGAAATCAACTACTTACAAACGCAACATTGAATAATCAAAGAAAAAATAGATAAAAACGAAAAAGGATGTTAGGGGGAACGTACTGTGTTTGAGGATCATTTAAAGGTAGTCACCTTGATTCAAGAAGCCGGAGAAGTCGTCGGTCGGAAAAAGCTTCAAAAGATGGTATACATCGCTAAAAAACTAAACTTTCCTTACCAAGAAAAGTATCAGTTTCATTTTTACGGCCCATATTCAGAAGAATTAACATTGAAGATTGAAGAGCTTTGCAACATGGGTTACATACATGAAGTGAAAGAAAAGGTGAGCGGCTATTCGCAGTACCGTTATGCGGTGAACGAAGAAGGGAAGAAGCTTCTATCCACATACGGTGCACAGATCGAAAAGCTAGGGAGCTGCGTTCGTTCAATGAATGAACAGTCTTCCAGGTTCTTAGAGCTTGTCTCAACCGTGATGTATTTCGAAAAGCTGGAAAAAGATGAGATCAAGGAAAAAGTACAAACGGTAAAAGCAAAGCAAAAGTATACTGAAGAAGAGATGGATGAAGCTTTTCTGTATATTGATTCATTAAAAGGACAAGTTCAATAAAGATAAACCTGTTTAAAGAGCGTGAAATCGGCGTTAATGAACAGGTTTTTTATTTACCATCTAAATTGTAGTGGATGGCCGTTATTGAAAACGCCATAAATATAAATAAATGTGATAAAGATCGTAAATGGAACGATAATGCCGAGCAGCGTCATGAAAAAGCCTTTTGCCACACTTTTCTCATAAAGGCGCGTTGCGTAATAGCCGATTCCGAGTCCTATAAACAAGAGTGATAAAATTAATGCAACAAGCCAAATCTTCATGCTAGCGCCTCCTCTATTATCAGCATATCCAGCACATTCTCCTTATAAACGACAGTTTGTTTGAAACTTTTTTATATGAGGTACGACTAACAGGGTAAAAGGAGGGCTTAGTGATGAAAAACATGAAGCTGATTGTAATGGCATGTCTGCTCGTTCTCCTCGCCGCTTGTGGCTCGAAAGCGATGCCAGAAGAGGATAAGAAGAACGGAGCACCTCAGGTTAAGAACGAGATACCGTCTGAAAAAGAGGGTGTACAAGCTGAACTCGCACTCCAAGAAAATAGTGAAGAAGCAAAATTAACGTTGAAAAACGCATCCGATAAAGAAGCTGGTACTGGAACCGCGTATGCACTAGAAAAGTGGACAGACGGTAAATGGGAGAAAGTAAATCAGAATCAGATGTTTACCGAGCAGATGATCATGGTGAAAGCTGGATCAAACTATGATCAAGCGGTTGATCTTAAAGAACAAGATGCAGGAACCTATCGTGTATCGAAAGAGTTCTTTGTAGATGAAAAGAAGGAAAAAGTAGCCGTTGTGTTCGAGACAAAATAACAAAAGACCGGTCAGCCCTACAGTTTTAGGGTCGGCCGGTCTTTTTCTTAGTTTTTATGGATGTATCATTGCTTCTATTACTTCGTTGAAAAGTTGATTGTAGCGCAAGGTTGCCGACTCCTACGGGACGAGCGGTCAGGTGGAGACTCCTAAAGGCGCGTAGCGGCAGGAGGCTCACCGTTCGCCCCGTGGAAAGCGTGCAACCTGGAGCGGAAATCAACTGCTTTCAAACTATTTTTAATGAGGTAAAAACGCTAGTTGATAGAAGAACAACACCGCAAATAAGTAAACCAAGAACGGAACTTCACGATATTTACCTTTTACTATTTTTAGGATCGGATACGAGATGAACCCTAAAGCGATACCTGTTGCGATTGAAGACGTTAATGGCATCGTTAAAATGATTAAGAACGCTGGGAATGCTTCATCAAGTTCGTTCCAATTAATCTTGCTAAGTGAACCAAGCATCAAGCTTCCGACAATAATCAGTGTCGGTGCAGTAATTGCGGCTAATCCTGAGATCGCACCAACGAGTGGTGAAAAGAACGCAGCGGCTACAAATAACATCGCGACCACTACAGACGTCAAACCAGAACGACCGCCTGCAGCTACGCCTGAAGATGATTCGATATAAGCGCTTGTCGGGCTCGTACCAAACGCAGCACCAACTGTCGTCGCAACGGAATCAGCTAACAGTGCTTGACGTGCACGAGGCATCTTATTGCCCTTCATTAGTCCAGCTTGTTCTGCTACTCCAACCATCGTACCGGTAGTATCAAAGATCGTTACAAGCAAGAAGGAGAACACAACCGCATATAATCCATATTGAAACACGTCAGAAAAGGCTGTGATCGGATCACCAAAGATGAAAAGTTCTGATGGTAAGTTTGGCGTTGATACAAATCCTTCTTTAAATTCTAAATGCCCTGTAAAATAGGCGATTGCGCCCGTGATGATCATTCCGAAGAATAGGGCACCGTTCACGTTTAGTCCCATCAGGATCAACGTGATAGCAAGACCACCAAGAGCAAGCAGAACCGTTGGTGAATGCATATCACCTAAAGTTACTAGGTTATCAGGGTGAGCCACAATGATTTTAGTAAGACGCAAACCGATGAACGCGATAAACAGTCCGATACCAGCTGTAATACCATGCTTTAGGTTTGCTGGAATAGATTCGATCAATTTTTCACGAAACGGTGTTAAGGATAAGATGACAAAGATTATTCCTGCCACAAAAACTGCCCCAAACGCGATACGATAGTCAATATTAGGGTTGTTTCCTACAACAGAAAACGCAAAATATGCGTTCAGCCCCATACCTGGAGCAATAGCAATCGGATAGTTGGCCATTAAAGCCATCCACAGTGTACCGACTACCGTGGCAATAATTGTTGCAATAAACACAGTGTCAAAAGGAACACCAGCGGAATGCAGGATAATCGGGTTGACTATAACAATGTACACCATCGTCAGGAATGTTGTGATTCCTGCTAATATTTCTGTTTTGATGGTCGTACCAAGTTCTTTTAGTTTAAAAAATGAAGAAAGCATACGTTAGAACCTCCAAAATACGAACGATTTATGAGTACATGATATATAATATTCGTTTTTAAGTGTGATTTCAACAATTATCTTTAAAGTTTCCAACTGAGAGTTTTTTATGATTTGTGATACAATACGTGATAACAATGAATGTTTAGAGGAGCTGGAAGCATGAAAGATTTTTTCAATTCCAATGATGGTGACAAAAAGAAAAAAGGGATGGGTTTTACCATCATAAGTGGTGACTCCACAGACGGGCATGGCGGTTACGGTGTCGGGAGTCTGACGCTTGATCACGTAACACCTGTAATCGTCGATGTTGAAGAGTCGATCGCTTATATCGACATGGGAGCCATGCACGCGAGAAGCGATGTAGAAAAACGCATAAAATTTACTCCGAATCGTGAAGATACACCAAATCCACGCCTATATTGGCTCGTTTGGGTAACGATCAATCGAAAAGCAGAAGGACCGTTTTACTTCGGATTGACAGCTTGCGAGATGCGAGTAGATGTTGAAGCACGAAGAGGCTATAAGAGTCTGCCAGAACACGTGAACCGTATGGATAAATCCATGAAGGGCAAAATCATCATTGAGGATATGGACGAAAACGCTCGTCGCGTGCTCGGAAACTTCCTTAAAGAACATGATGAAGCGATGTTTAACCGTTCTAGTGACGAAATTAAGTCATTAGTGGAATAAAAATGGCAAAGTTATGAACCTTTTTTGAACATTTTGCAAATAACTTGTGACAAGAAAGCACTTCCATTAAAATATAGGTAGCATTGTACACACAATGTTTCTAGGACAATAAAGTGCCCGGGGCTCCTGTAGTAGAGCTCCGGGCATTTTATTTTGTCTTTTTTAGCATGTTGTAGGCTTCGATTGAGGTAGAATCATTTGAATATTGTCGACTCGTGGATATCTTCCACAAACTCGTGGGTTAAAGCCCGAAACTTATGGATTCAAGCTCAAAACTTTTGGATTTCAGCCTGAAACTTAAGGATCCACCGCTTCGCATAGCTAGCCAGCCACACCTACACACAGATCACCAAGAAAAAATCCGCTTGAAAAAACCTTTTTCCTCTTTCTTCTGCTCTAATTTTTCTTTTATTTCACTCGAAGCACCATGTTCATCACAATACTCTACAGGTTCTGTTCCTTTTTCATAATACGAGATGCGTGTTACCGGACAGCTATCGGTTGCGAGCTTTCCGTTTTGCGGGTTGATGGTTACCGCTGTTACGCCTTCTGGCTGTTTAAATGATAAAATCTCTTTGTCTTTCAATGCGCTCTCCATAAAATACGCCCAGATCCGTTTGGAGTAACCTGTATCGTTCACATCATGCAGCTCTTCGTTGTTATCGTATCCTACCCAAACACCTGTAACGAGTTGTGGGGAATATCCGACCATCCAGCTGTCATTTGGTGTAGACCCAGATTTCCCAGCCATTGGACGCGTCAAATAGTGGTTGATACTTGAACCCGTAACACTTGTGTAGTCATTCAATTTTTCATCAAACGTACCGGCTAACAGATCTGTCATAACAAAAGCTTTGTTCTCGTCGATTACTTGTTTGCTTTCATATTTGTGTTCATATAGCACTTTGCCTTTAGAATCGGTGATCTTCGTGATAAACACAGGCTCTACTTTTTTACCACCGTTCGCAAAAACGCCGTATGCGTTCGTAAGTTCTAACACGCCTACTGCTTTTGATCCTAAAGCTAGTGAAGGGATGCTTGCGAGTTCACTTTTGATCCCGAATTTCTTAGCTGTTTTCACAAGTTTCTTAGGACCTAGATAAAGGTTCGTTTTCACCGCATAAATATTATCGGACAGAGCGAGTGCCTGAGCCATCGTAATAAAATCGTTGGCGTAGCGATTCTTGAAGTTTTTCGGCTTATAATCGCCAACACCGTCTCCCATCGCGAATGTTGTTGGTTCAGATTTTATTGGAGTAGACGCGGTGTATCCATGTTCGAGCGCAGTATAATATAGAAATGGCTTAAAGGTTGAACCAGGTGCGCGTTTGGCTTGAAGGGCGCGATTAAAGGAACTTTGCTCAAAATCTCTGCCGCCTACGAGCGCTTTTACATCTCCGCTGCGAGGATCCATAGCGACTAGAGCCGTCTGGATCGAACTGTTATCGATGATGCGATTTTCAATCGTGTGTTCAGCATCTGCTTGCATTTTAGGGTCAAGCGTTGTGTAGATACGAAGTCCGCCAAACTGTATCGAATTTGTGTTCACGTTCAATTCCTTTTTTAAAGCGCGCATAACCGCATCCTGAAAATAAGGAGCGACCGTTGCGACCTCTTCCTCTTCTTCTCGTACATAAGTTAATGGGGCTGATGCTGCTTTTTGAACGGAAGCTTTCTTAATCGTTCCATCTTCAGCCATCGCGTTTAAGATGATGCTCTGTCTTTTCTTCGCGTTGTCTTCATGAAGGACCGGAGAATAGTAGCTCGGACCTTTAGGGATCCCAGCTAACATCGTCGCTTCACTTAGTGAGAGCTCTTTTGCATCTTTGCCAAAATAATAGCGAGAAGCGGATTGGATCCCGTATGAGCCATGTCCGTAATAGATCGTGTTCAAATAACCTTCTAAAATCTCATCCTTCGAATAGCTCATCTCAAGACGAAGGGTATAGAACGCCTCTTGAAACTTTCTTCGCCATGTTTTGTCATGCGTTAAAAAAAGGTTACGAGCATATTGCTGCGTGATGGTACTCGCTCCTTGCACTTTTGCGCCAGCTTTAAGGTCAGCGAGTAAAGCACCGCCGATCCGCTTCATATCAAAACCGTTATGTTTATAAAAACTTTTATCTTCAATAGAGATCGTAGCGTCGATCACATGTTTATCGATTTTTTCGAGTGGGACCCAATATCGGTTCTGACCGCCGTTGTTGATCTCTCCCATTTTGGAACCGTCCGCTGCATACATGATGGTTGTCTGTGGAACAAGCAGAGCGGGAGGGCCCATGAGTTTAGCGAGCAGCAACAGTCCAACAAAGGATAATGCAAAGCATCCAGTGACGATAAGACCCCATTTTTTCATCCAGCGTATTTTCTGCTGTTTCGTAGCTTCTTTATAGATCTGCCAAAACTTCATAATCCGCCCTCCTTAAAAACTCTCATTTTGTTATCTAGTATGGTGAAAAAAGGTGCTCCTTAAACGTGATAAGGGAATGAAGTGCTATAATGGCTGTGAGAAAGAGGAGGTTCGTAACATGCTTATACAAAACATTCAATATATGACGGCTTCGGCAGATGGAAAATGGGTTGTTAACACGGGAGACATCCTTATAAAAGATAGTAAAATTGATTCAATAGGAAACTTTGAATGCGATGAAACGGTTGAGAAGCTAGACGGTAAAGGAATGCTGGCGCTGCCGGGATTAGTAAACGGCCATCAGCATACACCGATGTCTCTGTTGCGCTGTTATAGTGATGATGTGACATTGATGACTTGGCTTAATAAAAAGATGCTTCCGCTTGAGATGAAGATGAATGATGAAGATCGCTATTGGGGCGCACTTCTTTCCATGGCGGAAATGATCAAGAGTGGAACCACATCATACGCTGATATGTACATAGGAATCGATACGATCGGGGAAGCGGCCGTTGAATCGGGCATTCGTTCCGTTATAGCGCGTGGACTTATTGCGATGGACTCGGATTATGAAGGTCGGCTAAAGGAAGCGGCAGATGTTGTTGATCGCTGGCACGGAAAAGGAGACGGTCGAATCACAACGATGATCGCTCCGCATTCTCCTTATATGTGCCCACCAGATTTCTTGAGAGCAGCTGTTAATCTTTCAAAAGAAAAGAACGTTCCGCTTCATATTCATCTAGCAGAAACGAAAGATGAAGAAAAGATGATTCAAGAAAAGCACGGGCTAAGACCTGTTGAATATTTAAAACAAGCGGGGGTGTTCGACCGTCATGTACTTCTCGCGCATGGTGTTCATTTTAACGAGGCAGACTATGAAACGCTGAAAACCGTACAGGGTGGGATCATACACAATCCGGTAAGTAACGCGAAGCTCGGGTGTGGGATCAGTGATGTGAAACGTTTGATGGATAGTGGTGTGAAGGTTGGTTTAGGAACGGATGGACCAGCGAGTGTCAGCTCTCTTGATCTGTTCTTAGAAATGAAAGCTGCTAGCTGGTTCCAAAAATTGAAGTACGAAGAAGCGGCGGTTCTCAGTGCGCATGATGTGTTATCAATGGCGACTCAGAACGGAGCTGACATCCTTGGAATCGGGGATGAAGTGGGTTCCTTGACGGTCGGGAAAAAGGCAGACCTTCTATTGATGGATATGAACAAGCTTCATCTGACACCAAGTCATGAACCGGCTAACCTTCTTGTATATTCTGCAACAGGACAAGATGTTGATACGGTGATCATCGACGGCAAGATTGTCATGCGTGGCCGGGAGTTGAAGACGATTGATGAAGAAAAAGTGATTGCAAACGCTAAAGAAAAAACGAAAGAGCTTCTAGGGCGATTGTAAGCGGAACGGCACCTCGAAAATGAGGTGCTTTTTTTGTTATAAAAATAATTGACATGAAAAATAAAATTATGATATTATAAAATATTTGATTAAAATTGAGAGGTGTGGTACTCTTAGAAGGTTAGCAAATCTGGAGGTGGAGTATTTGTTTCAAATTGGCGATAACATTGTGTATCCAATGCATGGAGTAGGTGTAATTGAAGCCATAGAAGAAAAAGAATTCCCCGACGAAAAACAACAGTATTATGTTATAAAAATGTCAGTTAGTAATATGCAAGTTATGATTCCTGCGTGTAAAATTATGAATTCTAGGATACGTCCTGTTACAGAACTCCTAGCATTGAAGCAGATTATGCACGATTTTCAGCATGGAGAATCGGAAACATTACTGACGTGGAAAGAAAGATATAAAGTTAACACGGACAAGCTAAAAACGGGTGAAATACGCGATGGTGCTGAAGTTGTACGTGATTTAATGCGTATGAAGAAAGAAAAGACACTGAATGCAAGCGAAAAAAAGATGTTGGAAAGTGCATATGGATTTTTAATCAGTGAACTGGAAGTAATCGAAGGGATCACTGAAAACCAAATTAAAAGTTTCTGTTAAGGTTTAACAAAATATATGAGGTGTTAATAACATCTCATAAAAAGTCGTTTCAGAAACATACACTTCTTAAACTTACTTATAGTAACCTCATAATTTCTACAACAATCTAATCCTTGATTATCTATTTACTTTCCTCTATAACCTTATAAAGTTTTTTGAAAAATTTCTATCAATAATCACTTGATCGTAGTAATACTGATTCACACTGGCACGGACAAGGAGCCATAAGGATGGAAGAGAGGTAGGGCTTCCATTGTTTTAGGTATACCTCAGTGACTATTTTGTAGAAGATTTACTTATCCACCTCCACTAGTACTGTTAATTGAATGTAAAATGGGAAAAGCAGCCGAGAGTGGTAGAAGCGGGTTGCTTTTTTTATTTCGGTTAAAAAGTTCAGAAAATTATGTTAAAATAAACAAGGTTTTAATACCACTAAATAAAAGAAGGAGGCCGACGCGTCATGATCATTAAATGGATCAAACTTCGATAATGACAAGTGCAGGCCAAGATGACTCCGTTGAGTACTTATTGCTCTGCGCTTTTCACAAGGCAAAAAATAAAATCACGGAGGAAACAATAATGAAACAACAACTTTTACAAACAAATAAGGTGGATATAAACACAGAAAGCTTCGGTAACCCTAGCGATCCTACTGTTCTTCTCATTATGGGTGCAATGTCTTCGCTCGATTGGTGGGATTCAGAGTTTTGTGAGCGTCTTGCAGCAGCCGGAAGATATGTGATTCGGTATGATCACCGTGATCTCGGCCAATCCGTCGTCTATGAACCTGGAACATCAAACTATACGATTACGGACCTTGCTGATGATGCGTTTGGAATTCTAGATGCCTATTCCATAGAGAAAGTGAATATCATGGGGATGTCTCTCGGTGGAATGATCGGGCAGATTATGGCGATCAAGCATCCTGAACGTGTGCTTAGCTTGACGATTCTTGGGTCAAGTGTTTTCGGTTCAGAGCAAGCTGAGCTGCCTCAAATGGATCAGAAAATTTTAGATTTCCATGGAAAAAGTGCTTCTATTGATTGGTCTGACCAAGAGGCGTCTGTTGCTTATTTAGCAGAGGGATGGGCAGTCCTTTCAGGATCCAAGCCTTTTGAAAAGGAAAGAATGTACGCATTGGCAGAAAGAGAATACACGCGTGCCAAACAGATTCAAAGCAGATTTAATTATATGTATCTAGGTGGCGGTGAAGAGTATTTGGATCGTATGAGTGAAATTGGAGTTCCGACAATCATTCTTCATGGAAATGAAGATCCGGCACTTCCGTTCGAACACGGTCAAGCGCTTGCGAGGGCGATTCCGCATGCTGAACTCATCACGCTCGAAGGGTCTGGACATGAGCTGCATACAGACGATTGGCAGATTATTATAGAAGCGATTGTAAGGAATAGTTCTGTAGGAAAGTAAGGGTTATAGACCATGAGCGGGAAGGCTGCTCATGGTTTTTTTATTTTTGAGTAGTGCTGTTTGTCAGGGTGATAGAGTTGGGTAATGGAGTCAATTTTGTCAACTCTCCGATATATGATCAAAATTCCGGTTATTATAGCAAAAATTCGCCCGTGCACGAAACACGGACGAATGGGGCGCCAGAAGGGACACACGAGTCGGTAAAGCGAGGCCGGATTTTCTGGAACGAAAAGCCGGTGCTTTTACACGTGTGACAGAGGCCTATTTATTTTTAGACGTAAGGACAGTAACGATAAGCGAGCTGAAAGCGACCGCGAACATCAACGCCTCAAAGATCGTCAGAGGCATCACCCCCCTTAACTGTAAGCTGCGGATACCCGCAAGATGTCCAGCTTCAGTTTAAAAAAGGGAATGCGCCGACCGTCTGTCCTTCTGAACGCTATTTTCATTATACCACTTTAATAGTCAGAATAGTCAGCCTAAAGAAACAGGGTAATCGAACTATTTTTATTGGTTGAAGATTAAGAAAACAGGAATGTGGTATGGATAAGAAGTGGTTATTTGAAAATAGCTGCATTCTTACAAAAATTGAATTGGAATCTTAGGTCCCAGAATGCTATAATCATTTTGTTTGTAAAATCTCGAAACAACGATGCCTGGCATTTCAAAATATATAGTAGGAGTGAGACCAACATGAGTATTTGGTTTACTGAAAAACAAACGGAAAATTTCGGAATTACGATGAAAATTAACAAAACGTACGTATCTGAGCAAACAGAATTCCAAAAGCTAGATATGGTAGAAACAGAAGAGTTCGGAAACATGCTGATCCTTGATGGCATGGTTATGACTACACAAAAAGACGAGTTCGTTTACCACGAGATGGTAGCACACGTACCTCTTTTCACACACCCTAATCCGAAGAACGTTCTAGTTGTAGGTGGAGGAGACGGTGGAGTAATCCGTGAAGTGTTAAAGCACCCGTCTGTTGAAAAAGCAGTTCTTGTTGAGATCGATGGAAAAGTAATTGAGTATTCTAAGCAATATCTGCCTGAAATCGCTGGTGACTTAGAGAACCCACGCGTTGAAGTAAAAGTTGATGACGGATTCATGCACATTGCAACGAGCGAAAATGAGTATGATGTAATTATGGTTGACTCAACTGAGCCAGTGGGACCAGCTGCTAAGCTTTTTGAAAAAGGTTTCTATGAAGGGATCTCTAAAGCTTTAAAAGAAGACGGAATCTTTGTTGCACAAACGGACAACCCATGGTTCACGCCTGAGTTGATCTCTCAAGTATTCAGTGATGTTAGTGAGATCTTCCCGATCACTCGTCTTTACACAGCGAACATCCCAACTTACCCAAGTGGTCTTTGGACGTTCACGATTGGATCTAAGAAGCACGATCCACTTGAAGTACCAGCTGAGCGTTTCCACGATATCGAAACGAAATATTGGACGCCACAACTTCACACAGCTGCGTTCGCGTTGCCGAAGTTTGTGAGTGATTTGATTAAAAAATAAGACAGTTTGCTTATACATTGTTGTTTTGAACGAGGTTAATTTCCGCTACAGTGGCTCGCTTTCCGCGGGGCAGGCGGTGAGCCCCTTGCCGCTCTGCGCCATTAAGGGTCTCACCTGACCGCTTGTCCCGCAGGAGTCTCGCCCTTGCGCTCCAATTAACTAGTCATTGAAGCAAAATATGCAAAACAACAATTGTATGAACTGTATTGAAAATAACTAATAAAAATAGGGGCCGTCAAAAGTGAGTGTAAACTTACTTTCGCGACGGTCCCGTATTTTACATAAGGAGTGTAAAATCATGCGTTTTGATGAAGCTTATTCTGGAAATGTTTTTATTTTAAGTAAGCCTGATTATAAGACGGCTGATGCTGTTCTTTACGGTATGCCGATGGATTGGACGGTTTCATTCCGTCCGGGTAGCCGTTTTGGCCCTGCTCGTATTCGTGAGGCATCTCTTGGTCTTGAAGAGTACAGCCCATACATGGACAAGCACCTTGAAGAAGTGAACTATTTTGATGCGGGAGATATTCCGTTACCGTTCGGAAATCCTCAGCGTTCACTTGATATGATCGAAGAGTACGTATCAACGTTACTTGTTGACAACAAGTTTCCGCTTGGAATGGGTGGAGAGCACCTTGTGACTTGGCCGGTATTTAAAGCATTGAAGCAAAAGTATGATGACTATGTCGTGATTCATATCGATGCACATGCTGACCTTCGTGAGCAGTATGAGGGAGAAGTTCTTTCTCACTCAACACCGATCCGTAAAGTTTGCGATCTGATCGGCGCGGAAAACGTGTATTCGTTCGGAATCCGCTCTGGTATGCGTGAAGAATTCGAATTCGCAAAAACAAGCGGTATGCACATGTACAAATTCGATGTAGCTGAGCCTTTAAAAGAAGTTCTTCCGACATTAAAGGGACGTAACGTGTACGTTACGATCGATATTGATGTGTTAGATCCATCTGCAGCTCCAGGAACAGGAACAGCAGAAGCGGGTGGAATCACTTCAAAAGAGCTTCTTGAAGCGATTCAGGTGATTGCAAAAGCGGACATCAACGTAATCGGAGCAGACTTAGTAGAAGTAGCTCCCGTTTATGACCACTCCGAGCAAACACCTATTGCAGCAAGCAAATTCCTTCGTGAAATTTTGTTAGGCTGGGTAAAATAATTGAATTGTTGCCCCTGTTTGAAGGCTGTTGTTTGCAGCCGTCGAACAGGTTTTTTTATTAGGTGTGAATTTTTAGCGTGTGTGTATGTCGAGCTGTGTCGAATCGCCTTTATTTGCTGAATTAGACTTAATTGGTATGAATTTTGACTTAATTTTTTCGAAATAGACTTAATTGAACCTTACTCCGACTTAATTACTCATCAAACCGACTTAATTGCCATCCGCCACCCCCATCACAACCCATCACACAACATGCAACAGAGCCCAAACATAAGAAAACCGGCCTCGAATCATCGAGACCGGCGAATGTTAAGCTAATTCTTCAACTAATTTTTCTTTTTTGATGTATTTTGCAAACAAAATCGCTTCTACTACGAAATAAACCATTGATCCGATGCATACATACGTCCAGATATCTTGAAGCTTGGCGTTTTGCCATAGATCAAGCAACATGAATAGGGAAGGTAGCGTTAATGTTACCCAAGACTGAACGAAAGCGACTCTTCCGATATAGTTTTCGTATGGTTTTTTAAGTGCGGACGACAAGAAGAACAAAAACCAAAGGAACGCCCACAACACCCACGTCAGGGCATTGACTACGTCATTTTCTTGAACGTAAAACACAAGTGCATAAACGATAGCCATCATCGATACCCACAGGGAGTACCAACCGAGGCCGCTGGAATCGAAACCTTTTAAAATCGTTACCCCAAGATAGAGGTAAGTGAACCCAAACAAGAAGACAGCACCGTTATTGAACATCGACCAGTTGGATCCATCGGATGTAATAATAAGATAGATCGGTGTGATGACTTGAAGCAATCCGACTAATATATTAAAAAACGCGACACTTTTTTCTTCAGCTTTTCCGAGCAACATTAAGCTGTTTAAGAATAAAGCTCCACCTGAAAACAGCAAACCTATAGCACCCATAATTATTCCCTCATTACTCTATAAGATAGTTTTTAGAGGTCAGACCTCTTACATTAATCAAATATAGTAAATTCTTAAGTGTAAAGCAATGGAAATCTGAAGAAAAATAGTAGGAAGGAACTGACTTAAACTGTTTTTAGCTAAATTTGTCGAAATTTGTTATATCATTAAGTCTTTTTTGCTATAGTTACAGTAGAGAATTGGATGGATAAAGGGGGGACAAATAGAATGACAGCGATTTCAAAAGAGATGGAGTATTTTCAAACGTTCATCGATCAGCTTTCTGAAGCCGTAGTGGTTGTGGATCAGAATGAAGAAATAACAGGAGTGAATCAACATTATTTGAATCTGACAGATCAGGCAGCTTTTGAAACGGGAAAGTCGATGGATGAAATCCTTTTACGTCATTCAGATGCTGACGAAGGAACATTGCTTGCTGTAAATGGTTTTATTTCAGTAAAAGTTAGTGAAGGTTTTTTGCCGTTTGCTGACAGTCCGTTCCGCTATTATATCTTGAAAGAACTGCCAGCTGTCGTTCATTCTTGTCAGGAGCCTCTTATGAAAACGTTAATGAACATCGTTCCGGATTTTATCGGGATAAAAGATGGAGATGGGCGTTTTGTGTTTGCGAATGAATTTGTAGGTGAGCTTTTTGAACTGCCGGGGTTTGATTTTACTGGTAAGACCGATGCTGACTTAGCCGAGATCACGCCTGACTTTCGTGAAGTCTTTCAATATTGTATCGAGACAGATGAACAAGTGTGGCAGGCGAAAGAGATTGTTCGATGTGAAGAGTTCGTGCCTGCGCGAGACGGCAGTACACGATTTTTTGATGTATACAAAATTCCAGTGTTTCATCCAGATGGAACTCGAAAGAACTTGCTTGTATTCGGCCGGGAGGTTACGGAAAAGATTGAGTCCCGACAGCTGTTAGAAGAGAGTGAAGCGAGATATAGGCTTTTGGCTGAAAACGCGATGGATATGATCACAACACATAAAGCAGATGGTTCATTTACGTACGTTTCACCTGCATCGTTTGCGTTATTAGGAAAAAGACCTGAAGAGATTTTAGGAGATACAGGCTATGGAATGCTTCATCCGGATGACGAAGAGATCTCAAGAAAAGCTCATGAAGATTTAATCTCAGGACCGTGCACGAAAACCGTTCCTTTTCGACTACAGCATAAAGACGGGCACTATGTGTGGCTCGAAACTTCATGTAAAAGCATCACAGATGACACAGGTAAAGTCGTAGAGATCATTGGGGTTACGCGTGATATCTCTGATCGAAAAAAATCAGAAGACTTGCTTCGTCAATCCGACAAGCTTTCAATCGTTGGACAGCTTGCGGCATCCGTTGCTCATGAGATACGAAATCCGCTCACCTCATTAAAAGGGTTCATTCAATTTTTACAAGAAAGCCAAGAGATCGATCCATCCAACTACTACAGCATCATGGATAAAGAACTGAACCGCATCGATCAGATCATGGGGCAGCTGTTATTGTTGGCAAAACCCCAAGTTCGAACATATAAGAAGACGTGTTTAAAAGAAATCATCGAATTTGTAGAAACCCTTCTACAGCCTGAAGCAATCGTCCAAAATATACAGATCAATACGAGGATCCCTGATGTTATGCCTCATATACATGCGGAAGAAAATGAGCTGAAACAAGTGCTGATCAACTTATTGAAAAATGCGATCGATTCGATGGGTGATGGCGGCGAGATCACGATTCAAGCTCAAATGATGGATAGCCAGATTCATATATCCGTCAAAGATCAGGGTTGTGGAATTCCGAAAAATCGAATCGAGAAAATGTGTGAACCTTTTTATACGACAAAAGAAAAAGGGACAGGGCTCGGTCTGATGATCAGCTCTAAAATCATGAAAGAGCATAACGGTGAACTCCGGTTTAGTAGCATAGTAGGCAAGGGAACCACGGCTAGCATGGTATTGCCTGTGTAATGTAATGAACTTGAGCTGATGGTGATGTTTTCAGTTCAAGTTTTTTTGAGTGGCTTTGTCACTTTTTGTAAACTCGCCGATATATCTTAAAAAGTTGCCGTATTAAGATTGAAACTCGCCGAAATATATTAGATTTACGCCGTATTATCTCTATATTTTCTCGAATTCTTTGGGACGACTTCTCCCCAATTACATAAAAAAAAGAAGCTTTTCACTTCTTTTTGAGTGAAAAGCTCCCTGATTTATTCCCTGTTGTTACACATTCTCCGGCTCAGCTACTTTTACTAGCTGCTTTCCTGTGTTTTCACCAGAAAACAGACCTAAGAATGCATCAATCGTATTTTCAAATCCGTCTACGATGTTTTCGCTATAAGAAATTTTGCCTTCTTTTACCCATTTAGCAAGTTCGATCGCACCTTCTTCAAAATGAGCCGCATAATCGCTAACGATAAATCCTTTCATCAGCGCACTGTTGATCAGAATTTGACTTTGCATACGTGGACCAACATCTGCTTTTTCAAGGTTGTAAAGGGCGATCTGGCCACAAACCGGAATACGAGCGCCTTTGTTGATCAATGCGAGTACGCTATCAGAGATTTCACCGCCGACGTTATCAAAATATACATCAACGCCGTCTGGGCAAGCAGCTTTTAGTGCTTCATATACATTTTCCGTCTTGTAGTTGATCGCAGCATCAAAGCCTAGTTCGTCTTTTAAGTAAGAGATCTTTTCATCTGAACCTGCGATTCCGACAACACGTGCACCTTTGATCTTAGCGATTTGACCGACGATTGTACCAACAGCACCAGCTGCGCCGCTGACAACAACCGTTTCGCCTTCTTGAGGGTTACCGATATCCAGTAAACCGAAGTATGCAGTTAAGCCAGTCATGCCTAACACACCAAGGTTTGCAGTAAGCGGAGCAAGAGATGGATCTAATTTACGAACTTCAGCATCACTTGCTACGTTGTATTTTTGCCACGCTAAGTTACCGATGACGAAATCGCCTTCTGACAGTTCGCCTGAACGAGATTCAACAACTTGTCCAACGATTCCACCAGATATCGGTTCGTTTAACTGAAATGGAGGCACGTAAGATTTACGATCACTCATGCGTCCTCTCATGTACGGATCTACAGATAGATAAATCGTTTTTAAAAGTACCTGATTACTTTCAAGGGCAGGGGTCGAAGTCTCCTCAAAGCGAAAGTCACTCTTTTGCGGCGCGCCTTTTGGACGATTCACAAGTAAAATTCTTTCGTTGTTCATTTAAAATCCTCCTCATTTCTATTTCATCTTCTCGAGTGTATAATACGTCATTAACGACCCTCATTCCAAATCATCCACTCATGAAAACGTGTTTTTAGGATATATTTACCTATTAGAACCATGAATTTTTAAAAAGACACCCATAAGGTTGAACGGAAGCAGTGAAATCTTTTATAATAGGTAAGTTAAAGAGGTACATCAAAAAAGGAAGTGTTGTTCGCATGGATCAAGATACGGAATTGTCTGTTGCGCTTTCGATAAGTTCAGAAGTACATTTCAGCGGTGAACAAGAGAAACATTTCACCGAGACAGAAGGTAAGCTCTATAAACGTGGGGACGTCACCTATCTTCAATATAAGGAAGAGATAGAAGGTGCAGGTTCTGTCAATAATGTGATTAAGATAACGCACGCTGGTATTCTGATTATCCGCTCAGGCAGTGTATCTATGAAACAGAAATATTTAATCGGCCAGACTACAAAAGGCATGTACGACAGCCCGTATGGCCAGCTTTGGATGGAAACGACTACACATGAAATGAATTTCCGCTGGAATCAGCAAAAACAGACGGGGGATCTTAATCTCGCTTATGAGCTGGTTCTGCAGGGTGAACATACAGGAACACATCGAATCAAGATTAATTTTCAGGAGGCAAAAGCATGAATATCCTTGACCAAGTCAAGCAGCTGTTAAAAGAAGAGATCGAAGAAGCGGTCGTAAAAGCAGGGCTCGCTAAAAAAGAAGAACTGCCTGCAGTCGTTCTTGAAGTACCAAAAGATAAAGCGAATGGTGACTTCGCAACGAACATGGCGATGCAATTAGCGCGTGTTGCTAAAAAAGCCCCTCGCATGATCGCAGACGATCTTGTAGCAAATTTTGATAAAAGTAAAGCATCTATCGCAAAAGTTGAGATCGCAGGTCCTGGTTTCATTAACTTTTACATGGATAACTCATATTTAACAGAGCTTGTACCAACTGTTCTAAAAGCGGGCAAGGATTACGGACGTACGGAGCATGGCGGCGGTAAAAAAGTACAAGTCGAGTTCGTATCTGCGAACCCTACAGGAACGCTTCACTTAGGACATGCACGTGGTGCGGCTGTTGGTGATACGATCTGTAATATTCTAGACTATGCAGGCTATAACGTTTCTCGTGAGTTCTACATCAACGATGCAGGGAATCAGATCAACAACTTAGCTACGTCGATCGAAGCTCGTTACTTCCAAGCGCTAGGCAAGGATAAAGAGATGCCAGAAGATGGTTACCACGGAGCGGATATTATCGAATTTGGTAAAGATCTAGCCGAAGAGTATGGCGATTCTTGGTTAGAAAAAGAAGAGAGCGAGCGTGTGAGCTTTTTCCGTGAATACGGTCTTACACGAGAGCTTGAAAAACTAAAAGCTGATCTCGCTGAATTCCGTGTAGATTTTGATGTGTGGTTCTCAGAGACTTCACTCTATCAAAACGGAAAAATTGATGCAGCACTAGAGAAGTTAAAAGCTAAAGGTGTCGTGTATGAAGAAGAAGGCGCGACTTGGTTCCGTACGACAGATTATGATGATGACAAGAACCGTGTACTTATCAAGAACGACGGATCTTACACATATTTAACGCCAGATATCGCGTACCATAACGATAAGTTTGAGCGTGGATTTGAAAAGTTGATCAACATTTGGGGAGCAGACCACCACGGTTACATCCCTCGTATGAAAGCGGCAATACAAGCGTTAGGCTATGAAAAAGATCAACTTGAAGTGATGATCATCCAGCTTGTTTCTCTGTTCCAAAACGGTGAAAAAGTGCGTATGAGTAAGCGTACGGGTAAAGCTGTAACACTTCGTGAACTGATGGAAGAAGTGGGCATCGACGCGACTCGTTATTTCTTTGCGATGCGTTCGAACGATACTCATCTTGATTTTGATATGGATTTAGCCGTTTCGAAATCGAACGAAAACCCTGTATTCTACGTACAATACGCACACGCACGTGTATGCAGCATGCTTCGCCAAGGGGAAGAGATGGGTCTTTCTTATGAAGGAGACGTGAATCTTTCTCAGATCGATTCTGAAAAAGAATTCGAGCTGTTGAAGAAAATCGGAGAATTCCCTGCAGTTATTAATGAAGCAGCAGAAAAGCTATTGACGCATCGCGTAACGAACTATGTATTCGAGCTGGCATCTGCTCTTCATAGCTTCTATAACGCAGAGCGTGTTCTCGACCCAGAAAACAAAACAAAATCACAAGCACGCTACGCATTGATGAAAGCTACTCAAGTAACGATTGAAAATGCATTGAACATCATCGGTGTAGAAGCACCGGAACGTATGTAATATATAGGGAAAACCTGTCTTTGGACAGGTTTTTTCGTGTTTTGGAGAGTGGTTTTCTTTGATTTGAGGGCAAATATAGAGGTATGTGAGCGATTCTAGGGGGTTTGTGAGCGATTCTAGAAGTTTGTGAGCGATTCTAGGGGATTGTGAGCGATTCTAGAGATTTGTGAGCGATTCTAGGGATTTATGAGCGATTCGAGAGGTTTATGAGCGATTCCAAAGCTATGCTCAATTACCAACGAATCACGAACGCATCCAAAACAAAAAAGGAATTCTACAGCTTTTCTTGAATTCTATTGAAGCACATGATTGCTTAGGAGGTTCCCAAAATGACATCATCCAACAAAAGCCCTTTTGTTATCGGAAAAATTGAAGGGTACTCGAAAGAATTTTCAAACTTGATCTCTATGATGGACTACACGAGAGAAACGACGATCTGGGACGTTCAAGATCTATCCGTTGAAGAGCTAGATTATCGAATAAACGGAATAGGGAATTCAATCGGCATGCTGCTCGCTCATCTTGTAGCTGTTGAAAAAATTTATCAATTTATCACGTTCGACGGCAAAGACCTGCCAGAGGAAGAAATCGAACGTTATGCAGAAACGCTGCAGCCTGCACTTGATTTAGGTGAAGCTGCGACAATCATCCATGGCAATACAGCAGAATTTTATTTAGAAGACTTAAAGAAGACTCGGGAGATCACTTTAAATCATTTTCAGAAACTCGAAGATTCCTGGCTCTATGAAACAACACCATGGTGGAATAACGAGCTCGGAAACAACTATTTTAAGTGGTTTCATGTATTTGAAGATGAACTGAGTCATCGCGGTCAGATTCGTATTATAAAAAAGCAGTACGAGCTCGCTACAACGAAATCTTCTACGCAATCGTAATCTCAACGAAAATTGGGATAATGTAGGGATAACATGCCATATTAATAAGAGATAGGTTTGGAAACTCGTTTGAAAGAGGGGGTACATATATGAAGTTGATCGTATTATCACTAATAACAGGCGCCCTCGTAGGCTTTGTGTTTGCCCTGTTAAAACTACCGATTCCGGCACCACCCGCATTACCTGGAATCATGGGCATCATCGGCATCTATTTAGGCTATCAAGCTTACATCTGGATGGCAGGTACTTTTCTTAAGTGAGGAGAACATGGCATTAGCCGGACTGACCTCTGAGTTGCAAATCTATTATGAAAAGCTGGGAACCGGTGCGCCAATCGTTTTTTTACACCCGCCAGGTATGAGTCATCTCGTGTTCAAGTATCAAAGAGAACTAGCGACCGATTATCAGACGATCTTTCCCGATTGTCGGGGACACGGTCGTTCATCAAGTAAGGACAAAGAAACGTTTACGATTTGGGACTTAGCAGATGATGTTGCGTCTCTGTTGGACCACTTATTATTAGAAGAGGCGTACATTTGTGGGTATTCGGCAGGTGGATCGGTTGCACAAGCGTTTGTTCAAAAATATCCGCATCGCACAAAGGGTCTTATTTTGAGTGGAGGCTTTTCTCAAGTTTCTACATTCGCACTGAAAAAGCAGTTTCAAACTGGAATAAGGCTGGCAAAAAATGCACCAGCCCTACTCAATCGAATTCTTGTCACCACACATTCGAACTCTACAGAAGATCGAAAAGAAATGTTAACTTACCATAAACAGACAGACCTTAAAATGTGTCAAAGGTTCTACCAAGAAAGTCTTTCCTTCCAATGTACGGATCAGCTAAAAGAGTGGCGCTTTCCGTTGTTGTTCATTTACGGGGAACAAGCGGAATATATGCATCCTTACAGAAGAATCTACGCAAGGAATGTTCACCCGAAAGCAAAGTTCGTTCTCTTAAACAAAGCGCTGCATCAGCTTCCGATCAAACATTATGCAAGCTTTAATGCAGAGATTAAAAAATTTATTCCTTGCCTTACATAAGGATGGTTCCACCGCTCATCCTCTTGAAGCCGCGCACTTTCTCCAGTTCATCCACGAGCTGAAGAACAGCGCGGTCTTTTTGTTTGGCTTCGATCATAACGTCCAGCTCATCTGTATAGTTAGACATCAATTTAAAGAACGGCAGGACATAGTCCTTACTAACGAAGTCATGGTGGCTTCTGTACGCTTTCTCGTCTTTTGGTGAGGAAAGATGAACTTTTGGCGGTCGACCTGTATTCTCCCACGTTTTCACGAACCTAGGTAATAGTTCCTCTAGAGAACCATCGTCATCCGGATTCGCCATGTAATGATGATAATCAAACATAAGTGGAATTCCTTCATTTTCACAGACTTCTAATGTCTCTTCGGTCGTGAACGTTTTATCGTCGTTCTCAAGCGTCATCCTTGCTTTAACGCCAGAAGGGAGAAGTTTAATATTTTCATAAAAACGTTCTAAAGCAGACGGTTTATCACCATAAGCTCCACCGATATGAATATTGATATAGCTTCGGTCCTCGATCCCCATTCCTTTAAGCAGATCAAAATGATATTGCATATCCTTAACAGCATTTACGGTTACCTCTTTACGAGGGCTTGTAAACAGGGTGAACTGATTAGGATGCATGCTCGTTCTGATGTTGTATTTTTTTACGAGCCTCTCGATCTCTTTACATTCTTTCTTCGTCTCCTTCAAAAAATCCCAAGCTGCCTCGGGATGAGTAGCTAAAGGGACGATGGAGGATGACATGCGATGAAGAGGAAGCTCGTGCGCGATACAATAATGAAGAACGCGCAGTGTGCGCTGTAGATTGTTTTTCGTGATCGCAAGCAGCTGTGCAGTGCGTTCTTTTTCATCACGTTTTTGATAAGTAGCAAAAGTCATTGTTTTTGCAGGTGAGGCCTCATATAAATTGAGAGCCGTAGATACAAATCCGAAAGATGTTAACATGTTTGGCCCCCTGTTGTTTTGTATGTTTTTGATATAAGTGCTGGTGAAGGATGTTGATTTCCGCTCCAGGTGCTTCGCTTTCCGCGGGGTGTGCGGTGAGCCTCGTCGCTTTGCGACCTTAGAAGTCTCACCTGTCCCACTGATCCCGCAGGAGTCTCACACCTTACGCTCCAATCAACTAATCAGAGATGTCGAATCAAAAAGTTCACAAAAAGGGAGCTGATCCCCATTAAATTTATAAAAAAGGCGATAGCACAAAACCCACCACTTCTTTTAAGCGAACTTTCACGGAACGGCGCGTCTTTTTTAAACGGGCTAGCGTCAACTTCTCAGAGCGTTCAAGATCTGAATCGAGCACCTGCTTCACCGCTTGGATCTCCGATTTATCTGTAAAGATGCAATTTAACTCGTCGTTATAAAAAAAACTGCGAAGATCGAAGTTTGCGGTACCAATATCACAGATTGAATCATCAAACATAACGATTTTGGAGTGATAGAACCCTTCATGAAACTGATAGATCTCAGCACCTGCTTTTAAGAGCGGTTTGACATAACGATAAGAAGCTTCTTGGACAAAAGGGTGATCTGGGTTCATGGGAACGAGTATCTTCACATTGACACCACGATCGAGTGCTGACAAAAGCTCTCTGTTCATCTTTTTACCCGGAATAAAGTATGGTGAACCTATAAAAATGCTTTTTTTCGCTTGTTTTATTTTTTCATAAAAATAGTGATACCCAGCCTGTCCTTTTGAAGGAAGGAGCAACAGGTCTTTTTCTTCTACTTCCTGAGTAATATATGAAACACTTTGCGTCATCTTTTCGTTTGTTGAACCGTTCCAATCATCACAAAATAGACGCTGCAATTCGCTTACAACGTTACCTCTTAATTTTAAATGATAGTCGCGCCAATCTCCAAATCGTGTGACTCTGCCAATATATTCATTTCCTACGTTATAGCCGCCTAGGTAACCAATCTCTGAGTCGATGATCGTGATCTTACGATGATTTCGATGATTGATCCGGTATAACAGATACGGAAACTGTGGCTTGTTGCTGTATTCAAAATGGACACCAGCGTCTTTGAGGCTGTTAACCGTCTTTTTTTTCAATCCATAACTGCCCATGTAATCAAGAAGCAGTCTAATTTCTAAACCCTGTTGTGCTTTTGCGATCAACTTCCCACACAGCTCTTGTCCGAGTTCGTCATCACGCAATATGTAAAACTGTATGTAGATCGATTTGTTCGCTTGATCTATGTCTTGAAACAGTGAATCAAAAAAATGAGACCCCGTCGTTAAAAGATGCATGCTGCCTGTCGTAGTTATAGGAGGTTCTTCTTTTGCGATCGTTTGCTTATGTCCTAAATAAAAATCGATCCATACCAAAAATCCAATGACAATAACAAATAAGACGATCCACATTTTCTTCTCCTCCTTCTGTAGCAAACTTTTATATAGTATACCCTCGCCATATAAAACCACTAAAAAAATTTTTTTAACAGATGTTGACTGAATGCTCATTCATTTATTTTTTTATGCTATAATGAAGTCAGAAAATTAATTTCATTTAGAATTATTAAAAGAGAAAGAATTAGGGAATAGGAGCATTGGAAGGAGAGAAAGCGATGGACGGCTTAATGGTAGCAAACTGGCTTGCATTTATTTTTGTAACCGCTTACGCACTGTTTTTATTTGCTTATGTTGTAAAAACAAGGTTTGAGTTCATCAAGCTCGGCAAAAAAGTAGAGTTTGATCATACGGTTCAAGAACGAATTAAAGCAGTCTTAGTGAATGTATTTGGTCAAAAGAAGCTGTTGAAAGATAAGAAGAGTGGAATCATCCATATCATGTTCTTTTATGGATTCCTTCTCGTTCAGTTCGGAGCGATCGATTTTATTTGGAAGGGTCTCAACCCTGGATCTCACCTGCCTTTAGGTCCGCTTTATCCGGGATTCACGTTTTTCCAAGAAATCGTAACAACGATGATCATGATTGCAGTCGTTTGGGCTTTTTATAGAAGATATGTGGAAAAGCTTGTTCGACTAAAGCGTGGATTTAAATCTGGATTGGTTCTTCTGTTCATTGGTGGCTTAATGCTTTCCGTATTAGTAGGTAACGGTGCAGAGATCATCTGGCATGATCTACCGTACGAGTGGACGGCACCCATTGCGTCCGTAATTGCAATGGCTCTCGGATTCTTAGGGAAAACCGGTGCTGCAGTCATATTCTTTATCTCATGGTGGATTCACTTATTGTTCTTATTAACGTTCTTAGTGTATGTTCCGCAATCAAAGCATGCTCATTTGATCGCAGGTCCACTAAACGTTTGGCTTGGTCGTAAAGATAAAGTAGGAAAGCTTTCTTCAATCAATTTTGAAGACGAGACACAAGAAGTCTTCGGTGTGAATAAAATTGAAGACTTCAATCAAAAGCAACTTGTTGATCTATATGCATGTGTAGAGTGTGGCCGTTGTACGAATGTTTGTCCGGCAACAGGTACTGGTAAGATGCTTTCGCCGATGGATATGATCGTTAAACTTCGTGATCATCTAACGGTAAAAGGAGCGGCGGTTACATCTCGCACACCTTGGATGCCAGCGTTCGCTTTCTCGAACACAACAGGCAACCAGATCGCTTTTGAAGCGAGAGGAAAGGGCGCTGAGGAAACAGCTGCGACAACTGATGGATCATCTGCACTTGCTTATGATGTTGAGATGATCGGTGAAGTTATGACAGAAGAAGAGATCTGGGCATGTACGACTTGCCGTAACTGTGAAGATCAGTGTCCAGTCATGAACGAACACGTAGATAAGATTATCGACATGCGCCGTTATCTTGTGCTGACAGAAGGTAAGATGGATGCAGAAGCGCAGCGTGCGATTAAAAATATCGAGAAGCAAGGGAACCCTTGGGGAATCTCGAAAAAGGAACGCGAGAACTGGCGCGAGCTGAAAGAAGATATCCACGTTCCTACTGTAAAAGAAAAAGAAAAAGCGGGTGAGGAATTCGAGTACCTGTTCTGGGTAAGTTCGATGGGTGCTTATGACAACCGTTCACAAAAAATCGCACTTTCTTTAGCGAAGATCATGAACGAAGCTGGGATCACGTTTGCGATTTTAGGAAACAAAGAAAAGAACTCTGGTGACACGCCTCGTCGTCTTGGAAACGAGTTTTTATTCCAAGAGATGGCGAATGCGAACATCGAGTTGTTCCAAAAGCATAATGTTAAGAAGATCATCACGATCGATCCGCATGCGTATAACACGTTCAAAAACGAATACCCAGAGTTTGGCCTAGAAGCAGAAGTGTATCACCATACCGAGCTTTTAGCAGACTGGATCAAAGAAGGAAGAATCAAGCCGAAGTTCGAGGTGAATGAAACGATCACGTATCACGATTCTTGTTACCTCGGCCGCTATAACGAAGTGTATGAACCGCCTCGTGATATCTTAAAAGCGATTCCGGGTGTGAAGGTTGTTGAGATGGATCGCAATCGTCAGAACGGAATGTGCTGTGGAGCGGGTGGCGGAATGATGTGGATGGAAGAAAAAGCAGGGTCTCGTGTGAACGTTGCGCGTACAGAACAAGCTCTTGCCGTAAATCCAACCATGATCGGAAGCGGATGTCCGTATTGCTTAACGATGTTGAGTGACGGAACGAAAGCGAAAGAAGTAGAAGAGCAAGTTCAAACGCTAGATGTTGTTGAAATCCTTGAAAAATCGATGTTTGGCTCACAGAAACAAGAAGTTCTTCAGTAGTTTTCTAGCATGTGAAAAAGCTGCCTGCATATGAGCTGGCAGCTTCATGCTTGGAAGTTGGTCGACTGAGCGTTCGCTCGGCTCGTCTTTAAACAAATTTGTAAGCGTTAACATAATTTTCGCAGCTCTACTATACGGATCGGGAGGTTTTTCATATGACAAAATCAGTAATCGTCAGTGGTGTACGGACACCTGTAGGGAAATTTGGTGGCGGATTAAGTTCTCTTACAGCGTCAGACCTAGGCGGAATCGCGATTAAAGAAGCGCTTCAACGAGCAAATGTTGCTCCAGAATCGGTGGATGAAGTCATTTTAGGCTGTGTTCTTCAAGGTGGGCAAGGGCAGATTCCTTCTCGCCAAGCGGCTGAAAAAGCAGGATTACCTTGGAAGACGAAAACAGAAACGATCAACAAAGTATGTGCTTCTGGACTTCGTGCAATCACGATGGCAGATCAGATCATCCGTGCGGGTGATGAAGAAGTCATCGTAGCAGGTGGAATGGAATCGATGAGCAACGCACCATATATTTTACCGAAAGCGCGCTGGGGACTACGTATGGGAGATAGCTCAGTGAAAGACCTTATGGTGCATGATGGACTAACGTGTACGTTTACAGGTGTTCACATGGGAATCTACGGAAATGACGTAGCGAAAGAGATGAAGATCTCTCGTGAGCGTCAAGACGAGTGGGCGTACCGCAGTCATAGCCGTGCTATCGAATCGATTGAAAATGGAATTTTTGCAGAAGAGATCGTACCTGTGGAAGTGCCTCAACGAAAAGGCGAGCCGATTGTCGTGTCCCTTGATGAATCACCGCGTAAAGATACGTCTATCGAATCTCTTGCAAAATTAAGACCTGTTTTTTCACAAGATGGAACGATTACAGCAGGAAACGCACCTGGCGTGAACGATGGCGCAGCGGCTGTAGTCGTGATGAGTGAAGAGCATGCGGAAAAAGAAGGCAAAAAAGTGATGGCGACGATTCTTGGTCACACTGCACTTGCTGTGGAAGCGAAAGACTTTCCGAAAACTCCAGGTCTCGTCATCAATGAGCTCTTGAAAAAAACAGGAAAATCATTAGAAGAAATTGACCTTTTTGAAATAAACGAAGCATTCGCAGCTGTTGCGTTAGCGAGCTCTGAGCTTGCTGGTTTAGATCTTGAAAAAGTGAACGTGAATGGTGGAGCAGTCGCACTTGGTCACCCGATTGGGGCGAGCGGCACGCGCATCGTACTAACGTTGATCCACGAGTTGAAAAGACGTGGCGGCGGACTTGGCATCGCTTCGATCTGTTCAGGCGGCGGTCAAGGTGACGCGATCTTAGTAGAAGTGAAGAAATAAGGAGGAGCAATATTCATGAGCATTCAAAACATTATGGTGATCGGCGCAGGACAGATGGGTTCAGGAATCGCGCAAGTTTGTGCACAAGCGGGCTATTCCGTTGTTCTGCATGACATGCAAGAAGAGTTCGTACAAAAAGGAATCGGAATCATCTCTAAAAACTTAAACCGTTCTGTGGAAAAAGGACGTCTGGATGAAAGTGAGAAAGAATCCATTCTGTCCCGCATCACAGCTTCTGTTTCTCTAGAGAACGCGTCAAACGCAGATCTTGTGATCGAAGCAGTCGTGGAAAATATGGACGTGAAAACACAGCTCTTCAAGATGCTCGACCAATACGCACCAGCTCATACAATCTTAGCGTCGAACACATCTTCCCTTCCGATCACAGAGATCGCGGCTGCAACGGACCGACCTGAAAAAGTAATCGGCATGCACTTCATGAACCCGGTTCCTGTTATGAAACTCGTAGAGATCATCCGTGGACTTCAAACAGCGGATGACGTATACGCGACGATCGAATCGGTATCTAAGAAGCTGCAAAAAGTACCAGTGGAAGTGAACGATTTCCCAGGTTTCATCTCCAACCGTATCCTTATGCCGATGATCAACGAAGCGATCTTCTCCGTCTATGAAGGAGTGGCAACACCTGAGGCGGTCGATGAGATTATGAAACTCGGAATGAACCATCCGATGGGTCCGTTAACACTAGCAGACTTCATCGGGCTCGACACGTGCCTCTACATCATGGAGACGCTGCATGAAGGCTTCGGTGATGACAAGTACCGTCCGTGTCCGCTGCTAAGAAAGTACGTAAAAGCAGGCTGGCTCGGCAAGAAGTCAGGCAGAGGCTTCTACAACTACGGGGTCTGACCCCACACAAAGACAAAAATTCCATTTTTGTCTTTGTGGAAGAGACAGCTAACAGAGAGACAGCAACCGAAAAAAACAGATAGAGAAATAGAGAGCAAACATAGAACAAATAGAGAGATAACTCACGGAGAGAGACTACTAGTCGGCATTTCAATATAGGAATGGGGAGAGACCATGAACCTCTTATTTACTGAAGAACAAAAAATGATGCAGAAGATGGTACGGGATTTTGCACAGAAAGAGATAGCACCGGCCATCGAGCATATGGAGGAAACAGAAGAGTTTCCGCGTCATCTGATCACGAAGATGGCTGAACTCGGACTGATGGGAATTCCGATACCAGAAGAATATGGCGGAGCAGGGATGGATTTTACGTCCTACATCATCGCTATCAATGAGCTTTCTAAAGTGAGCGCGACGATCGGCGTTATTTTATCCGTCCATACGAGTGTTGGAACGAATCCAATCCTTTATTTCGGGAATGAAGAACAAAAGAGAAAATACATTCCTAAGTTAGCAAGTGGAGAGTACCTTGGTGCGTTCGGATTAACAGAGCCGAGTTCAGGTTCTGATGCAGCAAGCTTAAAGACGAGAGCCGTTAAAAAGGGCGATCATTACATCTTGAACGGCTCTAAGATTTTTATCACAAACGCAGGAGAAGCGGACGTGTACATCGTTTTTGCTTCAACAGCACCTGATAAAGGAAGCTACGGGATTTCGGCCTTCATCGTCGATAAAGATACACCAGGTTTTTCAGTAGGAAAGAAAGAGAAAAAAATGGGGTTGAACGGATCAAACACGTGCGAGATCATTTTCGAAGATGCGCGTGTACCTGCTGAAAATCTTCTAGGTAATGAAGGGGAAGGCTTTAAGATCGCGATGAGCAACCTCGATGTGGGCAGGATCGGAATTGCTGCTCAATCACTTGGTATCGCTGAGGCGGCATTAGAATTTGCGACGAACTATGCAAAAGAAAGAAAGCAGTTCGGAAAGCCGATTGGTGCTAATCAAGGTCTAGGATTTAAGCTTGCAGACATGGCGACTGCCGTTGAAGCGGCAAAACTTTTAACCTATCGTGCGGCTGATCTCAAGACAAACAACCTATCATGCGGAAAAGAAGCGTCGATGGCAAAGCTTTTTGCATCAGAAACAGCAATGAAATCAGCGATCGAAGCGGTGCAAGTGTACGGAGGGTACGGCTATACAAAAGAGTATCCAGTAGAAAGACTGTTCCGAGACGCGAAGGTGTGTCAGATCTATGAGGGAACAAGTGAGATTCAGCGCATGGTATTAAGCAAACATTTACTAGGATAAGAGGGAGAGATAGAAATGCAATTTATGTTATCTGAAGAACATGAAATGATCCGTAAGATGGTGCGTGATTTTGCCAAAAATGAAGTAGAGCCTACAGCTGCAGAACGTGACGAAGAGGAGCGTTTTGACCGCGCAATTTTTGATCAGATGGGTGAACTTGGCCTTTGCGGAATTCCTTGGCCAGAAGAGTACGGCGGAATCGGCGGCGATTATTTAGGCTATGTGATAGCAGTTGAAGAACTATCACGTGTTTGCGCGTCAGTCGGTGTAACGCTATCTGCTCACACATCTCTTGCAGGATGGCCGATCTTTAAGTTTGGTAACGAAGAGCAAAAGCAAAAGTTCCTTCGTCCGATGGCAGAAGGTAAGAAAATCGGAGCATACGGCTTAACAGAACCAGGATCCGGATCAGATGCAGGAAACATGAAAACAACAGCGAAAAAAGACGGCGATGACTATATCATTAACGGCTCAAAGATCTTCATCACGAACGCTGGAGACGCTGAGATCTATGTGGTGTTTGCGCGTACGGATATTGAAGCAGGATCAAGAGGAGTTTCTGCGTTCATCGTAGAAAAAGGAACACCAGGCTTTTCTTTCGGTAAAAAAGAAAAGAAACTCGGCATCCGTTCATCTCCAACATTAGAGATCATTTTTGAAGATTGCCGTGTACCAGCTGACAACCTTCTAGGTAAAGAAGGAGAAGGCTTTAAGATTGCGATGATGACACTTGATGGCGGCCGTAACGGAATCGCAGCTCAAGCGGTTGGAATCGCTCAAGGTGCACTAGATGCTTCCGTAAATTACGCAAAAGACCGCAAGCAGTTCGGTAAGCCGATCGGTGTAAACCAAGGGATCGGTTTTAAGCTTGCAGATATGGCAACAAAAGTGGAAGCGGCTCGCCTTTTAACGTATCAAGCGGCTTGGAGAGAGTCTGAAGGTCTTCCATACGGAAAAGAGTCTGCAATGTCGAAGCTATTTGCTGGAGACATCGCCATGGAAGTAACGACAGACGCGGTTCAAGTGTTCGGCGGATACGGCTACACAAAAGAATATCCAGTTGAACGTTACATGCGTGATGCAAAAATTACGCAAATCTACGAAGGTACACAAGAAATTCAGCGTCTCGTTATTTCTAAGATGCTTTTGAAAGATTAATTTGTGGGTTGTGAGAGGTTGATCTGCGCTCCAGGTTGCTCGCTTTCCGCGGGGCAGGCGGTGAGCCCCTGTCTAGTTGCAGTGACTAGCCCCTCGAGGTCAAAAGTTAAACAGTCAAGAAGGCAAAGTGCGCCTTCATAGCCCATTCAACTTTTGCTTGTCGGGGCTGAACGAGTCACTTCCACATTTCGGACTGCCGCTTTGCGCCATTAAGTGTCTCACCTGACCGCTTGTCCCGCAGGAGTCTCGCACCTTGCGCTCCAATCAACTTTTCAATGTAACAAAACCCAAGGCATAAATCTTTTAGAGATTAACCTTTACAAATAACAGTTACTGAAATTTTTAGGAGGAAACCATGCATCCATTAGCACAGCGCATCCAGCAAAGAGAGGAACGTGCTCTCGCAAAAGCGATCACGCTGGCCGAGAACAACGGTGAAGACAAACTCGAGCTTTTAAAGAGCATCTACCCGCAGCAAAAAGGCGCTCATTGGATCGGCATCACCGGTTCACCGGGTGCCGGGAAAAGCTCGCTCGTCAATCGTCTCATCTCTTTTTTGCGTCAAAAGCAGATGACGGTTGCTGTTGTTGCCGTTGATCCGACGAGTCCGTTCAGTGGCGGCTCTATTCTTGGAGACCGCGTAAGGATGGCTGACCATTTTACCGACCCTGGCGTGTTTATCCGAAGCATGGGGACGCGCGGCAGTCTTGGCGGTCTTTCCCGGTCAACGAAAGAAACGGTGAGGCTGATGGATGCTTATGGTTTTGATGTCATTTTAATAGAGACTGTAGGAGTCGGACAATCAGAACTCGACATTATGAAGCTAGCAGATTCGGTTGCTGTTGTATTAAACCCGGGCAGCGGAGATGTTGTGCAAGTGTTTAAGGCGGGAATCATGGAGATCGCGGATCTGTTCGTCGTGAACAAAGCGGATATGCCAGGAGTTCCGAAGCTTCTCGCAGAGATCGAAGCGATGCTTGATCTTGTGAAACACGACAGCCCGTACCGCCCGCCAGTCGTTCAGACGGTTTCTACTGAAAATAAAGGATTGCAAGAATTATGGGACTCTCTTCTAGCACACCGTGAATATCTAGAGAAGAGCGGTGAAGGCAAGGAAAGAAAGCTTTCTAACCTGAAGCGTGAGGTGATGGAAGTGGTTCAGCATGAAATCTATCAGCAAGTGTTGAAACAAGAACAGAAAAATGGGTTCTCCTGGCTGGCCGACTTAGAATCAGGTACGACAGACCCTTATACAGCTGCAGAAAAGATTTTAATAAAACGATTGCAGCCGGCTGACGGGAAACAGAAATGAGGGAGGCCAATTGGGTAAGAAAGAAGTGCCGTCGCTCGTAAAAGATGAAAAGCTGATTCAGAGACGACGGGAAGAGATGGTGAAAGCGGCGGTCTCTCTATTTAAAGAGAATGGGTTCCACCGCACGACAACTCGGGAGATCGCCAAAGCTTCTGGCTTCAGTATCGGCACACTCTACGAGTATATCCGGTCAAAAGAAGATATTCTCTATCTCGTCTGCGACAGCATCTATGACGGGGTAAAGCTGAGGCTGCAGCAGGATATCAAAGGGGAAGATAGCGGGATTCAAGGTGTTGAACGTGCAATCTCTGCTTATTTTAAAGTGATGGACGACATGCAGGATGAGGTGCTCGTCATGTATCAAGAAGCAAAGTCACTTTCTCATGAAGCTCTTCCGTATGTGCTCAAAAAAGAGCTGGAGATGACGGCGATCTTTGAAGAACTGCTTTTTAAAGTGGTAAAGCAAGGTGAACTTCATTTAAGTGAAAAAGAAATACAGGCAGCAGCTCACAATATTTTGATCATTGGACAGATGTGGACGTTCAGACGCTGGGCGCTGCAGAAGATGTATACGTTAGAAGAATACACGGCATTACAGATTCAGCAATTGTTGTACGGCATAAAAGGAGCATAAGAAAGGATGAATGAAATGACTCAGACCGATATTTACAGGCCGAAAAATCCGGTTCGATTTGTAACCGCTTCCAGCCTTTTTGATGGTCATGATGCGTCGATTAACATCATGAGAAGAATCATTCAGTCGAACGGCTGTGAGGTGATCCACCTTGGACACAACCGTTCCGTAGATGAAGTGGTGAGTGCTGCCATTCAAGAGGATGTTCAAGGAATCGCGATCTCTTCTTATCAAGGCGGACATGTTGAGTATTTTAAATACATGATCGATCTATTAAAAGAACGCGGTGCAGGACATATCAAAGTCTTTGGAGGCGGCGGGGGCGTTATAATCCCACCTGAGATCAAGGAGCTGCATGCTTATGGTGTAACACGCATCTTTTCTCCTGAAGATGGAAGATTGCTAGGACTTCAAGGCATGATTAATAAGATGGTAGAAGAGTGTGATTTTCCGACGGTTACCTCTTTAACAGATGAGATCGAAAAAGTAGTAGAAAAAGACGTTCGCTCTGTTTCACGTTTGATCACGTTAGCAGAAAATGTGAAGCAAGCGCCAGAAGAGATTGCAGCAACGGCTGAACAGACGTTAAACGAATTGAAAAGTCTGCAAAAACAAGTGCCGGTTCTTGGAATCACAGGAACAGGGGGAGCGGGGAAAAGTTCATTAACCGATGAGCTCGTTCGACGCTTCTTAAACGAGTGTGAAGACAAGACGATCGCGATCATCTCTATCGATCCGACCAAACAAAAGACAGGGGGAGCGCTTTTAGGCGACAGAATCCGAATGAACGCGATCTATCATCCACGTGTGTACATGCGTTCACTTGCTACACGTGGTTCACGTTCTGAGCTGTCCGATGCGATCAAGGACGCAATCGCAGTAACGAAAGCAGCTGGATTTGATCTGATCGTTGTTGAGACGAGCGGAATCGGCCAAGGGGACGCTGGGATTTCAGAAATCTCTGATGCTTCTCTATACGTGATGACGAGTGAGTTTGGTGCACCATCACAATTAGAGAAGATCGATATGATCGATTACGCAGATATTATTGCGATCAATAAGTTCGAGCGCAAAGGCTCTGAAGATGCGCTTCGTGATGTAAAGAAGCAATATCAGCGTTCTCGCAACTGGTTTGATAGAGATTTAGATGAGATGCCTGTTTACGGAACGATTGCGAGCCAATTTAACGATGCGGGCACGAACGTCCTTTTTTATCACTTGATGAAAGTGATCGAAGAAAAGTCAGGTATGGATTGGGGCATTCAACCTGCAGCAGAGGCGATGACTGCGAAAAAGAACGTCATCATACCAGGTGAACGTGCTCAGTACTTAAATGAGATCGCACAAACGGTTCGTAAATACCATGAAACGGTGAATGAGCAAGCGAAACTAGCTCGCAAGTCGTTCCAGATTCAAGGGACGCTTGAAACAGTAAGAGAATACGACGCTGCAGGTGAAGAAGTAGAAACGTCGTTAAACAAAGCACTGGAAAAAGTTGAAGAGCAATTGTTGCCAACGACTTCAAAAATGCTCAAAGAATGGCCAGCGTTAAAAGAAATGTATAGCAAAAAAGAATTCGTAACGAAGATTCGTGATAAAGAAATCGTGACCGAACTATCGACGAAAAGTCTTTCTGGTCTTGATATTCCAAAAGTGGCTCTTCCGAAGTTTGAAGACTGGGGAGACATTGTAAAGTGGATCATGAAAGAAAACGTTCCAGGTTCTTTCCCGTATACAGCTGGGGTGTTTCCTTTTAAACGTAAAGGTGAAGATCCGAAGCGTCAGTTCGCTGGAGAAGGAACGCCTGAACGTACGAACCGCCGATTCCATTATCTATCAAAAGATGATGACGCGAAGCGCTTGAGTACAGCGTTTGATTCAGTAACCCTTTACGGAGAAGATCCGGATCACCGTCCGGACATCTACGGAAAAGTCGGAGAGAGCGGTGTGAGCATCTGTACGCTCAACGACATGAAGAAGCTGTATGACGGCTTTGATCTGATCGCACCTTCTACATCAGTTTCAATGACGATTAACGGTCCGGCACCGATCATTCTCGCGATGTTTATGAACACGGCAATCGATCAGCAAGTGAAAATCTTTGCGGATACGAACGGCAGACAACCGAACGAAGCAGAGTACAGCGAGATTAAGGAGAAGACCCTTGCTTCTGTTCGTGGAACCGTTCAAGCAGACATCTTAAAAGAAGATCAAGGTCAGAACACGTGTATCTTCTCTACTGAATTCGCGCTTCGCATGATGGGAGATATTCAGCAATACTTTATCGACCACCAAGTGCGTAACTATTATTCGGTTTCGATCTCTGGCTACCATATCGCAGAAGCTGGTGCGAACCCGATTACACAGCTCGCGTTTACACTTGCGAATGGCTTTACGTACGTTGAATATTATTTAAGCCGTGGAATGGATATTGACGCATTCGCGCCCAATCTATCGTTCTTCTTCTCAAACGGACTTGATCCAGAATATAGCGTAATCGGCCGTGTTGCTCGCCGAATCTGGGCTACGGTAATGCGTGATAAATACAAAGCGAACAAGCGCAGCCAGAAGCTGAAGTATCATATCCAAACATCTGGACGTTCACTTCACGCACAAGAGATTGATTTTAACGATATCCGAACAACGCTTCAAGCATTGATGGCACTTTATGATAACTGTAACTCGCTTCACACGAACTCGTATGACGAAGCGATCACAACACCAACGGAAGAATCTGTTCGCCGCGCGATGGCGATTCAGATGATCATTACAAAAGAGCTTGGTTTGGCTCGTAATGAGAACTCGCTTCAAGGTTCCTTTATTATTGAAGAGTTAACAGATCTTGTAGAAGAGATGGTTCTGCAAGAGTTCGAGCGCATGAACACAAGAGGCGGTGTGCTTGGTGCGATGGAAACGCAGTATCAGCGTGGAAAGATTCAAGAAGAATCGATGT
This sequence comes from Fictibacillus sp. 23RED33, assembly GCF_015903925.1. NCBI lineage: Bacteria > Bacillati > Bacillota > Bacilli > Caryophanales > Fictibacillaceae > Fictibacillus > Fictibacillus sp. 23RED33. The sequence continues at coordinate 353 of NZ_JACZDX010000006.1, read as the reverse complement.
ATTATGAAATGAAAAAGCATGATGGATCGCTTCCGATCATCGGAGTGAACACATACCTCAATCCGAACACGCCGTCAGAAGAAGAGTTCAATATGCAGCTTGCACGTGCGACAAAGGACGAAAAAGAACAGCAGATTCAGAATCTGAATGCGTTCCAAGAGTCAAGGAAAGACCAAGCGGGTGAAGCTCTTAAACGTTTGAAAAATGTTGCCTTATCCGGTGGAAACATTTTCGATGAGCTCATGCATACCGTGAAATTTGCAAGTCTTGGTCAGATTACGAGCGCCCTTTATGAAGTAGGCGGGAAGTATAGAAGAAACATGTAGTGTGATGAGGAGAGAGCCGCCGGTTTA
>NZ_JACZDX010000005.1:0-246210 GCF_015903925.1 Fictibacillus sp. 23RED33 | reverse complement strand
CTGTTTGGGATGCTTTTGTCATTTATTCAAATTGAAACAGATCACTCGATAAATAACGTTCGCCTGAATCACACGTCATACAGATTACGACTTCACCTTTTTTGCGTTTTTCTGCAATTTTTAAAGCGGCATATACAGCTGCTCCTGATGATGGACCGACCAAGATCCCTTCTTCTGAAGCAAGACGTCTTGTGATCGTATACGCGTCTTCATCATTAACTTGAACAATCTCATCATAGACCTCTTGATTTAAGATTGGTGGGATGAAACCAGGACTTGTTCCTACTAATTTATGTTTCCCGGGCTTTCCTCCCGAAAGAACAGGAGACCCTTTTGGTTCTACAACATGAACAGTTAAATTTGGAAAAAATGTTTTAAGCTGTTCACCCGTACCTGTTATCGTTCCTCCTGTACCAGCGGGTGCGATAAAAGCAGTAAAGGGCTTGTTTAACTCTTCGATGGCTTCTTTAATCTCAATCGCTGTGCTTCCTCTGTGTGCATCAGGGTTTGAAGGGTTCTCAAATTGCATAGGCATATAGCTGTTTGGAATTTCCTCTGCAAGCTCTCTGGCTTTTTTAATTGCTCCAGGCATCTTTTCATCACCAGGAGTTAGCACCACTTTTGCTCCATATGCTTTTAAAAGATTAATTCTTTCTTCTGTCATCGTATCAGGCATCACAATAATGGAAGAATAACCTCTAGCGGCCGCATTCATAGCGAGTCCGATCCCTGTATTTCCTGAAGTAGGTTCTATAATGGTAGAGCCTTCTTTTAAGAGACCTTTCTGTTCTGCATCAACGATCATATTATAGGCAGCGCGGTCTTTAAGGCTTCGACTAGGGTTGTAATACTCTAGCTTCACATATACATCTGCTCCCTCTTGATGAGGAAGGCGGTTTAACTTTACGATAGGTGTATCACCGATTAATTCCGCGATATTTGTAACAACTCTCATAAACTGCACTCCTTTTTCTTGCTGATTCGATTATAACAAATAAGTCACGCGGGAAAAAAGCAGATGAATCCATGTATTCTTTGATAAAATAAATGAAGGTGTGTGAGAAGTATGCAAAGACATTATTTTTTGGCACTAAAGCTTCCTGATGAGACCAAAACAAAGCTTGCGAATATATGCAATCTTATAAGGAATGAACATCATTTTAAAACATGGGTACATCCTGATGACTTTCATATCACTTTAGCTTTTCTAGGTGCTGCTTCGTTAGAACAGCTTCAAAAACTGCAAGAATTACTTAACGAAAAAATGAGTATAACAGAGGGTGGTTTTTCACTACAAATAAACCAATTTGGCTTTTTCGGAAACGAACAACATCCAAGGATCTTTTGGGCAGGTGTTGAAGAAGAATACTGTTTATATACTCTGCAAAAACAAGTGGCTTATGTATGTGAAGAGGTAGGTTTTCAACTTGATAAAAGACCTTATGCCCCGCATATAACGCTTGCACGGAAACATATAGAGTCAGACTGTAATCCCCTGAATTCTCAGCAGTGGTGGAGACGATACGGTGAAAACATTCGATTCCAAGCTGATGAAGTGGTTATCTATGAAACACATATAGAGAAACAGCCCAAATACCATGTTTTACACTCTTATTCGGTATAGAGTGATGAAAAGAAAGGAGTTCGAATGGCGCAGCTTGTAAAATTACTTGATTATGTATCAAGATACGAAAATAATTTGCATCATTATCAATCGTTATTTATGCGGATTAAAGAAAATCGCTGGAGGGCATTTCAACAACAATATGGAACAGAAAATCGTAAGAAATCTCATCAAGAATTTCGGGAAAAATTATTTCATCATCAGATGAACTGGGCCACTTCGACTGTAAAAGAGATTTCAAACTGGGATAATAAATACCTCCATGATGAAACACTAAAGTTACTCATTCAAGGAATTCCTGATAATTACTTTTTGTTCTATGAACCTGTCTTTCAAGTGAAGAATACAGGAGTGGAACTAAATATAATTTTGGTAGGACCCACAGAGGTATGGCTGATCGTTTGGATGAATGGAGAAGGAATTTGGCAAGAAGCTGAAAATAAACGTTTCTGGAAAAATGTTCGAGATGAGCAGAAAGAAACCGTCTTGAGTCCATTTATTCGACTCGAACGCATGCAATCATTCGTTCGAGAAGCTTGGGAACCTTATCAAAAACAGCTGTCATTAAAAGCGTGTATTGTTGCACCGGATGCCTTTGTTGATTTTACGAGTGATTGGAGAAGAGTGAGCTATGTAGATAAACGCAATTTTAATGAATGGCATGCACTTCTTCAACAAAATCCGGCACCGATTAAAGGACTGCAATTAAAATTTGTGTCTGATCTCTTAAAATTAGGTGTAACGAATTCTCTATACAGAAAAGATCCTTTATCCAGTGAGTCTGAGATTCATTTTGAAGGTATTTGAGAGATTTTGTCGAATTACTTTTAAAAACATAAATCGAGGACGCACGGAATGAAAAAATATTTCTTTATCATTAACGCAAACAACGCAAAAGCGATTCAAACATTTGATCATTTAAAAAATGTAATGGACAAGGAATCGATAAGCTACCGAACGTTTTATACAGAGTATAGCGGTCATGCCACAGAAATTGCGAAGAAGATTACATACATAAACAAAGATGATATTAAAGCTGTTATTGCAGTTGGTGGAGACGGTACGGTCCATGAAGTTATAAATGGTATGAAAGAGAACCCTAGCATTCCTTTAGGGTTTATATCTGGAGGATCTGGTAATGATATCGTTCGTGTTTTAACGAAAGATGTTAAAGGGGTAAAAAAACAACTTCTATATCTTAAACGCAATCGAACGGCCAAGACTGACTCCGGAAGTATTCAGCTTTTAGGAAGAAGCAATAAGATCCAGTCTTTTATAAGTGCCGTTGGTATTGGTTTGGATGGAGAAGTCGCAAAGTTTACAAATGAAGCGACATACAAAAAGTATTTACATAAGCTGAAATTAGGTTCTCTTGCCTATGTTTTTACATTGTTTAAGGTTTTAAAATTTTATGTACCAGATTCCATGGAAATCAGAATCGATGGACATGAACATCAGTTTAGCAATGTCTGGCTTGTAGCTGTTGGTAACATGCCCTATTATGGAGGGGGTATGAAAATTTGTCCTTCCGCAAAGTGTAATGATGGAGTTTTAGATGTTTGTATTGTGCATGATCTATCTCTATTCAAACTTTTATTGCTCTTTGTTTCTGTATTTTGGGGTGGTCATGTTAACGTACAAGGAGTTTCTCAGTTTATAGGAAAAGAGATTGAAGTGATAACACGTAAATCAGTAGCCATTCATGCCGATGGTGAGTACAAAGGAACCACTCCGGTTCGTATTGAAGTTCAACCAGGTACGGTTTCAGTTAAAATATAATTTTAAAAACGAGTGGGGAATAAAAATGAAATGGACAGATTTTTTTAATATTGCTCTATTTGCCTTCCTTTGGGTTATGTTGATCGAAAAGAAGTCAGGTTTGAAGAAATGGATTTTAGATGTAACCAATGACCAGCTTATTCTTGGGATTGTTGTACCTGTCATCGTTTATGCGGCAATCGTTATTGTAGGGAGAATCATGAAGAATAAGTATTTAAATGCGGAGTGAAGATAAAAAACTTCTGTTAGTTATCTTCGCCAAATGCGTGAGGCCGCCTAAAGTAATCCTATCTTACTTTTAGGATAGGCCTCTTTTTCATAGATAGGAATAACAAATTCATTTTAAGTTCAATATGATGTAATAGCGATAAAAAGGGGTGAGGTCAATGAAAGTTGATCATATTTCAATGTCGGCATATATCGATGATTTTTCTATGATAACCATTGTAGTCTGTAACCCTTTTTCAATCATCCCGTCACTTTCATTGGTAGATGATAAGAAGGTATTGCAGCCATTAACCATCGATAAACAAGAACATTATCATAATCAAGTGATCTACAAATGCAGAACGAGAACGCCCATTGATTTAAAAAACCGATATTGGGTCACATATAACGATACAAAGATCCCTTTAATGATCGGTAGCATTGTACGGACCGAAAAGTTCGATAGCCTCTATTATGATGACAGTAGTCTTGGAGCGAATTACACACCAGAGAGTACGACATTTAAAGTTTGGTCTCCCGTTGCCTTTGCGATGATACTTAAGTATAAAACCAAACATTCTAATACCTTTGTTGAACAAAACATGTCACGGTCTGAAAGAGGAGTATGGCAAGCTACGTTAGACGGAAATCACCATCTTACAGAATATATGTTTGTCGTAAACGTAAATCATGAATGGATAGAAACAACAGATCCTTATTCGAGGTCGATTACTGCAAACGGAGTTCATTCGGTTGTCATCCATCTACCTGAGACAGATCCTGACGGATGGAATCGATCAGAAAAAAAGATAAACCTTCGTTCAAAAACAGACAGTATCATCTATGAAGTTCATATTCGGGATTTAACGATTCATTCTGATAGTGGTGTCTTAAATAAAGGAAAGTATTTAGGATTAACAGAACAAGGGACAAAAACATCCAATGGATTTCATACGGGATTAGAGTATATAAAAAGTCTTGGTGTTACTCATGTTCAGTTGTTGCCAGTAGCAGACTTTGGAAGCGTTGATGAAACAAGGCCAGATTCAGCGTACAATTGGGGATATGATCCGGTTCATTTCTTCTCTCCTGAAGGATCGTATGCTACAAATCCTTATGACCCGATCTGTCGAATAAAAGAGCTAAAAACTTTGATTCAGACTCTTCAACATAATGGGCTCTCGATCATTTTAGATGTGGTTTACAACCACGTCTATAAACGTGAAGAATCATCACTTGAAAAGCTCGTTCCTGGCTATTATTTTCGTTATGACGATGGCGGAAACCCGGTTAATGGAACGGGTGTAGGAAATGATACAGCATCTGAAAGGAACATGATGCGCAAGTTCATCTTAGATGCGCTAACTTTTTGGATGAGTGAATATAAAGTGGATGGATTTCGATTCGATCTGATGGGGATTCATGATGTTGAAACGATGAATCAGGCTGCAGAAAAGTTAAAATCTTTGAATCCTGGCGTGTTTTTACTTGGAGAAGGCTGGGATTTAAATACGAATTTAGAACCTGAAAGAAAAGCTTCTCTGTCATCTGCTAAGAAGATGCCATCCTATTCATTTTTTAATGATGCGTTTCGTGACCATGTTAAAGGAAGTATCTTTCCTAAGGGTCAAAGCGGGTTTATTAATGGTAATAATGATGAACGAATCAAACATCAGATGAGTCATGTGATGAAGGGTTATGCAGGTCAGCATGATAAATTTATTAAAGCTGAACAAAGCATTAATTATACAGAATGTCACGATAATCACACATTGTACGACCTTTTGTACATTCGGCACCCCTTCGAAGATGAAGTAATGAGAAGGAAGAGACAACAGCTTGCTTTAGCGATTACGATCTTTGCACAAGGCGTTCCATTTATCCATGCGGGGCAAGAATGTTTTCGAACGAAAAAAGGTGAAGAGAACAGCTATAATCTCCCCGACAATATCAATGCGTTCGATTGGAACCTTGTTGAGTTCTTTCATAAAGAAGTTGATTATTTTAAACATCTGATAGGTATAAGGAAATCACAGCCTATTTTTCGTGATAACTCTGTTGAGCTTTTGGAATGGAATGTACCAGATGGATGTTTAGGATTTAAGTACCACCTTCCTATCACCGATATAAAAGATGGTGCTTCTTATTGGAGCAAAGCTTTATTGCTTTTCAACCAAACGACTAAACCGATAATCATCCCTTTAGAACAGCATAGATGGATGATAGCGATTGAAGATGAAAGATACGATAATGTAGTATTAAATGAGGATTCGTATAGATTAGAACCGTTATCTTTTTCTTTGCTTTATTCTGTTTAGAATTGTAAAGAATCAAGAATCAAGTGCTTTTCTTGATTTTTTGTGTTAAAATAATGACTTCGCAGTAATTTAATTCGATACGGAAAAGCTTTAATTTTTTGAACGAACAACTAATAAAAAACGGATTTCTTAACTAGACAAGAAGGTGAACATTTTGGAACAGATTTTGGGAGAAGATTGGCAGGTTTCCCCTGCTGGCGGAGCAACGGGAGAAGCATATATAGCTGAATATGGGAACCAAAAACTGTTTTTAAAGCGTAATTCCTCTCCGTTTTTAGCTGTTCTTTCTGCAGAAGGAATTGTTCCTAAACTTTTATGGACAAAAAGATTAGGTAATGGAGATGTTATAACAGCTCAGCAATGGCTAAACGGCCGTGAATTAAAAGCAGCAGATATGAAAAGTGAGAATGTAGCTGAACTTTTGGCGAAAATTCACCGATCTCAAGAACTGCTTGGCATGATGAACCGATTAGAGAAAAAAAGGTTAACACCAGTTGACCTATTAAATGATATACAATTGCAGATGCGTAAAGAAAAAGATTATCTAGAAATCATCAATGATTCCTTTGCTTATTTAATGGAGACTGCATCTGAAGTGGAAGTCGATAATTTGGTTGTATGCCACTGTGATGTTAATCATAACAATTGGCTGCTAAGCGATTCTGATGAATTATATTTAATCGATTGGGATGGAGCGATGATTGCTGATCCTGCATTAGATCTTGGAATGCTTCTCTATAGCTATATCCCTTATGAAAAATGGGAAGAATGGCTCGAGATTTATGGGGAAACCCTTGATGATGATTTAGAAAGAAGAATGCATTGGTATGTTTTGGCACAAACGATAAGCTCTTTTTTCTGGTATAAAGAAAAAGGACAGTCTAAAGAGACTGCCCATTTTGCAGAAAGTATTAAGAAACTTGCTGGTTCGATCTAACACTGACAATATATAAGACCATCTGACACTATTTCCTAGGGAATAGTGTCTTAATATGGATGATGTGTTTGAATTGTGTTGATCCATGATTCTAAGTGAGGACGATGATTGGTAATATGCTCTTCTAAATGCTGGTGTGAAAAGCCTGTATGACTATATTCGTTAATGTTGGATAAGATGTTTCGTACTTCTTCATGAACTGCGCCGTTCTCCAATAAATGTGCAGCAAGACGTTCTAATTGAGCACATTCGGATGGTGAACCAGCACAATCGGTATAATGGTCTTGAAGAAGATCTCTTATGATATGCAATTGATCATTGTGATTTAAGGGCATTTTTCCTGCACATCCTTTCATTGCATAGCTTATGGATTATGCTAAAAAATATCCTTCGTTTAAAACTATTATGAGGTAAATGAAATCGTATATAAAAGTGTGAAAAGTGGGGAGAAACTATGCGTCAAAGATTTAAGCCTTGGGCAAAAGAAAAATTAATCGACCATCCTGAATACGTTTCAGTAGAACCTGAAAAGATGAAAGGGAAATGGCATTCTTTTTTTGGGAATGACAATCCGATTCATATTGAAGTTGGAACAGGTAAAGGACAGTTTGTTAATGGTATGGCTAAACAAAATCCTTCTATAAATTATTTAGGGATGGAGCTTTATGACAGTATCATCATTACTGCATTGGATCGTATTCTAGAAGACGAAAAACCAAACGTTAAACTTATTAGAGCAGATGCATCACACTTGCTGGATTACTTTGAACCGGGAGAAATTGAGCGTGTTTACCTCAACTTTTCAGATCCTTGGCCAAAATCCAAACATGCTAAAAGAAGATTAACGCATGAAAGTTTTCTGAAACGATACGAAACGGTATTAAAAAAGCCGGGTGAAATACATTTTAAGACGGATAATCAAGGGTTGTTCGAGTATTCACTTCATAGCATGTCAACTTATGGCATGTTCTTTAACCAAGTAAGTCTTGATCTTCATAAGAGTGATATGGAAGATAACGTTATGACAGAATATGAAGAGAAATTCTCTGAAAAAGGATATCGAATTTACCGAATGGAAGCACAATTCCGTTCATAAAGACCCAAGCATATGCTTGGGTCTTTTCTTTTCATCCGATCTGTGTTTCTTGTGATACACTTGTACAGAGATCCAAATAGAAAGGAGACTAAAAATATGGATCAGTGGAAGATTGGTAAAAAGACATTGACATGGTTGGATGGCGGGGTCACACATATGGACGGCGGTGCTATGTTTGGAGTCGTTCCTAAAGCTCTATGGGAAAGGAAATACCCTGTTAACGAGAAGAATCAAATAGAACTTAGAACTGAACCCATCCTTGTTCAAGGTTTTGAAGGAAAGAACATACTCATTGAGTCTGGAATCGGTTATGGGAAATTAACAGAAAAACAAAAAAGAAATTATGGCGTTACAGAAGAGTCGCTTATTGAAAAAAGTTTAGAAAAAGAGGGATTAACAACAGCTGATATTGATATTATTCTTATGACACATATGCATTTTGATCATGCCTCAGGGCTATCCAGATGGGAAGATGATCAGTTAGTACCTGTTTTTGAAAACGCTGTTATTTATACTTCTGAAACAGAGTGGAATGAGCTTAAGAATCCAAATATCAGGTCTCAGAATACATATTGGAAAGAAAATTGGGAACCTATTCAGCATCAAGTAAGGACGTTTAAAGAAGAGATAGATGTTCTAGAAGGGATAAGAATGGTTCATACGGGCGGGCATAGTGATGGTCATTCCCTGATTGAGCTAACGATAGAGAATGGTGAAAAGCTCTATCACATTGGTGACATCATGCCAACTCATGCACATCATAACCCACTATGGGTGCTGGCTTATGATGATTATCCCATGACTTCCATCTTTCAAAAACAGAAATGGATAAAGCCTGACACATGGTATTTCTTTTATCATGATTGTATTTGTCGTGCTGTTAAGTGGGATGCAAAAGGTGACATGACAGAAAGAATTCCACGTTCCCCGAAAATGTAAAAAAACCGTCACATATTTTCCATTTTCAAGTGAATGTCGAAATCGACAGGATATGTTAAAATATGAGAGGCATGTATTGATGAACTTTATTTATATCTTAAAGGGTAAAAAATGAGAGGGGATTTGAAAATGAAAAAACAGTTAGTTGCCATTTTTACCGTTTTAGCACTGTTTTTATCAATGGGTACTTTCGTATCTGCTGAACAAGCTACAGATGAAATGAAGAAGACGATTGAAAAGGGAATTGAAAGTAAGCACAAAGATTTAAAAAAAGGTTCTTTAACATTAACAGACATTGAAACATACCCAAATCAAGACTCAGAACTAGATGCATCAGAAGTAACAGTTGCCATTGCTAACTATGATACGGTTAGAGATAATATTTTTTACTTCGATCACACAGAAGTTGTGTTCTATGATGCTGACAAAAACGAACTTTTGGCTGAAGCAGCAGTAGCTAAAGCAAACTCTCAAATTAAAGATTATAAAAAAGCACACGAATCAGATCTTGGAACTCATATGGATTGGATCGTTGTAACAGGACTATTATTTCTTCTAATCATCGTTCCTTTATTGATTTTAGGTGTTTGGGAAAAGCGTCAGTATCTTACTACGAAATTCAAGATCGATAACAATCTTTATGATCAAACAAAATTATATCGTTAATCTCCATAAGAAAGCCCTCAGGAAATTATTTTCCTAAGGGCTTTTTTTACTTTGTGTTTGTTTTTGGATTTGAAGGGGCATTTTGTTCATCACAACCATTTAACTTTTTTTACCTAGAGGGTGTAGCCACTGCAACTAGACAGGTGAGACACTTAAAAGTGAAACGTACGAATGTGGCTCACCGCCTGCACCGTGGAAAGCAAGCAGCCTGGAATGGAAATCAACATTTCCGAAAGCAACAAAGTTTAAGAAAACAGCCTTTATTTTTGAATGAGCTCTAAAAGACTTCCAGTTGAAGCATCAATTAAGAATTCGTAATGCGAGGCTTCCCTTCCAGGTGATGAGTTTGAAAAGCCACCCTTATATACAGAGTATGGAAGGCCGTGCACGTTCTTTTCTTCTGAGTTAACCATGATCCAGGCTCCAGAGATTGTGTAATGATCTCTTGCTTTTTCCTTAAATTGTTTTAAAGCTTTTTCTGGTGTGATGGTTTCTGTTTGCTTCTTTGTAACAACATAACCGATTGCAGCACCTGTGAGGCCTGCTAGAATCAGGTTTCTCCAATTCATTACTATTCCCACCTTATGTAAGTTCATTTTTAAAAATCATATTGGTTCTTCTTTATCAGTATAACAAAGAAAAGCCTTCTTTTTCTTGGGCTTTTTTGATAAGATACACTTGATAAAGATGGAGGGTTCGAAATTCCCACCCCTCTTAAAACAAAACTAGGGAGCGTGAAGAATGAACATTTACACTCTCTGCGTTTTTAGCAGAGTTTTTTTGTTTTCGTGCTCCATTCGAAAGGATGAACTGGAATGACTTATAAAATTCCAACAGATGTTCAAATACTTGGTCGCGACATTAAGAGCGAACAATTAAAGTACCATAATAAGCGGGTTGCAGTATGCAAAGAGTTTACGTTTGATGCGGCTCATCATCTGCATTGCTATGATGGAAAATGTAAAAATCTCCACGGTCACACATACAAACTAGTGATCACAATGAGCGGATTTGTGAATTCAATCGGTATTGCCGTAGATTTTGGAGAGATAAAAGAAATCTTTAAATCAGCAATCGACAGTAAACTAGATCACCGATATTTAAATGAAGTTCTTCCGCCGATGAATACGACTGCAGAAAATATGGTGGTTTGGATTTGGGAGCAAATTGATCTTGAACTAAACGAACGAGGTCTAAGTGAACAAGGTCACAGGTTAGAAGAGTTAAAGCTGTATGAGACACCTACTAGCTATGCTGTCATGAAAAGAGAATGGATGGTGGAAAAGGATGATGTTTAATCTGCCGTCTAAAGACGTTTGGAAACATTGGAAAGTTCCTATGGTCGAGATTTTTGAGACGGTAGAAGGTGAAGGATTACAAGCTGGGTATCCTACGGTTTTTGTACGTGTTTTTCATTGTAATCTCCGTTGCACGTGGTGTGATACGACATACAGTTATGCACCAGCTAAGCCTGAGTTTGAAGCAACGATTGAAGAGATCGTGAATACGATTAAGACGTTTCGTTCACAACGAATCTGTTTTACAGGTGGAGAGCCTTTAATCCACCGAGAAAAATCAGCTGCCTTGCTTCTAGCTATGGCTGACTTGGATCATATTGTGGATATCCACATTGAAACGAACGGAGCTATCGATCTACAGCCATTTGAGCAATTGCGCAACTCTCACCATGATTTACAAAAAAAGATGAGATTCGTGATGGATTACAAGCTCCCAGCATCTGGTGAGATGGAACGGATGCACATGGAGAATTTCAAAGAGCTTCAGCACCAAGATGAGATCAAATTTGTTGTGGGGTCAGAGAACGATTTTGAGATAACGAAACAAGTAGTCTCTGAACATTACAGAAATGGTCAGATCTGTGTAAGTCCGGTATGGGAAAGTATGCCTCCGAGACGTCTTGTTGAACTTTTGTTGGAGAATCCACTACCAAATGCAAAGCTCAGTCTTCAGCTTCATAAAGTGATCTGGCATCCAGAAGAAAGAGGGGTCTAACCATGAACAAAAAAGCGGTTATTGTTTTAAGCGGAGGACTTGATAGCACAACTTGTATGGGGATCGCAAAGGCGGAAGGATATGACTTATATCCGATCACTTTTCACTATGGACAACGCCATAATCGAGAAGTTGAACAAGCGATTGAAGTCGGTAAATTTTATGGTGTAGCAGATCATCGAATTGTAGATCTCACCTTCTTAAAAGATATTGGTGGAAGTGCCCTTACTGATGAAAAGGTAGATGTTCCGACTGAGGCAGAAGAAGGAATCCCTGTAACGTATGTGCCTGCTAGAAATATGATTTTCTTATCACTCGCAAGCGCTTATGCTGAAGTTATCGGAGCTACTGCCGTTTATACCGGCGTTTCAGCGGTTGATTTTAGCGGCTATCCAGATTGTCGTCCTGAATTCATTCAGAGCATGGAAGAGACGATTAATCTAGCAACAAAAGCGGGTGTGACAGGGAAAAATATTTCAGTAGAAACACCATTGATCTCTTTATCTAAAAAGGAAACGATTGAAAAAGGTCTTTCTCTTGAAGTGCCATATGATCTAACAACTTCTTGCTACAATGGGAAAGAGGCAGCTTGCGGTCAATGTGACAGCTGTGTTTTACGTTTAAAAGGTTTTAAAGAAGCAGGAGCAGTCGATCCGATCACTTACGAAATCTAGAACGTTCATAAGTATAGAAAACCCCTTCTTATTAGGTGTACAATAAAAATGTACATGTGACTAATTAGAAGGGGTTGTTTTTAAATGAATAATGAAACACTCGACTTGTTTAAAACATTGACTGAATTGCCAGGGGCGCCAGGCTTTGAAAGAGATGTTCGTAAGTTTGTCCGAAAAGAGATCGAACCTGTATCAGATGAAATTATTCAAGATGGTCTTGGCAGCATCTTTGGTGTCAAAAAAGGGAATGGTCCAAAGATTATGGTAGCAGGGCACATGGATGAAGTTGGTTTCATGGTTACGAAGGTTACGAAGAACGGCATGCTTAAATTTCAAGAGTTAGGTGGCTGGTGGAGCCAAGTTCTGTTAGCTCAACGTGTAAATATTTATACGGATAAAGGTGATGTTATAACAGGTATTATCGGCTCGACTCCACCTCATCTTCTTTCCGACGATCAGCGTAACAGACCGATGGGTATTAAGAATATGTACATAGATATTGGTGCAGATAATGATGAAGAAGTTCATAACCTAGGCGTAAGACCCGGGCAGCAAATTGTTCCGATCTGTCCGTTCACACCGATGGCCAATCCGAAGAAGATTATGGCTAAAGCATGGGATAATCGTTATGGTGTGGGATTAGCGATTGAACTATTAAAAGAATTAAAGGATGAAACGTTGCCTAACGAATTGTATAGTGGTGCTACGGTTCAAGAAGAAGTAGGACTTAGAGGATCGAAAACAGCAGCTAACTTAATTCAACCTGATCTATTTTTCGCTTTAGATGCAAGTCCAGCGAATGACATGATGGGGGATAAAAGTGAGTTCGGACAGCTTGGGAAAGGTGCGTTGTTAAGGATTTTAGACAGAACGATGGTCACTCACCGTGGAATGAAGGAATATATTCTAGATACAGCTGAAACGCATAGGATTCCCTACCAGTATTTTATTTCACAAGGTGGAACGGATGCTGGCAGTGTACATATTTCAGGGAACGGTGTACCTTCTGCGGTGATCGGAATCTGTTCACGTTATATTCACACGCATGCTTCAATGATACATGTTGACGATTATGCAGCTGCTAAAGAATTGCTTATAAAACTTGTGAAAACAGCAGATGAATCTACATTAAGAACGATCTTAGAAAATAGCTGAGGGTGAACGCACGATGAAAATTGGAATTGGATCATCTAATCCTGCAAAGATTAAAGCAGCTCATCCTTTTATTACGCATTTTGAGGATGCTGAACTCGTATCTTACGCATCTGATTCACTGGTTGCGGCTCAGCCTTTTTCTGATGAGGAAACCAAGATCGGTGCTATCAATCGTGCGAGAGATTGTGTGATGCAAGGAGCGGACATCGGCATTGGTTTTGAAGGCGGTGTTATGGAGATGGAAGATGGCATGTATTTATGTAACTGGGGAGCGGTGGCTGACCAACATGGGAACGTCTATTCAGCTGCGGGAGCTCGCATTCTACTTCCATTGGTAATCGTAGCAGGTCTGAAGCAGGGCAAAGAACTTGGAACATTGATGGGGGACTTAACAAAAGACCCAGAGATCAGAAAAAAGGATGGAGCGATAGGCGTCTTTACCAGTGGCATGCTGTCTAGGAGTGAGATGTTTTTGCATATTTCCACGATCCTTTTAGGGCAATATATATACAGTTTAAACAAATAAAAGTTTAAAAACGCGATGCTATTGCAGAGTATATTTTCAATCGAAGGTTGTTAGTAAGGTTTGTATACCTTACCTAACAGCCTTTTTGTATGAATAAAGATAATCAGGGGAAATTAGAAACAAAAACGTTAGGCGGATTTTAACTTTGAACTCATATTCGAAAAGAGTACTGATCTTGTTTGTTGTCCTCATCGCTTTGTGTGTTGGCTGGGTCGTATATGAAGTCTCACCACCTGAAGGAACAGCAGAGAAGGCTTTTGTTATAAAAGAAAACAGTGATTTTGAAACGATATCCGATCATTTAAGAGAAAACGAATTTATTAAAAGCCCATTTTTATTTACCGTTTATGCAACAGTTACAGGAAAGAAAAGTGAAGTTATAGCCGGAGAACATACGATTAAACAAGGAAAAGGGTATAAAGAGATTCTGCGAGATCTATCTACTTTGGAAAATGAAACAGAAGCCATCGAAGTGATCATTCCAGAAGGTTTGACAGTTACAGAGATAGCAGATCGATTAAGCAAAGCGGAAATTGTGGATAGAAATCAATTTCTTGAAGTAGCAAAATCGTGGGATACATTAACTGATAATCAACAAGAGCAATTAGGAATAAACAAGAAAGTAAAAGAATCGGATACAAAGTTTGCTGTGGAAGGACTTCTTTTTCCAGACACTTATTATCTTGAGAAGAAAATGAAAGCAGATAAAATTATTCATCAAATGACTGAAAGACTGATCGAAGAAACAACAAAAATTACAATTAAAAGTGATCAAACAATTTATGAAATGATAACATTAGCTTCAATTATTGAGCAAGAAGCTCTTTTGAATGAAGAGAAACGTAGGATCGCTGGTGTTTTTGTGAATAGGTTAGAAGAAGAGAAGAAGCTGCAATCCTGCTCTACCGTTCAATACTTGCTAGAAAAACCAAAAGCAACATTAAGAAGAAAAGACATTAAGATTAATAGTCCGTACAATACGTATATCAATAAGGGTCTGCCGCCAGGGCCGATTTCTAGTCCAGATCTATCTTCATTAAAAGCCGCAGCAGATCCCGAAAAGCATAACTATTTTTACTTTGTTGCAAAACAGGATGGTACATGGAGTCATTACTTTTCAAAAACGTATAAAGAACATAGAAAATATACTCAATTGAGTGGAAATTATTAAACCCGGCGAGTGATCACCGGGTTTTTATACTTAATCTTCTTTTTTAGTTTCACGATCTAAAGAATGAACAGACTCCGTATCTTCCTCTATTTCCTCTTCGTCAACATGGTGATCAGGTGTTACTTCTGTCTCTGCTTCAATTTCTTCTCTGTACTCATCGTATGGAACATCATGCTCTTCTGCATCACTATCATCAACTGTTGCTGCTGCTTCATGGTAAGTATCGATAAATCCTATCTCTTCATCAGTGATTAGATTTTCTCTTTCACCTAAAGAAAATTGGTCTACTTCTTCTTGCAAAGTGAGGGCAATTTCTTGCAGTTCTGTCGCAGCAATGTTTACTTGGTGAATGGCTTCTTTTTGGTGAATACTTGAGGCACTAACTTGTTCACTTGTAGCAACGGATTCCTCAGATATCGCACTCACTTCAAAGAGCTTTTCAGATAAGTTTTCATTAGCGGATTCAACACGACCGATCGCACTTTTTACTTGAGAGATTCTTCCATTTATTTGAGAAACATTTTGAATGATGCTTGAAAACGCTTTTTCTGTCTGTTGAACAGATTCAACTTGATCAACACGATATTGCTCAAAGCGCACTGTTTCTTTTGATAACAGTTCCATTTGATATGTCATGGATTTTACTAGCTGCTGAAT
Organism: Fictibacillus sp. 23RED33; assembly: GCF_015903925.1. Classification (NCBI taxonomy): domain Bacteria; kingdom Bacillati; phylum Bacillota; class Bacilli; order Caryophanales; family Fictibacillaceae; genus Fictibacillus; species Fictibacillus sp. 23RED33. The sequence goes on along the minus strand of NZ_JACZDX010000005.1, from coordinate 230,448 downwards.
TCTTAGTGCTTCATTTTTAGAACGCTCAGCAAGTTTTCGAACTTCACTGGCAACAACGGAAAAGCCCCTTCCAGCTTCACCAGCTCTTGCGGATTCAATGGCTGCATTAAGTGCAAGAAGGTCAGTGCTTCCTGCTATCTCTTGGATCGTTTCAACGATTGAATGAATCTGTTTGGATTGTTTGCTCGCGTCTTGAATTTCTGAAATAAGACTTTGAGCAAGTTCTAAAAAGTTCTCAGAATGTGTATTTAGTTGATGGACGATATTGGATCCTGCTTTTCCTTCGTTTTCAGCTTGAATGGCATCAGAAGCAATCTCGTCACTGATCGAAGCCGTTTCTTTAATATATCCAGTCACATCAGAAAGCAAAAGTGTACATTCTTGCAGATGATCAGCCTGACTTTGAGCTCCTGTAGCTACTTGAGAGATCGCTTCTGTCACTTCATCACTTTGTGCGGTGGTTTCTTCTGATACGGCTGCTAAGTTTTGAGATGAACTCGTTAGTTTCTCTGCGGCATCTTTTACTTCGTTCATTGATTTTTGCATTTTTTCAGCCATACGATTAAAGGTTTGAGCTAGTTCTCCCATTTCATCCTTAGATTTCGTCTCTACACGATAAGAAAGATCACCATCACCAATAATGGCAGCCCCTTCTTTAAGTACCGAAATTGAGGATTGGATCGATCGTAGAAGCCAAACACCGATCACACTTAATATCGATAAGATTACGACACTCAAACCAATTAAACTGATCGTCAGCCAAAACTTAACTGATTTTTGGTTTTTCGTTAATTCAACATTTTCCTTCTGCAAGTTACTTTCTGCATCTTTCGTTGATTGATCTACAACATTAGCGATCTTTTCAAAAGTCGAAATATCATCCCCGATCTTTTTTGTGATCGATTGGATCGTATCTGCAGAGGTTGTATATTTTAATAAATTTGATTTAAAAGTAGACAACTGATCAGCAGGCAGGTTTTTCTCATCTAACATACGATCAAACGTTTGAGCACTTTCTTTAAAGCTTTCAACCGTCGTGCTGTCATACTTAATATGAACATCTTTTTCATACGTTTGCATCTGCAGCAGTGTGATCAATAAAGCTTGGTCGTTCATGGCTTTTACTGATTCATAAAAGTTGTTAGATGTTTCTGTCATCATCTGCTTTAATGAGTTAAGTTGTGTGGTAAGGCTTGTGGCAGAATTAAACGATGTTTGATAAGCAGACAGGTCTTTTTCTATTCCTTTAATTGAAGAACTGTTCGTTTCTTTAGCTATTTTAGTTGTTGCTTTTTGCAAGTCATTCAATGAAGTTAAAACTTTTTCTTTAGCCTCTGTGCTAGGATCTCTTAAATACTCTTGTTCAAGTTTACGCACTTCATTAAATGTACTTTGAATATCATTACTAGAACGTAATGTTAGTTGTACTTGATCTCTTTCCTCTTCCATTTGGGTGTTCTGCCATAAAAATAATCCAATAAATGCAAGTAATAGTACCATTCCGGCTAAACTGATGAAAAGCATCAGTCGCACTCTTCTTCGTATCGACATGTTCATATGAATTCCCCCCTGCCATTTTATCGGTCTTTTTTGAATTATTTTAAGTTTCAAAGTAAAAAGAATTGTATGTAAAACTAATTAGCTTTACACCTGTCTTTACATGGGTTTAAAACAAGTTATAATGTTTGGGGGACATGTTTAACAGAACAGCAAAAGGAGTCATTTCATATGAGGGATTTTTTAAATAAAAAAGGGGTAAGTCTATCCCCAAAAACGTATTTTATTACGGGGTTTCAATATTTTGCACTAGGTTTGATGGCATCGCTTATCGTAGGACTGATTCTAAAGACGATTGGTGAGCAACTCTCGCTTCCATTTTTCACAGAGATGGGACAGTTAGCGATGACTTTGATGGGTCCAGTGATCGGTACGGCAGTGGCGTACGGATTAAAAGCACCTCCACTCGTTATCTTTTCAGCAGGTATAGCGGGTGCAGCAGGAGCGGATCTAGGGAGTGTTGCGGGTTGTTATGTAGCAGCGTTGATTGCTGTAGAAACCGGAAAGCTAGTATCTGAAGAAACGAAGTTTGATATTTTAATCACACCTGCAGTTACGATCTTTACAGGTTTTACGATTGCAACATTTATCGGACCAGGAATTGATCAATTCATGAAGGCATTTGGTCAGCTTGTTATGTGGTCAACGGATCAGAGACCGTTGATCATGGGGATATTAGTAGCTCTATTGCTTGGCTTTGCACTAACAGGTCCGATTTCTTCTGCCGCAATTGCGATGATGCTTGGCCTAGAGGGTCTAGCCGCTGGTGCAGCAACAATTGGATGTGCAGCTCAAATGATAGGGTTTGCCACAAGTTCATACCGGGAAAATGGATTTGGAGGCTGGCTTACCCAAGGAATCGGAACATCAAAACTACAGTTTCCGAATGTGGTGAGAAACCCGTATATTTTAATTCCGCCAACAGTTGCAGGTATCCTATTAGCACCCATCGGAACACTTTATTTTCAAATGGAGAATATTCCAGCCGGAGCAGGGATGGGTACAAGTGGCCTCGTAGGGCAAATTATGACGCTCAGGACGATGGGCTTTACCTTTGAAACGTTTCTTGCTATATTTATTTTGCATTTTATAGGACCCATTATCATTAGTCTGATACTTTCAGAATGGTTAAGAAAAAAAGGATATATTAAATTTGGCGATATGAAGCTGAATCAATAAGGAGACGATCTAAATGGAAAATATCAAATCGATCGAACAATTTAAAGAAACAATCAAAAAGGACGTTACAATAGCTGTCTTTTCTGCTGATTGGTGTCCGGATTGTGTGGTAATTAAGCCGATCCTACCAGAAATTGAAGAAGAATATTCAAGCTATCAATTTGTCTATGTGGATCGTGATGAACTGATCGAACTTTGTCAAGAGCATGATATTTTTGGTATACCGAGCTTTTTAGCATTTAAGGACGGCGAAGAGATCGGACGTTATGTGAATAAAGAGAGAAAAACAAAAGAGCAGATTGTTGCCTTTTTAGAAGAGCTTAACATTCCTTCAAAATAGGTCAAAAGAGTATGTTATAATAACGAAAAATGATATTTTTTTAGGTGAAGGGAAGTTTTTTTAATGGCTAAAGTTGAAGTAAATCACAGTAAATATGAAGGAATTCGTTTTGACATCCAAGATGAGAACGTAATCCTCGTTGATATATTAGAAACGATTCCATATGAGTATGTAGGAAAAGATACAATGGTAACCATTCCTACGACTGAATTTACATCTGTATGTCCTTGGTCAGGTCTTCCGGACTTTGCTGATATCATCATCAGCTACATTCCAAATGAAGATCTAGTAGAAATGAAGTCATTGAAGTATTATCTAACTTCATATCGTAATGTTGGAATCTATCAAGAGCATGCTACAAATCGTATTTTGGAAGATCTAGTGAAGCTGCTTAAACCAAAGTATATAAAAGTAGTAGGAAACTGGAACGCACGTGGCGGACTAGGAACAGAAGTAGTAGTAGAATATAAAGAAGAGAACAGCAAGTAAACGAACAAAAACCTCCATTAGGAGGTTTTTCACGTTACGAGTAACCGTAGTTTAGGAAAGGAGGATTCATATATGAGCAGTTCCATTAAACTAAAGAAAACGTTACAAGAGAGACTAATGAGTCCAACCAGAGAATTTTCATATGATAGAGAAGATGAAACACTGCGAATTACGAATAAGTTAACGGGTAAAGGTGTATCTTTATCTCTCGGAGGTCTCAGTGCGCGCTGGTCGAAAGAAAAAGATGAGCTTATCGATAAACTTGTTTACTACGTTGAAGAAGGATTGAACGCCGCGTCCCATGAAGATGAGAGTTCGAATAGCCTATCACGCATCTTCCCAGTCATTCGTTCTGCTTCCTTTCCTACAGAAACACCAGAAGGAGAAGAACTGTTCTATCAAGAGCATACAGCAGAGACGAGGATTTATTATGCTTTAGACCTAGGCAAAACCTACAAACTTCTAACGAATAATAAGATGAAGGCGTTGGAGGTAGAAAAGTCTCAAATACTTGATGCAGCAAAGTTCAATGTAAAACGATTATCAACAGATTATAAAGAAGACCAAGTTGCGGGAAATACGTTCTTCTTTTTAAACCATAACGATGGATACGATGCGAGCAGAATCCTGAATGTTCAGTTCTTAGAAGAAATGAAGAAAAACATTACCGGAGAAATGGCAGTTGCCATACCACATCAAGATGTATTGATTGTTGCAGATATCAAAAATAAGCAAGGATACGATGTCTTGGCTCAGATGGCGATGCAATTTTTTATGAACGGACGAGTACCGATCACGGCTTTACCGTTTATGTATGAAAACAAAGAGCTAGAACCTGTCTTTATTTTAGCCAAGAATAGACCAGTAGAAGAAGAAACAACAGATTGATTAATAATAAAAGCCGCTAGATCATCTAGTGGTTTTTATTTCTTATCTTTTTAGACGCATGTGCTATTGATGAATATTTAGACTATTGTTTCTCTTCTATTTTCGCTACAATAAAGAAACAACCAACAGAAATAGGTGAGAAGATGAGTTGGATAAAAAAATTAATGAATACGTTTTTTGACGATGAAAATGAAGATGATTCCTATTATGAGGATGAGAGAAAGCAAAACCAAGAGCCAGTAAGAAAGCAACAAGCAACCGAAAAAAAGGAAAGTACAGAAAAGACGAGGTCGGTTCCTTTTGTAAACAATGGGAGAAAACCGTCTCAATCAAATATACAGCATCCTGCGAAAATGCTGCATAAGTATCCAGAGAATGCGCCATTTCGTTTTCCTGTGATCCCGGATGAAAAAACGGCAAAACCACCTGTACAACGACATACATATCAGCAGAAAGAGACACAACAGTATAAAGCCCCTGTTAGGGAAGAAAAACCATACCGAGATGAGCGCACTGTACGTGAGCAACGATCTCTTCAAAAAGACAACAGAAGAACTCAAGCTAAATCAACTACTTTTAGCCAGGAACCAAAACGTCAAGCATTCAAAGCATCTAACGTTCCGTCGCCTGTTTACGGATATGAGAGAAGAAATAAGAATGATGCACAGGTAAAGCCTGAACAAAAGGAAACCACTCCTGAAGTGAAATCAAGGTTTACGCCTACAGATGTACCTTCTCCTGTATACGGGTATGGAAAGAGAAAGCCAGAAGGTATCTTGTTCATCGGTAGAGATATACCTGAGAAGGATTCTGTGACAGAAGAACTTTTAAAGACTGTTGAAGAAGTTCTTCCAGCTGCAACAACAGAAGACACGATGGATTCACAAGAGATTCGGCGTGAGATTTCTCAATTTCAAGATTCGAATCAAAGTATGGTTGAACCAGAACAATTACCGGTTGAAGATGAAGTAATAATCTTGGGTCAGGATGTAGCATCTGAAGAAGAACAGCATAATGAGTCGCTTGAAATGGTTATCGAACACCAAGAGTATGTGTCAGAGGAGGACCACGAGGTTGCACCTGACACGTTAAATGTGGAGAAACAGGATGAAATGATTGAGCCTGTTGATGAATCAGAACCTGCTGATGAACGTGCGGAGAAACCTGATACACAATATGTTCAAGAGGTAGCCCCAAGTAAGTCAGAGAAGCAAGTACAAGAAGATGTAGTCATTGAACAGACTCCGCCTAAGAAAGAAGCTCCAAAAAGTGGAGGTCAATTCGTTCCTTTCAATGTGCTGATGCTAAAAAAAGACAGAAAGTCACTAAGCAGTGTTTCAAATCCAGAAATGCGTCAGTCAGAAAGTAGACAAACAGCAAGAAAAGAATTAAACATTCATCAAAGTGCTGAATCTGTAAAAAATCAGCTATTTGTTCCAATGTCATTATTGAATAAAGAGAAGATATCACTTGAAGATGATGATCTTTGGTTAAACGAACAAAAGAACACACTTCAATCAACATTGGATAACTTTAATGTGAACGCAAAAGTAGTTCATATGACAAAAGGCCCTGCCGTAACAAGGTTCGAAGTTCAACCCGCTCCAGGCGTTAAGGTAAACAAGATTACAAACCTTACAGATGATATAAAACTTAGCCTCGCTGCTCGTGATATAAGAATTGAAGCGCCGATCCCAGGAAAGAATGCAATCGGTATAGAAGTTCCCAACCAGCATAGCAGAGCTGTTTATTTACGTGAGATCATTGAAGATGATGTGTTTAAGGATTCAGTTTCTTCCTTAACAGTGGCTCTTGGTTTAGACATTTCAGGAGCACCTGTAGTAACAGATCTCCAAAAGATGCCGCACGGACTTATAGCAGGTGCTACAGGTTCAGGAAAGAGCGTTTGTATCAATTCTATACTTGTGAGCTTGCTGTATAAAGCAAAGCCGGAAGAAGTCAGACTGTTACTTGTCGATCCTAAAATGGTCGAACTCGCACCATACAATCATATCCCGCATCTAGTGACTCCTGTTATCACAGATGCAAAAGAGGCTACAGCTGCTTTGAAATGGGCGGTTGAAGAAATGGAACGCCGGTATGAAGAGTTTGCAAAAACAGGTGTACGTGAGATCAAACGTTACAATCAAAAGATGGAAGAAGAGCAGCATTATAAGAACAAGATGCCATATATTGTTGTAGTCATTGATGAATTGGCAGATCTTATGATGGTATCACCGCAAGAAGTTGAAGAAGCGATCTGCCGAATTGCTCAGAAAGCAAGAGCATGTGGTATCCATCTTCTTCTTGCAACACAGCGTCCATCAGTAGATGTTATCACAGGACTGATCAAAGCTAATGTACCAACTCGTACAGCATTCGCTGTATCGTCCGCGATAGATTCACGAACCATTCTAGATATGAGTGGTGCAGAACGGTTATTAGGGCGAGGCGATATGCTCTTTATGGAGAACGGCTCGAACAAAGCGGTTCGTATTCAAGGAACGTTCGTATCTGATGAAGAAATTGAAGAAGTAGCACGTTACGTAAAAGAAGAATATCAGACGGAATATCTTTTTACTCGTGAAGAACTGATTCAGCATCAGCAAACAACAGAAGTAGAAGACGAGCTTTTTGAAGAAGCTTGTTACTATGTAATCGAAGTAGGTGCAGCATCCTCTTCTAGCTTGCAGCGTAGATTTAGAATTGGTTACAACCGTGCAGCAAGATTAGTAGATATGATGGAAAGCTTCGGCCTCGTCTCTGAAACGATGGGAAGTAAACCAAGACATGTTCTTCTTACACAAGAAGAACTAGAGAATCGTTTATATAGTGGTGTAGAGTAATGAAGTAATCAGAAAGAGCTGATTGTAAGGGACGCCTTACATCAGCTCTTCTTTTGTAAGCAGAGTGGTGAAGTCTACACTTCGGTAGAAAGTAAGGATATCGGCAAGAATAAAGATATATCGGCAAGAAACCGATTATATCGGCGGGAAATATCTTTTATCAGCAAAATTGCTTTTATATCGGTATATTTGACCGATTATTCATTTATTTCACTTTCTGGTTGCTCTCTAAAATTCTCTATTAAATGATTTTCTTGAGTTATTGTGCCTTGTTCGCTATTATAGTGTGGGGAATAGTTCCCTTTCTTTTATACCTTGGAATAAGTCATGAGGAGTAATTTAATGAAAGAGATAGAATTAAAGCTGCAAGGTAAGATCAAGCGGCTCACAAATAAAACATTTAAATTTGATGAACGGATCAGAGAAGGCTGGTTCTCTGCTGTTTATTTTCTAAAAACGTGTGAGATTGTAGAATCATTTAAACCAGATAATATCGTAACCATGCAGTTCTTTCAAAAGAGTGATGCCGTTCTGTGCGGTTCGGATGAAGCGATCGCTCTTATTAAAACGTTTGCTAAAGATGTTGATTCTCTAGAGATCCATTCTTTAAAAGATGGAGACAAAATCTCTCCGTTTGAAACGGTGTTGACGATTAAGGGACCTTACCAAAACTTTGGGTTCTTAGAAGGTATGATAGATGGAATACTAGCCAGAAGAACGTCGGTTGCAACGAATGTTTATAATGTTGTGAAAGCTGCTAGCAAATCGGGCGTACAGAAACCGGTCATCTTTATGGGAGACCGAGATGATCATTTTGCACAGCAAGCAGGAGATGGTTATGCATCTTATATTGGCGGCTCAACTGCACAGGCTACACATGCAATGAATGAATGGTGGGGCAAAAAAGGAATGGGCACGATGCCACATGCCCTCATTCAAATTTTCAATGGTGACATAGTGGAAGCTACGAAAGCTTATCATGCAAAATACCCTGAAGACGACCTTATCTCACTCGTTGATTATAACAATGATGTGATAACAGATGCCTTAAAAGTAGCAAGAGAGTTTGGAGAGACTTTAAAAGGGGTAAGGGTTGATACTTCGCGAACGATGGTCGATCAATATTTCTTTAGAAATCCTGATGTGTTAGGTTCGTTTGACCCTAGAGGCGTCAATCCAGAATTGATCTTTGCACTCCGAAAAGCGCTGGATGAAGAAGGCTACCAACATGTCAAAATCGTTGTTAGCGGTGGGTTCAAGAAAGAAAGAATCGAGCAGTTTGAAGAACAAAAAGTACCTGTAGATATTTACGGGGTAGGCAGCAATCTATTAAAGATTAATATTGGATTTACCGGTGATAACGTTATGATGAACGAACAGCATCAAGCAAAAGCTGGAAGAATCTATCGCCATAATCCAAGACTAGAGTTAGTGGAATAACAGATATCATTATTTTGGAGAAGTTGGGTAAAAATAGATAAAAAGGTCTATTAGACTTTTATCATTTGTCTATCATGGTGATAGGACAACAACTTTGATATAATGGTTCAAGTATTCCGAATCAAGCCTGACTGTGCATAAATAACCGATTCAAACAGCAGGCATATAATAATACAAATAGGCCTTTTAGAAGGTGTTCTTTTTGTGGAGGGCTATACATGACAAAATACCATTTTATTGGAATTAAAGGGACAGGAATGAGCCCGTTGGCACAAATCCTTCATGACACTGGTCATGATGTTCAAGGATCTGATATTGAGCAATATATCTTTACTCAAACAGCACTTGAAGAGAAAAACATACCGGTGTTACCGTTTGACAAGAACAACGTTGAAGAAGGTCAAACGATTATCGCGGGTAATGCTTTTGGCGAACAGCATGAAGAGATTCAAGCTGCAAATGAAAAAAATATACCTATTCATAGATATCACCATTTTCTTGGAGAGTATCTATCTAACTTTACATCGATCGCCGTTACGGGATCGCACGGAAAAACGTCAACTACAGGATTACTAGCACATGTTGTAGGTGCAGCAAAACCTACTTCCTATTTGATCGGTGATGGAACAGGTAAAGGCAGCAAAGGCAGCGAATACTTTGTGTTTGAAGCATGTGAATATCGCAGACATTTCTTATCTTATAATCCTGATTATGCGATAATCACAAACATTGATTTTGATCATCCTGATTATTTTTCTGATTTAAAAGATGTAATCAGTGCATTCCAGGCTATGGCGATGCAGGTTAAAAAGGCAATCATCGCATGTGGTGATGATGCAAATCTTCAAGAAATTCATGCACAAGTACCTGTTGTGTTCTATGGTTTTGGTGATCATAATGATTTCCAAGCAAAGAATGTTAATCGTGGTGATGAAGGAACAACATTTGATGTATTTGTTCGCAACACGTTTTATGGGACGTTCCAGATTCCAGGATACGGCACACATAACGTTTTGAACGCCCTTGCAGTCATTGCGATCTGTCATTATGAAACATTACCGATGGATATCATTAAAGAGCAATTAAAGAGCTTCACAGGGGTTAAAAGACGTTTCTCTGAAAAATCAGTAGGTGACCAAATTCTGATCGATGACTACGCTCATCATCCGACTGAGATTAAAGTAACGATTGAAGCAACAAAGTATAAGTATAAAAATCGTGAAGTGGTAGCGATCTTCCAACCACATACATTTACACGAACAAAGACGTTTCTAGATGAATTTGCAGCAGCCTTAAGTGAAGCAGATCACGTTTATCTATGTGATATTTTTGGTTCTGCAAGAGAGAATGCGGGGAATCTTTCGATCGAAAATTTGATAGAAAAAATCCCTAACGCACAATTCATTACAGAAGATAAAGTGGATGTACTAAAAAAATACAATGACGGTGTTTTATTGTTCATGGGTGCTGGAGATATTCAAAAATTCCAAAGAGCATACGAGGAAACACTGACTGCAAAACCTTAAGAAAAAAAGACTTGCCTGACGGCAAGTCTTTTTTTGTATTTTCTTTTAATTAATTTGAGAAAGTTTATACCTGTGAAGGCTTGTGCTTCATTGACAAGTTGATTGTAGTGCAAGGTGGGAGACTCCTAACAGCGCAGAGCGCTAGGAGGCTCACCGCACGCCCCTCGGAAAGCGAGCATCCTGGAACGAAAATCAACTACTTACATGAGCTTTTCTACTAGTATTACTTTAAATTCTCAGGATTTAATTGCTCTAATTCAGGTAGAACGAAAACACCATCTTTACGGATCAACACATCGTCAAAGAAAATCTCTCCGCCACCGTAATCTGGACGTTGGATCATGACCATATCCCAATGGATGTTTGATTCATTTCCGTTATACGCCTCTTCATACGCTTGACCAGGCGTAAAGTGGAAGCTGCCGTCGATCTTCTCATCGAAAAGAATATCTTTCATCGGATGCTTGATGAACGGATTTACACCGATCGCAAATTCACCTACATAACGAGAACCTTCATCCGTATCAAAAATCTTGTTGATACGCTCAGAATCGTTAGCTGTCGCTTTTACAATCTTCCCGTTCTCAAACGTTAGCTGTACATTTTCGAATGTAAAACCGTTATATGGTGACGGCGTGTTATAAGAAATCGTTCCGCTAACAGAATCTTTAACTGGAGCTGTAAACACTTCACCATCTGGAATGTTGTTTTGTCCAGAACATTTAATGGATGGAATATCTTTGATCGAGAACGATAGATCTGTTCCAGGTCCTGTGATGCGAACTTTATCTGTCTTATCCATGAGGTCTTTTAGTGCAGTCATGGCGTCATCCATTTTTCCATAATCAAGGTTACATACTTCAAAATAGAAATCTTCGAAAGCTTCTGTGCTCATGCTTGCAGATTGTGCCATAGATGCGTTCGGGTAACGAAGCACACACCATTTCGTCTTTTTGATACGAATCTTACGGTGCATTGCAAAGATTGTTTTTTCGTAAAGCGCCATTTTTTCGGAAGGTACATCAGACATTTCGTTGATGTTGTCACCTGAACGTAGACCAATATAAGCATCCATCTGGTTCATAAGATCACCTTCGTGTTTAGCGATCATCTCCATTTGTTCTTCAGTTGCTTGTGTGTATTGAGCGCGCATTACAGAATGGTCTTTTAGTAGAACGAATGGAAAACCGCCAGCAGCATATGCTTCTTGAACAAGTGCGTTCACGAGTTCTTTTTGCAGGCCGAAGTTTTCAATCAATACTTTTTCACCTTTTTGCAGGTTTACTGAATATGTAATCAAGTTTTTTGCTAGTTGTTGAATTCTTGGATCTCTCATGTTGAAGAAGCCCCCTATATATTTGATATCTTCTTTATTTTAACTTAATTTAAACAATTTGTAATGTTCTAGAAAAGGATTTTAATGAAGTGGTAAAGAATACTATAAAAAAACACGTTTCCTTTGATAAAAACTCGGGAAAAAGCAATAATATACTTTCAGGAGGTGTCTCGAATAATGGATATCATTATCTCAATCAGTGTAGCATTAGTCGCAGTTGCATTTGTCGTACTTGTTTATTTTTTATCAGGGGCTTTGAAATCATTACAAATTACCCTCAATCATGTCGCGGTAACGCTAGAAAGTCTAGAGAAGCAATTAGATGGCGTAACGCGCGAGACAACCGATTTGTTACATAAAACAAACCAGTTAGCCGAGGATGTTCAAAAGAAATCAGATTCTCTTAACAACGTGTTTTCTGCAGTTCAGGATTTCGGTCAATCCGTTCAAAAGGTGAACCAATCTGTCCGCAAAGTAACAGACCAGATTACGGTTGAAACAGAGCGACAGTCTAAACAAATATCGCAAGCGGTTCAATGGGGAAATGCAGCATTGAATTTATGGGAAAAATATAAACTCAAAAAATCCAATGTTGACACAGCGGTTGACACAGCGACAAATCAATATTCCAGAGGAGGAGTGTAAATGAGCAACAACAACAATCAAAACATTGATAGCAAAGATTTTATCATCGGTGCTCTTGTTGGTGGCATGTTAGGGGCTGCAGCAGCGCTATTATTAGCGCCTAAAGCAGGGAAGGAATTGCGAAGCGATCTGAATGAACAAGCTGTCTATTTAAAGGATAAAAGTAATGAGATCTCTCATTTGGCTCGTGAAAAATCCTCAAACATTGTTAAGACCGTATCTGAACAATCGAACCAAGTCGCAACAAAGGTTAAAGATCTAACTTCAAACCTTCGCAAGGATATTGATAAGTGGCGTGCGAAAGAAGAAGAAAACGCGTCTGAACTGTATGGTGAGATTACAGACGATATCCAAGATGAAGGTAAGCTGGATTATGATCCTGCTAATGAGCAAGAATTAGTAGAGCAAAAATATTGATAAGTATGGTGTGAATATGAAAAGATAAGAAAAAGAACTTGTTTCTTTTTCTTTTCTTTTTATTATGGAGGTAGAAATCGATATGTCACTCATTCAATTACAAAACGAACAAGATTGGAATTTAGTAAAAGAACAAAGAAACCGCATCATCTTGATGAAAAACAGTACAACATGTCCCGTAAGTCATGAAGCTTTTAAAGAATTCCAAAAGTTTGCAGCTGATAACGAGAATGAAACGTTGTATTATCTGAACGTGCAAGATTCAAGACCACTAAGTAATGCGATTGCTGAGCAAACAGGAGTGAAGCACGAATCTCCTCAAGTTTTAATTTTCGATGGAAATAACGTGGTTTGGCATGATTCACACTGGAATATTACGAATAAGAAGCTTGCACAAGCGAACGAAAAAACAAAAGCGTAGCAGAAATTGCTACGCTTTTTTCTTTTTAAACTAGTACTTCAAATTTTAATAGTAGTTGATCACCTGTTTGTATTTCGGTTTGAAAGCCGGCTTTTTCTCCGTTCTTTAACAAAATCAGGCTCTCACCTGGTTTTGGTTGAAGTGTAAGTTCCACTTCTGTAAAAACGTCTTGAAAAATAAACGGTTGTTGATTGGCCTTTTTCATCAAAAGTCTTTCCTGACTATGAAGAACTGAATCGCTACACAGTTTTTCCTCTTCACGGTAGAACGTATAGAGTGGTCTTACAAGAGTCAGTTCTTCTTCATTAAAAATAACCGTACATGACTGATGAAGGTTTAGGTCTAGTGCGTTCGTTACATGTTTCAAAGTTACTTGCTCTTCTTCAGAACGTTGATAATCTAAACGATCTCCGTCGTTCCATTCTGTATGAAGGGTAACACTTAGATCGTTTAGATGCACCGTACTCGTGATTGTAGTAGGAAGAGAGAGCGGTTTACCATCTACAAAAAGAGTAAAATCCAAATTCTTTGTTTCGCTACTCCACTTTTTTAGATCAAAAATATCTGAAAGGGTTGAAGGGAAGCGATAATAACAATCATCTCTATCAGATAATAAAGTATTGGCGTATACACGTTGTTCATTTATATAATAATGTGTTTCAAATGTCTCAGCTTCCCCGTTCACCCATAACGTTTTGACAGAGTGATCATCAATTGCGTCTTTTATCGAGATTTCCGCATCCTCCCCGTTATTTCCAGGTTCATAATGGATGATTGCACCCTCTAAGATTTCATCTGATAGCGTGCAAGGAACACCATTCATCTCAATGGTAGGAGCTGAACCGATCTTTCCTTTAAACATCTTCACTTTCCCATTCACAGAAACCATCAATCCCATTCCAGGTTTGCCGTAAAGTTTCGAAAGATCAGCTCCTCCAGCGATCAAGGCATCACCGATCGTAAGTTTTTTTACTTGAAATAAACGTATTGTCTTTCCATTCACAGAGACGGTTACATATTTAACCGGATTTTCTTTAGCCGCAATACCGATACCTACAGGTGTTACGAGTTCAGGGCCATCTTCTTTTAATGATGGGATCAATGATTGGATGGCGTTAAGACCACGAATCGCAACTCGCTCGATTGGCAGGGTAAGCTTTTCAGCGACTTTCTCGCGTAATAGAGGTGTTAAACTGCCTCCTCCCACAAGCATGATCGCCTGTGGTGCTTTGCCGTTCAAGCGAAGGACTTCATTTGTAATTCCTTCTGCCAAATTGTCGATCGAATAGGCTATCGTTGAAATCACTTCAGATGTGACTTTCTTGGATGGAAATCCTAAGATATCTGTGTATGTTATTTCAGATTCTTGCGTTAACGAACGTTTAATCTGCTCAGCTACAGGAAAATCCAACAAAAACTCAGAACTGACTGCTTCCGTAATTTCATCCCCTGCGACCGGTACCATACCATAAGCAATAACTGTTCCTTGAGCAGTTATCGCGATATCTGAAGTACCTGCTCCAATGTCAACAAGAGCTACATTTAACTTACGCATAGAAGGCGGAATCAGCACATTGATGGCTGCGATCGGTTCTAACGTTAGAGCTTCCATTTCAAGGCCAGCTTCGTCTAGAGCTTTCATTAAGGACTCTACAACTACTCTCGGTAAAAATGTAGCGATAACTTCTACACTAGCTCTGTTTCCTTGCTGACCGATAAAGCTCCCGATCTCCTGCTCGTCGAGATAATAATGAAGGACAGAATATCCAACGCAATCGTAGAGTAAATTGGAGTTTTCATCTAATAAGCTCGCTAATTGATATTGAGCTTGCTGAACCGCTGCAAGTTCCATATGGATCACTTCTTCATTTGAAGTGATATCACCAAGTGAGAGATCTTTTTCAGAACGGCCTTTCACGGTCTTAAGAGCTCTTCCTGCTGCAGCAACACAAACTTTAGAAAGCGAACCTACTTCATGTTCGAGCTGATTTTTTATAGTCCTGATCACTTTAGCAACAGCAGGGATATGGTGGATCTGGCCATCAAGCATAGAGCGCTCTTCATGTTCGATCATTTTTTTATGTAAAATTTCATACTTTCCGTTTTCATGCTGCTTTAAAATCATACCGACCACGGAGCGTGTACCGATATCTAATGCGAATAAAAGATTTTTGTCCACGAAGGCACCTCTTTTTGTTACGATAGATGTATAGGTAGTCTTATAAGTGATAGAAACGTCCTAATTATTAGAAATGTATCATATTTCTTACATTATATAAATACTGAGGTGCTAAGATATGAATCATCTAGAATTAAACACGTTACGAGCAGAACTTGATGATGTGAATAAAGAGTTATTAGCGATAATCAATAAACGTGGTGAGCTTGTTCAGCGGATCGGTAAGATCAAATCAGATCAAGGTATGAAGAAGTACGATCCTGTTAGAGAAAGACATATGTTAGATCTCATTTCAACAGATAATGAGGGGCCATTTGAAACGAGTACTCTTCAGCATCTTTTTAAAGAAATATTTAAAGCAGGTCTAGAATTACAGGAAGTAGATCATAAAAAGGAGCTTCTTGTCTCTAGAAAGCAAAGACCTGAAGATACGGTTATCTCTGTTAAGGGGATGGAGATCGGAAACGGAAATCCTATTTTGATTGCTGGGCCGTGCGCTGTAGAGAGTTATGAACAAACAGCTTCTGTAGCAGATGCTGTTACAAAGAATGGGGTAAGACTATTACGAGGAGGAGCATTCAAACCACGAACGTCACCTTACGATTTCCAAGGATTAGGTGTGGAAGGACTTCAAATTCTAAAAAAAGTGGCAGATGAATACAATTGTGCGGTGATCAGTGAGATCGTCCATCCACAAGACCTTGATATGGCGTGTGAGTATTTAGACATCATCCAAATTGGTGCTCGAAACATGCAGAACTATGAGCTGTTGAAAGCAGCAGGGAAGCTCAATAAGCCTGTTCTATTAAAAAGAGGACTGGCAGCAACGTTAGAGGAGTTCATTAATTCTGCGGAGTATATCATGTCGCAAGGAAACGGGCAGATCATCCTTTGTGAAAGAGGGATTCGAACGTATGAACGAGCAACACGAAACACATTAGATATTACAGCCGTACCAATTTTAAAACAAGAAACCCATCTGCCTGTGTTTGTAGATGTCACCCATTCAACAGGGAGAAAAGATTTGCTCCTGCCAGCAGCGAAGGCAGCTTTTGCGATCGGAGCGGATGGCGTGATGGCAGAAGTACATCCTGATCCAGCAGTGGCTTTATCAGATGCTGCACAGCAGATGAATATCGAAGAATTTCAAGTATTTGTTGAAGAACTTGTTTCCTCACGTTTTCTTAAAATCAATCAAATGGTTTAATAAGTGATCAACATAGGACCGGTGAGCTTAAGGATTTAGCTGCCGGTTTTTTTGTATGCAAATAACTACTCTGAAAAAGCGTATGATTCTGCCTTTTTTCGCCAAAAATAAGTAAAATAGGTTCATTTTATTTTATTCTTTTTTTAATGTATGAATAAATAGTGAAACATGTCTCTATTCATTGCCTACTTTACTACTTTATCGTATGATAATAGCATTACATAGCTGTCGGATATGCAGTATATAAGGAGGATTTTTTTTGAATACAACAATTTATGATGTAGCTCGTGAGGCAGGTGTCTCAATGGCAACGGTTTCTCGTGTTGTTAACGGAAACCCAAACGTCAAGCCATCTACTAGAAAGAAAGTACTTGAAGCGATTGAAAGATTAGGTTATCGCCCGAATGCAGTAGCAAGGGGATTAGCAAGCAAGAAAACAACAACGGTCGGCGTTATCATTCCGGATATCTCTAGCATCTTTTTTGCGGAATTAGCTCGTGGGATTGAAGATATTGCCACCATGTATAAATACAACATTATCCTTTGTAACTCTGATCAGAACAAGGACAAAGAGATCCATCTGTTAAACACTTTACTAGGTAAGCAAGTGGACGGAATTGTATTTATGGGCGGGAAGATCACAGAAGAGCATGTAGAGGAATTCAAGCGTGCGGCAGTTCCGATCGTAATGGCTGCTACTGTGGATATGAACGAAGAAGTTCCATCTGTAAACATCGATTATCAAAATGCTGTTTATGAAGCAGTTTCTCACTTGCTTGAAAAAGGTCATTCTTCTGTTGCGATGGTAACTGGCCCATTAGAAGATCCGATCAACGGTTATTACAAATTTAACGGTTACCGTAAAGCGTTAGAAGAGCACGGTAAGAAGGTTGATGAAAGTCAAGTATTCGTTGGTGAATACACATATGATTCTGGAATTGAAGCGATTGAAAGCTTCTTAGACAGTGGAAACAAACCTTCAGCTGTCTTTGTAGGTACGGATGAAATGGCACTAGGTGTGATCCATGGTGCACAAGACCGAGGTTTGAGCGTGCCAGAAGATATTGAAGTGATCGGGTTTGACAACACAAGACTTGCTACTATGGTGCGTCCGACATTATCAACGGTCGTTCAGCCAATGTATGATATCGGAGCTGTAGCGATGCGCTTGTTAACAAAACTAATGAACAAAGAAACAGTTGAAGAACATACGGTAGTATTGCCTCATCGTATTCAATTCAGAGATTCTACAAAACAATAACGAAGTGTTGAGGTGGGCGAAGTGAGGATTGGCATCATCGGTGCGATGGACGAAGAAATCGTTTATATGAAAGAAGCACTGGATATTTATGGGGAGAGCGTTTTTGCTCAAAATAAATTTTATGAAGGTACACATCATAACAAAGAGATCGTTTTATGTAAGTCTGGCGTAGGGAAAGTTAACGCAGCGATTACCACACAGATTCTTATCGATCGTTTTCAAGTTACTCATGTTCTTTTTACAGGAGTAGCAGGTGCACTTGATCCTGAACTTGAAGTAGGAGACATTGTAATCTCATCAAGTGCGATGCAGCACGATATGGATGCATCTGCATTGAGCCCTGACTTTCCAAAAGGAACGATTCCGATGTTCGCGTTTGATTCTGAGTTTAAAGCAGATGCTCAGTTAGTAAAACTTGCAGAAACAGCAGCAGAAAGATTACAAGGACCTAAAGTGAAGATCGGAAAAGTACTGAGCGGTGATCAGTTTATCGCTGATCGAGAACTGGTTGAAGTATATTCTGCTCTTTTCAATGGAACTTGCATTGAAATGGAAGGGTCAGCAGTGGCTCAGGCTTCATTCTTAAATGAAGTACCGTTCGTGATCATCCGTTCGATCTCTGATAAAGCAAACGGTGAAGCGCCAGCTAGCTTTGCTGAATTCACCGCATTAGCTGCACGTCGTTCGTCAGACATGGTCGAAAGCATTATAGAATCATTATAGAATGTGACTTTGGAGAACTGACCCGTCAATGGACGGGTCAGTTTTTTTGGTTGAGGGTCATGAGGTCTTATGGATTTGTCGAAAAGTGGTTAAAAATTTTTATCCGTGAAATTAATTTACATTACCGTGAATTTAATTCTATTTACCGTGGATATATTTTTGATTACCGTGAAATTATGAACATGTTCGTTAGAAAATATGGCTTGAACAGCTGTTTTCCGGCTCAAAAAGTATAAAGAAAGAGGACTAAACGGTATAGTCCTCTTTTTTTATGAACTCTTTTTAATGGAATATAAGCTTTTTTCCAATGTTGCTCTGTTTTTTGAAGTGATCTCTTCTTTTCTTGGAATTGGTTTATAGATTCCAGATTCATCTTCCCATGTAGGAGGAAGCGGATGTTTCGCCTCGCTCGTCCAACGCTTTAGCCAGTTCTCTGCTATCTGTCCGGAAGGTGCTTGATCGTTCATGACACACCAAAGGTAAGACCAAGCCCTCGGAACGACACGCCAAATATCATAACCGCCACCGCCTGTTGCAATCCAGCGGCCGCCGCAATATTTTTCGGCGACTTTCTTTGCGATCCTTGGAATTTCAGTATACGTTTTCATCGTTACGGACAAATGAGTCAAAGGATCATAATAATGAGCATCAACACCATTTTGGGTAATGATGACGTCCGGTTTAAAAAAATCTGCAACTTCCCACAAACTTCTTTCATAGCACTCTAAGAAGGATTCATCTTCTGTAAAGGCATCAACAGGAACATTAAAGGAGAAGCCATACCCTTTGCCAGCTCCTTTTTCATGGATTGATCCTGTTCCAGGAAATAAGTAGCGTCCTGTTTCGTGTATGGAAAGTGTGCAAACATCTGGATCATCATAAAAAGCCCACTGCACACCATCACCATGATGGGCATCCGTATCGACATATAAAACACGAGCATTATATTTTCGTTTCATATATTCGATTGCGATTGAACTGTCATTATAGATACAGAATCCAGAAGCTTTGCCTCTAAATCCGTGATGAAGTCCACCGCTGAGGCTAAGAGCATGCTTGGACTTTCCTTCCATGACATGATCTACAGCTGTAAGAGTAGCACCGACGATCCAACTGCTGGCTTCATGCATATTTGGAAAAATGGGTGTATCTTCTGTACCAAGTCCATAGTTTAGAGCGATCTCACGGTTAAGCTGTCCTTTTCCAGCCTGCTTTACGGCTTCCACATACCCTGAATCATGAATCATCATGATCTCTTCATCTGTCGCTTGTCTAGGTAAGACAATCTGATCGTCATCCAAACACCCTGAATCTCTTAACAACTCATAAGCAAGTTGTACTCTAAGCTGATTGAAAGGGTGGGTGTCACTGAACTTATATCCTAAAAGATCTGGTGAATAAACAAAAACGGAATCATTTTTCATCGCGTTCACCCGGAACAGGTGGCCACTTCACTTCATAGCCGTTTTCAATCAAGTGTTCGATGACCGGAAGCGGGTTCATCGTACCAACGCGAAATACGATAATCTTTTCTCGCTCATTATGAGACGGATAGACAAGGACAGAGCTGATGTTCAAGTGAAAATCTTTCAACACACTCGCAACCTTAGCCAGTTCACCAGACTCGTTCGGGACGGCTACCTCTAGATGAGACCCCGGTTGATGAGTACCTGTTAATAAGATAAAAGCATGAAGCATCTCTCGTTCAGTTACTAGACCAACTAACTTCGTCTCTTCAAGTACAGGAATACAGCTTACATTATGTTCATAAAAAATCGTGGAAAGTTCTTCTGCGATATCGAAAGGATGAGCTGAAAAGGTAGCTTGTTTCATAATGCTTGAAACAGGCTTCTCAAAATCTTCTGGATGTTCGTTTTGGTGAAAAATAGATGGACTGGCATCCTTCACTTCACGATCTGTAACCAGTCCTAGTAGATCTCCGTTGTTATCAATGACAGGCAAGTTTCGAACATCTTTTTCTAGCATTAGTTGAATGGCTGTACCGATCGTCTCGCTTTCATGAATCGTTACAACATTCTTTTGCATCATATTTTGAACGATCATATGTAACACTCCCATTTGATTTCTCTCTATAAAGTGATGTTTTTATTATGCTGTTTTCGTATACACTGTTGCTCATGAAAGTAGTTGATTTCCGCTCCAGATTACTCGCTTTCCATGGGGCGTGCGGTGAGCCTCCTGCCGTTATACGCCTTTAGGAGTCTCACCTGACCGCTCGTCTCATAGGAGTCGGCAACCTTGCGCTTCAATCAAATTGCATTTGAAGTAAAAGAAAAACATCCTAAAAGTTTATTAGTACATAAAACGATTCTTAAAACGCAGCCGGTCAAACTGTTGAATCGTGTCTAAGTCGATTCTATTTCCGATACGGACCATCAAACAATTGGCTGGGTGCGAACTAATTTCAGGATCATCTGTTGCCATATACTCAAGGTCACCTGCATTCATCATCTTTTCCATGACTTTTCGGTAATCCCAAACGGATAGTTTCGTTCCTTTTAAGTCCCAGTGCCAATAGTATTCTGTTGTGATAATAATATAGTCTTCCATGGCATCATCCATCATGGAAACTTTTAATAGTGTTTTTCCAACTTTAAAGTTTCGATAATCAGGAATGACTTCTATCGCACCTAGTTCTAATAGATTTTCCATGTTTCCTTCTGACCAGCGTTCTAATGGATCAGGATAGACATATGTAACATAACCTACTATGGTATCTTTATTTCTTGCGATAATGATTCTTCCTTCGGCTAGCCTCGCGATTTCGGTAACTGCTTTTTTTTGCTCTTGAGCTGGCCTGAATGCTTTTAGATCTTCATGGAAAGAAAGACCTTCTAACGTTTCTGCTGATACAGGTCCTTCGACGGTAATGGTTCCATGACTCGTTTTTAGTGCTACACAGTTGTATGTTTTCGTATGTTTCATTTTTACACCACCTAGGTTGGTTTCCAACTTCTATTATACATCATAAAACCATGTTGTAAGGGTTTACATAACGGTTTTTATAGATAGTTCTAATAAGTTAAAAAATTTAGATAATATGATATAATTAAAGGGATATTCAAAAGGGAAGGGAGATTTGGCAATGAAACTGGAAGCGCTTCCGATTATAAAAGGTGATTTTAATCTACAAGATTATGAGGCTACATACGGAGCATTTGATTGGAAAGACATTGAAAAAGAATTCTCCTGGCACAAGACAGGACGAGTTAATATGGCATATGAAGCTATAGACCGTCATGCAGCATCCCATCGTAAAAACAAAGTAGCACTCTACTTTTCAGATCAAAAAAGAGATGAGAAGTATACGTTTAAAGACATGAAAGAGATGTCTAACAAAGCGGGGAATATGTTACGCCAAATAGGTGTTGAAAAAGGAGATCGCGTCTTCATCTTCATGCCGCGTTCACCTGAACTTTACTTTACTTTCCTTGGAGCAATCAAGCTCGGAGCAATCGTTGGCCCATTGTTTGAAGCATTCATGGAGGGGGCAGTAAGAGACAGACTTGAAGATAGTGAGGCAAAAGTGCTTGTTACCACGCCATCGCTATTAGAGCGTGTCCCGGTTGATGAACTGCCAAAATTGAAGAATGTTATTTTGGTAGGAGAAGATATTAAAGAAGAGGGACCATATGTAAATTATTTTGATCGTATGAAAAAAGCATCGAAGGATCTAGATATTGAATGGGTGGATCGTGAAGATGGATTAATCCTTCACTATACGTCTGGATCGACAGGGAAACCAAAAGGTGTGCTTCATGTTCATAATGCGATGCTTCAGCATTTCCAAACTTCAAAATGGGTACTTGATCTAAAAGAAGATGATGTTTACTGGTGTACGGCAGATCCGGGCTGGGTGACAGGAACTTCTTATGGCATATTCGGGCCATGGTTGAACGGTACATCAAGTGTCATTCGCGGGGGGCGTTTCTCTCCTGAAGATTGGTATGGAACGATTGAAAATTATGGTGTAACGATCTGGTACAGTGCTCCAACTGCTTTTCGTATGTTGATGGGCGCTGGAGACGAAGTGGTAAAGAAATTTGATATGTCTTCACTTCGACATATTTTAAGTGTAGGTGAACCTCTTAACCCCGAGGTCGTTAGATGGGGAATGAAGGTGTTTAACTTACGGATACATGATAACTGGTGGATGACGGAAACAGGTGGTCAGTTAATCAGCAACTACCCAGCGATGGAAATTAAACCTGGTTCGATGGGTAAACCGTTCCCAGGGATAGAAGCAGCGATCATTGACGACCAAGATAACATCTTACCACCATATCGTATGGGCAATCTTGCTATCAAAAAAGGATGGCCGTCCATGATGCGAGCAATCTGGAACAATCCTGAAAAATATGATTCATATTTCACGCCAGGTGGTTGGTATGTTTCCGGAGATTCTGCTTATATGGATGAAGATGGCTACTTCTGGTTCCAAGGTAGAATTGATGATGTTATCATGACTTCTGGAGAACGAGTCGGGCCGTTTGAAGTGGAAAGTAAACTCGTAGAACACCCTGCTGTTGCGGAAGCCGGTGTTATCGGAAAACCCGATCCTGTTCGAGGCGAGATTATTAAGGCGTTCATCGCCCTTCGTTCTGGCTATGAAGCAAGTGATGAGCTGATCGAGGAAATCCGTAGTTTTGTAAAAGCTGGTCTTGCTGCACATGCGGCACCACGTGAAATAGAATTCCGTGATAAGCTTCCGAAGACAAGAAGCGGTAAGATTATGCGTCGTGTTCTTAAAGCGTGGGAACTTGATCTACCGACAGGTGATCTTTCTACGATGGAAGATTAATAACAATGAAAAACCCTCGAATCAATTCGAGGGTTTTTTCTTATTATTATTTTGTGTTGTGGCTGGTGGCGGATCACCAGTGCCAGGATCTGTAGGTTCAGTTGGTGGCGGCGGTGGATCTTGTGGCTCATCAGGCTTACCAGGCTTATCTCCATCTCCTTCTGTTGGAGGTGTTGGTGGCTCAGCTGGTGGTTTCTTTTCACCGACCTGAACTTTTGTCTGTGCGGGAGATTCTTTGCCAGCAATATCCACTGCTGTAACATAAACGACTCCGGCAGGAACTTTTGCAGAAGTTTTATCAGCGGTTACAGAACCGATCTTCTTAAATGATGTACCATCTGAAGAGTGATAGATGCGGTAACCAATTACATCATTCTCTCCATGTGACGCCCAAGAAAGCACGCCATCCGACATTTTTGCGCCCGCAACAGCGGAAGGAACTTTGCCGTTCTCTTTTAACTCTTTTTCAGGAACAATGTTGTTCAATAGATTCGTTGTATTCGTTAATTTGTTTAGCGCTTCTAATCCAAGTTCGCGGAGGAACTCTTCCTTAATCAGAACACCATCTTTTGTAAACTCTTGTGGTGTTGAAGGAAGTGCTTTATATTTCGCATCGCCTACAAGCACATAACGACCTTTTGTGAGTGTGTCGTCCACTTCATTAGGTGTGAACTTCGCATTAAACAGATCAGTCGTTACGAGTCCAGCACTTCGACAAAGATCAGAAGGCAGTTTACCCGATATTCCACAGATCTCACGACGTACGATTCCTGAAGGCATTGCGAATTGCTTTTCAGCGTCTACGAGCTGTGGTGAATGTTTATAAGCCGCATTTATAAGTTGTGCCCATATTGTTTGGTTTCTTTGCCCGGTGTTACCCGCTAGGTCAGCTGGAGTATCATAACCAATCCAAACACCGAACGTTACGTTAGGATTTGATGCAACAAACCATGAGTCTTTATCCGCATTTGTTGTTCCTGTTTTACCAGCCCAATCTGATTGGAAAGCTAGTTTGCGAGGAACACCTGATGCCGTTCCAGAAGACAGAACATCTCTCATCATGTCAATTAATAGATAGGATGTTTGTGGACTATATACTGGTTTCGCTTCACTCTTATGTTGGTAGATGACTTCACCATCATTAGATTCAATGCGTTCAATCATATATGCATCAACAAAATTTCCTCCGTTTGCGAAGGTAGAGAAAGCGTTAACGTTTTCTTCAACTGTAATACCGACATCTAAGGCACCCAGAGCCATTGCATTTTGTGTACGATCGCCTTTCGTAAGGCTCGTTACACCCATCTGCATTAGTTTCTCGGTAGCTTTCATATGATCTACACGTTGATAAGATTTAATAGCTGGTATGTTTCTTGATTTTTTTAAAGAATGTCGAACTGATACTAGACCATCGAAATCCATATCATAGTTATTTGGCTTCCATGTTCCTAATGCAATTGGTGTATCAGGAACGATTGAACCTGGTTGAACTTTACCTGTTTCCAATGCGTAAGAATAAGCAAGCAATGGTTTCATCGTTGATCCGTTTTGACGAGGAGCTCTCATCGCATGGTTGGTTTGTTCGCGGTTAAAATCACGTCCTCCAACAAAACTGATGATCTTTCCTGTCTTATTTTCTATCAAAGTTGCACCGACTTCTTCAGGTTCAGGCTTATCAAGTTTAATTCTTTGGCCTCTGCTGTTATACACGTATTGATTAGCAGGACCGAATAAATTATCATTTTTCACTACTTGCTGCATATCATCGTATATTTTTTGATCGATGGTTGTGAAAATTTTAATTCCCTTTTGCCTAACTTGAGTTCGGGCATTATCCTCATACTCTTTTAATTCCTCAGCATTTAGATCGCTTAGTTTTTTTCCATCTTTTTCAGCGTTCAACTTTGTCAGTAAATCCACTGTTCGTCTTTGGATTTCAACAGTCAAGTATGGATATCTCTCATATGAAGATTGCTTTTTAGTTGTTAGGTTCTTTTTAATATCATATTTCATTGCTTCATCATATTCTGCTTGTGTAATAGACCCGGCAGATAACATGCGGCTTAGAACAGTTTGCATACGTTTTATGCCGGCAGACATGTCTTTCTTTTGCTCCCCACCTTTATTAAAAGGGGTATAAACGAAAGGGTTCTTTGGTAGTCCAGATAGGTATGCGGATTGAGCTAAATTCAGCTTGGATGCAGGTACTCCAAAGACACCTTCTGCAGCAGCTTGTATACCAGCAACGTTTCTACCTGACGAGTTTCTTCCATAAGGTACGATGTTTAAGTAAGCTTCTAAGATTTCATCTTTCTTGAGTACTTTTTCAAGTCTCATTGCTAATAAAATTTCTTTTGCTTTTCGATCAAAAGATACTTCATTCGTTAGAATTTGATTTTTAATTAGTTGTTGAGTTAGCGTACTTCCACCTGTTACAACAGAAGCACCTGAAAACTCTTGGAACATGGCGCGGAATATTGCTTTTGGCACAACACCCTCATGTTCATAAAAATATTGATCCTCTGTTGATATAACAGCTTTTAAAACATAAGGAGATACTTCTTTTAAACTGATCTCTTGCCTATCCAAATCAGATTGAAGCTTTCCTAGATATGTTTTGTTAGCGAAATAAGCGGTACTCGTTTCTTCATAGTTGTAGATATCTTCTTTCATAGAAGTGTGAGCTCGCACGGGTTCGTCTTTTACAAGAGAAGCGAAGAAACCAGCTCCTACACCTGCTGCGAAAACACCACCGAGGATAAGTAATACAGTTACAATCAAGAACATGTTCCATGTGACGTTATATGTAATTCGTGCTGTTCGAATAATTCCTTTTTCTTTCAAAAAGTGGACAAATTTCTCCCATTTTTGCTTCAATTCATCAAAACGAGACATCATTTGGTAATCCCTCCCCCTCGTGTATTATAACATAAGGTCGATTTATGATAGAACACCGTTTTTGAAGATGAAGATTGACATGAAATTCAACTATGTGGTAAAAATAAATGAAGATTATTATATGTTGAAAGCGAAGATAGGAATGAGTAGCAGGTGTCTCCCTGTTTCAGAAAGCTGGTGGTTGATGCGAACCAGTGCAAAGGCATGCTGTGAATTACCTCCTGGAGCTGTCTCTGTGAACGTTAAGTAGCAGAGAACGGATAAAACCGTTACGAAATGAAGTGAAAAGCCTTTTTTGGGGCTTTTAATTAGGGTGGTACCGCGAGATTGTCATCACGTCCCTTTCCAACTGGAGAGGGACTTTTTTTATTGTCATTAAACAACGAAAGGAAAGATAGGAATGAATATTCTACAAGATCTAGAATTTAGAGGTCTTCTTAATCAAGTAACAGATCAAGAGGGATTGCAAAAAGAACTTGAAAACGGAATCGTAAAGCTTTATTGCGGATTTGATCCAACTGCAGACAGCCTGCACATTGGAAACCTTTTACCGATTCTCACACTTAAACGATTTCAAGAAGCTGGACATCAGCCTTTTGCGCTAGTTGGCGGTGGAACAGGTTTGATTGGTGATCCAAGTGGTAGACAAACAGAAAGAACATTGAACGAAGCTGAGATTGTTGTTCAATGGACAAATAAAATTAAAAATCAGCTTTCTAGACTTCTTGATTTTGAAAGAGAAAACAATCCTGCTAAGACAGTGAATAACTATGAGTGGTTAAGTCAACTTACAATGATCGAGTTTCTTCGTGACGTTGGAAAGAATTTCTCAGTTAATTACATGCTTGCCAAGGATTCTGTTGACTCTCGATTAGAAGCGGGTATCTCTTTTACCGAGTTCTCATACATGATTTTACAATCGTATGATTTTCTTAACCTCTTCCAAAAAGAAAACGTAAAACTTCAAATAGGTGGAAGTGACCAGTGGGGTAATATTACAGCTGGTATGGAATTGATTCGTCGTTCTGGCGAGGAAGAAAAGGCTTTCGGACTAACGATTCCGTTAATCACAAAAGCGGATGGAACGAAGTTTGGTAAAACAGCATCAGGAACGATCTGGTTAGATGCAGAAAAAACGACTCCATACGAGTTCTACCAGTTCTGGGTAAACGCAGCAGATGCTGATGTAATCAACTGGCTAAAATACTTTACATTCTTATCTAAAGAAGAAATTGTAGCTCTTGAAAAATCCTTAGCTGAAGCGCCAGAAAAACGTGAGGCGCAAAAAGCGTTAGGACGAGAAGTAACAACTTTAGTTCACGGTGAAGCAGCATACAAACAAGCAGTAAAAATCACTGAAGCACTCTTCAGTGGAAATCTGTCTGACTTAACGGCTGCTGAGATCGAACAAGGTTTCAAGGATGTTCCGTCATTTAACGCAACGAATACGGAGGACTTAAACATTGTAGATCTGCTTGTTGATGCGAAGATTTCTCCATCTAAACGGCAAGCAAGAGAAGATGTAACAAACGGAGCTGTATCAATCAACGGTGAAAAGATTCAAGATACAGCATATATGATTGGTGAAAAAGACCGCATTGAAAATAAGTTTGTGATCATCCGTCGCGGAAAGAAAAAATACACGTTGATCAGATATTAAAATGAAGGATAGGAACCCAATCGTAGCAGGGTTCCTATCTAATTTTATTAAAGGATGTGTTTGTTGTGAAAAGAATTCAATTAGCAGAAGACCTTCAGTTTTCACAGATCGTTCACGGACATTGGCGTTTAGCAGAATGGAATCTCTCTCCCGAAGAGCTTCTTTCACTTATAGAAAGATGTATAGAGGCAGGAATTACAACGTTTGATCATGCTGATATTTATGGTAATTACATGTGTGAAGAGCTGTTTGGACAAGCCCTAGCTCTTAAACCATCCTTACGACATGAAATGCAGATCGTGACTAAGTGTGGTATTAAACTCATTTCTGAAAACCGTCCACATCATACGATTAAATCTTATGATACGAGTAAAGAACACATCATCGCTTCTGCAGAAAATTCATTGAAAAAAATGAACACAGACTTTGTAGATGTACTATTGATTCATCGCCCAGATCCGTTTATGGACCCAGCTGAAACAGCAGAAGCGTTTCACATCTTAAGAAAAGAGGGGAAAGTGAGACATTTCGGTGTTTCTAACTTCACACCTAAACAAATGGAAATGCTGCAAAATGAGTATGATGGACCACTTGTAACGAATCAGATCGAGTTGTCCGTTCTTCATGAACAGTCTTTCTTTGATGGCACGATCAATCACCTTCAAAAAGAAAAAGTTAGACCGATGGCTTGGTCTCCGCTTGCTGGAGGAAGATTGTTTAATGGTAAAGATGAAAAAGCGGTACGAGTGAAAAAGGCTATAGAAATAGTCGCTAGTGAAACAGAAGCCTCATCTATTGATGAAGTAGCTTATGCATGGCTGTTGAATCACCCGGCACAGATCATGCCGATTGTTGGTAGCGGAAAAATGAATCGTATTGAGGCAGCGATAAATGCAGCAAACTTACCGCTAACACGCGAGCAATGGTTCTACATTTTACAAGAAAGTATGGGGAAAGAAGTAGATTGATTCATACTTTACTCATTCAATAATAAGCCGAAATCCACACAGTATGATGTGTGGATTTTTTTATTATATCTATAGAACATTTCGTTAGTAATTAGTTCCTTAGTAGTATAATATTAGAAATAAATACTAAAAAATGGGGATGCATCAATGATTACATTAAGCAACAACAGTTCTACGAAGAGCTCACAAGTATTGAATGAAAGTGCTGTACTGGCAGCGATTGATCGATCAGTAGCCATGATTGAATTTGACCCTCATGGAAAAGTACTATGGGCAAATGAAAATTTTGCAACAACGGTGGAATACCATGTTGATGAGATGCCGTTTTTGGTCCATAAGCAATTTTGCACAGAAGAGTTTTTGCGAAGCGGTGAGTATGATCGGTTTTGGCGAAGTCTAAGAGAAGGTAAAACATTTCAAGAAAAGATTCAACGTGTAACGAAGTCAAAGCGTTTGATTTGGTTAGAAGCTACGTATACACCTGTTCTGGATGAAAATCATAAAGTGACAGCTGTGGTAAAGATTGCAACAGATATTACGAATAGAGAAAATAATACGATCAGGGTTGCTTCCGACCTTCAACAGATGTCCCTAGAATTGCTTACACGAGCGGAAGAAGGATTAAAGAAAAGTAATGAGATTTCATTATCTACCGAAAAATTAGTGTCTGAATCCCAACAGAATTTATCTATATTAGAATCTCTGAAAAAGCAAGCTACTTCTATAGAAGATATTGTAAAAACGATTCGTGAAATTGCGGCACAAACCAATTTGTTAGCGTTGAACGCAGCTATAGAAGCAGCTCGAGCTGGTGATCATGGAAGAGGATTTAACGTTGTGGCGGTTGAGGTTAGAAAACTGGCTAATCGCGTGCAAGACTCTATCCAAGAAGTGAATGCACATATTTCAGGAATCACTGGCGAGATAAACAAGATCAATGATGTGACTCACCGATCGCAAGAAGGGATAACCAATAACAAACAATTGATCGAACAAGCGATGCAAGAGTTCTTAGGTATCGAAACTTCTGCGAGACAGTTGGAGTC
Organism: Fictibacillus sp. 23RED33; assembly: GCF_015903925.1. Taxonomy (NCBI): domain Bacteria; kingdom Bacillati; phylum Bacillota; class Bacilli; order Caryophanales; family Fictibacillaceae; genus Fictibacillus; species Fictibacillus sp. 23RED33. The sequence continues at coordinate 200,600 of NZ_JACZDX010000005.1, read as the reverse complement.
ACAGGCAAGTAAGTTTAAGGAACTTCTATAGGTCTACAAAATAAGAAAAACCCCTAATGCCTTTAGAAAAGGTGTTAGGGGTTTCTTCACTCTTATTAACGAGAGTAGTATTCAACGATAAGTTGTTCTGTGATCTCAGCAGGAAGTTCAGAACGCTCTGGTAAGCGAGTGAAAGTACCTTCCAATTTGTTTTCATCAAATGTTAAGAAATCAGGTACGAAGTTGTTTACTTCGATCGCTTCTTTAATAGCAGATGAGTTACGAGATTTTTCACGAACACCGATTACATCTCCAGCAGATAGACGGTAAGAAGCGATATCAACACGCTTTCCGTTTACTGTGATGTGACCGTGATTTACTAGTTGACGAGAAGCACGACGCGTGCGAGCAAGACCAAGACGGTAAACTACGTTATCTAAACGAGATTCTAAAAGAATCATGAAGTTTTCACCGTGGATACCAGTCATTTTACCAGCATCATCAAAAATGCGGCGGAATTGACGCTCGTTTACACCGTACATGTAACGAAGCTTTTGCTTCTCTTGTAATTGTAAACCGTATTCAGAGATTTTTTTACGTTGAGTTGGACCATGTTGTCCTGGTGCGTATGGACGCTTAGAAAGTTCTTTCCCAGTTCCGCTTAGAGAAATTCCAAGACGACGAGAAACTTTCCATGTTGAACCTGTATATCGAGCCATTATTGACTCCTCCTTCACATGTTTGTTTGTGTTAAAACAACAACAGTGACTATGGCCTTTTCATGAGCATATTTTGTATGAAAAACATCTTCACTTCAGCAGCCATGAAGCTACGAGATGTTCCCGGATTAATGAAAACCAGGGTACAAAATAAAAACAAATGATGGACACAGTGCCGCTTATTTTACACAAAGAATAGTATAAGCTTTTTTGTTATACCGTGTCAACTCTATCTATAAATACATAAAACATTTTCAGGGACAAATTGTAAAAACATGAAAATTCATATATGATATGTTTAAGAAAGCGCTTACATTTTATATTGCCTTCAAAGGAGAAGTAAAAATGGACACAAAACGCTTTGAAACAGATGTGATTCACAAAGGGTATAATGCAGAACAACATAATGGGAGTTTGGCTCCTCCGATTTTTCAAACTTCAACTTTTGTATTTGACAGTGCTGAAACGGGTGCAGCACGGTTTGCAGGTGAACAGGAAGGATATATCTATTCTAGACTTAGCAATCCTACCGTCGCGATGTTAGAAGAGCGAATAGCAGCGATGGAAAAAGGGGAGAAAGGTCTAGCGTTTGGTTCCGGTATGGCTGCCGTGTCAGCTATTCTTCTCGGTTTAACGAAAACAGGTGATCATATCCTCTGTTCTGAAGGAGTTTATGGTTGTACCTTTGGCCTGCTTCAGCTTATGGAAGAAAAGTATCATATTACACACAACTTTCATTCGATGAACGATGAGGAATCAATACGGTCAGCAATTAACGACCATACAACAGTCATATATATTGAATCTCCGATAAACCCGACGATGAAACTTGTTGATTTAAGTATGGTGGCAAGAATTGCAAAAGAATTTAATATTCCAGTAGTTGTAGATAATACGTTTTCCTCTCCTTATCTACAGCGTCCACTTGAATTAGGCTGTGATATCGTTTTGCACAGTGCCACGAAATATTTATGTGGACATGGGGATGTAATAGGAGGTCTAGCGGTTGGAAAGCAAGAATTGATGAGCCATCTTGCTATGACCACTCAAAAGGATATTGGTGGAGTAATGTCTCCTTTTGATGCCTGGTTGCTTTTAAGAGGAATCAAAACACTTCCTGTTCGAATGGACCGTCATTGTGATAATGCAAAAAAGCTGGCAGACTTGTTAAAGAAACACCCTGCTGTAAATCGAGTTTTGTATCCGGGTGATTCTGATTTTCCTCAATACGAGCTTGCGAACAAACAAATGTTAAACGCGGGCGGTCTGATCAGTTTCGAAATAAAAGGAGATAAAGTGGTCGCACAAAAATTCATGAATGCATTAAGACTCATTAAAATCGCAGTTAGTCTTGGAGATGCAGAAACACTCATCCAGCATCCTGCTACGATGACGCACGCTGTCGTACCTGAGGAGAATCGTCTTCAGATGGGAATCAGTAATCAGCTTCTGCGTTTATCGGTTGGTTTAGAAGCATGGGAAGATATTTGGGGTGACATAGAACAAAGTTTAGATTCTTTATAAAAGGCTGTTTTCTTAAACTTTGTTGCTTCTGGAAGTAGTTGATTTCCGTTCCAAGCTGCTCGCTTTTCGCGTGGTAGGAGGCACGCACCTTCCACTCCAATCAACTGTAATGAAAGCAACACCTTTTAGATGAGCGTTATATACAAAAGAAGCCCTGCGCTTATATCGGCGCAGGGCTTCTTTAATAGGTAAGAGAAATTAGATATATCGAAGTAAAACCTCACAGAATTTTTCTAAGTTCTCTTGATCAATCTCATCAAATCGTTCCTTCTCTGGACTATCAATATCTAGAACTCCTAGGAGCTGGCCGTCTTTAACTAACGGAACAACGATCTCGGATTGAGAAGCTGCATCACAGGCGATATGTCCAGGAAACTCATGAACATCTTTTACTACTAATGTTTCTTGGTTTTGAGCGGACGTTCCGCATACTCCTCTTCCAAGAGGTATTCTTACGCAAGCTGGAAGCCCTTGAAAGGGTCCAAGAACTAATTGGTTCGTCTCTACTTCAAGTGTATAAAATCCGACCCAGTTTACTCTGTCTAAGAATTGATTCAGTAAGGCAGAAGCATTTGCAAAATTCGCAGTAGCGTTTGTTTCACCCTCAAGTAAAGCAGAAAGTTGTTTTAACAGAAGTGAATACCCCTCATTTCTGTCTGTGCTATATTGCTGAACGGAAAACATCAAGATTCCTCCAAACCTGATAAATTGTTTATTCTATCCTATCAAATAATGTTGAACTATACACCCAAAAGCCCTTATTTGTCGAGCGATTATTAAAGGTTTATGTCTTCCGCCCAAGAATTTTATACAAGAGGGAAGGACGGTGGAAGAAAATGAAGACAGATCCGATGGAAACGAAACTGAAAATAGCTGAGGCTGCGATTGCTCTTTTCACAAGCCAAGGATTTAAAGGAACGACCGTTAGGCAGATAGCAAAAAAAGCTGGTGTGAACATCGCTTTAATTTCGTACCATTTTGGAGGAAAGAAAGGTCTTCTAGAAGAGTTGATCACTTCATTTTTTGAAGGGTATATCAGAAGGATTGAAATCATCTATCATACATCGAGCTCTCCAACAGTAAAAGGGAGTTTTATTGAAATAGTAGAAGCATTGTTGATCTATCAACAGCGAAACCTTCCTCTTGCACGCTTTGTCTATCGTGAGATGACGCTTGATTCAACATTGGTACGCGAACTCATGTCTACCTACTTAGTAAAAGAAAAATACTTTTTGCAAACTTTGTTTGAAAAAGGGATGAAGAAAAAAGAATTCAGAAGGCAGCCTGTGGACTTTTTAACTATTCAGTTCAAGGATATGATGATGCTACCATTTTTGCATCCACTATATTTAGCTGAAGTGTATCAGATCAGTGCTGAAACAGAGACGTTCATCCAACCTTATAAAAAATGGATGATGAACTGGTTTGATAAATGTGTTTGTCTTCCTGAAAGAAAAAATCCCCTACTGTCTGCTGTTCAAAAGCCGTTATTCGGCTCTATTCAAGAGAAGTGGGGAAGTTAATGTTGCTGTTGCTACTAATTGATCAAATCCTTGACCGAGTCCCTTAGCACTGTGGGCATCAGACCCATAGACGAGAGGGATTTTTCTTTTTTGTGCTTCATTTATGATCCAATCTGAAGGGTAAGGCTCCAAACAATAAGGCTTAACAGCACCTGCCCCGTTGTAATCCAAATACATTTTACGTTCAGACAAGGTTGTTAAAATGTCTTCTACTTCCTTTTCATAACTAAAATCTGGAGGGAAAAGTGTCTGAAACTTCTTAGCTAATGTGATATGACCAATCCTTTTTGGCTGATGCTTCCCAAATGAATGACTGATTGATCTTCTAACCGTTTGAAAGTATAGGGAGTAGACAGCAGAAAGGCTACCCGACTGTTCAATCAATTCTTTAAATACATTCTCATCATAATCCATGCAGTAGTGCTTATTTTTGACGTTTAGAAAATGAACAGAGAGAATGGCATCATCGAGCTCTGGCCAAACTTCTTTAAGAAACGTATTCGTCTCCTCTTCATATCCATCTATAAAATCAATCTCTAATCCAGTAAAAATCTCTATTTTACTTTTATAAAATTTCTTAACTTCTCTCAAAGTGTTAAAGTAACTTCCTAATTGTTCGTGTGTCATGCTACTGTCTTTCGTGGGAGCAGGATCGGTAAATGTATGAGGGAGCGGAGCATGCTCTGTAAAGGTAATACCTTTCATACCTAAAGAGATAGCTCTTTCGATATACATTTCAAATGTGTCTAGTGACCCATGGGGACAAAAAGGCGTATGGACATGTCCATCATAGTACATCTTTCTTACTCCTCCTTTCGACAAAATCTTCATTAAATTGGAAAAAAATTATCAGATTATGCAATTTTTTTGCGTCAAATGTTTGTTTACATGTTATCATAAAAGCATTAAACTGCAATTTTTATAGAATAAAAACGAAATTAGATCGGTAAAGCGATTTAAACATACGAATACATAATGTAGGCCATATAGAAATTTGAACAGATAGAAAGGGTGCCTCTGATGATATACATAGTCATTGCCATCGTTACATTCCTAGCATTGATCCTGTACGGTGCCATGTCACGCCGAAGAGTGTATAAAGAAATTGATCGACTCGAAGCATGGAAAATGCAAATTATGAATCGCCCATTAACAGAAGAGATTTCAAAAGTTAAGGGTATGGCGATGATTGGGGAAACGGAAGAAAAATTTGAAATGTGGCGTCAAGAATGGGATGAGATGGTAACGGCTCAACTTCCTAATTTAGAAGAAGACTTATTCGACGCTGAGGAATATACAGATAAGTACCGCTTTAAAAAAGCTAGATCTATTTTAGCTGGGGTTAGCCAATCATTAGAAAAAATTGAATTGCGAATTAAAGAGATTACTTCAGAGATTAATGAGTTAGTTACGAGTGAGGAACTAAATCGAGAAGAGATCGTTGAAGCGAAAGAAAAGCTGCAAGAAACAAAGAAGTACTATTTAACACATATCCGCGCACTTGGTCAGACAGCCCCAATTTTTGATAAAGAGCTGGATGAGATTAAAGCACTGTTTGAAACATTTGAATCACTTACTGTACAAGGAAGCCATCTAGAAGCTAGACAAAGACTTGTAGAGAGTTTAAACCGTATTTCAGACTGTAAAACGAAGATGCAGGGTGTTCCTGAACTTCTAGTGATCCTTCAATCGGATATACCAAATTCACTGAAAGAATTAAGTGCAGGTTTTACTGAGATGGAACAGCAAGGCTACGTTCTACATCATATCGGTATTGAAAAAGAGATCAGTTCTTTGAAAGATCTTAACGAACAAGCGTTGAACAGAGTGTTAGATTTGGAGCTTGAGAGTGCTCAAAGAGATATGGACGAAACGGTTCAGAAAATGGATCAGCTCTATGAAATGCTCGAAAACGAAGTGCATTCTAAGCAATTTGTAATTAGTGAAAGAGAAATCTTTTTCTCTTCCATTCAAGATCTTCAAGATAGAATTGAGAATTTAAAGCAAGAGACCCAAATTGTTTCTTCTACTTACTTGATCGAACAAAATGAAGCAGAAATGCAAAAGAAGATTGAAAAACTGTTTCACAAGCTACAGAGTCGTTTCTTAATCATTGAAGATTCAATAGACGAAAAAAGAGAATCTTATTCAGTTATTCGAGAGATGATGGAAGAGATGCAAAAGCAGATGGAAGAACTGCAGCGTTCTCAGAAAGTATATGAAGAAATGCTTCATAACTTAAGAAAAGATGAGCTTGAAACGAAACAAAGCTTAAGAGAACTAAGAAAGAAACTGCTCGAAGCAAGAAGAATGGTACAAAAGAGCAACCTTCCTGGATTACCGGAACACTACTTGATCACGATCGGGAAGGCAGAAGAATATATCATCGAAGTTTCTAAAAAGCTGGATGAGAAGCCTCTTGAAATGTCAGATGTTTCTTATGTACTAAACAAAGCGCACGAAGCAGTAAACGAAGGTTACGATGAAACGTCTAAGATGATCGAGAATGCTTTCTTAGCTGAGAAGCTCATACAGTACGGCAATAGATTCAGAAGTTCTTATCAATCTGTATCCGTTCGATTGATTGAAGCAGAGATCGCTTTTCGAAATTATCAGTATGAAGATGCTCTTGAGATTGCAGCTTCTGCGATAGAAAGTGTTAGACCTGGAATCCTTAAAGAGATGGAAATCAATTTAAAGTCACATGTATAAAAACTGCGAGGATTCAATTCCTGCAGTTTTTTTGCTGTTTAAAAGAATTTTATTTTGGTGAGTTAACAAAAACTAGGATATAAGTGGAGATGTGCACGATAGCTAAATTATGGTATGATAATGAAATGTGTGTTTTAGAACGGTTTGGAATGGATAATTGGAGGATTCAACAATGATTTATTTGGATAATAGTGCAACAACAAAGCCATATAAGGAAGTACTTGATACGTTCGTTACGGTGTCAGAAAGGTATTTTGCCAATCCATCTTCCCTTCATTCTAAAGGAGGCGAAGCTGAGAAATTGCTTGGTCAGGCCAGAAAGTCAATTGCTCAGTTACTGGAGGTTGCTCCATCAGAAGTCGTTTTCACCTCTGGTGGTACAGAAGGCAACAATATTGCGATCAAAGGGATTGCTTTTCAACATCAAAATCGAGGTAAACACCTTATAACATCTTCTGTTGAGCATGCATCGAGTCATGAATCCTTTCAATATCTTGAATCACAAGGTTTCGAAGTAACGTATCTTCCGGTGGATCAGAACGGTTTGATTTCATTAGAAGAACTTAAGTGTTCGATCCGGCCAGATACGATTCTTGTTTCACTTATTCATGTCAATAACGAAACGGGAACGATACAACCTATTCAAGAGATAGGTAAGATCTTGAAAGAGCATCCGAAGATTTTTTTCCATGTCGACAATGTTCAAGGTGTCGGTAAGGTTGACCTGCCACTAAAGGAGTGGGGGATTGATCTATGCACGATATCTGCTCATAAAATTCACGGTTTAAAAGGAAATGGGATTCTATTTGTGAAGAATGGTGTGAGTGTCTCTTCTTTATTCACTGGTGGAGAACAAGAATTAAAGAAAAGAGCCGGGACTGAAAATGTTGCAGGTATTGTAGCTATGGCAAAAGCGTTAAGGTTAATTCTTCAAGAAATGAAGGAAAAGAAAGAAAATTTACTTGAGATTAAACAGTTCTTAATTGAAGAGTTGCGTTCCATAGATGGAATAGACATCAATACATCTTTAAAGTACTCAGCTCCTCACATTATTAATTTTTCAGTGAAGGGTATCAAACCAGAAGTGCTGATCCATTCCCTTGATAAAAGAGATTTGTATGTATCAACTCGATCTGCATGTTCATCAAAACAAGGTGGAGCTAGCCGTATCTTATTAGAGATGGGGTTAGGAGAAAATCGTGCTTCAACGGCTATTCGTTTGAGTACCTCCTATGGAAACACTTTGAAAGAAGCAGAACTGTCTTTAAAAATATTAAAAGAAGAACTAATAAATATTAAGAAGGTAATGAGGTAATGAAGATGATTTATGATCATTTAGTCGTACGCTATGGTGAATTATCACTAAAAGGAAAGAACAGAAGGCATTTCGAATCACAGCTTTTTGAAACAGTAAAAAGAAAAATGCGTCCGTTTCAGGATCTGCATATGTCAAAACACTTTGACCGAATTGTTATTGAGTTAAACGGCCAATCATATGAGCCTATCGTTAAATCTTTACAAGATATTTTTGGCATCCACTCGATCAGTTTAGCTGTAAGATCTGAAAATGACTTAGAAGCGATTCAGAAAGCAGCGTTAATCGCTCTTAATGAAGCGATGGAAGGAAAGAAGACGTTTAAAGTTACTGGTAAACGCTCATTAAAGTCCTTCCCAGTTAACTCCATGCAGCTTAACCAAGAAGTTGGAGGATACCTTTTAAGAAACACGGAAGGTTTAACCGTTGATGTTCATAATCCAGATGTAAATGTAAAAGTGGAAGTAAAAGATACAGGAACTTACATCAGCTCAAAATCATTTGAGGGAGCTGGCGGTCTGCCGATAGGTGTTGGCGGTAAAGCGATGCTAATGCTTTCAGGTGGTATTGACAGTCCAGTAGCGGGATATTTGACTATGAAGCGTGGTGTTCGTATTGAAGGTGTTCATTTTCATAGTCCGCCATTTACAAGTGAACGGGCAAAACAAAAAGTGGTGGATCTGACACAAGAGCTCACTCGCTATAGCGGAGGCAAGATCAAGCTTCATGTTGTACCTTTTACAAAAATTCAACAAACGATCAAAGATAAGATTCCGTCTAGTTATAGCATGACAATCATGAGAAGAGTAATGCTAAGAATCACTGAGCGTTTAGCGGAGAACAACCATGCGATGGCTATCGCGAACGGAGAGAATCTCGGCCAAGTTGCAAGTCAAACGATGCATAGCATGTATGCGATCAATGAAGTAACAAACCTGCCTATTCTTCGCCCTGTTATTACAATGGATAAGCTAGAGATCATGAATTTGTCGCATAAAATTGGAACATATGAGATTTCAATTCGTCCTTATGAAGATTGCTGTACCATTTTCTTGCCATCTGCACCAAAGACTAAGCCGAAGCGTGAGAAAGCGATTCGGTTTGAGAAAAATATTGAAAACCTTGAAGAGTTGATTGAAGAAGCGGTTAATGAAGTTGAGACGCTGATTCTTGAAGAAGGGAAATCAACGGACGAAACGTTTGATGATTTGCTCTAAGGCATTTTTTGCGTGTTTTTTTAGTTCTTGAAAGTAGTTGATATCCGTTTCAGGTTGCTCGCTTTCCGCGGGGCAGGCGGTGAGCCACATTCGAACGTTTCACTTTTAAGTGTCTCACCTGCCCACCTGTCCCGCAGGAGTCTCGCACCTTCCACTCTCCAATCAACTAGTCAATGAAGAAAATTACAAAATAAATCAGCCTCTTTAAAAACATCAAGATTATTAACTTTAAAAGCTTGATGACAAGTTAATCAAGGTAAGTCATAACAAAAGTCTGCATATTGTGCAGGCTTTTTTTACTTATAGAGCTGTTGTTTTTGCATTCAGATTGTCTGTCCATTGCAATTTGCTTAGAGTGCAAGGATGCTTGCCTGCTACATGAGAAGCTACTTTTGAAGACATGCAACGAGAAAGCGTACTGAGGAAGCATTGACTTGTTAGATGCAGTAGCAAGTATGCAACAGCAAGCTTGAAGTGGTCATTTTTATAACTGAAGTTAGCAAGTGTGTGCTGAAATCAACTGCGTTCAATAGCCTGCTTCTTAACTAATATACGAAATGGCAACACACACAACAATTTCCAAGAATTGAATCGGCCATTTAGACACATCTTATTAGTACAAAGGAGGTGAAACAACATGGCAAACCAAAACCAATTAGTAGTACCAGGTGCACAACAAGCTGTAGACCAAATGAAGTATGAAATCGCTTCTGAATTCGGTGTAAACCTTGGACCAGATTCAACTTCACGTGCTAACGGATCTGTAGGTGGAGAAATCACTAAGCGTCTAGTAGCTCAAGCTCTAGGTGGATACTCTAAATAAATAGCAAATGGCTAACGGAGCGGGTTATCCCCGCTCCTTTTATTTTTGTACATATATGACTAAATTTTAAAAATTTTCTAAAATATATTATAATGGTAAAGAACAACATGAATTGAAAGGGTGAAGTAAATGAACTTGATTGCTCCAAACATTTATAATTTAACAGAAGAAATGGAAAAGTATGCTTTAAACCCTGAAAAAAAAGCTTTAATCTGGATGGATGAACAAGGTATTACAGAGGAGATTACATATAAGAAGCTCCTAGACAGAGCGAATCAAATTGCAAATTCTTTAGAAGAACTTGGACTGGCTAAAGGTGATAGAGTTCTGATCATCATGCCGCGACTGATTGAAACATATGCGGTGTATATCGCTTGTTTGAAAGCTGGAATTTCTGTTATTCCATGCTCAGAAATGTTAAGAGCTAAGGACCTGAGCTACCGTGTTCAGCATAGTGAAGCTAAAGCGATCATTGCGGATTACCGATTTACAGAGCAGGTTAATGAGATCAAAGACCACTTGCTTACACTTACATATAAAATTAGTGCGAACGGGGAAACAGATAACTGGTTAAGCTTACAAGCAATAACGAATAATGTAAGCGTTTCCTATAAAGCGCCTGAAACGGCAAGAGATGATATGGCTTTTTTATCTTACACATCAGGTACAACCGGCCAGCCTAAAGGTGTGGTGCATACACACGGATGGGCATATGCTCATATTCGTACTGCTGCTAAGAGCTGGCTAAACATTTCAGAAGATGACAAAGTTTGGGCAACGGCTGGACCAGGCTGGCAAAAGTGGATCTGGAGTCCATTCCTATCAACATTAGGAACAGGTTCTACCGGTTTTGTCTATCAAGGTAAGTTCGATCCCAAAAAATATTTAACACTTTTGCAAGACCAGAAGATCTCTGTTTTATGTTGTACACCAACAGAATATCGTTTAATGGCAAAAGTAGATAATTTGGATCAATATAAGCTACCACAATTAAGGAGCGCTGTATCGGCTGGAGAACCGTTAAACCGAGAAGTGATCGATACGTTCGAAAAATATTTCCAAATTAAAGTACGTGACGGATATGGACAAACAGAGAATACGTTATTAGTCGGTACGATGGAAGGTATGGAGATCAAACCAGGTTCAATGGGTAAGCCGACGCCTGGAAATGATGTTGATGTCATTGATGAAAACGGAAAACCTGTTGCTGCTGGAGAAGTTGGTGATATTGCCGTTCATAAAAATTGTCCTGCTCTGTTTAAAGAATATTATAAAGATCGTGATCGAACGATGATGGCTTTTCGTGGTGACTATTATGTGACAGGTGATAAAGCGAAGAAAGATGCTGAAGGCTATTTATGGTTCGAAGGCAGAGGTGACGATATAATCATCTCCTCAGGGTATACGATTGGACCTTTTGAAGTAGAGGATGCACTTGTAAAGCACCCAGCTGTTAAAGAATGTGCGGTGGTGGCAAGTCCAGATGAAATACGTGGTCATATTGTTAAAGCGTTTGTTGTTTTACGAGATCATACTGCAAGTAACGATGCCTTAACAAAAGAACTTCAAGAACACGTAAAAGAACTTACAGCTCCATATAAATACCCAAGATCCATAGAATATGTTGATGATCTTCCAAAGACAACTTCAGGAAAGATCAGACGTATCGAGCTTCGTCAGCTAGAAGCATCAAAATCAAGATGATTTTTAAGGAAAAAGCAGATAACTTATCTGCTTTTTTGCTTGGTTTTTAAGTTATACTACTTTTAAAAGAAGATGAATAAAGGTGGTCAAATAAATTGGGGACTCTCTTTTATAACGGAAAAATCTACACGATGGCAAACGAAGGTGAACATATTGAAGCTGTTTACGTGGAGAACGGTCATATCATTAAAACAGGAACGGAAAAACATCTAACTAATACATTTAGAGAGCATATTACGAAAAGGGTTGATCTAAATGAGAACTTCATGTATCCGGGATTTGTGGACAGTCATCTACATTTGATCGGTCATGGTGAAAAGTTGATAAAACTCGATCTCTCAGAAATGACTTCTGCTGAAGAGATGGAACGTGCTCTGAGAGAAAAAGCAACTACACTTACATCCGATGAATGGTTGATTGGAGAAGGATGGAATGAGAACAATTTTATCGACCGTAAGATTTTTCATAGGCAAGAATTAGATGGTATTTCAGGTGGACGACCTGTTCTTCTATCCAGAGTGTGTCGGCATGCATTTTTAGCGAACACAAAAGCTTTAGAATTGGCAGGTATCACTAAGGATACGATCGATCCTCCTGGTGGAATTATCGTAAGAGATAATGATGGAGAAGCAACAGGGCTGTTACATGATAGTGCTGCAGAACTTGTAAAGAAAGCTGTGCCAGAAGCTTCACAGAACTATTTGAATACGGCCTTAAAAACCTCTATCAAATATTTACTTTCATTAGGATTAACAGGAGGTCATTCGGAAGACTTAAGCTATTATGGGTATGTAGAAAGGCCGTTGAGTGCTTATCGAACTGTCATTGATGGAGAAAAGATTAAGTTTCGAGCTCATCTATTGGTGCATCATGAAGCCTTTGAAGACTTCAAGAATGTTAAAAAGGAATATGAGTTGCCTTTCGTAGAGTATGGAGCATTGAAAATATTTGCAGATGGAGCTTTTGGAGGCCGGACCGCTTGGCTATCTCAGCCTTATAATGATGCACCGGAAACCTCAGGTGTATCGATCCATGCAGATATTGATCTAGCTAAACTTGTTCAAAAAGCGAGAGAGTATCATATGAATGTTGCTGTACATACGATTGGTGATATGGCATTGAAACAAACGATTGAAGCGATAAAAAATCACCCTGCAAAGGAAGGCAGAGATCGCCTAATTCATGTTGGACTTGTAGATGATAATTTAATTGCAGAAATGAAACAACTTCCAGTCATACTAGATATTCAACCAGGATTTGTAGCATCAGACTTTCCATGGTTGATCGAACGACTCGGTACGGATCGAATTCCAAATGCTTTTCCTTTCAGAAGATTGATCGATGAAAAACTAATTTGTGCAGGTGGCTCTGATGCTCCTATTGAACCAGTGGATCCGCTTCTTGGAATATTTGCTGCAGTAACACGAAGAAAACCAGGGGAGAGTCATGAAGGTTATGTTCCAGAGCAAAAATTAACAAGGTTTGAAGCGATATCATTATATACTGTCGGAAGTGCTTCTGCCATTATGCAAGAAGATGTTAAAGGGGTCATTAAAAAAGGATATTTAGCTGACTTTACTGTATTAGATCAAGATCTATTTGAAGTTTCAGAAGATGAGATCTTAAAATCTAAGGTTGTACTTACAATTGTAGATGGTGATATTGTCTATGAGAACCAGGGTTTGTAGAACGCGAATCATGAACCAAAAAAACAGCTTGCAGATGATGCAAGCTGTTTTATTTGGTTGTTTATCTTCTACAAAAAGCTTCTTTTTACTTTATGCCAAAATGAATTGTCTTTTAATTTTACAGTCTTGATTCTTTTAGTTGTGAGCTCAAAATTCAATGTCTCACAATGCTTAATACTCATTGCTTCATTATCCATTCCGATGATCGGATAATGGCTGTTATCATGCTTGATCTTTAATGTCATCTTACGGTTATCACTGAGTATAAACGATGAACCTAACGTGCGGTAGTGATTGTTATTTAACGAAGCGAGTTCACTGATTTGATAGCAAGCTAGCATCGGGTCAACGACCGCACCGTTAACTGACTTATTGTAAGCTGTACTACCAGTAGGTGTCGAAATGATCATTCCATCCCCACGGAAGGTTTCAAAATATAGATCATCGATGAAGACGTCAATCTCAAGAGTTCGAATAATGGAAGAACGAAGAGAACATTCGTTTAAGCAGAAGAACGACCCTTGACCATCAATGGTTACAGATAGAGCAGGGTATTTTCTAACTTCAACTTGTTCGTTTTTCATCGCTTCAATCATACCCGCTTGATCATCGATATGAAAATCGCAATAAAATTCATTCTCAAGTGTACTCACACCTACATAAAGACAATCATCTCTGAAACCAGTCTTACGGACTGCTTGTAAGAAGGTGCCATCACCACCGATGCTAGCTATGATGTTTGCTTCCTGCTCATCTTCAACTACTTCGAACCCCTCTGTTATGGCTAATGATAGTAATTGGTTGATCTTTTCTAAAGTGCGTTCTTCTTTTTTGTAAAAAAAGAAGATTTTATTACGAACAGCCATAATTGCTTTCCTCCCTTAATTTCTCTGCTTCACTATTTTGTTCTGAGTGATGAGATCAAATTCCTAATTCTATTGTAACAGACAGACTTCTTAAGGTTTAGATTGAATGCGCTCTGCCTATAATGAAAAGATAACAGAAGGGGAGAGCATGTATGGTTTGGTTTACAATCATAATAGGTATCTTACTATTTTTATTAATCGTGATAAGTCTTTCAACGATCCACATCTCCATTTATTTCGTTCATCGAAATGATAATAGTAACATTCAGATCAATTTTAAAATGTATCATTTTTTAAAATATAAATTGAATGTACCTCTAATCATGGTAGATGCTCAAGATCACTCTGTAAAGATAAGAGAAGAAAAAGAAACGACGCTCGGACAGAAAAAAGAAAAGAAGAAGATTACGTTCTTACAACTAAAAAATCAATATCAATCATTTAAAAAGATGCTAAAGCATATAAACCACTTTTATCAAATACTCGCTGCATTTTTGAAGAAGATGAGGATGAAAAAAGTAGAATGGCACAGTGCAATCGGACTCGGAGAAGCTTCTTCGTCTGCCATTGCTGCAGGAGCAGTATGGGGTTTTAAAGGAATAGCGATACAAGTGCTCAATACGTTTTTTAAACTTGAAGAATCTCCGAATGTATCTGTTGTTCCTGTTTTTCAGGGGATGCATAGTGAAACGCGCTTTTCTTGTATGATTTCATTCAAAATCGGGCATGCTATTGTCGTTATGTTGAAAATCTTAAAGTCCTGGCGAATAGTAAGTCGTTCGGCTAAGGTGAATTCTGAATATATGACTGGAGGCATGTAAAAATGAGTGAACATCCGATCCAGGGTTTAATGAAAACCGCGATGGAAAACTTAAAAGAAATGATCGATGTAAATACGATTATTGGTGATCCTGTAGAGACACCAGATGGCAGTGTCATTCTTACTGTATCAAAAGTAGGGTTTGGATTTGCAGCAGGTGGAAGTGAGTTCGGTGGACAGGAAGAATCCCGTAATTCTTCCACACAGCAAGGTTCATCTAGTCAATCAAAAGAGATGCCTTTTGGTGGAGGGAGTGGAGGAGGAGTTTCCATTACTCCGATTGCATTCTTAGTAGTAAGCAATACAGGGATCAAGACGATCCACTTAGATAATAGTACCCATCTGTATGAGAGAATCTTAGATCTAGCACCTGGTGTGATTGATAAGCTACAGCATATGATGAACAAGAACAAACATAATAATGGTCCATCAAATACACAAACACATGAGTTTTAAAAAAGCTAACATCTCGTTAGCTTTTTTTTCTGCATTGCTTTAAGATGAAAGGGAAAGTACATAATTTATACCTTAAAGGAGGAATATAATCATGGCTGTAACATTTAAAGAAAAACCAGTTACATTACTAGGAAATGAAGTAAAAGTAGGGGACCAAGCTCCAGATTTTACAGTGTTGGCAAACGACATGTCTGAAGTGAGCCTTGCAGATTCTAAAGGAAGTGTACGTTTGATCGCTGCTGTTCCTTCAGTTGATACAGGCGTATGTGATGCTGAAGTGCGTCGTTTTAATGAAGAAGCATCTAAGCTGGATAACGTTAAAGTATTAACGGTATCAGTGGACTTGCCTTTTGCACAAAAGAGATGGTGTGCTGCAGCAGGTATTGAAAATGTTCAAACGCTATCCGATCACCGTGATCTTTCATTCGGTAAAGCATACGGCGTTGCGATCGAGGGACTTCGTCTTCTTGCACGCTCCGTATTTGTTATTGATAGCTCTGATAAAGTTACGTATGTAGAATACGTAGACGAAGTAACGAGCCATCCGAATTACGAAGCAGCGATCGATGCTGCTAAAGCAGCGAAATAAGCAATCAGACATCTCCGGTATAGCGTTTTATATACCGGAGATTTTTTTGTTTAAAAGGGATAGAATCCAGCAGAATCCATTCATTTTACAAGCAATAGAAGTTAATGATTGTATATCCTGTACGTAGTTTGCTAAAATGTTTCCTGTGAAAACTTAGGAGGAAGCTAAATATGAGTTCTTTTAAAGATGTAGAAAAGCTGTTTGTTGTTCTCGACAATACAGCGACGGCAATTAAGGATAAACTTGAACTGCCTTATTTAGACGCTCTTGTGGAATCAGGAGAAAACCTGTTCTTTCAGGAGATACCAAAAGAATACCCGAAAGAATTAACAACTGTGTTAACAGATGAATACAAAAAAGTGAACGTTACAGAATTCGGTAAAGAAGAAACGCGCAAGGCTTTCCAGTTGGCTGTACTTAAAGGCATGAAAGAAGCTGTACAACCACACCATGCGATGACACCAGATGCGGTTGCATTATTCGCTGGATATCTTGTTCAAAAATTCATGAAACAATCCGAGAATCTTACGTTGTTAGATCCTGTAGTTGGTTCAGGGAACTTGCTAACAGCTGTAATGAACCAGTTGAAAGACAAAGAGTGTGTTTCGTTTGGAGTAGAAGTGGATGAAACTCTTTTGCGATTAGCTTGGGTCAATGCGAATATCCAAAAGCATAAGTTAGAGCTCTTTCATCAAGATGTGATCAAACCGCTTTATGCTGATCCTGTTGATGTTGTAGTAGCCGACTTGCCTGTAGGATATTATCCAGACGACGAAGCCGCTAAAGCCTTTAAAGTTCATGAAAAAGAAGGACATACTTATGCACATCACTTAATCATCGAGCAAGCGGTTCATCACTTGAAAGAAACTGGCATTGGGATTTTTATCGTGCCAAACAATCTGTTTGAAAGTGAACAAGCGGACTTATTCAAAAGTTGGATGAAGGAAACAGTAACCGTACTTGGTCTTCTTCAGCTACCTGAATCATTATTCAAGTCCTCCGTACATGCGAAAAGTATCCTGATTCTTCAAAAGAATGGAGAAGGTGCGATCAAGCCTAAACAAGCGATGCTTGCTCAGCTTCCATCCTTCTCAAATAAAAGTGGATTAGGAAATGTTATGGAACAGATTAATGAGTGGTTTAAAACAGAGTGGGAACGTGAAAAATAACAGCGTGGGTCTATCCTATGCTGTTTTTTTCATGGAATTGCAAACGGATTCAAGTCTGAATTGCATGAATATAAGGTGTAAGCGTTTTACAACCTTGATATTAATAAGGGTCAATGTTTAAATAAGGAAGGATTATAGTTTCAAGTGAGATGGAAGTGTGAGTTCACACCCTACTATTTCATTGAATATGAAGGAGATGGCTATTTTGGCTAAAATTATTGCAATTAACGCCGGAAGCTCGTCCTTAAAATTTCAGTTGCTTCAAATGCCTGAAGAAGAAGTACTGACTAAAGGACTTGTAGAACGTATCGGATTAAATGACTCAGTTTTCACAATCGAAGTTAACGGTGAAAAAGTAAAAGAAATTAAAGATATCCAAGATCACTCAGAAGCAGTATCTATGCTTTTAGATAAATTAGTAAAACATAACATCATTTCTTCTCTAGATGAGATTGAAGGAATTGGTCATCGTGTTGTGCATGGTGGAGAGAAGTTTAACGACTCTGTTCTGATCACAGATGAGATTTTACATGAGATTGAAGAGATCTCTTATCTTGCCCCATTACACAACCCAGCGAATGTTGTTGGAATTAAAGCTTTCAAGAACGTGTTGCCTAACGTACCAGCAGTTGCTGTTTTTGATACGGCTTTCCATCAGTCCATGCCTGAAAAATCATTCTTATACAGCCTTCCTTACGAGTATTATGAAGAATATGGTATTCGTAAATACGGATTCCATGGAACAAGTCATAAGTATGTTTCAGAGAGAGCTGCGGAGCTCCTTGGACGTCCGGTTGAACAACTTCGTCTATTATCATGCCACTTAGGTAACGGTGCAAGTATCGCAGCGATCGAAGGTGGAAAATCGATTGATACATCTATGGGCTTCACACCTTTAGCAGGAGTTACAATGGGAACTCGTTCTGGTAACATTGACCCGTCATTGATTCCTTATATCATGCAAAAAACAGGTCAAAGCGCTGAAGAAGTAATTAATGTATTGAACAATAAGAGTGGAATGCTTGGAGTTTCTGGGTTCTCCTCTGACCTTCGCGACATTGAAAGTGAAGCAGAAAAAGGAAACGAACGTGCTGAACTTGCTTTAGAAGTTTTTGCTAGCCGTATCCATAAATATATCGGATCTTATGCAGCGAGAATGGCTGGAATCGACGCGATCATCTTTACTGCTGGTATCGGTGAGAACAGTACAGCTGTACGTGAGCGCGTACTTCGCGGCTTAGAGTTCATGGGAGTATATTGGGATCCTGCTCTTAACCAAGTTCGTGGTAAAGAGGCATTCATCAGCTATCCTCACTCACCAGTAAAAGTTATCGTTATTCCTACAAATGAAGAAGTAATGATCGCGCGTGATACAATGCGCTATGCGATGTAGTGATAGAGACAGTCTTTTCCCCCGGAAAAGGCTGTTTTTTTATGCTTAGATATGCAAGTGTAAGGAGGAATATGGAGTCGTTTAGCGTAAACCATCTAATGAGTAAATAAATAACGATCAGTTTGTAAAAGAGGGTGGCCGAAAATGTACATAAAGGAACAATATCTTTACTTGAACAATCGAAATGTAAAGGCTGTCGTTCGAAATTATGAACAAAAAGATTTTGCTGAACTCCTTGCCATTCAAAAAGAAAGCTTTCCTCCTCCGTTTCCAAAAGAATTATTATGGAATGAAGAACAATTACATAATCATACCTCACTTTTTTCAAACGGCGCACTATGTGTAGAGATCGATGGAGTTATTGCTGGATCCATAACGAGTTTGCTCGTTGAATATGATTTAAAACATCCGCAGCATACGTGGGAAGAGATAACCAGTAATGGCTATATTACGAATCATGATCAAAATGGGAATACTCTTTATGTTGTAGATATTTGTATACGGCCATCCTATCGGAAATTAAATTTAGGCAAGCTTCTTATGCAGGCTTTGTACGAAACGGTCATTCACCTTAAATTGGAGCGATTGCTAGGTGGCGGAAGGATGCCGGGATTTTCTCAGCACTCCCATGTTCTTTCTCCTCAACAGTATGCTGATAAAGTGATCAGTGGAGAGCTATATGATCCGGTCATCTCGTTTCTAATGCGCTGTGGAAGAAATCCGTTGATGCTTATTCCAGATTATTTAGAGGATGAAGAATCGTCTAACCATGCTTTATTGATGGAATGGAAAAATCCTTTTCTGTGAGTTTGATCACTCCAGATTTTTTACTTTAAGAGTAATTTGTACTACACTATTTAAAAGGTTTTAAAGGAGGATATGTATGGCACTAACAGAGCGTGAAGAACAGATCTGGCAGGACATTAATGCGTGGGAAGAAGATTTTTTTACATATGAACCAACGGATTTTGGCCGTACTTACGAAAAATGGGCAACAAGGCAGATGGACCTTCTTCCAGACGAGATGCAAGAGACGATAGGAGAGTATGTTGATTCTGCACTGTTTCATATTCATGCTCTTATTCAGAATTCACAATTCCAACTGGATACGAAGCAAAGGCTGTTGTCTGAAGCTAGAGTCTTTAGAGACGATATCTTTGAAATTGAAGATCTGAAAAAGTGTTCGATCGATCAGTTGTCTTATATGGCAGACCAGCAGATCGCAAGAAACAGACTGTTGTCATTCTCTCAAGGAGGACTCGCAGGTACAGGAGGACTTCTCTTCTTAGGTACAGACCTGCCTGCAATGGTTGCTCTAGGAATTCGCTCTGTGCAATCTATCGCGATGCACTATGGATATGATATACAAAGACCTGCAGAAATGATGCGCTCCTTAAAAGTCTATCATGCAGCCACGATGCCAAAGCGTTTTCAGCAGGAAAAGTGGGACGAACTGATGGTTGAGATCAGAGAGGAAGAAGATCCGATTTTTTATGCAGGAAAAGATGTGATTGCAGATGTGTCCTGGATGTCTCATCCGATACAGCAAGCTGTGAAGATGATGGCAATTCTCCTTCTCAGAAAGAAGCTCACTCAAGGTCTGCCGATCTTCGGTATGGCATTGGGTGCTATTATGAACTATCAACAGTCGAGAAAGATTACAGAAATTGCACACAAGTTTTATCAAAAAAGATATCTTTACGAAAAATATTAAGAAACAGGTGTTGCATTCATGAGTGTTCAAGAACATAAAGCTCTAGCTCCAGAAGTTGTTAGATGCATGATCGTAACCGTTAGTGATACACGTAATGAAGAAACAGATAAGAGCGGCAAATTGATACATTCTTTTTTAGAGAAAAATCATCATAAGATTTCTGAATATAGAATTGTAAAAGATGATATGAAGTCTATACGAGATGCTGCAGAATACGGCATACAGAACGAAGACATTGATGTTGTGCTTTTTAATGGAGGCACAGGGATAGCTTCTAGAGATGTAACGATCGAATCGTTATCCTATTTGTTTGATAAAGAGATCAATGGTTTTGGTGAGCTTTTTCGCATGTTAAGTTATACAGAAGATATTGGATCTGGTGCGATGCTAAGCAGAGCAGTAGCGGGAGTTAAGGATAGGACAGCGATATTTGCACTCCCTGGTTCGTCAGGTGCTGTAAAACTGGGCATGGAAAAATTGATCATCCCCGAGCTGTCACATGTTGTTCAACAGCTAAAAAAATAAAGCTGTTTGCTAAAGAGTAGACATCAACTACATTCAAAGAGTGACATTGTATACGAAAACAGCCCAAAAAAAGAGGATGCATTTGCATCCTCTTTTGTTTATGTGAAGACTTCTAATAAATCAGGAGAACCATATATGCATTCCCCTTAATTAATCGTGTATTTTGGATGTTATACTCTGATTCAATCGATACCATAACCAAAGATCGTTTATGACAGAAGCGAGGCTCGCGATTTTGTTGTTCAATTCGCAAGAGACCTCAAAATGTTCTTCAGTCGATAATTGATCTTGCAGCTCGTTAATTTTCCGTTCGATCTCTCCGATTCGGTCCGGAATTCTTCCTCTGATCCTTTCCCAATGCAACATGATTGCTTCTTGAGTGGATGTATCGTACTTTTCCCACGCTTTATCTAAATGTGGAACAAAGATTCCAAGTCTTTCATCCCAAACAAAGTCATTCTGCAACTGAAATCACCTCTAATCCTATTGTACAAAAGGGTGGGTGTTGATGGTAGTTAAAAATCAAATGTTATTTTTATTCATTTTAAAGAATAACCTTGCAATCCCTGTGATGTTTTTGTTATAGTATGAACTATCATAAATGGTATTTTTATAAACAAAAATGTATAAAAATAAATAAATATTCATTTTTGTCTATAACAAAAGGAGAGATTTCATATGGGGAAAAAGGTAGTTTTAGCTTATTCTGGAGGGTTAGATACATCTGTTGCGATTCCGTGGCTAGCGGATAAAGGATACGAAGTCATTGCATTATGCTTGGATGTAGGGGAAGGAAAAGACCTTCCTTTTATACAATCAAAGGCGTTATCAATCGGAGCATCAGAATCGATCGTACTTGATGTTCAAAAGGAATACGCTGATGAATATGCATTAGTCGCTCTACAATCACATGCATTATATGAAGGGAAATATCCACTTATCTCTGCATTAAGCAGACCGTTGATCGCGAAAAAGCTAGTAGAAACAGCTAAGAAATATGGAGCTACAGCAGTTGCTCATGGATGTACCGGGAAAGGAAACGACCAAGTCCGCTTTGAAGTTTCTGTCGCTGCACTAGCACCTGATCTTGAGGTTCTAGCACCAGTTCGTGAGTGGAGCTGGTCGCGAGAAGAAGAGATTCAATATGCGAAAGATCATGATATTCCTGTACCGATCAAAAAGGAAAATCCGTTCTCAATAGATCAGAATCTATGGGGAAGAAGCAATGAATGTGGAATCTTAGAAGATCCGTGGGCTGCTCCGCCAGAAGAAGCTTATGAGATGACTGTTGCTCTTGAACATACGCCAAATGAGCCGCAGGTCGTCGAAATTGGATTTGAACAAGGTGTACCTGTTTCACTGAACGGTCAGAATGTTACATTAGATGTTCTGATAAATCAGTTGAACGAATGGGGAGGCGCTCATGGTGTTGGACGAATCGACCATGTCGAAAATAGATTAGTAGGAATAAAATCCCGTGAAGTTTACGAATGCCCAGCGGCAACAACACTAATCAAAGCACATAAAGAGCTTGAAGATCTAACACTAGTTAAAGAAGTCGCTCACTTTAAACCGATTATTGAAAAGAAGATGACTGAACTGATATATGAAGGTTTATGGTTCTCACCGCTAAATGCATCATTAAAAGCCTTTTTAGATGAAACACAAAAACATGTAACAGGTACGGTACGAGTTAAATTCTTTAAAGGTCATGCGATCGTCGAAGGAAGAAAATCACCTTATTCCCTTTATGACGAAAAACTAGCAACATATACATCAGACGATGCTTTTGATCATACAGCTGCGAAAGGATTCATCTCTTTATGGGGACTTCCTACAAAAGTAAGCAGCATGGTTCAAAAAAATGAGGTGAAAGTGTGAAGAAGTTGTGGGGAGGACGTTTCTCAAAACAGCCTGAAGAATGGGTAGATGAGTTTGGAGCATCCATCTCTTTTGATCAGCAATTGGCCGGTCAAGATATTAAAGGAAGTCTGGCTCATGCTAAGATGCTTTTCCAATGTAAGATAATTGATAAGAGTGCTTATGAAAATATTAAGAATGGTTTGCTTTCTCTTCAGTCTGAAGTGGAAGAAGGGGAGCTTACTTATTCAGTTAAATATGAAGACATTCATTTGAACCTTGAAAAATTATTAACAGACAAAATTGGGTCTGATGGCGGCAAACTTCATACGGCAAGAAGTCGAAATGATCAAGTAGCAACAGATTTCCATCTGTATGTTAAAGAAGAAACGATATTGATCATGGATCATATAGAAGAACTGCAAAAATCTCTGTTGAATCTTGCAGAAGAACATGTAGAGACGATCATCCCTGGGTATACACATCTTCAGCGTGCTCAGCCCGTCTCATTTGCTCATCATCTTTTAGCATATTTCTGGATGCTTGATCGAGATAAAGGAAGACTGCAAGATAGTCTTAAGCGTAGTGATATTTTGCCTCTTGGAGCTGGGGCTTTAGCGGGAACAACATTTGATATCGACCGCAACATTACAATGAACGAACTAGGATTCAGAGATAAATATCTCAATAGCTTGGATGCAGTGAGTGATCGAGATTTTGCGATTGAATGCTGCAGCAACGCATCAATGATCATGATGCATCTGTCTCGTTTTTGTGAAGAACTGATCCTTTGGTCTTCAGAAGAATTCGGGTTCATCGAGATCAGTGATAGCTTCACTACAGGTAGCTCCATGATGCCGCAAAAAAAGAACCCTGATATGGCTGAATTGATTCGTGGGAAGAGTGGGAGAGTATATGGTTCGTTGATCTCCCTACTTACCTTAATGAAGGGATTGCCACTTGCATACAATAAAGACATGCAAGAAGACAAAGAACCTGTTTTTGATACGGTAAAAACAGTAAAAGGATGCTTAAGTATCATGACGGGCATGATGAATGAAGTAAAGATTCATGTTGATAAGATGAATAAAGCCGTTCATCAAGACTTTTCTAATGCTACAGAACTTGCTGATTACCTAGCGAAAAAAGGAATTCCATTTCGAGAAGCACATGAATTAGTGGGGCAGATGGTCCTTCAATGTATTCAAAAAGGCTGCTACCTTCTTGATGTATCTTTGGATGAATATCAGGAATGGTGTCCGCTCGTTGAAAATGATCTGTTTGATGCGCTATCTCCAAAAACTGCTGTAGAAAGACGAAATTCTGAAGGTGGAACAGGCTTCGAAGCCGTTCGCCAGCAGATTGATGCAGCACAATCAAGAATGGCCGTTTCCAATAATTAGCTCAAATGAACTTTCCTCAGAAGACTAAAACTATGGTTAAAGTCTTGCAAGTGAAGGAGGAAAGAATGATGGAGAATGAAAAACGTCCCAATCAACAGCTTGAATATGATGCTGAAGGTGAAATGACTGTTCATCAGCAGATAACAGAAGCTTATCAAAGCGGAATCGTTGATAAAGTAGATCAAGGACAGCAAAGAACAAAGTTAGATGAAGAAGAAAGTCTCTCATAACTGAAGAAAGGATAGTTCGTATAGTCGAGCTATCCTTTTTTTGTGTACTAAAAAAAGATTGCTCTGATTTTTAGCAGCTTTAGAATTTTCTCGATACTAAAAACTAGAATGTTCTTTTCCCATTTAGGGCATCTTAATGCTGTCTTAACTATGTTCATATTCAAATAAAATTCAACTTTTTATTTTGAATTTTTGGTGGTATGTTAACTATAGAATAATGAAAAAATTTCCATGTGATATAAAGGAGGTTGAAACATGAAAATAGGTATACCGACTGAGATAAAGAATAATGAAAATCGTGTAGCGATGACACCAGCAGGAGTATTGAACCTTGTGGCATCAGGTCATGAGGTCTTTATTCAAAAAGGCGCAGGGATCGGATCAGGTTTTACAGATGAAGAATATGAAAGTGCTGGTGGTGTTATCGTTGAAACACCAACTCAAGCCTGGTCGATGGACATGGTCATGAAAGTAAAAGAGCCGCTTCCTGAGGAGTACTGCTTCTTCCGTGAAGGTTTAATTTTGTTCACCTATTTACATCTTGCACCAGAGCCGGAACTAACGAAAGCGTTAACAGATAATAAAGTAGTGGGTATTGCGTACGAAACGGTTCAGTTGCCAAACGGAACGCTACCTTTGCTTACACCGATGAGTGAAGTAGCAGGAAGAATGGCTGCTCAAATAGGAGCACAATTTTTAGAAAAGCCAAAAGGCGGTCTAGGTATCCTCCTAAGTGGAATTCCTGGTGTAAGACGCGGCAAAGTAACAGTTATCGGAGGCGGAGTAGTCGGGACGAATGCGGCTAAAATTGCTATGGGTCTAGGAGCAGATGTAACAATCATCGATTTAAACCCAGAACGTCTTCGTCAGCTCGATGATATCTTTGGTGTTGAGATCAATACGCTCATATCCAATCCGTTAAATATAGCTCTCGCCGTTCAAGAGTCAGCATTAGTTATTGGGGCTGTCTTAATTCCTGGAGCAAGGGCACCTAAACTTGTTACCGAAGAGATGATTAAAGGCATGCAGCCAGGGGCTGTAATCGTAGATGTTGCCATTGATCAAGGTGGAATTTTTGAAACGGTTGATCGAATCACTACACATGATAATCCAACATATGAAAAGCATGGTGTTCTTCACTATGCTGTAGCTAACATGCCAGGCGCTGTCCCTAGAACCTCGACGATTGGTCTGACTAACGTTACAGTACCGTATGCTCTTCAAATCGCAAACAAAGGTTATGTTAAAGCGTGTTTAGATAATGAAGCTCTACTAAAAGGTATTAATACGTTAGATGGATTTGTAACGTATAAGGCGGTTGCTGAAGCGCATCAACTAGATTATAAAGATGCCGTATCTATTCTAAAATCTAACTAAAAGATAACAAACGAAAAAGTCCAATATTCCTTTTCTCTGGAATCGGACTTTTTTTCTGTTCTATAATAGGGTATGTA
The DNA here is from genome assembly GCF_015903925.1 of Fictibacillus sp. 23RED33. NCBI lineage: Bacteria > Bacillati > Bacillota > Bacilli > Caryophanales > Fictibacillaceae > Fictibacillus > Fictibacillus sp. 23RED33. The sequence continues at coordinate 174,917 of NZ_JACZDX010000005.1, read as the reverse complement.
ATGGAAGTAAGGTATTTCAGCGTTTATTTGAGAAGGGAGCATGTAAATATGAAAGTGACTTTTCACGGACACTCCGTACTGGAAGTTCAAACAGATCAACACTCCATTTGGATTGACCCTTTTATTAATGGAAATGGACAAGCTAAGATCGATGTTAAGGACGTAAAAGCTGATGTGATTCTTTTAACACACGGCCATAACGATCATGTAGGAGACACAGTTGAGATCGCAAAAGCGAATAACAGCTTGGTCGTTGCGCCATTTGAACTTGCTGAGTACATGCAAACACTCGGCGTAGAGGCACATCCTATGCATATCGGAGGAAGCCGAACATTTGATTTTGGAAAAGTGAAGTTCACTCAAGCCTTTCATGGATCAAGCTATTCACAAGAAGATGGCACGGTCGTATATACGGGAATGCCAGCGGGAATTTTATTCTCACATGATGGAAAAACGCTATATCATGCAGGAGATACAGCTCTATTCTCAGATATGAAATTAATCGGAGAGTTTGCAAAACCAGATATTGCTTTCTTGCCTATTGGTGACAATTTCACAATGGGCCCAGAGGATGCATTGATTGCCGCAGAGTGGATCGGTGCAAAGGTGACCGTTCCAATCCATTTCAATACGTTTCCTGTGATTGAACAAGATCCAGAAACCTCATTCACATCTAAACTTGGAAACAAAGGAAAAGTGCTCCAAAGCGGCGAAAGTATAAGCGTATAATGATTCTAACCTCCCTTTCTATGCATACCAATGATAGTAAGGGAGGTTGTGTTTTTTATGAGACAAGAAAAAATGGCAAAAGTATTAATGTTGTTGGTGCTTTTCTATGTAGCGATACCTGTTATATCGTTTGACGGCCCGCTTCTGCAACAACTTTTTTCAGTAGCTTGGATAGGATTTGCCGGTATGCTTTTGGTCAGCTTATTGTTTAAAAAGGATACGGCTCCAAAAAGGGCTGTTAAAAAGCAAAGTATAGCTTCAGATTCAAAAATGAAAAAAAGGATACACATGGAAAGTTGAGTTTCTGTTCTAATGCCTGTATAATCTGTATTAGTCAAAGTGATAAAACAGATAGATACAGGTAGAAGGAACGGTGAACGTAATGCTAACCAAGCATGAACAAATACTACAGCATATTTTGGACCTTGATGTCGGATCAAAAATCTCCGTTCGGCAAATTGCAAAAGATCTGACCGTTAGTGAAGGAACAGCTTATCGAGCGATAAAAGAAGCTGAAAACCAGGGGATCGTAAGCACGATCGAACGTGTTGGTACGATACGTATCGAAAGACAAGCAAAAAGTAATATTGAAAAGTTAACGTTTGCTGAAGTAGTAAATATTGTTGAAGGACAAGTACTAGGCGGGCGCGCTGGTCTTCATAAAACGCTGCACAAATTTGTAATCGGAGCTATGAAACTTGAAGCGATGATGCGCTATGTTGATGCGGGGAGTTTGTTGATCGTCGGTAACCGTGTGAACGCGCATGAACTTGGACTGAAAGCAGGGAGTGCAATCTTAGTTACTGGCGGCTTTGATACAGAAGAAGAAGTGAAAAGACTCGCTGACGAGCTTGAACTTCCTGTTATCTCTACGAGCTATGATACCTTTACTGTTGCGACAATGATAAATAAAGCGATTCATGACCGTTTGATCAAGAAGGATATCGTTTTAGCTTCTGATATTTTAATTCCGGTCGATGAGACGCATTATCTTTATCAACATGATAAAGTGCAGCGTTGGCACGAATTGAATCAACAAACGATGCATAGTCGTTATCCGGTAGTCGATCAAGGCAATCGCGTAACAGGTGTAGTCACTTCTAAAGACATTATAGGTGTTCCTGTTTCCATGCAGGTTGAAAAAGTAATGACTCGTGCACCTTTAACCGTTACGGAAAAAACATCTGTTGCAGCATGTGCTCATATGATGATCTGGGAAGGGATCGAACTGCTCCCTGTTATCGGAACTTCTCATAAACTGATCGGAATCTTAACAAGGCAAGATGTATTAAAAGCGATGCAAATGATGCAAAAGCAGCCTCAAGTGGGCGCGACCTTTGATGATTTGATAACTACAGAGTTAAAAGAACAAAAGGTGGATAACGAGGTTACGTACTTCTGTAGAATTACACCGCAGATGACCAACCACCTAGGTACTGTTTCATATGGTGTATTGATGACCATCGTTACTGAAACCGCACGGAAAGCACTCAGAAAAATTAAAAAAGGCGACCTCGTTGTGGAGAACGTAACGTTTTACTATATTAAGCCTGTACAGATTGATAGTGATATCGAACTGATTCCAAGAGTGCTTGAAGTGAGTCGGAAATTTGGAAAAGTAGATGTGGAAATCCATCATGATGGAAAGATTGTTGGAAAAGCAATGATGATGGCACAACTTCTTGATCATCGTTCATAAAAAAAAGTCCCTCCTGCAGGGACTTTTTATCCATACGTATTTAATTTTTCTGTGCTTCTTCACGTGCAAGCGTAAGGAAATGCTTGTACATTTTATAATTCATGATTAAAAGAACGATTCCGTAAATTAAAAAGACTAGTGCCACCCAAAGCTGTACACGTCCTTCAACTGCTGTTAGTTCGTTCAGACCGAAGGAAGCTAAGAATGAACCGAGTGCCATTTTTGCTTTTGTGCCTGTCCAGCGCTTTAAGAATGGTTCTTTTGCACGTACTTCAGAAACTTTATAGAACACATATAGAGCAAAAGAAAGTATAATTAGGATAATAAAAATAGGCATTGAAAATTCCCCCACGTATTTACTCCACTATATTGTAAACGTTTAAAACCATAATTGCCACAACGACATCTAAAAGGAGTCTGCTATGAAAGAACAAATCTTACAAGTAATCGAACAGTATGAAAAAATAATCATTCATCGACATGTCAGACCAGACCCAGATGCGCTTGGATCACAAGGTGGGCTTTCAGCGATCCTTAGGGCGAGCTATCCTCAAAAAGAAGTGTATGTTGTAGGGGAAGAGGAAGCGGGTCTTACCTTCTTAAATACAATGGATGTCATAGAAGACGATGTTTACAAAGGTGCTTTAGTCATCATTTGCGATACAGCAAACTCACCTCGTATCAGTGATCATCGGTATTCACTTGGAGATTTTATTATTAAAATTGATCATCATCCTAACGAAGATCCTTATGGAGATTTAATCTGGGTGGATACTGAAGCAAGTTCTACATCTGAGATGATAATGGATCTTTATCTTTTCGGAGCAACGTCTGGACTTAAGCTTGATGAACATGCAGCAAGACTTATCTATGCTGGTATTATTGGGGACACTGGTCGCTTTTTGTTTTCAAATACGACTCAGAAGACTCATCATTATACAGCGGCGTTATTAGAGACAGGATTCTCGCCATCAGAAATTCACGAAAATCTATATAAAATTTCTGAGAAACTTGTGAGGTTGAACGGTTATGTTCTTCAAAACTTTTCAATTGTTGATAATTGCGTAGGGTATATCCACTTAAAAAAAGATACATTGAAAAAGTTCGGCACGTCAGCAGGTGAAGCATCCCTTTTAGTGAATTCTTTTTCACATGTTGAAGGCTTGTTAGCGTGGGTGTTTTTTGTGGATGAACCAGATCAGATCAGAGTAAGATTAAGGTCCAAGGGTCCTGTAGTTAATAAGATCGCAACTAAATTCAATGGTGGTGGACATCCGAGAGCATCAGGAGCAACCGTATATACAGAAGACGAAACGATGTCTGTACTCGCTGAACTTCGAAACCTCTGTAAAGAATATAAATCTAAATAAAAAAGGCCTCATCGGGGGGGCCTTTTTATGCTTTAGCATGAAATAGATTTAGTTAGCTTTTTCAGGGATAAACCAAGAGCCAACATCTGTTACATCTTCATGCACTTTTAAGTTTAATTTTGCAAGCTCTCTCTTGATTAGGTCTGCTACTTCTTTCGTTTCTGCAAAAGCAGAAAAGCCATTCTGTAATTCCTTTACCTTTTCACGGGCAAGTTCTTTTCGATTGATAATCATGTAGTTTCCCCCCAATAATCACTCTAGAATTATTCTTTACACATATTTTATACAATTGAAGGAGGGATTGCCATTTCTTTGCCCAAAGATTCATAAAAACGTAATATTTCGACCATTATTTATGCATAATCATTCACTGATTTTAGCTGATATATAGATTCGAAGAACACCTGTGTATAAATACAAGTGATCGATTTTCACCTCATAAGTTTGCTCGTCGTCATCAAGACGGTATGTTTTATTTTCAATAGCTTGTACAAGTAAGGAATGGCTTTTAGCAAGTGTTTCTGTATCTTCTCCTATTAGATGCTCTAGATCGTCTTCAACTGCTTTTGCTATGTGCAGCCTTGTTAAATTTGATAACTTTGAAGAATCCTGGTTTGAGAACCTAGCATTCACTTCATGAAGTTTAAACTTCTTGGCGAGTTCTTTATTTGCTTTTTCATCATCCGAGGTTAAGATCTTGTTCTTCTTTTCCAAATCATTAATTTTTACTCGTTGCTTTTCAATTTTTACAATCAGCCTTTCATGAGCTAAGCCGCCTTGTATTAAAAAAAATGCCCAGCCGATAATAAACCCGATCGCTATCCCAGCAAAAAAACGCTGGTAGCCTTTTCGTTGATATAGCGGTGGGATCCTCATCAGTTAATGTTCTCCTGGCTGAGCCATTGAATCAGTTGCATGGCAGAATTAGCACCAGCAATGGCAACGAAAATATAGGTTAATTGTTTGAAAATCTCTATAGTAGCGCCGTTTTCAAAGCTTCGCTCAAAATTAGTGATCGTATCAAACGTTCCACCGATAGCAGCGACGATTGCCCATATTTTAAGTCTTTTTGCAAGCTCCATCATTTCATATATAGGTGCTTTTCCTACAAGAAAAGCGGCAAGACCGCCGATTAACGCTCCACCCAACAACACGCCGAAAGCTATAGCAAAATCTAATATGATATTCGCAAAAAATTCACGCACCATGAGACAACCTCCCCTCTTACTCAATGTATGGATAATAGGTGGAGTGTATGCTTATATGATAGAAAATGAATAACCGCTCGCTGTTGAAAACTGTTTCATTAACACATACGAACTTCTGTACTATAATGGAATGCAAACAGGTGCGTAAAGGAAGTGATGGTATGGGGTTTGTCCCACTGCATATACATAGTGAATACTCGCTTCTTGAAAGCTCTTGTCGGATCGAAGAGCTTGTTCAGTATGCAAAAGAGCTTGGGTATACGTCTTTAGCCTTAACAGATAAATCAAACATGCATGGTGCCTTAAAGTTTTATACTACATGTGTAAAAGCTGGCATCAAACCTATCATTGGATTGGAAGCAGAGGTTGGAAGTGATCAAGAGGATACAAAAGAGAAGATAAGTTCAGGCAATAAACTTCTTTTGTATGCGATGAACATAGAAGGCTATGAAAATTTATTAAAACTCACAACGCTTATGCAGACAAAGCTGGACGGTGAAGTGTCATCTCTTTCTTATGAAGAAATTTCAAATCATGCAGCGGGCCTTATCGCTGTTTCTTCAGGTATGGAAGGTGAGATTCAGCAATTTCTTACTCGTGAAAATCTTGACGATCAACGATTAGATAAGCTACTTCACTTTTATAAAACGTGCTTTAAAGATCGTTTTTATCTTGGACTAGAAGATCATGATACAGGTATAGAAAAAACAATTAATCTCCAACTTCAAAACCTTTCAAGGAAGTCTCTCATTCCACTCGTCTGCATGCATGAAACGTATTATATGAGAAGAGAGGATGCAAACGCACATGATATCCTGCTTTGCATCAAACAAGGCGAAAAGAAAAGCAATCGTGATCGATTTAAACTGCAGACAGATGACTTTTATTTTAAATCCCCATTAGAGATGAAACGTGTATTTTCTCATGCGGAGGATGCATTAGATGAAACGGTTAAACTGGCTGAAAGATGTTCACTCGAGCTTGAGCTTGGTAGCATTGCTTTGCCCAAATATCCTGTACCAAATAATAAGAACAGCTATGAATATCTGACTGAGCTTTGTAATGAAGGACTTTTGAAGCGTTATGAAACGGTAACACCTGAAATAAACGAACGATTATCATATGAACTTAACATTATTAAGAGTATGAACTTTGAAGATTATTTCTTAATCGTTTGGGATTTTATGAAATTTGCACACGACGAAAAGATGATTACAGGGCCAGGAAGGGGTTCGGCAGCAGGATCACTAGTAGCTTACGTTCTTCAGATTACGAACGTTGACCCGATCCATCATCAGTTGATCTTTGAGCGTTTCTTAAATCCGGAGCGGGTTACGATGCCCGATATTGATATCGATTTTCCTGATAACCGTCGGGACGAAGTACTAAGCTACGTAGCTCGTAAGTATGGTACAGATTATGTCGCACAGATTATTACATTTGGTACCCTAGCAGCAAGAGCTGCTATAAGGGATGCGGGCAGAGTGATGGATTTTGCTCCTGCGCTCATCGATCTTACCGCAAAGAATATTCCATCAAGACCTGGAATCACGTTGGAAAATGCATTGAAAGAGTCAGCTGGCCTGCAACAGGCGTACAAAACAGAGCCGGATGTGAGAAAGCTTGTTGAGATCGCGATGACACTTGAAGGTTTACCGAGACACGCATCAACTCATGCTGCAGGTGTAGTCTTGTCGGGAGCTCCACTTGTTCAAAAAGTACCCTTACAAACCGGGCATGACGGTATACCTCTTACACAATACAGTATGGAGTGGCTTGAAGCTGCAGGTCTTTTGAAGATGGACTTTTTGGGTTTGCGGAATTTATCGCTTATTGAAAATATCTTATTGGCGATCGAAGAAAATGAAAATGTGAAGATCGATCTAAATGATATACCATTCGACGACGTGAAAACATTTGATCTTCTTGCGAAAGGAGATACTACAGGTGTGTTTCAGCTTGAGTCTGATGGGATGAGAAAAGTTCTTCAGCAGCTTAAGCCGACAGAGTTTGAAGATATCGTAGCAGTAAATGCTCTCTACCGGCCGGGTCCGATGCAGAATATTCCTGACTATATCGCGGGTAAACATCGTCTGAAGACCGTACACTACATGCATCCTGATCTTGAACCGATTTTAAAATCCACGTACGGAGTAATTGTCTATCAAGAACAGATCATGCAGATTGCAACAAAAGCGGCTGGTTTCACACTAGGAGAAGCAGATTTACTGAGAAGAGCAGTAGGTAAGAAGAAACGGGATATTCTTCTTCGGGAGCGACAACACTTTGTTGAAGGTTGTTTAAAGCAAGGCTATGATGAAAAATCTGCAGATGCGCTATATGACTTGATCGTACGCTTTGCTGATTACGGGTTCCCGAGGAGCCATGCTGTTGCATACAGTGTCATCGCCTATCAGCTTGCATTCTTAAAAGCAAACTATCCTGCCCACTTTATGGCTGCCCTGCTTTCAAGTGTTATCGGCAATCATGATAAAGTAAATCAATATATTAAAGAATCCGAGCAAAGAGGCATACCTGTACTCTCACCATCTATAAAAAAAGGCAGCGAAATTTTCATTTCAAACGGATCTCATATTTCATTCGGGTTATTGGCTATTAAAAATGTTGGATACAATGCCATTAGGATGCTGATGGCAGAAAATGAAAAAGAACCGTTTCAAGATCTGTTCGATATTTGTTCACGCTGTCCTCAAAAAGTTGTGAATAAGCGTACACTCGAATCATTAATTTTTGCTGGAGCAATGGATGAATTGGGACAAGATAGAGCAGTGTTGCTAGCTTCATTAGAAACTGCGATAGAATATGGAGAAGAGGTTCAGGAAATCTCGCGAAAGAATCAGATGTATCTTTTTGATGATGATATTAATTTACCTAAACCTTCTTACGTTTCCGTTCAAACTTTTCAAGAAGGCGAGAAGCTTAAATTTGAAAAAGAAGCTCTAGGTTTCTTCCTTTCCTCACATCCGCTGCAACGATATCGAACGACGTTAAGCAGCTGGAAAGCCGTCCACATAAATGAATTAAACGAAAAAAGATCTTCCGTTCGTCTTGGTGTATTAGTTGACAAAGTACGAGCGATTAAAACAAAAAAGGGAGAACTCATGGCATTCCTGACGATTAGCGATGAGAGCGGTGAGATAGAAGCCGTGGCTTTTCCAAAAGTTTATGAAGCCAATCACTCTCTTCTGCAGAAAGGACAACAATTGTTCATAGAAGGAAGTGTGGAACACCGTAACGAAACATTACAGATACTTGTGAACAAATGCAGACTGCTCCAAGATCTGAAGTCAAACGAGCAGCCAACACTATTTCTTAAGATAGATAAAGACCATCAATCACCTCAGCATCTTAATGCTGTGAAGGCGATTTTTGATGAATCAAAAGGAAGTACATCTGTTGTTCTTATCTATGAAGAAAATAGACAAAAGGTCCAGATCTCTCAGAAAGTAAATGTTTCTGAAAATTTGTTGTTAGAATTGCAATCTGTTATTGGTGAGGGTAATGTCGTATTTAGAAGAAATTAAAAACCTTTACAGCTTGTTAACTTTTGTTATAATGGATGAGTCAATATTAGTGGTCTGACCACCTCCTAATTGGCTCATCAACCTTAAATTTAAAATCATTAGGAGATGAAAAAATGTCTACATTAAGAGAAGAAGCACTACACATGCACCGCACACATCAAGGGAAATTAGAATCGAAATCAAAGGTACCTGTACGTAACGCGAAAGACTTGAGCTTAGCGTATTCTCCTGGTGTGGCAGAGCCGTGTAAAGATATTTATGATGACAAAACGAAAGTCTATGACTATACGATGAAAGGCAATACTGTAGCTGTCGTTTCTGATGGGACAGCTGTATTGGGTCTAGGAAATATAGGACCTGAAGCTGCACTTCCTGTAATGGAAGGAAAGGCAGTATTATTCAAGAGTTTTGCTGGTGTTGATGCGTTCCCAATCTGCTTGAATACTACAGATGTGGACAAGATCGTTGAAACGGTAAAATTGCTTGAACCTACATTTGGTGGTGTGAACTTAGAAGATATCGCTGCGCCGAATTGTTTTGTAGTTGAGGAACGTTTAAAGAAAGAAACAAATATTCCAATTTTCCATGATGATCAGCATGGCACTGCCATTGTTACACTAGCTGGTCTAGTTAATGCGCTCAAATTAACAGGGCGTGAAATGTCTAAGATTAAGGTCGTTGTTAATGGAGCGGGAGCAGCTGGGATAGCTATTATTAAGTTGCTAGATCGTTTTGGTGTGAAAGATATTATCATGTGTGATACGAAAGGTGCGATCTATGAAGGTCGTCCGTTCGGAATGAACTCTGTAAAAAAAGAAGTTGCAAACTTTACGAACCGTACAAAACAAGAGGGAACACTTGCTGATGTAATCAGCGGCTCAGATGTTTTCGTCGGTGTTTCAGTAGAAGGTGCATTAACAAAATCAATGGTTGAGTCAATGAATCCAGAACCGATCATCTTTGCTATGGCCAATCCAAACCCTGAGATCATGCCTCATGAAGCGCGTGAAGCAGGTGCTATGGTCATTGGAACAGGACGTTCTGATTTTCCTAACCAAGTAAATAACGTTTTAGCGTTTCCTGGTATTTTCCGTGGTGCGCTTGATGTTCGTGCAACACATATCAATGAAGAAATGAAGATTGCAGCCGTACATGCGATTGCAAATCTAGTGAACCCAGTAGAATTGACTGCAGATTATGTAATTCCTGCACCATTCGATCCGCGCGTTGCACCTGCTGTTGCGGCAGCTGTAGCGACTGCGGCTATGGAAACAGGCGTTGCAAGACTTCGGGTGAATCCTGAAGACATCGCTGAAAAGACTAAGAAACTAGCGATCATCGGAAAAGATGAATGAAACCGGTAGAGGAGAGAGGAATGTCTGTCCAGCCTACCGAAAAAGTATATATTGAAATTCTTAAACAAATTAAAGCTATTATTGTTGAGGATGGTCTTCAAGCGGGTGACAAGCTCCCTTCTGAAAGGGAGCTGAGTGACCGCCTGAAGGTTGGAAGATCATCTGTCCGTGAAGCACTGCGATCTCTAGAGCTTCTAGGTCTGATTGAGACACGAAGAGGGGAAGGAACCTTTATACGTGAAGCAACCGGTCATCGACTTGTTGAAGTACTAGCATCTTTCATTCTAAATGATAATAAAGCTAGACACGATCTTCAGGAAACAAGGCATATTGTTATTAAAGACTGTGTAGAGCTTGCAGTACGAAGGTGCAAATCTTCGACCATCTCAAAACTTACACAACTAATTAAGCAGATGGATCCGAACGAACATGAACAAGTTAATGAAGCTTGCAAGCAATTTGAAAAGATTGTGATTCAAGCATGCGGCAATCATCTTCTTTATCGTTTATATGTTGAACTAACGGGTTATGGGTCTTCATTGCAACGAGCAAATTCGTATTGGCCACAAGCATTTTGTGAGGAAGTTTTAACACTCCTTCAACAAAAAGATGCTGTGAAGCTGACGAGTTTGTTATCAAAACAAAACGATGCTCTAAACGCAATCGAATAGGTGGTGTTATTCATTTATGATAAAAGGATTGTTTGTAAAAAAGAAAAAATATGCCACAATACCGACTGGTAAAGTTAAACAAGACGTACCAGAAGGGATTATGAGTAAATGTCCAGAATGCAAGCACATCATGGTAACAAAAGAACTAAGAAAAAACTTGCTTGTTTGTCAAGGTTGTCAATACCATTATCCAATGTCATCACAAGAACGAATAGCTGCACTGATTGATGAAGGAACATTCACAGAATATGACGCAGATATGATTTCAGGAAATCCTTTAGAGTTTCCTGATTATGTGGAGAAACTAGAAGGCGACCGAAAGAAAACCAAAATTAACGAAGCTGTTGTTACAGGTGCAGGTCAGATAGATGGCCTTGATGTAACATTAGCGGTTATGGATTCTCGCTTTAGAATGGGTAGCATGGGTTCTGTTGTAGGTGAGAAGATCACACGTGCGATCGAGCACGCGATCGATAAAGAAACACCGTTTATTATCTTTACAGCATCAGGTGGAGCTAGAATGCAAGAAGGCGTTTTAAGCCTGATGCAGATGGCTAAAACGAGTGTCGCTCTTAAACGATTAAGTGACAGAGGGTTGCTTTTCATCTCTATCATGACACACCCAACTACTGGGGGAGTTTCCGCAAGTTTCGCATCTGTTGGTGATTACAATTTTGCTGAACCTAAAGCCTTAATTGGGTTTGCTGGCAGAAGAATCATCGAGCAAACCATTCGCCAAGAATTACCAGATGATTTTCAGACTGCTGAGTTTCTATTGAAGCATGGACAGTTAGATAAAGTCATTCATAGAAGCGAAATGAAGAAAACATTGAGTACGCTATTAAAGATTCATACAGAAGGGAGGGTGTAAGGCATGGCTGCAGAACTAGAATTTGAAAGACCGATACACGAGCTGGAGAAAAAGATCGCAGAACTTAAATCATTTATGGATGAAAAAGATATTGATTTAACTGATGAGATCAAAAGGCTAGAAGAAAAATTGTCTAACCTAGAAAACAGTACGTATTCAGAGATGAAACCTTGGGATCGTGTTCAAATTGCCAGACATGCTGAACGCCCAACCACCCTTGATTATATTAACTATCTGTTTACGGATTTCATCGAATTACATGGAGACCGTCTTTTTGGTGACGATGAAGCGATCGTTGGAGGCGTAGCTTTTTATAAGAATCTACCTATAACGATCATCGGACACCAAAGAGGGAAAGATACGAAAGAAAATCTTCGTCGAAATTTTGGGATGCCACATCCAGAAGGCTATCGTAAGGCACTTCGCTTAATGAAACAAGCGGAGAAGTTTAATAGACCTATTATCTGTTTCATTGATACAAAAGGAGCATATCCAGGAAAAGCAGCTGAGGAAAGAGGGCAGAGTGAAGCGATCGCTCGTAACCTAGTTGAGATGGCAGGATTAACTGTTCCTGTTATTTGTGTTGTGATCGGAGAAGGTGGAAGCGGTGGAGCATTAGCATTAGGTGTAGGGAATTATGTACACATGCTCGAGAACTCAACCTACTCTGTTATCTCCCCAGAAGGTGCAGCTGCCATTCTTTGGAAAGATGCTTCGATGGCGAAAAAAGCAGCAGAATCGATGAGAATCACTGCTCCAGACTTAAAGGAGTTAGGAATTATAGACGAGATTATTGAAGAAGTTAAGGGCGGAGCACATAAAGATGCTAAGTACCAGGCGGAATTGATCGACCAGGTTTTGGAAACTTCTTTAGATTCTCTGTTGTCTATGTCTCAAGAAGAGCTCATAAATCAACGCTATGAAAAATATAAAAAAATCGGACAATTTGGGTTTGTAAACGATTCCATTGTTGTTAAATAGGGAATGTGCCTTTCTGCTTGTAGAAAGGCGCATTTTTTTGCCTATTGTTGTCTATTGTGTTCAACATTTGAACATGATATTTTAATAAGACGAGAGAACTAGAGAGGTGAAATGTTTCATGAAGCGGATAGGAGTTCTAACAAGTGGTGGCGATTCACCAGGCATGAACGCTGCGATTCGGGCGGTTGTTCGAAAAGGAATCTACCATGACTTAGAAGTTTATGGGATATACAATGGTTATGCAGGACTAATTTCGGGGAATATTAAGAAACTAGAATTAGGATCTGTTGGAGATATTATACATCGTGGAGGCACAATGCTTCATTCAGCACGTTGTTTAGAGTTCAAAACACCAGAAGGACAACAAAAAGGTATCGAGCAGTTAAAAAAATTCGGTATCGAAGGATTAGTCGTTATTGGTGGAGACGGCTCTTTCCAAGGTGCTAAGAAATTGTCTGAACAAGGTTATCCAACGATTGGTGTACCTGGTACGATCGACAATGACATCCCTGGTACAGATTTCACAATCGGTTTTGATACAGCACTAAACACGATTATCGATGCTATCGACAAGATTCGTGACACAGCTACTTCACATGAGCGTACTTATATCATTGAAGTTATGGGACGTGACGCTGGTGACTTGGCTCTATGGGCTGGCCTTGCAGATGGAGCTGAGACGATTCTCATTCCAGAAGAAGACCACAAGATGGATCAAGTCGTACAAAAGCTGCAACGAGGACACGAGCGCGGTAAGAAACATAGTATCATTATTGTCGCAGAAGGCTGTGGAAGCGGCGTGGATGTTGCTAAAGAGATCGAAAGGCTTACAGACTTCGAAACAAGGGTTACTGTTCTGGGGCACATTCAACGCGGTGGTTCACCTACAGCTTTTGACCGGGTATTAGCAAGCCGTCTAGGTGCGCAAGCGGTTGAACTCTTATTAGAAGGCAAAGCTGGTCGTACAGTAGGTATTGAAAATAACAAACTTGTTGATTATGACATTACAGAGGTATTATCTAGAAAACATTCGATAGATAGACAAATGTACAAGTTATCACAAGAACTATCCATATAATCTGCTTAATGCATCGTACGGCTGCGGGTTAACTGCAGAAGCCTTACGATGCCTTTCTGCGAAAAAAGAAAATCAGGAGGCCATTTACATGATGCGCAAAACAAAAATCGTTTGTACGATAGGACCGGCAAGCGAAAGTATTGATAAGTTAAAAGAATTAATGAATGCTGGGATGAACGTTTCCCGCCTAAATTTCTCTCACGGTGACTTTGATGAGCACGGTCAACGAATCATCAACATTCGTGAAGCATCGAAAGAGCTTGGAAAAACAGTTGCGATCCTGTTAGATACAAAGGGACCTGAAATCCGTACTCAAACGCTAGAAGGCGGAGTAGCTGAACTTGTTGCTGGAAACGAATTAATCGTTTCTATGGAAGAAGTAGTGGGTAACGACAAAAAGATCTCTGTAACATATCCAGGTCTTGTTGAAGACGTACATGTTGGATCAAGAATCCTGCTTGATGACGGACTGATCGAACTTGAAGTAACAGCGATCGGCGAAAAAGAACTGACTACAAAAATCTTAAACTCCGGTACATTAAAAAATAAAAAAGGTGTAAACGTACCTAACGTAAGCGTGAAACTTCCTGGTATCACAGACAAAGATGCAAAAGATATCGAATTTGGTATCGAGCAAGGTGTTGATTTTATTGCTGCGTCATTCGTACGTCGTGCAACAGATGTTCTTGAAATTCGTGAGATCTTAGATCGACACAACGCTAACCATATTCAAATCATCCCTAAGATCGAGAACCAAGAAGGTGTAGACAATATCGATGAGATCCTTGCTGTTTCTGACGGTCTTATGGTAGCACGTGGTGACCTTGGTGTTGAAATTCCGGCTGAAGAAGTACCTCTTGTACAAAAGATGCTGATTAAAAAGTGTAACGAGCTTGGAAAGCCTGTTATTACAGCAACTCAAATGTTAGATTCTATGCAGCGTAACCCGCGTCCAACACGTGCTGAAGCAAGTGACGTAGCAAACGCGATCTTTGACGGAACAGATGCCATCATGCTTTCAGGTGAAACAGCTGCTGGTACTTATCCAGTTGAAGCGGTTCTTACCATGCATAAGATTGCTAGCCGTGCTGAGAGTTCTTTGAACTATAAAACATTATTATCTTCAAGAAGCAAAGAAAGCAAAACGACAATTACAGACGCGATTTCTCAATCTGTTTCCTTTACAGCTCTTAACCTTGATGCAGATGCTGTTATTACTGCTACTGAAAAAGGACAAACAGCTCGTATGATTTCGAAATATCGTCCCAAAGCTCCTATTATCGCTGTAACAAGCAACGAAGACGTTTGCCGTAAGCTTGCACTTGTTTGGGGAGTAACACCTGTAAAAGGTGAGAAAGCTGGAACAACAGATGAAATGTTCCAAATTGCGATTGATTCAGCGATTAAAGCTGAAGCTGTTCAACATGGCAATCTTGTAGTGATTACCGCAGGTGTACCAGTAGGTGAATCTGGATCTACAAACTTAATGAAAGTTCACATTATTGGTGATGTGCTTGCTAAAGCTCAAGGAATCGGACAATCATCAGCTTCAGGGAAAGTAGTAGTAGCTAAAACAGCTCAAGAAGCGATGGAAAAGATGACTGAAGGCGCAATTCTTGTAACAGTTGGAACGGACCGTGATATGATTGGTGCATTTGAAAAAGCATCAGCTGTTATTACAGAAGAAGGCGGATTAACAAGCCATGCTGCTGTATGTGGAGTATCTCTAAGTATTCCTGTTATCGTTGGCTTACAAAATGCTACGGAAATCTTTAAAGATGGCCAAGAGATTACGATTGATGCTTCTGTTGGATACATTTATGACGGAAGAAAGAACGTTATCTAATTATACGAAAAGAGAAGGGTGAAACCTTCTCTTTTTTGATACGTAAAAAATGGCATAGGCTAGATCTCCTTATTATTTGTTTAACGAAAGCGGTGATTTAAATGTTCCGTAAGCTATTACCTATATTTATTCTTATTCCTGCTATTGAAGTAGCTCTGTTTATCTTGGCAGGGCAATATATAGGAATCCCTGCAACGATTGCTGGAATATTTATTACCGGTATATTAGGTGCTTATTTGGCAAAAAAAGAAGGGGTAGAGACGCTTCAACGCGTGAAGATGCAGCTCGAGAGCGGTCAGATGCCAGGAGAAGCAGTTCTTGATGGGGCATGTATTCTGGTCGGTGGTGCATTACTCTTAGCACCTGGATTTCTAACTGACATTATAGGTTTCTTCTTACTTATCCCTCCACTAAGAAAACCAGTGAAGTTGTGGATGAAAGCGAAACTCTTCCAAAAGATGCAATCAGGACAGTTTTACTTCATAAAAAGAAGGTAGAGTTACTAGCTACTGACAGAGAGTCAGCTTAGAAAAGGTTTTCTAAGAGTTTTTTCTTTTAAGTTCTTTGAAGTTCTTCTTAGACAGTTGGTTGTAGTGGAAGGTTGCCGACTCCTACGGGACGAGCGGTCAGTCCGAAATGTAAAAGTGGCTCGTTCAGCCCCGACCAGCAAAAGTTGAATGGGCTAGGAAGGCGCATTTTGCCTTCTTGTCCGTTTAACTTTTGATCTCGAGGGGCTAGCCACTGCAACTAGACAGGTGGAGACTCCTAATGGCGCAAAGCGGCAGGAGACTCACCGTTCGCCCCGTGGAAAGCGTGCAACCTGGAGCGGAAACCAACCACTAACAAGAACACCAATGAATACAAAAACATAACAAAAAGAACGATGCTCACTTTCAGCAATCGTTCTTTTTATTTGTGTACAGGCTTCATAACAAATTGATAGATCTCATGAAAGAACTTTGCTTCGTAGAGTGCACGAATAACAACTAGGATAACAGGTCCGATGATAAGGCCAACAAACCCAAGAAGCTGGAATCCAGCAAATAAAGAGACTAGTGTAGCAAGAGGATCGAGTCCGATCGTTTTTGATAAAAGCTTTGGTTCCATAATCTGTCTTTGTATAACAACAACTCCATACAAAATGGATAGTCCGATCGTCAGCGTATAATTTCCTGTTAAGAAACAATAAGCGATCCATGGCAGAAAGACAGCACCTGTCCCAAGGTATGGCAGTAGATCTATCGCCCCAATCAGAACAGATATGGTAACTGCATAATCAATTCGCATCAACAAAAGACCTACTAATACGATACATGCTGTGATAGAGATTAAGGTTAACTGTGCTTTTAAAAAACCGAATAAAGCTTTTCTTAGTTCTACATATACCGTTGTGACGGTGTGGATTAATTTTTCAGGAAAGAGCGCGTTAAGAAACCCTATCAGTCGGTACCAGTCTTTACTTATAAAAAAAGCAGCGAGAAGAGAAAAGATAAAAACCGTTAAAAAAGTTGGGAGACTTACGATCATTAGAGAGACACTATTAATCACGGCCTGTGTCATACTAGATGCATTCGTGGTTATTCCTGTTCCAATCTTTTCGATATTATCCATGACCGTTTCTTGTTGATCGGTTCCCAACTTGCTATAGATAGAGAGTAAATCTTGATATAAAGGGAGAACGTTCATTTTAAATGATCGTTCAAAGTAAAAGACCAATTCTTGAATATAAGCGGGTAACTCATGTGCAATATAGGCAAAACCAGTCATCATCTCTTGAATGAGCAAGGTTAGTAACAAGACAATTACACCTAAAAGGCCTAATATAGAAAGAATAACGGCAAGTGCTCGATTCACTTTAAAACGATTTACGATAAAGTCTACAAACGGGTTGATCATAAGCGCTATGATTGCGCCTGCTATGAAAGGATAAAGAATAGCAGAAACATAATAGCCAGAAAAAATAAGGGCAACAGCGAGGGATAGAATAAATCCAATACGCAATAAACGATGTGTCAGTTCAGCATACAAATTTTCCACCTGCCTTTACGTACATATAAATTAGTGAGAAAGGAATGAAAATCTATGGGACCTTTACTGTTTTTATTCGGATTATTAATCATTGGCTTATTGGCAAAAAATCAATCTTTAATCGTCGCGGTCGCCTTTTTGTTAGTGTTAAAATTTACCGGTATGGGTGATAAATGGTTTTCTGTTATACAGCAAAAAGGGATAAATTGGGGTGTGACGATCATTACAATTGCCGTATTAGTTCCGATAGCATCTGGTGAGATTGGGTTTAAACAGTTGTCTGAATCATTGCGTTCTTATTATGCGTGGGTTGCTCTATTATCGGGCATTTTCGTAGCGGTAATCGCAAGTAAAGGACTTCATCTTCTTCAGAATGATCCTCATATTACTGCTGCTTTGGTCTTTGGAACGATCCTGGCCGTCGCTCTTTTTAAAGGAGTTGCTGTAGGACCATTGATCGGGGCAGGAATTGCATATATGGCTATGAAAGTCGTTGGAATGTTTTCAGGTTCATGACGCTTTCCGCACGAAATAAGTGATATCCGTTCACAAATATCAGATTATTGTTTATAATTGATGTGTATGTCCCATTTCCTTTAAATAGTCTTTCATTTTTCAAGTCTCAGTTTCGAGATTAAAAAAGTTGGGAATGTAACCTTGAATCCGGCTTTTTTATTACATGGAAAATGTAAGCTCTTTCTATTTTTTAAAAAGTGAAACAATTAAAGGAGAAGAGAGAATAACAGAAAAAAAGGAGAGATAGCCATGACAGCTACAAGAGGATTAGAAGGAATTGTTGCAACGACTTCTTCTGTCAGCTCTATCATTGACGATGTATTAACCTATAGAGGATATAGCATTGATGACTTAGCTGAACATGCAACTTTTGAGGAAGTTGTATACTTGCTTTGGAATGGTAAACTGCCTTCCCAATCTGAACTAGAATCTTTTAAATCAGAACTTGCTGAGGCTAGTGAGCTGCCCGCAGAATTGTTGGAACAAATGAAATCGCTTCCTTTGAAGAATACACATCCTATGACTGTATTGCGTACAATCGTGTCAACATTAGCGATGTATGATTCAGAAGCAGAGGATATGTCTACAGATGGAAACTACAAAAAAGCCATCCGTCTTCAAGCACAGATGTCATCACTTGTAACGGCATTTGCACGTATTAGGGAAGGAAAAGATCCGATTGCTCCTAAAAAAGAACTTAGCTATGCAGCTAACTTCCTATATATGCTTACAGGTAAAGAACCTGATGAAATTTCTGAAACAGCCTTTAATAAAGCATTAGTTCTACATGCTGACCATGAGCTAAATGCATCCACGTTCACTGCACGTGTTTGTGTAGCTACTCTTTCTGATATCTATTCAGGCATTACAGCAGCGATCGGTGCTTTAAAAGGACCACTTCATGGTGGAGCAAACGAACAAGTAATGAAGATGCTTTCTGAGATCGGTGAAGAAGCAAACGT
Organism: Fictibacillus sp. 23RED33; assembly: GCF_015903925.1. Taxonomy (NCBI): domain Bacteria; kingdom Bacillati; phylum Bacillota; class Bacilli; order Caryophanales; family Fictibacillaceae; genus Fictibacillus; species Fictibacillus sp. 23RED33. The sequence goes on along the minus strand of NZ_JACZDX010000005.1, from coordinate 156,058 downwards.
AGAATCTTACTTGGACAACGCGATTGAGAACAAACAAAAGATTATGGGCTTTGGTCACCGTGTATACAAGAACGGCGATCCACGTGCAAAACATTTGCGTGAAATGTCTAAACAGCTAACATCGATTACAGGTGAAGAAAAATGGTACACAATGAGCGTAAAGATTGATGATACGCTTAAGCAGAAGAAAGGCTTGCTGCCAAACGTAGATTTCTATTCTGCTAGTGTTTACCACAGCTTAGGTATCGACCATGACTTATTCACGCCAATCTTTGCGATCAGCCGTGTTTCTGGCTGGATTGCACATATCTTAGAACAATATGAAAACAACCGTTTAATCCGCCCTCGTGCTGAATATATCGGACCTGACATGCAGCAGTATGTTGCTTTAGAACAAAGATAATATAAAAACTATAGGTTATATCTTTAAAAGAGAAGGGATTCTTCTTCTCTTTTCCCTATGTTTTTTAGTAGACTAGTATAGTACATGCAATACAAGAATTAGGAGGAATTTAGAAATGTCTAACGGAGAACGTATTACAGTCGACAATGGTGTATTAAACGTACCAAATCAACCGGTGATCCCTTTTATCGAAGGTGACGGAACGGGTCCTGATATTTGGGCTGCTGCTTCACGTGTATTAGAAGCTGCTGTTGAAAAAGCATATAACGGTGAGAAAAAGATCGTTTGGAAAGAAGTATTAGCAGGAGAAAAAGCGTTTAACCAAACAGGAGAATGGCTTCCTGCAGAAACGCTTGATGTGATTCGCGATTACATAATTGCGATTAAAGGACCATTAACAACGCCAGTAGGCGGAGGAATCCGTTCTTTAAACGTTGCACTTAGACAAGAGTTAGATCTATTTACTTGTCTTCGTCCAGTTCAATACTTCAAAGGTGTGCCTTCGCCAGTAAAACGCCCTGAAGATACAAACATGGTTATTTTCCGTGAGAATACAGAAGATATCTATGCTGGTATCGAGTATGCGAGTGGATCTGATGAAGTGAAAAAGTTGATTCAATTCCTACAAGATGAAATGGGTGCTAACAAAATCCGTTTCCCTGAAACTTCAGGTATCGGTATTAAACCGGTTTCTTCAGAAGGTACTCAACGTCTAGTTCGTGCAGCGATTCAATATGCGATCAACGAAGGACGTAAGAGTGTAACACTTGTTCATAAAGGAAACATCATGAAATATACAGAAGGTGCTTTCAAGAACTGGGGTTATGAGTTAGCTGAAGCTGAGTTTGGTGACAAAGTATTCACATGGGCTCAGTATGACCGCATTGTTGAAGAAAGCGGAAAAGATGCTGCGAACAAAGCACAAGCAGATGCAGAAGCTGCAGGTAAGATCATTGTTAAAGACTCTATCGCTGATATCTTCTTACAACAGATCTTAACTCGTCCAGCTGAGTTTGATGTAGTAGCTACAATGAACTTAAATGGAGATTACATCTCTGATGCTCTTGCTGCACAAGTTGGTGGTATCGGTATCGCACCAGGTGCAAACATCAACTACGAAACAGGACATGCAATCTTTGAAGCAACTCATGGTACTGCTCCAAAATATGCTGGTCTTGATAAAGTAAATCCATCATCTGTAATTCTTTCGGGTGTGTTGATGCTTGAACATCTAGGATGGGGAGAAGCTGCTAAATTAGTACTTTCTTCAATGGAAAACACAATCGAAAGTAAAGTTGTTACTTACGACTTTGCACGTTTGATGGACGGCGCTACAGAAGTTAAATGTTCTGAGTTTGCTGACGAACTAATCAAAAACATGTAATCTAACTGACCCCTTTTTATAAGGGGTCTTCTCAACATATTTTATGTTTTTTAAACTGTTCCTGGAGGGAAAGACATGGCTAACAAACGAAAAAAGATTTCGGTTATTGGTGGAGGATTTACAGGAGCAACAACGGCTTTTATCCTAGGACAAAAAGAAGTTGGGGATGTAGTATTAGTTGATATTCCTCAAATGGAAAACCCTACAAAAGGTAAAGCGCTAGACATGATGGAAGCAAGTCCTGTTCAAGGTTTTGATGCATCGATTACGGGTACGAGCGATTATGCAGATACAGCAGAATCTGATGTAGTTGTTATAACAGCAGGAATTGCTCGCAAGCCTGGTATGAGTCGTGATGATCTTGTAAACACAAACGCTGGAATCATGAAGAGCGTAACGAAGGAGATCGTTAAACATTCTCCGGATTGCACGATTATCGTCTTAACAAATCCAGTTGATGCCATGACTTACACAGTATTAAAAGAATCTGGTTTTCCTAAAAGCCGTGTAATCGGACAATCAGGAATACTAGATACAGCACGTTTCCGTACATTTGTTGCTATGGAACTTAACGTATCTGTAAAAGATGTTACTGGTTTTGTTCTTGGTGGTCATGGAGACGATATGGTGCCACTCGTACGCTACTCTTATGCAGGTGGAATCCCGTTAGAGAAATTAATCTCTAAAGAGCGTTTAGATGCTATTGTTGAGCGCACACGTAAAGGTGGAGGAGAAATCGTTAATCTCTTAGGTAACGGATCTGCCTATTATGCACCAGCTGCTTCATTAGTTGAGATGGTAGAAGCGATCGTTAAAGATCAACGCAGAGTGCTTCCTTCAATCGCCTTTTTAGAGGGTGAGTATGGTTATGATGGTATCTGTCTTGGCGTCCCAACGATCCTAGGCGGTGGCGGTCTAGAAGAAATCATTGAACTTGAGCTGACGGCAGAAGAGAAAGCAGCGCTTGATCAATCGGCAGAATCTGTTAAATCCGTTATGAAAGTATTAGCATAAGCGTGTGAGAGGTTCGGGCAGATCCCCGAATCTTTTCTCCAGATAATTATGAAAGCGTTATCATCTAGAGGGGGTCTTTAAATGCTGATCGGAAAAAAGCGAAAACTCGGAAGAAAAATAGACGAGATCCAAGCTGGGGAAAAATTAGAGATGCAAGAAACAATTGAAGATAAAGATCTTCTATTGTATTTAGGCTTAACAAACGATAACAACCCACTATTCATCCAACACGATTATGCAACATTGACACCTTATAAAAAGCCTGTCGTGCCACAAGTCATGCTGATGGGTATGGTCACTTCAGCAGTATCAAAATATTTACCGGGTCCTGGAAGTTCGATCGTTGAATCAAGTTTCACATTTATTAAACCCGTTTATCATTATTCCAAATTAACCTTTTTATTTGAAATTACAGAAGTAAATAGAGACAAGCATATTGTGCATATGAACGTTAGAGCAGAGAATGAGGAAGGAATCGAAGTGTTAAAGAGTCATTTACACGTTTGTCCTCCATATGCTCCAAAATCGATTACATCTAATACAATGGAAAATTTCTAAACCTTTCATATGAAAGGTTTATTTTTTTGCTCTTATAAAGGTGATAAATTTACTATGTCCTCTTTAAATATACAAATATGATGTAAAAGTACATAGGAGGCATACAAGGGGATTTTATACGAGGTAAACACCATTATATCCGTAGATAAGAACCATATATCCGTAAAACTACCGATTAATTACGGATATAAAATTTTTTATCCGATTTATCTGTCCCAATTTGAACAATAAATATAAAAAAAACTTATCAATGTAAAGGGAATGTTAAGGATATGTAAAGCCACTATGAAAATTTTGCGATTTTTGTACACACTATAAAAAAAATAGTATGATGAATCTGTACAAGTCGTAAAAAGGTGGGAATATGATGAGCCAAAAGTTACTCGTAGTAGAAGATGAAATTTCGATCTCAACATTGTTGCAATTTAACTTAGAACAAGCAGGATTTCAAGTAGTTACGGCAATGGATGGCAAGAGTGGATTAGAAAAAGCAGAAAGCGAAGAACCTAATCTAATCATATTAGACCTTATGCTGCCGGAAATGGATGGAATAGAAGTATGTAAAGAACTCCGTCTAAGAAAATTAAATATTCCTATTCTCATGTTAACGGCTAAGGATGATGAGTTTGATAAAGTGTTAGGACTTGAGTTAGGTGCAGATGATTATATGACGAAACCGTTCAGTCCACGTGAAGTGGTTGCAAGGGTGAAGGCAATCCTACGAAGATCATCATCAACGAATACGGACTCAGAAAAGAAAAAAGAAGAAGTAGAACATCTTAAAATTGGAGAAGTTGATATTTACCCAGAAAACTATGAAGCGTATTTTAAGGAAAAAGCACTAGAACTTACACCAAAAGAATTCGAACTGCTCGTTTATCTTGCTAGACATAAGAGCCGAGTTCTTTCGAGGGAACAGCTGCTTTCTGCAGTATGGAACTATGATTTTGTAGGTGACACACGAATTGTTGATGTTCATATCAGTCATTTAAGGGAGAAGATCGAGAATAATACTCGTAAGCCAATTTATATTAAAACCATAAGGGGATTAGGTTATAAGCTAGAGGAGCCTCAATAATGCATGATTTTAAGAACCGAGTACTTACCTTTTTCCTGCTCGGTATTTTATTGGTTTTTATTCTATTAGCTCTCATTATGGGGAACATCGTTCATCATAGTGTGAAAGATAAGCGTATGGAATTTTATAAAGGTGAATTAAGTCTAATTGAACAAGTTATTAAGACTGAAAAATCAAAATCAATCATAACGAACTTATTAAGAACGGCCGCTGAAGATCTTAAGGGTGAGATTTATATACTTGATTCAGATTGGAATGTAAAATACACATCTGACGGAGACAGTCCAAGAAACATGTCTTCGTATTACCCAAAAGATAAAAAAATGAATGATCAAAATCTTTTGCTAAAGAATGACAACGGTAAATTATTTTATACGTTAAAAAAGAAAGATGAAACAGGATATATACAGTTTGCAATTCCTGAAGGTGCTGCGGAATCTGAAGAGAGATCGATTTGGATCATGATGTCGATCGGTTTCCTTATCTGCTTTATCATCATTCTGTACGTATCTCTCAAAGTGATTCATAAGATTGTTAGACCTGTAGAAGAGGCTACTCAGACTGCGAAAGAGCTTGCCAAAGGTAATTTCAAAGCAAGAACGTATGAGTATTTTGGGGAAGATATTGGTGAGTTAAACTACTCATTAAATGTATTAGCCCGTAACCTAGAGAAGATGACAAAATCCCAAGAATCACAGCACGATCGCTTGATAACATTGATCGAAAACATGGGAAGCGGACTTATTCTTATTGATAAAAATGGATATATCAACTTAGTAAACAAAACGTTCAAAGAACTGTTTAAAGAGCATACGGATTATTGGACGGGTCATCTCTTCTATGAAGTGTTTCCTTACACATCTATTAAGGATATTGTAAAAGAAACGTATTTAACTGAAAAAAAAGTTAGAAGAAACACAGTTATTCCAATTCACATCGATACGAAACATTTCGATGTCTATAGTGCACCTGTCCTGAACGCAAGAGGTAAGCTAAAAGGGATCGTGCTTGTATTTCACGATATAACAGAGCTTAAGAAACTTGAGCAAGTAAGAAAAGATTTTGTGGCTAATGTTTCACATGAACTCAAAACGCCGATCACTTCTTTAAAAGGGTTTGCTGAGACTTTATTAGATGGTGCAGGTGAAAATGAAGAGTTTAGAAATAAATTTTTAACGATCATGTTAAATGAAAGTGATAGGCTTCAGGCGCTTATCCAAGACTTGTTAGACCTTTCTAAAAGTGAGCAAGGTTTTCACCTAGAAACTCAATCTATTGATCTTGGTGCTTTAGTAAACGATACCTTTGAGATTCTTCAGCCTAAAGCTGAAAAGAAAGGCATTATTCTATCCGTTGATGTTACTGGCCAAACCATTATGGACGGAGATTCACCTCGATTGAAGCAGATCATCATTAACCTTGTTTCAAACAGCTTAACGTACACGCCTGTTGGTGGCCGTGTAAACGTAGTGGTGGAAGAACTACAAGATCATGTGAGGTTGCTGATTAAAGATACTGGAATTGGCATCAAGGAAAGTGAGATCCCTCGAATATTCGAACGTTTTTACCGTGTGGATAAAGCAAGAAGCAGGAATTCGGGAGGCACTGGATTAGGGCTTGCGATCGTTAAACACCTTGTAGAAGCTCATCACGGAACCATTGAAGTTCAAAGTAAGCCAGGTGAAGGTTCTCAGTTTACAATTCTATTTCCAAAAAAGTTCGAGTTATAAGATTTACAATTCCTTAACACGCTTGTTTTCTTTAATTAACAGTTACATCTTATGATTAAGTTATCCTTTTTCAGTACCCCCTTAGCGAGAGTCCTTCATGGATTCTCGCCTTTTTTATGGCCAAGAACTCTTCTATTCCTACTTTTTTGTTTCTGGTTGTCATCGTGATACAATAGATGATAGAAGAAATGTCCTCAGGAGGTAACGGACTTGGCAAAAACAAACAAATTAGTACTTATTGATGGAAATAGTATTGCATATAGAGCTTTTTTTGCTCTACCACTTTTAAACAACGATAAAGGTATTTATACAAACGCAGTATACGGGTTTACTCAGATGCTTCTGAAAATTTTAGAAGATGAAAAGCCTACTCATATCCTCGTCGCTTTTGATGCAGGGAAAACGACATTCCGACATAAGACATTTGGTGAATATAAAGGCGGTCGTCAGAAAACGCCACCCGAATTGTCAGAGCAGTTTCCTTTTATCAGACAGTTGTTAGATGCATTTAAAATCAAACGGTATGAGCTTGAAAATTATGAAGCAGATGACATTATTGGAACACTTGCTTCTTATGCTGCCGATGGGAACTGGGATGTAAAAGTGTTCACCGGTGATAAAGACTTACTTCAACTTGTTACTCCTGATGTTGAAGTGGTGTTGACAAGAAAAGGAATCACTGAGGTTGAGGCATATACCGTTGAACAAGTGAATGAGCGGTACGGAATTACGCCGCACCAAATCATTGATATGAAGGGGCTCATGGGAGACCCTTCTGACAATATTCCAGGAGTACCTGGGGTCGGAGAAAAGACTGCGATCAAATTGATCAAACAATATGGAACGATCGAAAAAGTTCTAGATTCAATTGATGAAATCTCAGGTGCTAAGCTTAAAGAGAGATTAACAGAGAACAAAGAACAAGCCATTATTAGTAAAGAGCTTGCTACGATAACGAAGGAAGCTCCTATTAAAATCGGTCTAGATGAGACGGATTACGAGGGTTATGAAACGTCTTCTGTTTTTCCTCTTTTCAAAGAATTAGGATTTAATTCATTGCTCGAACGATTGGGTGGCGATGAAGAAATTCTTCAGGATGAAGAAAAAGAAGAGCTTAACTTTAAAACGGTAACCAAAATCGAGGCTGATATGCTAAAAAGCCCTTCATCCCTTATTGTAGAAACGCTTACTGAAGATTATCATAAAGCTAAAATTCATGGTTTCGCTGTAAGTAATGATGCTGGAACATATTATATTCCTTCAAGTCTTGCAGATCAATCAGAAGAATTTCAGGAATGGCTGCAAGACGACAATCAAAAGAAGAGAATGTTTGATGCCAAGAGAGCTCATGTTGCCTTACATGGGCAAGGAATCGTGTTGAACGGAATCGATTTTGATATTCAACTCGCTTCATATCTGCTAAATCCTTCTGAATCGTTAGATGAAGTAGCAGATGTTGCGAAGCAGTATGGCAAGTCTAATGTAGACGTAAACGAAGCTGTATACGGTAAAGGTGCTAAGAAGAAACTGCCAGAAGATGAAGCTGTCCTCGCTGAGCACCTCTGTAGAAAAGCTCATACTGTCTTTCAATTGAGCGACCTTTTGGATGAGAAGTTAAAAGAAAATGAACAGAGTGATCTGTTCTATCAGTTAGAGATGCCATTAGCTCTCGTTTTAGCTAAGATGGAAGAGTTCGGCGTTAAAGTAAAATCAGACACACTTCAAAAAATGGGTGCTGACTTAGATATACAGTTAACAACACTTGAAAAAGACATTCACGAACTAGCTGGAGTATCCTTCAATATTAACTCGCCTAAACAACTAGGAGAAATATTATTTGAGAAGTTGAACCTGCCGCCTGTTAAGAAAACTAAGACAGGTTACTCGACTTCTGTTGATGTATTAGAGAAATTAGAAGGCAAGCATGAGATCATTAACAAGATTCTTATCTATCGTCAACTTGGTAAGTTAAGGTCTACTTATATTGAAGGTCTGTTAAAAGTAGTTAAAGAAGATACGGGTAAGATTCATACACGCTTCAATCAGGTACTTGCTCAAACAGGAAGACTGAGTTCTATCGATCCTAATCTTCAAAACATCCCTATTCGTTTAGAAGCAGGAAGAAAAATCAGACATGCCTTCGTTGCATCACAGCCTGGCTGGAAGATTCTTGCCGCTGATTATTCACAGATCGAACTGCGCGTATTGGCTCATATCTCTCAGGATGAAAACTTGATGGAAGCTTTTAAGTTGGAGATGGATGTTCACACGAAAACGGCCATGGATGTTTTTCATGTGGAAGAGAGTGAAGTTACATCTGAAATGAGAAGACACGCTAAAGCCGTTAACTTTGGTATTGTATACGGAATTAGTGATTATGGCCTATCACAAAGCCTAGGTATCACGAGGAAAGAAGCTGGAGAATTTATAGCGTCCTATTTAGATAGTTTTCCTGGTGTCCAGCAGTACATGAAGGACAGCGTTTCTGAGGCAAAACATAATGGTTTTGTTTCAACTCTGCTTCATAGACGACGTTATCTGCCCGAAATTAATAGCAGAAACTTTAACCTGCGTAGTTTCGCGGAGAGAACAGCTATGAATACGCCGATTCAAGGAACTGCTGCAGATATCATTAAAAAAGCGATGGTTGATATGGATCAGCGGTTAACTGACGAGAAACTTGAAGCTAAAATGCTGCTCACTGTACATGATGAACTTATTTTTGAAGTACCAGAAAATGAGCTGCAAAAACTTGAAGAAATCGTTTGTGAAGTAATGGAATCAGCAGTAGAACTTGATGTACCTTTAAAAGTAGATGTGAACTGGGGAGATTCCTGGTTCGAAGCAAAATAATAAAGAAACAGCATCCTATAGATCCAGGGTGCTGTTTTTCTAATAAGGTTGGTGAAAGGATGCCTGAGTTACCAGAAGTCGAAAATGTTAAAAACACACTGAATCAATTCCTACCAGGAAAAATGATTACAGATGTAAAAATATACTGGGAAAATATTATTAAACATCCAGGTACTGAAGAATTCATCTTGAAGTTGAAAGGTCAAACCTTTCAAAATGCGTATCGAAGAGGGAAATTTATAATATTTCATCTTGATGAAGATGTATTGGTGTCTCACCTTAGGATGGAAGGGAAATATGGCTTGAATCAAAGCGATGAGCCAGCTGATAAGCATACTCACGTTATTTTTCAGTTTTCTGATGGAACTGAACTAAGATATCGAGATGTGAGAAAATTTGGGACGATGCATCTGTATCCAAAAGGAACAGAGGAAAGTCATGCTCCGTTAAAAACTTTAGGTGTAGAACCACTTTCGGATTCCTTAACAGCCGCTCTACTAAAAAAGCTGTTTGCTAATCGGAAACGTAACATAAAATCGGTATTGCTTGATCAGACTCTTCTGGCTGGTTTAGGCAACATTTATGTAGATGAAGTACTGTTTCAGGCAGGAATCCATCCAGAGACACCAGCTAATTCTCTAACTCTACCTCGGTTAAAGAAGTTGAAAACAGCGATTACTGAAATCCTTTCTGAGTCTGTGAAGCACGGAGGAAGCTCAATCCGTTCCTATACGAACGCAGTGGGTGAGACAGGCGGTTTTCAGCTGAAATTATTTGTTTATGGCAGAAAAAATGAAGCATGCCGTGTGTGTGGTACTGAGATCGAACGATTAGTTGTAGCGGGTAGAGGAACTCACATCTGTAAGACTTGTCAAAAATAAACCATTTCTGTACTCCTTTCATATACTACGTTTACCGTTAACTGAAAGGAGTACAGGAACAATGGTGGCTTACTCATTTGTATTACTGGCACTAGCCGTCAGCCTGGACAGTTTTGGAGCCGGATTAACGTATGGAATGAAATCCATTAAAATTCCTTTTCGCTCCATTATGATCATCGCAATTTGTTCAGCTGTTACCTTTTTACTTTCGATGTTGCTTGGATTTACGTTAGAACAATTTATTTCACCTAAAACAGGTGAGATATTGGGAGGCGTGATTCTTCTCGGAATCGGAATCTACTCTCTATGGCAGGTTTTCTTACCAGAGAAAGAAAACGTTGAGTGCATGGAAAAAGAACCTAAGAACATTGTGCTTTTTGAAATTAAGTCGTTGGGAATCGTCATACACATACTTAAAAAACCAGTTATGGCAGATATCGATAAGTCTGGTTCAATTACGGGCTTAGAAGCTGTACTGCTTGGAATAGCATTATCGCTTGATGCCTTTGGAGCGGGAATAGGTGCAGCACTCATCGACTTGTCTCCTTCATTAACAACCATTACAATTGCGGTGATGAGCGCTTTATTCTTATGGGGTGGTATGGTTTTAGGATTATATCTTTTTAACAAAACAAACTGGATGAAGGGATTATCCATTCTGCCAGGCGTTTTGTTGATTGTAATGGGATTATTAAAAATGTAACACTGGAGGATAACTTGTGATTATTGGATTAACTGGAGGCATTGCAACGGGAAAATCAACAGTCAGTAACATCATCAGAGGTCAAGGAATTCCTGTAGTCGATGCTGATATCATTTCTAGAGAAGTTGTTATGCCAGAGAAAGAAGCGTATGAGAAGATCGTTGCCTGCTTTGGTGAACAGATACTAAATGATGACAAGACAATAAACAGAGCAGGATTAGGAGAGATTATTTTTAACGATACTGAAAAGAGGACGATGCTGAACGAGATTGTTCATCCTGCTGTTAGAAAGGAAATGAGACAGCAAGCAGATGATTATCTACGTTCAGGAGAGTCTATAGTGGTTATGGATATACCACTTTTATTTGAGAGTAAGCTTACACATATGGTAGATCAAACGTGGTTAGTATATGCAACGCCCGAAATACAACTTCAAAGATTGATAAATCGTGATCATTTTTCTGAGAAGCAAGCGAAGTCTAGAATCCATTCCCAGATGCCGATCACAGCAAAAAAGGAATTAGCAGATGTAGTAATCAACAATAATGGATCTCTTTCTGCATTAGAAAATGATGTTCTTTCCTTGCTAAAACAAACAAAAAAACAGACCTGATAACCATTTCAGGTCTGTTTTTATCTATATAAGCCCTTTTTCAGCCTAAATTAAATAAAAGTATGTTCTTTTCAAGCGTTAATATGATATACTAATTACAGATAGATACAAGAAAGAGTATAACACATTGGAAGGAGCAGCTTCATGAAAGCAAAAATTGCAATTAATGGCTTGGGGAGAATCGGAAGAATGGTCTTCCGCAAAATGATGGAGAACGATGAATTTGAGGTTGTAGCTGTTAATGCCAGCTATCCTGCAGAGACTCTTGCTCATATGGTTAAGTACGATTCTATACATGGGACGTACCCGGGAGAAGTTGTTGCTGGAGAAGATGCCCTTTTTGTTGATGGAAAAAAAGTTCAATTAGTTAACTCTCGCGATCCTCGTGAACTTCCTTGGGGAACGTTAGGTGTTGATATTGTTATAGAAGCAACTGGGAAATTTGTTTCACAAGAATCTGCTGGTCTTCATATTGAAGCAGGTGCAAAGAAAGTAATTATCACTGCTCCAGGGAAAGATGAAGACATTACAATTGTTATGGGAGTAAATGATAGCGATTACATTTCTTCGAAACACCATATTATATCTAATGCATCGTGCACGACGAACTGTTTAGCCCCTGTGATTAAAGTGCTTGATGATCAGTTCGGGGTACAGTCCGGAATGATGACGACTGTACATGCATATACGAATGACCAGAAAAATATTGATAACCCACATAAAGACTTAAGACGTGCACGTGCATGTGGCACTTCTATTATTCCAACTTCTACAGGTGCTGCAAAAGCTATTGCAAAAGTCTTGCCTCACTTAGAAGGCAAACTGAATGGTATGGCACTACGCGTTCCAACACCTAACGTTTCATTGGTTGACGTTGTTGTGGAGTTAAAGACTCCTGTATCTAAAGACCAAGTCAATCATGCTCTACAATCGGCATCTGAAGGATCAATGCGTGGAATCTTAGGGTACAGCGATCTGCCGCTAGTATCGATTGATTATAATGGAAATGAAAACTCTTCAATCATTGACGGCTTATCAACTATGGTGATGGACGGTAATAAAGTAAAGGTCCTTGCTTGGTATGACAATGAATGGGGTTATTCATGCCGAGTAGTAGATCTTGCGAAACATGTAAGTGTTGCTTTGAATATGCCGGTACAAGAAAAAAATGTGTCAGTATCATAAAAACAGTCAGTTAAAATAAATAAATGAGTGAGAGCTGGATATCACACCAGCTCTTTTCTACGTTTAAACGAACTAGTATGTTTCAATTGATCCTTATCCTTAAAAAACAATATAAAATTGACGCAAAAAAATTTGCCCATAGTTATTGCAAATAAATTTTAAAAGAAGTATACTATGATTCGTGAACTTCAAATAAAGCAAACAAAGGCATTGAATGCTACTTAAAGGGTTAGGACCTCTTTGGACTAACTTGCCCCCGTGGTAGATGTTCGATACCGCATGCTTGAAGGCATGATTATTTTTAAAAGGGGGACTATGCTAATGGATACAATGGGAAGACACGTAATTGCTGAGTTATGGGGTTGTGATTCTGAAAAACTAAATGACATGAAATTTATTGAAGAGACATTCGTTGACGCTGCATTGAAAGCAGGTGCAGAAATTCGTGAGGTTGCTTTTCATAAATTTGCTCCACATGGTGTAAGTGGAGTTGTTATTATTTCTGAATCTCATCTAACTATTCACAGTTTTCCTGAGCATGGTTATGCAAGTATTGATGTATATACGTGTGGAGATCGAATCGATCCTAACGTAGCTGCTGATTACATTTCGGAGGCACTTGGCGCTAAAAAGCGCGAAAACTTGGAAGTTCCTCGTGGAATGGGTCCAATTTCTGTTGCCAAATCAAAAGTTACTGCTCAATAATTTAAAAACAGAATGTACGTGAGGTGTGAGAAATCACACCTCTTTTTTATTTCACTCATTATAGGGAATAATAGGATACAAATTATATTGCTTTGGAGGACTACTATGTTTAGAAAACTTCAAAATCTAATGGAAAATCATGCAGAAACGAGTGAACAGCATGTGGACGAAAGACTTAGAACCCATTATTTTAAAGCTAATAAACCTGAAGTAATGAAAGTGATCAAACAGATTTTAGATGAAGACATGAATTTCCATGAGCTAGGTTTTTCAGAAGAAAGGGGAGAGATAACGTTTGAAGTTAGACAGCCTAAGAGTGCGTTTGTCGTTATTAGTGTAGTAACAGTTAAAGCGAATCGAACTGCTGTAGATTTAAACGTATCAACAGAATCTGCTCTTCCTTTCAATTTTGGCAACAATCAAAGACTTATTGTAAATATTTATGAAATCTTAAAAGAAAAACTAACGTTTGTTGGGACGTCAATGGCTGAAAAATTGTAGGAATAGCTTGTCACATTCCTCCCTTTTCTTTAAGATAGATAGAGAACAGAAAATTTTTTGGGGATGATTACAATGAGGTGTCCTACTTGCCAGCACAACGGAACAAAAGTGCTTGATTCAAGACCTGTACATAGCGGAAGATCCATTCGCCGCAGAAGGGAATGTGAATCTTGCAGCTATAGATTTACTACATTTGAAACGGTAGAACAAACACCGCTTATCATTGTTAAAAAAGGCGGGGAACGAGAAGAGTTCAGCCGTGAAAAGATCCTTAGAGGGCTTATTAAAGCTTGCGAAAAAAGGCCAGTCCCCTTGGAAACACTTGAAAATATAGTAGATAGTATCGAAAAAGAATTGCGGAACTCAGGTGCATCTGAAGTTTCGAGTACAGCTGTTGGTGAACAGGTGATGGAGCATCTGTCTAAAACAGATGAGGTTGCATATGTAAGATTTGCCTCTGTATACCGTCAATTTAAAGATATTAATGTTTTTATACAGGAATTGAAAGAACTAATTAACAAGGAGGAGCGTTAAAGCGTATCTTAGACTGCTGTAACGCTCTTTTTATTCCAATCTAACTCCGTATTCTGCTTTTCAGAATAAATTATATGAACAAAGTACTCTGGCTGACGATACTAAAATCCGTCGGCCACATTACTTTTAAGACTTTTTAACAAAGGGTGAAAACGATGACGGTACATTTTCAAGAAGTTGTGCCCGTTGATACGTATTCCGTCCAGTGCAAGGGTATGTTGCATGAAATAGATCATAAAGTTCTTACCATGCTATATCAGCCGTTGGTTGGCGCATTTGCACATAGTTTATACATGACATTGTGGTGCGAAGTAAATATGGATCGGCAGACACAAAAACATCAGCACCTCATGAACGTGACTCAGTTCTCGTTAAAAGATATTTTATCGGGAAGAAAGAAGCTAGAAGCGATCGGTCTTTTGAAGACGTTCAAAAAAGACGGTGATAGCTCCAGGGAGTACATTTATGAGCTTCAACTCCCGCTTTCGCCGAATGCTTTTTTTACAGATGGCTTTTTAAGTATATATCTCTTTAATCGATTGGGAAAAGCGAAGTTTAATGAAGTTAGAGAATCTTTTTATATCTCTCAAACGGATGTGTCAGATTATAGAGATGTGACCGCTTCTTTCAGTGATGTGTTTACTTCTTTGCATCCATCTGAAATGTCATCAAAGAGTTATGCTGAGATTAACGAAAATGTTCTTCCAAAAGATGTCTCTTTACAGGAAAAAGACATTCATGGGAAAGTTGTACTAAGTGAATCTACCTTTGATTTTGAAGCGATGGTGAATCAGATCTCATCATTTATCGTACCTAAAGAGGTGCTCACTCCAAAACTAAAGGAAGCCATCTATAAGCTGGCATACATCTATCAGTTACAGCCGATGGATATGAGTAAGCAGATTCAAAACGTATATTATTCCACAGGAGAAATTTCTGCAGAGAGCTTAAGGAAAGAAATTCAAAAATGGTATCGATTTGAACATGAAGAAGGTCTACCAGTTCTAGCATTAAAAACGCAGCCGGTTCCATTAAAGGCACTTCATGGCATGCAACCTCAAACAAAAGAAGAAGAACTTATCAAATACTTTGAAGAAGTGTCACCTTATCGTTTGTTAGAAGATTATTCAGGTACAACTCCTTCAGAAGTAGATTTGAAGCTTGTTGCTTACTGTATGATCGATCAGAATTTAACACCAGGGGTTACGAATGTTCTTTTAGATTATGTCTTATCTGAGAATGATATGAAGCTTGCAAAAGGGTTGATCGAACGGATCGCTTCACATTGGGCTCGAAAAAAAGCACAAACGGTAACAGAAGCAATGGCGTTGGCACGCGATGAAAAACGAAAATATAAAGAATGGCAAGAAAAGAAAGTAAATTCAGGTTCTTACAATAAGGGTAATAAAAAGAGTAACGTAACTGTTCCTGACTGGCTTAAACAGGATAAAGTGGCCACTAGTCAAACCGATCATTCAAACACTGATGCTACAGAGGACGAGAATCGTAAGTGGCTTGAAAGCTTGTTAAATAGTTCGAAATAAGGGGGGATAATATGGAATCTATTAAGGAATCTGTTAAGAATATGCCGGGTTTTGATAAGTTTCAAGAAAGATTTGAGCGAATGAAACAAGAAGTGCTTACAGACCCAGGAGTCATGCGTTTTCTAAGAGAGAATCCTGACATATCAGATGTCCATGCGGAAAAATTATTGTCCAGTTTTTACACCTTTAAGAACGAACAGAATGCTTGCCGCAATTGTCCAGGTTTAGATAACTGTCCGAATCTCATGCAAGGGTATCGTTCTGAACTAACAAAAGTTAGACATACTGTAGAACTTAGATACAAACCTTGTGAATTAAAGATTATTGATGAGCAAAAGAAATCTATGACTTCATTGATAAAGAGTTACTTTATACCGAAAGAGATACTAGAAGCGAGATTTGATCGTTTGTACAAACATAGTATTGATGATACAAGACGTAATGCGATCTCGAAGGCTTATGAATTTGTCCAGATGGCAGGCTCGGGTCAGCAAGCAAAAGGGATCTACTTTTATGGGAAGTTTGGCGTTGGTAAAACGTATCTTCTCGGTGCCATCGCGAATGGTTTAGCAGAAAAAGGCGTTCACTCTTTGATCATTCATACACCAGAATTTCTTCGTGAAATGAAATCTTCACTCTCTGACGGAACATTTGACTCTAAGATGGAACTCTTAAAGACCGTTCCAGTACTTATGCTTGATGATCTTGGAGCTGAAAATATGACGAATTGGGTCAGGGATGAGATTATTGGGGTTATCCTTCAATATCGAATGATGGAAAAACTACCTACTCTCTATACGTCTAACTGTGATTATGATATGTTGCAGCAGCACTTATCGTATTCCCAAAAAGGCGGACTCGATGAACTGAAGGCTCTCAGGATCATGGAGCGTATCAAACACTTAAGTACTCCGATTTTTATGGGCGGAAATAAAAATTTCAGAGAAGATTATTAATATAGTTTCTGCTCTTTTAAAGGGCAGAAGCTTTTTTCTTGAAAACCCAAAGCTGTCTCTTATACTAAAATATGATAGGATAAGAACAGACAAGATCTTAAGACATTGTATTCGGAGGTTACCGATGAGTATAGAATCTATTTTACAAAAAGCTTTAGATGGCGAACGTTTATCGGTAGAAGATGCCGTTAAACTTTATGAAAGTGATGAAGTAGAACGCATGGGAGAAGTTGCGGATATTA
Organism: Fictibacillus sp. 23RED33; assembly: GCF_015903925.1. NCBI lineage: Bacteria > Bacillati > Bacillota > Bacilli > Caryophanales > Fictibacillaceae > Fictibacillus > Fictibacillus sp. 23RED33. The sequence continues at coordinate 139,174 of NZ_JACZDX010000005.1, read as the reverse complement.
TTATGAAAAGGTGGCATCCTGAACCGATCACCTCATTCGTAATTGGCCGTAACGTAAACTATACAAATTTTTGTGATACATATTGCAGATTCTGCGCGTTCTATAGAGCGCCAGGAAGCAGTGAAGGTTATGTGTTGGATGATGATGTGATCTTCCAAAAGATTCAAGAGACAGTTGATGTAGGCGGTACAGAAATTCTAATGCAAGGTGGAACAAATCCTAACTTGCCATTCAGTTACTATACGGACTTATTAAGAGAGATCAAAAAGCGCTTTGATATCACGATGCATTCATTTTCTCCAGCAGAAGTATGGAAGATGGTTGAAGTATCTGGTCTGTCTCTAGAGGAAGTGCTCAGAGAACTGAAAGAAGCTGGACTTGATTCTCTTCCAGGTGGGGGAGCAGAAATTTTAGATGACCGCACTCGTAAGAAGATTAGCAAACTTAAAGGCTCGTGGACAGAGTGGATTGACTGTATGAAAACAGCTAAAAAAGTTGGATTGCATTCTACTGCTACGATGGTCATTGGATTTGGAGAAACATTCGAAGAACGTGCCCTTCATTTACAGCGTGTTCGTGATGCACAAGACGAGACGGATTGTTTCTTGGCTTTCATCTCTTGGACATTCCAGCCAGATAACACGAATATGAAGGCTGAAAAGACAACGCCGAGAGAATATCTCAAAAATGTTGCGATCTCTCGAATCTTCCTAGATAACATTCCTAACTTCCAATCTTCATGGGTTACGATGGGGCCAGAAGTTGGTAAAAAATCTCTCCACTATGGCTGCAATGACTTTGGCAGCACGATGATGGAAGAGAACGTTGTTTCAGCAGCTGGAACGACTCACAAGGTAAACACGAATTTAACACTTCGATTGATTCGTGAAGCAGGTAAGATTCCTGCTCAACGAAATACAAAATATGAAACACTTCGTGTGTTTGAAGATGAAGAAAAAGCTGAAAAAGATTTTGTTATGCAAAATTAACAGTGAAGCACTTGGCATATTTATGTCGAGTGCTTTTTTCGTTCGTTTGGATGGATGATTTAGCTTTTATGATTGTCATAAGAGGCACAAGCCGAATTTAGATGACACAAATGACTACAAGACTGGGCTTTTGTTTTATATCCCAATGGTAATGAGTGACTTTCGTATTAAAAATAATTATCTTAATTTTCCTTATATTTAAAATTTTGTGTATAATATAAGAATATTTAGAACAAAGGGGGAAATAAAAGAATGGAAATGAAACGAAAATTTAAAATGGGACTAATAGGTTTATCTGCTGCGTTTCTTGTAGCTTGCTCGTCTGGTTCCGGAGATAAGTTAACGGTTGGAACAGATGCGGCCTACGCCCCTTTTGAATCCTTGGATGGGGAAAAGATTGTTGGATTTGATGTAGATTTGCTTGATGCTGTTATGAAAGAAGCGGGATTAGAATATGAAATCAAGAACACAGGATGGGAGCCTCTGTTTATTGCTTTAAAAAACAAAGAAGTAGCTGCAGGTATTTCTGCCATCACGATTAATGATAAAAGAAAAAAGACGTATGATTTTTCTTCACCGTACTTCGAATCAGTAAATATGATTCTAGCAAAAGAAGGAACATCTATTAAGAGTGCAAAAGACCTCGAAGGAAAGAAAGTGAGTGTTCAAAATGGGACAACTGGTCAAGAAGCTTTAGAAAAAATGTTCGGAAAAAATGAGAACATCAAAAAGTTTGATAACAATACGCTGGCAATCCAAGCATTATTGAACGGGGAAGTAGAAGCGGTTGTAGCAGATAATGCAGTTGTTCAGGAGTATGAAAAGAATAATCCTGATAAAAAACTAGTGACGATTAGTGATAAAGATAGTTTTGAAAGCGAATTTTACGGAATCATCTTCCCTAAAGACGGTGAACATCAAGATGAGGTCAACAAAGCTTTGAAAAAGGTGATTGATGATGGCGAATACGCTGAGATCTATAAAAAATGGTTTGGTGAAGAGCCGAATGTAGATGTACTTAAACAATAAACTAACCTAGGAGGTCTACATGCAATTCTCTTTACAGATTATTGGGGAGTATATGCCATTGTTCTTAAAAGGGACATGGATTACAATCCAGCTTTCATTGTTAGCCATACTTTTTGGCACCATTCTAGGATTATTTATTGGACTCGGAAAGATGATGAAACAGTCTTACATAAGTCTTCCTTGCGTTTGGTATATTAGTTTTTTTAGAGGAACTCCATTATTAGTTCAGATTCTTTTGATTCATTCAGCACTAATGCCGATTTTTATGAAGCCGCCTAATGTGTTTGTATCGAGTGTTCTCGCTCTGTCCCTGAATGCTGCAGCATATATTGCAGAAATCTTCAGAGCAGGTATTCAATCGATTGATAAAGGACAGATGGAAGCTGCACGTTCTTTAGGGATGAATCATGTGCAAGCGATGAAACATGTTATACTGCCGCAAGCATCAAGAAGGATGATTCCTCCGCTTGGTAATGAATTTATTGTACTGATTAAAGATTCATCTCTTGTTTCCATTATTGCAACCCCTGAATTGATGTATTACGCCAGGGCTATGATGGGCGAATACTACCGGCCATGGGAACCCTATATGACAGCAGCATTGATGTATCTGATCTTGACACTTGGAATGGCATTCGTCCTGTCCAAGATCGAACGGAAATTTGTTTACGATTAAACAACCCTACCCAAAGGGTTGTTTTTTCTTTTGTAAGTAACATGTTTTAGGACCTCGTCCCATATAGTGTATTATTGAGGATTTTATATGGGGGGGACTTATTTGGTCGCGATTGCTTTTTCACACCCATCAGATGGTATAGCTGTTTTGAAGAAAATGATCAGAATGGCAGCTGAGCATAGAATAAACCCTTCCTTTGCCAAATTATCTGAAGCTTCTTCAAAAATTCTTGAACTGCACATACATCAGAGGAAAACGTTCATATTGGATGTGTTAACGGAATTTACTCGAAATAAAGTAGAGGATATTTGTTTGAAGGAAATGATCGAACAAGCATTTTGTTACACCGATTCAGCAGAACAAAAAGAGATCTTATCTATCACAAAAAGCATCATACTCGGAGAGATTGAAGGTATACCTGATGTCAAACATCTGCCAGACTTAAATGAACTGATCCGAAGTCAATGGAAATCGATTCTCGAGGCAAAGACAGATTTTTTAGAGTTTGAATCATTTATTAAATTCAGGCTGAAAGAGTATTTAGCAACTTTGTTGAAGATTGTTGAATGTGCTATCGATGAGTACAAGCTAGAACTAGAGTACCAAATGTTCGTAGAGCAATTAAGAACGTGCTTAACGAAACAAAGAACATTTACTTCAGCAGACATCGTAATTATTTTTGAACAAGAGCAGATTCTTCTTTTTGATGAACATCAAAACCAATTAACTCATACTGAATTGATGATGTTCCATGAAAAGGCACTACGGCTAACAAATGTAACGAATCTAGATGAAAGACTTTTAGGTCCGTTAGTTGGAATCTCTCCAAATTCCGCTAGGATTTATGCTTATGATATCGATCATCCATTGCTTCATACTGTGAAGAACATCTTTCAGGAAAAGGTTACGATTACACCAATTGAGAGGATGTCCTACAGAGAACATCGGTCTTATCGTAAAAAAAAGTCATAAACTTACAGAGTCCTCTTGCTTTTTGAAAAACGACTGCATATAATAGGTGTATAATTTTATCATTCAATCTGTATTGATAAGGACACGAAGCATATTTTTACGGTTCATAGAGAGGGAAGTCTAGGCTGAAAGCTTCCTAACACGGAAAAGTGCTTTACCACCTTGGAACTTCAGCGGTGAAAATTTATAGTAATCGCTGACGGCCGCAGTCCGTTATACTGTCCGAGTGCCGATTGGCTTGTTAAAAGTTGTCGGAACAAGGGTGGAACCACGAGATAATCACTCGTCCCTTCTATAGGGACGGGTGTTTTTTGTTTTCAATCAGAGAAGAACCCAAACTAAAAAGGAGATGTTTTACATGTCGTCAATTTCAATTAAGTTCCCTGACGGATCAGTCAAGGAATTTCCTAAAGGCGTTACTTCTGAACAAGTAGCAGAGAGTATCAGCCCTAGTTTGAAGAAAAAAGCAGTTGCAGGGAAAGTAAACGGACAATTATTTGATTTTTCACGTCCTATCGAAGAAGATGCATCGATCGAGATCGTAATGCAGGATTCTAAAGAAGGTCTTGAAATGACAAGACACTCGAATGCCCATCTACTAGCTCAAGCACTTAAGCGTCTTTACCCAGACGTGAAATTAGGGATTGGACCAGTTATCGATAACGGCTTCTACTATGATGTAGATATGTCTCATAACTTAACACCAGAAGATCTGCCTGCGATCGAAAAAGAAATGAAGAAGATCGTAAATGAAAACCTTCCGATCGTACGTAAAGAAGTTAGTCGTGAAGAAGCTCTCGAGATTTACGAAAAATTGAATGATCACTTAAAGCTGGAGCTGATTCGTGACCTTCCAGAGGGTGAAAAGATTACGATTTATGAGCAAGGTGAATTCTTTGACCTTTGCCGAGGGCCGCACGTTCCTTCAACAGGAAAAATCAAAGCTTATAAATTAATGAGCATTTCTGGTGCATACTGGCGTGGAGACAGCGATAACCAAATGCTTCAACGTATTTATGGTTCAGCGTTCTTAAGCCAAAAAGATCTTGATGAGTATCTTCACTTTATTGAGGAAGCTCAAAAACGTGATCACCGTAAACTAGGAAAAGAACTAGAGTTATTCATGTTCTCAGAAGAAGCACCGGGAATGCCGTTCTATCTTCCTAACGGTCAAACAATTCGTACTGAGCTTGAGAATTTCTCTCGCGAACTTCAACGCCAAGTGGATTACGATGAAGTGCGTACTCCATTTATGATGAATCAGCGTCTATGGGAACAATCGGGCCACTGGGATCATTATCATGAAAACATGTACTTCTCTGAAGTGGACGATACAAAGTTTGCGATGAAACCGATGAACTGTCCAGGTCACATGCTGATCTTTAAGAACAAACTACATTCATACAGAGATCTTCCAGTACGTATGGCTGAGTTCGGTCAAGTACACCGTCACGAATATAGTGGTGCACTAAACGGTATGATCCGTGTTCGTACGTTCTGCCAAGATGATGCGCATATCTTTGTAACACCACAGCAGATCGAAAGTGAGATCAAGAACGTATTTAAGTTAGTTGATAAAATCTACAGCACGTTTGGATTTGAATATTCCGTAGAACTTTCAACTCGTCCAGAGGATTCTATGGGTGATGACCGTTTATGGGAACAAGCTGAAGGCGCATTGAAAAACGTTCTAGAAGATCTTGGAATGAACTATCACCTGAACGAGGGAGATGGAGCGTTCTACGGTCCTAAAATTGACTTCCATATTAAAGATGCTCTGAAGAGAAGTCATCAGTGTGCAACAATTCAGTTAGACTTCCAAATGCCAGAAAAGTTCGATCTAACGTATGTAGATGAAAACAATCAAAAGGTTCGTCCGGTCGTTATCCACCGTGCGATCTATGGTTCGATCGATCGTTTCCTAGGGATCTTGGTTGAGCACTTTGCCGGAGCGTTCCCAACTTGGTTAGCACCTGTTCAAGTGAAACTAATTCCTGTATCTGATGTTCATAATGAGTATGCGTATAAGCTACAAGAAGATCTGAAGAAACATGCTGTTCGTGTTGAAATCGATACTAGAAATGAAAAGATGGGCTATAAGATCCGTGAAGCTCAGATGAAAAAGATCCCTTACATGCTAGTTCTAGGTGATAAAGAGATCGAAGACAATGCAGTTAACGTTCGTAAATATGGTGAGCAAAAGTCAGAGACAGTTTCTTATGAAGATTTCCGAGATAAGATTTTAGCTCAAATTAACGAAAAGAGATAAGGTTATAAAGAGAGCGGCCAATGTTGAATTGGCCGTCTTTTTTTATAGGGAAATGAAAAGTGGACAGTAAAATGCTCAATGTGGACAGTATATTACTGAAAGTGGACAGTAATTATTCAAGAGTGGACAGTAAAACAACAAAACATAAAAGGCGAATAAAAAAACTCTTGCATTCCTTTCGTAAACGAAGTAAAATTAATTTCGTTGCTGTTATTACATTCGTTGTTTGACACGCATATCTCCAATGTGTTATAGTATGTAAGGTTAATAAAATAAGCAAAAGCATCAAACAAGCAGAAGCACCCGCTTCTCACCTGACTCGACGCTAATAAAGGCTGTTGATGGGTAGATGGATATTCAGGCATGTCAAAGTGTACATAGCCGGTTTACTATGTGTGGGTGATCGTTGCGCCGACGCTTTTTTTATTTGCAGAAATAACAAGTCGAGTGTTTTAAAACACTCACTGAAAAAATTTGGAGGTGACTTACTATTAGTAAGGACATGTCTGTCAATGAAGGTATTCGTGCTCGTGAGGTTCGCTTAATCGGTCCTGATGGAAGCCAGCTTGGCATTAAATCTAGACAAGAAGCTTTGGATCTTGCTACAAACGCAAATCTTGACCTTGTACTCGTTGCTGCAACTGCTAAACCGCCAGTATGTCGTATCATGGACTACGGTAAGTTTAAATACGAGCAACAACGTAAAGATCGTGAAGCACGAAAAAATCAAAAGGTCATTACGACTAAAGAGATTCGTCTAAGTCCAACGATTGAGGAAAACGACTTTAATACAAAGCTTAGAAATGCACGTAAGTTCCTTGAAAAAGGTGACAAAGTAAAAGCAAGTATTCGTTTCCGTGGACGTGCAATCACTCATTCTCAAATCGGAAAAACGGTATTGGAAAAGTTAGCGAAAGAATGTGAAGATCTTTCTACGGTTGAAACGAAACCGAAGATGGAAGGTCGTAGCATGTTCCTTATCCTTGCGCCTAAAGCCGAAAAATAATTTTTACCAGGGAGGATAACCATTATGCCTAAAATGAAAACTCATAAAGGTGCTGCGAAGCGCTTTAGAAAAACTGGATCAGGTAAATTAAAGCGTGCTCGCGCTTATACTAGTCACTTGTTTGCTAACAAGTCAACTAAAGCTAAGCGTAAGCTTCGTAAAGCGAAACTTGTTCACAGCGGTGACTACAAGCGTATCCGCACATTGTTAACTTACAAAAAACGTTAATCGTTCATCAATCGATTTAAAAATAGGAGGTTTTTAATATGCCAAGAGTAAAAGGTGGCTATGTAACACGTCGTCGTCGTAAGAAAGTTCTTAAACTAGCTAAAGGCTATTTCGGTTCCAAACATAAATTATTTAAAGTAGCACAACAACAAGTATTCAAATCACTTATGTACGCTTACCGTGACCGTCGTCAAAAGAAGCGTGATTTCCGTAAACTTTGGATCACTCGTATCAATGCTGCTGCTCGTACAAACGGTCTTTCTTACAGCCGTTTAATGCACGGTCTTAAACTTGCGGGTATCGACATCAACCGTAAGATGCTTTCTGAAATTGCTATCACAGACGAAAAAGCTTTCGCTGAATTAGCTTCAAAAGCAAAAGACAGCCTAAAAGCTTAAGTAAAAAAAGAAAAGATCATTTCCTCATTTGATGGAGATGATCTTTTTTCATTCTGAAGGGAAACAACAAGGTGTTAATCATATATTTAATCATTTTAAACGTAGCCGCCTATTATGTTATGAAAAGAGACAAATTATCTGCCAAAAAAGGCGAATGGCGCACCCCTGAAGCGAGACTTTGGCTAATTGCTATTATTGGTGGAGCACCCGGTATGTGGCTTGCTATGAAGAAGTTGCGTCATAAGACTAAACATCCTTCATTTCGTTACGGGCTGCCTCTTTTAAGTATGTTTATAACGGTTTTAGCAGGCTGGTTCATATAGAAACTATTCCTGTTGCAGGTATCGTTTGTCTTTTAAGAACAATCTCCAGAAAATATAGAAACCTGGTGCTAAGATGGCAAGACCAACGATATACATAATCATTAAGGAATAAAACGTTTCTGGTGCGGTAAATGCCTCATAGATGGTTAAATCAGGATATACGATATAAGGCAGATGAGCTAATCCATAACCCACACTTGCAAGACCGTATTGTAAAACAGTTGCTAATAGTGTAAGACGCGGCCGTCCAATTCCTGGGCGGTTTTGTTTTGGCCACCAAAGAGAAGCGTATGCAATAAGAAAGGCGATCAAAGAAAGAATAAACCAGATCTTGTGATCCATTAAATTATCGATGAGCCATCGAGATTCTGGTGTTATAAATAACAAAGTGAACAGAGCGGCGAGTAGCGTAAGTGGTCCTAACAGAATCGCATTGCTCCGATATAACCTATAGGCATCTTCTTTTTTCGAGACTCTTGCGTAATCTGCTAAAAACAACGAAGAAAGATACAACTCAGATGTAAGCCCGAAAAGCACATACAAATAGAGGGTTGGACTTGTGAGAAGTTTTGATAGAAGTAGGCTCTGAGTATCACCATCAACAGCGATGAATCCCCCTTGTGAAATAGGAAGAACGGCTATTAGCAAGGATGGAATAAGCAGGCCAGAGATACCCGAGATGATAAACATCGTTCTGCGATATCCTTGAACGGAATACGAGAACACCATAAATGCACTTCGGATAGCGAGTAAAAAGAGAATCAAAGAAACTGGAACGAGCATGACCGTTCCGAGAGTGTACGCGCCCTTTGGAAAGAAACCAACGAACGCAACCACTAAAAGAACTAAGAACGTGTTTGTGATTTCCCAAGTGGGAGACAAGAAACGATTCGCTATTCTTCCAGCCATCGTCTTATGATTGTTATAAATCATCGCCCAGAATCCAGCACCAAAATCGATTGAACCGAAAATGCTATAGATAAAGATAAAGGTCCACATCATCAGAATCGCTAAAACTTCTTCGCTCATCCTTCATTCCTCCTTTCTAACTCTGAAGTTTTTCCATATCTTTTGAAACAGGGTTTCGTTTGAAATAAGCTGTTAAAATTAAAACGGTTAACACGCTGAGTAGCGCATATAGACCTAAAAATAACAGGAAGAGCACGCCAAGGTCTTCATTCTTAGTCGCAGCTTCCGCTGTCGTCTGAACGCGATAGATGGTCCATGGTTGTCTTCCGCTACAGCTGAAAACCCACCCGAACTCAATGCCGAGCATAGAAAGTGGTCCGGATAAAACAAGAGACCATAACAGCCACTTTGGAAAAGGTTTTCCTCTTCTTTTTACGAAGAACCACCAGTAGGCTAAAGCCACTGCTGCAAGACCTAATAAAAGTGTTCCGATCCCGACCATTAAGTTAAAGAGCGTGTGTACATAAAAAGGTGGCCATGTTTCCCGAGGAAATTCGTACAGTCCTTTCACTTCTGTATCAAACTTGCCGGCAGCAAGCCAGCTAAGAGCCCAAGGTATCTCGATCCCGTACTTCACTTCCTCAGTCTTAGGATCTGTATAACCACCTATTGCGAGTGGTGCATATCTTTGAGTCTCAAACAGACCTTCTGCAGCAGCTAGTTTTTCAGGAGAATGCTGATGCAAAATTTGGGCGGAATGATGCCCAGAAACCGCAGAGACAAAGCTCATCAAAAGAGCGACGGTAAGAGACATGAACAACCCTTTCAAGTGATAAGATCGTTCACGTTCAGGTCGCTTCTTTAAAAGTTTAAATGCTGCTACAGAAGCAACGGCAAAAGCGCCGGTCATATAAGCGGTTATGGCAACATGAAAGGAAGAGGATAGAAAGCTAGGATTGAAGAAAGCATCCCAAGGGGAGACATCATAGATCGTCCCATCTGGTTTGATCTTAAATCCATCCGGTGTATTCATCCACGTATTAACGGCTGAAATTAAGATGGCTGACGCAACAGCTCCAAGTGCAACAAAGAATACTGAGATCAACCGGAAATATCTCGGTAACCTGTCAGCCGCATATACGTAAATAGACATGAATAAGGCTTCTAAGAAGAAAGCGAAGATCTCGATCTGAAAGGGAAGGGAAATAACCTTTCCTACAATTTCCATAAATCCAGGCCAGAGCAATGATAATTGAACACCGACAATCGTTCCTGATGGAATGGCAACACCCAATAAAACGGCAAACGCCTTTGTCCAACGCTTAGCCATAATAGCGTAATCGTTGTCACCTTTAACTTGATGTATGATTTCTGCGATGACGATCATCAAAGGAAGACCAACACCAAGGGTTGCAAAAATAATATGAAAACCTAGCGATGTTCCAAAGAATGCTCTCGCGAGTACAACTGTATCCATGATGGACTCCTCCTAAAAAACTAAGAACTATGTAAGCAAACAATCTATCTTTAAGGTGTCAAAAAGAAGTATGGTTTATGCATACGAACATTCTGTCATATAGAGCTCGTCTTCTGTCATATGCTGACTTAAAGGGGGGATGAGTGCGTGTTAGACAATAGTAGTGTGTTCATCGAGGTGCTCAAGTTCAGTGGAATCTTTGCCCCTTTATTGTTCATTCTTCTTCAAGCGTTTCGACAGTTCTTCTTTCTACCGGTAGGGCTGATCTGTCTTACAGGAGGAATCTTGTTTGGTGCAGTTGCCGGCGCATTCTATTCAGTCATAGGGATCACGCTCTCGAGTGTTCTTTTTTACTGGGGAATGAAAAGTATGCCGAAGCTTATGAAAAAAGTAAAAAAACTGCAGAAAAAGTGGATTGGTAAACGAATGCCGTTCTCGGTAGGTCAGATTGCTATTTTAAAAATGATACCCTTTATGCATTTTCATCTGTTGAGTCTATGCTTGATCGAGATCTCGTCAAATTTCAAAGAGTATACAAAAGCTAGTATCATATCAAACGTTCCGATCGCTATTTTCTATTCTTCGTTCGGATCGGTATTACTTTCTCTCTCGCTCGTTACTTCTGCAGCTATCATTGTCGCGTTATCTGTATTGTTTTATTTATTGAGAAGAAAAGAATGGGTGATTAAATGGAGTGAGTTCTTTGAGGAAGAGAGAGAAGATCAGCAAAAACAACGCATGCCTGCATAAGGTGTGCTTTTTTATTAGAAATTTTTTTGCATAAGATGGAGCTCTTTGAGTGGTTGATTTCCACTCCATGTTGCTCGCTTCGGGGCGAACGGTGAGCCACATTTGTACTCTTAAGAGTTTTCTTGCTCCTGCGCCTACACGTTAATGCTTAGTAGAAAATTTTCCTCGTCGCATGCCTTACAAGAAGTATCTCAAGTAGTTGGCACTCACCTTCCGCTCCAACCAACTTGCAAATGAAGTTATTTAATAAAATCAAAGCACCAATCTTAACAGGCCTTTCTCAATATGGAATCCTTTGTATTAAGAACAACTAAAAATTCATCCTCGAATGTAGGGCTAGTTAACGTTATAATAGCTTAGGTATGAAAGGCAGGGATGGACCATGAAAATTAAAGAACTCTTTTCGATGCAGAACGAATTAAATATGCGCATAGTAAAAGAACATAAACTTGATAACTCATCATTATTTGAACAAAGAAGATTAGCATTTCTTGTTGAGCTAGGTGAACTAGCGAATGAAACAAGATGCTTTAAATATTGGAGTAAACGTCCTGCTTCTGAAAAAGAAGTAATTTTAGAAGAATATGTAGACGGACTACATTTTGTCTTATCAATAGGATTAGATTTGGGCTTTAAAGAGGTAGAGATAACCACTGAGGTTGATCTTGGCGAGAAAATGGACAAGATAGATATCAATACTTTATTTTTAACTCTATATCAATCGGGGTCTAAATCTTTATTAAACGAAGAATTCCAATCGTTTTTTGACACATTTTTAGGGCTCGGTGTGAAGTTCGGCTTTTCTTTTGAAGAGATCGAAGAAGCTTACTTTGCAAAGAATAGAGTAAATCATGAACGTCAAGATACTGGCTATTAATAAAATAATTAACATTAAACAAAAAAACCCGGGAATCCGGGTTTTACTTCAAGCCGTCTGAAAGGGTGTTTAAAATTTCTTCCTTCTTTTGCTGATCAGAGTTTTTCCAGATTACTTCAAAAAGAACACCAAGACCAGGAAGCATTTTTTCTTCTCCACTCTCGATAGCATCTACGATCGTATCTTGTAACTGCTCTTTATTATTGCCAGTAACGTTATGCAATACAGCTTTTCTTAAGTCTAGATTCATGGATATGCACCTCTATTAATTTTTTCTTTTTTTATTGTGTACGATTTGAGTATGTTTTATGAGAAAAAAGTAAAATATTTATGATTTAAAGGAGAACACTTGAAAATGAAGCACATTGAATCAGAATCCAACGCTTCCTTGAAGCAATGGAAAAAACTTCATACCAAAAAGGAACGTGAAAAATCCGGGACCTTTTTACTTGAAGGTCCACATCTTATAGAAGAAGCAATCGCGTCTGGTGCAAAACTTCAACATGTGATCGTTGAAGAAAATTTTGAAATCAACGAGACGTGGTTAAAGGAAAAATTCAGCCTATGGTCTGTTACGGCGAAATTAATGAAACAGCTTTCTGAAACGGAAAAACCTCAAGGGATCATTGCCGTTTGTGAAATGATGGATCAATCTGAAGAACTCATTAAAAACGGAGGACGCTACCTTTTAATCGACGGTGTTCAAGACCCTGGAAATCTTGGTACTATTATTCGAACAGCTGATAGCGCGGGCCTCGATGGTGTATTCTTAGGTGAAGGTACAGCGGATCTTTATAATGGTAAAACCGTTCGATCAACACAAGGATCGTTGTTTCATCTACCGATCGTGAAAGCGAACCTTCTGGAGATAATTGAGCAATGTAAGGAACATGATTTACCGGTATTATCTACTTCCCTTCAAAACGCTGTAGATATGCGAGAATTGGCTGAAGTGGATGGCTTTGCCTTAATCATGGGCAATGAAGGCGCAGGTGTGCAGGAGATCCTTCAGCAGGAATCAACATTGAATGTGAAGATCCCGATCTTCGGCAGTGCTGAGTCTCTGAACGTTTCTGTAGCAACAGGTATCCTTTTGTATGAATTGCAGCGAAATCGCATGTAATTTGTGACATAGCGTTGCAATTATAGAATTTTTTCATATATAATGAAAAAGATGAATGGAATAGTGTCAAAAACGAAGATGGAGAAAAGTAGATAATGATTCCGCCAAAAAGGGAGGAAATGTCCTGGACTGTGAGCATTTCTTTGGTAGGTGTTATTGAATTCACTCCTGAGTTGTCACCTGAAACGTTAAGTAGGGCTGACCGGTGAAGAGCCGTTATTAAAATGAAGTGAACAGTGTATTTTTCATTGTTAAATTGGGTGGTACCGCGAACTCCTCGTCCCTTATTGGATGAGGAGTTTTTATATTTTTAAGGAGGGGTTGCACGGTGAAAGACCGTTTAGAAGCTCTAAAAGTAGAAGCGATCGGCCAGATCAAAGAAGCCCAGGATCTAAAAGATCTGCAAGCTGTTAAGGTAGCTTATTTAGGAAAGAAAGGACCCATTACTGAAGTATTAAAAGGGATGGGGAAATTGTCTGCTGAAGAAAGACCTGTTGTTGGTGCTTATGCTAACGAAGTTCGTGACAGCATCCAGCAGGAATTAGATAAAAAACAGGCAGAGCTTGAAAATGCAGCAATTGCTGAAAAGCTTTCAAAAGAAACGATTGATGTTTCATTACCAGGAAGACCTGTAAAGAAAGGAAATCCCCATCCTTTAACAGCTGTTGTTACGGAGATTGAAGATCTTTTCTTGAGCATGGGCTTTACAATCGCTGAAGGTCCTGAAGTCGAAACAGATTATTACAATTTTGAAGCGTTAAACTTGCCAAAAGGACACCCTGCGCGTGATATGCAGGACTCTTTCTTTATTACAGAAGATATCCTTCTTCGTACACAAACTTCACCTGTTCAAGCACGTACGATGGAAAAACATGAAGGAGAAGGCCCTGTGAAAATCATTTCTCCTGGTAAGGTTTACAGAAGAGATAATGATGATGCTACACACTCGCATCAGTTCATGCAGATTGAAGGGCTAGTTGTTGACCAAAATGTTCGTTTAAGTGATTTAAAAGGTGTACTTGAAACGTTCGCTAAAAAAATGTTTGGTGAAGATCGTAAAATTCGTCTTCGTCCAAGTTTCTTCCCTTTTACAGAACCATCTGTCGAAATGGATATCTCTTGCTTTAAGTGCAGTGGAAAAGGCTGTTCGATCTGTAAACAAACAGGTTGGATTGAAATATTAGGAGCAGGAATGGTTCATCCGAACGTGCTTGAGATGGCAGGGTTCGATTCAAAGAAATACACAGGTTTTGCATTTGGTATGGGACCTGAGCGTATCGCGATGCTCAAATATGGAATTGATGATATTCGTCATTTCTATGCGAACGATATCCGGTTTTTAAAACAATTCAAAAATGCATAACTTGAGGAGGGGAATTATATGCTAATCTCTTATAACTGGCTAAAAGAATATGTAAACGTAGAAATCTCACCGTCTGAACTCGCAGATAAGATAACAAAAAGCGGTATTGAAGTTGAGATGGTCGAGTCACTAAACAAAGGAATCAGTGGAGTAGTTGTTGGATATGTTGAAGAATGCATCCAGCACCCTAACGCTGACAAGCTGAGAGTTTGTAAAGTAGATGTGGGTCAAGGAGAAGTCTCACAGATCGTTTGCGGTGCACCAAACGTAGCTCAAGGGCAAAAGGTTGCTGTTGCTGTACCTGGTGCCGTGCTTCCGGGTAACTTTAAAATAAAAAAAGCAAAACTTCGCGGTGAAGAATCTCACGGAATGATTTGTTCACTTACAGAGTTAGGTGTAGATACAAAATTAGTACCAAAAGAATATTCAACAGGAATCTTTGTGATGCCATCTGATGCAGAGCCAGGAAGCGATGCTTTAGAATACTTAAATCTCAATGACCATGTGTTGGAACTTGGACTGACACCAAACCGTGCTGACTGTCTGAACGTGATCGGTGTAGCGAATGAAGTAGCTGCGATTTTAGAACAAGAAGTGAAACTTCCAAACACATCGATCACTACGACAGAAGAAAAAGCAGAGGATTTTATTTCTGTTCATATCGAGTCGCTTGAAGACAATCCATATTACGGAGCGATGATCATCCGTGATGTTAAAATTGGTCCTTCTCCGCTTTGGATGCAGAATCGACTGATGGCATCTGGCATTCGTCCGATCAATAACATTGTTGATATCACAAACTACGTACTTCTTGAGTATGGTCAGCCACTACACGCATTTGACTATAACCGATTAGGTTCAAAAGAGATTGTGATCCGTCGTGCAGCAGAAGGTGAACACATTCAAACGCTTGACGATCAAGATCGTAAGCTTAAAGAATCTCATCTAGTAATCACAAATGGTAAAGATCCAATTGCAGTAGCAGGTGTTATGGGCGGGGCTACGAGTGAAGTTCAATCTGACACAACAAACGTACTTTTAGAAGCAGCTTATTTCACTTCAGGTCGTGTAAGAGCAGCTTCTAAAGACCTTGGTTTACGCAGTGAAGCAAGTTCGAGATATGAAAAAGGCATCGATCGTAACCGAGTATACGCTGCAGCAATGAGAGCGGCTAGCCTTATGGCAGATCTTGCTGGTGGTCAAGTTGCTGAAGGAATCGTTGAAGCAGGTAAGCGTGAAGTCAACTCTTACAGCGTGAAGATGGATGTTTCTAGAATGAATAATCTTTTAGGGACAGAGATCACATCAGAACAGACAGCATCGATCTTTAATCGTTTAGGTTTTGCATATAAAGAGTCGGACGGACAGTTCGAAGTAAACGTTCCTTCACGAAGACCAGACATAACGATTGAAGCGGACTTAATTGAGGAAGTAGGACGTATCTACGGATATGATCGCATCCCAACTACGTATCTTTTATCAGAAGCGCGTCCTGGTGGACTAACGAAGAATCAGGCACTACGCCGTAATATCAGAACGTATCTAGAAGGAGCTGGACTATATCAAGCTGTAACTTACGCATTGACTACTCCGGCAAAGTCTACTCATTTTTCGTTTAGTGATGAGAAGGTATATCCGATCTCTGTTGCACATCCGATGAGTGAAGAACGCAGTACGTTAAGAATGAGCTTATTGCCACAGCTTCTTGAAGTGCTTCAATACAACAGAAATCGCTCGATGGAAGATCTCGCTATTTATGAGATGGGATCTGTCTTCATCAATCGCCAAGAGGTACTAACGGATCTTCCAGAAGAGTATGTATTCGTTTCAGGCGCTGTTACAGGTGTATTTAACGAGCATCTATGGCAAGGAGAGAGAAAGACTGTTGATTTTTATGTGTTAAAAGGAATTCTAGAAGGTCTCATGGGTGAATTGAACCTATCTGAACGAATCACGTATGAAGCTGGAGAAATAGAAAACATGCATCCAGGAAGAACGGCGATCGTGAAACTCGATGGTATTTCTGTAGGGTTTGTAGGTCAACTTCACCCAGCTCTTCAAAAAGAGTTGGATGTAAAAGATACGTACGTGTTCGAGTTGAACGCAACAAGTCTTTTAGACAAAGAAACAGATCAGATGGTTTATCAAACATTGCCGCGTTATCCATCTATTACACGAGATATCGCTCTTGTTGTAGATCAACAACTTCCAGCAGGAGACTTGACAACTGTGATTCAAGCTGCAGGTGGAGAGCTGTTAAAAGAAGTGAATCTTTTTGATCTGTATGAAGGAGAAAAGATGGAAGAAGGCAAGAAATCACTTGCATTCTCACTGAAATATTTTGATCCAGAACGAACGTTAACAGATGAAGAAGTAGTAACGGCGCATAACCGCGTATTAAAGAGCTTAGAAGAACGCTTCGGCGCTCAGCTAAGAAAATAATTGTTGAAGAAGCTGGTTCATCGAGAGATGGCCAGTTTTTTTGTCTTTATTATTAGGCTGTTTTTGCATATTTTGCTGTTCTTGAAAATGGTGTCAATGCGAACTGGACACTTTTATGTGAAAAGGGATCATTTTTATGTGATGGACTTCATTTTTTATGTGATTATAACTTTTTAGTAACCAATAGCGGATGCTCGTTCTGCGAAAAAGAGGATGATTCCTTATGAATTCATCCTCTCCGCTCCTTAAATCTTCTTTTTACGTAATAATTTTAGCGCTTTTTGAGTATTTGCAAAATGCTTCTTTGTTGCGGTATCAAATACAGTCTCTCCATATTTTTCTACCAGCTCAGCCGCCTTCACATCCACGTGAGGACCTGCCCCTTTTGGAATAACGGTATTAAATCGGTGCCCTAACTTATCCATTTCCTTTAAAAAGCTATATCTGGCCAAGATTGAAGCAGCAGCAACAGAAAGATGAATCGATTCGCCTTTTGTGGCAAAATAAAGACCTTCTTTTAAGAGATTCTTCTCTCTTGTTAAGTAGTTAAAGTAAACACCAGGTTCACAAAACTGATCGACTAATATACCTTCGATCTCTTCACCTTCAATTTTTGCTTTTACATTTTGCAGAGCTCGGTTATGAAGGATAGCCTTAATCTTACCTTGAGTCATACCTTTTTGCTGAAGTTCGTTATACTTTTCATTATTCAGTACGAGAAGTGAGTATGGAACGGTATGAATCAGTTCCTTTGCAATCTGAATGATCTGTTTGTCATTTAAGTGCTTAGAATCTTTCACCCCGAGTTCTTTTACAAGTTCTAGATTTTCCCGAGAAACATAAGCCGCAGCAACAGTCATCGGACCAAAATAATCTCCTGTTCCAACTTCGTCACTTCCGATCATCGACAATTCTGCAGCGTTCTGTGGTGGGGCATACTGATGAGGCGGTTTAACTGTTTTGGTTTTCTCTTTTGGAATAGCAACTTCACCCGAATATTTTTGAGAAGCAGCTTCTGCTCCCTTTCCTTGGAACAGGACTTTGCCTGATTGGTAAGCTGTAACTGTGCAATCTGAGAGTTTTGCAGAAAAAACAGCTCCAGGTGGCGTCTTAGCTGATAGAACGGAAGTGAGTTCTTTTTTCATCTTAAGTATTTCTGCATTTGTCATTTTTTTAACAACGTGAGACATAATAGTGATCCTCCTAAAAATGAAGAGATTTCCAAATATATCAAAAAAACGCTACAATAGAACAGAAATATTTTCAACTATGAACGATATTTGATAAGATAAAGATTAGAGTATTCATTAAATGAATGATCCTTTGTATGTTAAGGAGGTTATTTTGTGGCGGAAGAGAAAAAGAAAAACCGTACGACGGTCGAAATCTATGGACAACGATATGTAATTGCAGGGACCGAATCCTCCAGCCACATTCATTTAGTAGCTGATAAAGTAGACTTGAAAATGAGAGAGATTCAATCTCATAACCGGTTTCTCGACACGAAACAACTAGCTGTACTTACAGCAGTAAATACAATGAACGAATATTTAAAGATTAAAGAAGAGCTGAAAAAATTGCAACAGCGAATTGGAAAAGAGGAAAGTTAGTATGTTGGATTTAATTTTAATTATCGTATTAGCAGGTGGATTTTTAATCGGTTTAAAAAGAGGCTTCATCATGCAGCTTGTTCATTTGATCGGATTCATAGCAGCGTATATCGTTGCTTATCTTTATTATGATGAACTTGCGCCAAAGCTAGAGTTGTGGATTCCATACCCTTCTTCAAATGATAGTTCTGTTTCCTTTTTAATGAACAGCATATCACTTGAACAAGCTTATTATAATGCAATAGCCTTTGCGATTCTGTTCTTCGCAACCAAGATTATCCTACAGATTTTAGGGTCTATGCTCGATTTTCTTGCAAACTTACCGATCCTTCACACGTTCAACAGATGGCTCGGTGGTTTATTAGGTTTTGTAGAAGTCTATTTGATCGTGTTTATTTTATTGTATATCGCAACATTAGTTCCAATTGAGGCATTTCAAGCTCATTATGAAAATTCATGGATCGCACAGGGAATGGTCAAAAACACCCCCGTATTTTCTGAGTCCGTAAAGGAAATGTGGATGAAACATATGGCATAACTTCTCCCAAAGCGGAGAAGTTTTTTTCTTTGCAGTTTATACTCAGTTGTTCTTGAAAGTGGTTGTTTTCCGCTTCAGGTTGCATGCTTTCCGCGGGGCAGGCGGTGAGCCACATTCGTACGCTTCCCGTATAAGTGTCTCACCTGCCCGCCTGTCCCGCAGGAGTCAGCAACCTTACGCTACAATCAACTTTGGTCGATGAAGCAAGAGTGTAAAGTGCTATAGGGATAATAACACAAATTATTAAAGCCATTATCATACTAGCATGACAATGAAATAGAGGTGAGCTCATTATGGTAAATAAAAAAGAGGTAGTACGTGCACTTGAACAGATTGCTTTGTACCTTGAGATCTTAGGAGAGAACTCGTTTAAAGTTTCTGCATATCGTAAAGCAGCGAACGCTCTTGAGAGTGATGAGCGAACGATGGAAGAGATCGGGGATGTCTCAAAACTAAAAGGAATAGGCAAAGGTACAGCTGCTGTAATTATTGAAATGATTGATAAGGGTGAGTCGGATCTTTTAGGTGAACTACAGGAAAAAGTTCCGTCTGAATTGATTACACTGCTGCAAGTTCCAAATCTCGGAGGTAAGAAAATCGCTAAACTTTATTCCGAGTTAGGTGTAACGAATATTGAATCTCTAAAAGATGCATGTGAAAATGGTAAAGTAAGAGAATTGGCAGGGTTCGGCGCTAAAACGGAAGAGAAGATCTTAGCATCCTTAAAAGATCTTGGGAAAAGACCAGAGAGGCTTCCTATTGCCTATATGCTGCCAATCGCAGAGAAAATAGAATCTCAGTTAAAAAGAATGAAAAGTATTGAGAAATACTCTAGAGCAGGAAGTCTAAGACGATACCGTGAAACGATCAAAGACTTGGATTTTATTATTTCAAGTGAACATCCGAATGAAGTAAAAGAGCAACTATTGAAACTTGATGGGGTTATCGATGTGATTGCGAGCGGAGATACGAAGGTTTCCCTCGTACTAGATGAAAAGCTTTCTGTATCCGTAGATTTTCGTATTGTCCAACCCTCTCAGTTTGCTACTACACTGCATCATTTTACAGGCTCGATGGAGCATAACGTTAAAATGCGTCAGCTCGCAAAAGCAAGAGGCGAAAAGATCAGTGAATATGGTGTAGAAAATGTAGAGACAGGTGAAATTCTTACGTTTGAAACGGAACAGGATTTCTATGCTCATTTCTCGTTAAGTTGGATTCCGCCTGAAGCGAGAGAGACTGGTGAAGAAATAGAGTTATTTAAGGATGGTCATGACCTTATTCAGTTATCTGATATAAAAGGCGATCTTCATCTGCATTCTACTTGGAGCGATGGGGCGTTCTCGATCGAAGAAATGGCTGAAGAAGCACGAAGTAAAGGCTATGAATATATGGCGATTACGGATCATTCTCAATATTTAAGAGTAGCGAACGGTCTAACTCCAGAGAGAGTACGTATGCAACGGCAAGAGATTAATAAGTTAAATAAAAAGTATACAGATTTTAAGATACTCGCTGGAATCGAGATGGATATTCTCCCAGATGGTACACTTGATTATAATGATGAATTGTTAGAGGAAATGGATTTTGTTATTGCAAGCATCCATTCTGCGTTTTCTCAAGATCAAAGCAAAATCATGGATCGTTTAAAGACAGCGTTAACACATAAGAAAGTTGATCTGATCGCCCACCCAACAGGGCGTTTGATCGGACGCAGAGAAGGTTATGACGTGGATGTTGAAACACTGCTGCAGCTTGCTTATGAAACAGGTACCGCTGTTGAGTTGAATGCGAATCCGAATCGTCTTGATCTTGCTCCACACTGGTTAAGGAAAGCTCAGGATCTTGGGGTTAAGATAGCGATTAATACAGATGCACATTATAAAGACACGATGAAACATATGGAGATTGGAGCAGCGGTTGCCCGAAAAGGTTACATTCAAAAAAGCAATGTGTTAAACACAATGACTTTAAAAGAACTCAAAACCTATTTAAACCGTAGAAAGCTCTAGATCCTATGATCAGGGGGAAGAATATATGCAAGAAAAAATGCTACGTGTTTTAGAACTAAGAAAAGTGATAGACCGTCTAAAAAAGCATGCAAGCTGCTCACTTGGACTAAATAAAATAGATTCTTTAATGCCGTTTACAGCTCTTGAAGAAGTAAACGAAGCTCAAGATGCTACAGATGAAGGGGTAAAAGTTCTCCGATTAAAAGGACAAGTTCCATTCGGCGGGATCTTTGATGTTTCATCAAATGTTAAGCGATCAAAGATTGGCAGTCTCCTAAACGAAGAAGATTTAATGGACATCGCTTCAACTCTTTATGGTGGTAGACGCTTTAAGCGGTTTATCGAAGGCTTGGTTGAGGATGGAATTGAACTGCGTATTCTTAAGAATGCAGCAGAAAACATCATTCCTCTTCATGAGCTAGAACAAGAAATTAAAAGCTGTATCGATGACAACGGACATATGATGGATAGCGCTAGCCCTGAACTTCGTGCGATTCGTCAGCAGTTGCGTACGTATGAAACACGCGTAAGAGAAAAACTGGAATCAATCGTTAGATCATCCAGTTATCAAAAAATGTTGTCTGACTCGATTATCACGATTCGTAACGACCGATTCGTTATTCCTGTTAAACAAGAGTACAGAGGTAATTTTGGCGGAATGGTCCATGATCAATCAGCGAGTGGAGCAACTTTGTTCATTGAACCTCAATCTGTTATGACAGTTAACAATCAAGTGAAAGAAGCTAAAGCGAAAGAGGCTCGTGAGATCGAGAAGATATTAAGAGAACTAACTGCTGGAGTAGCAGAACATGCTGATGATATTCTGTTGAACGTAGATATTTTAGCAGAGATGGATTTTATTCTAGCAAAAGCTAGGTTTGCCAATGAGCTAAAATGTACGCGTCCGATTATGAATGACAAAGGATTTATATCACTGAATAGCGGCAGGCATCCTCTGCTCGATCAAGAAACGGTTGTTCCAACGAGTGTGATGTTAGGTGGTGAGTATCAATCACTCGTTATAACAGGTCCGAATACAGGTGGTAAAACAGTTACCCTAAAAACGATCGGACTGCTTACTCTTATGGCACAATGTGGCCTGCAGATACCTGCTGGAGAAGAATCAGAAATGGCTGTCTTTAAGAATATCTATGCTGACATTGGTGATGAACAGTCTATTGAACAATCATTGAGTACATTCTCTTCACATATGGTTAACATCGTAGACATCTTAAACAAGATCGATTTCGAATCACTCGTTCTCTTTGATGAACTAGGAGCAGGAACTGATCCTCAAGAAGGGGCTGCCCTTGCTATTTCGATTCTAGACTTCGTTTTTGCGCGGGGAGCACGTGTCGTAGCTACAACCCATTATAGTGAGTTAAAAGCATATGCATACAACCGACCTGGTGTTATGAACGCATCTGTAGAATTTGATGTGCAGACGTTAAGACCTACATATCGATTATTAGTGGGAGTGCCAGGCCGAAGCAATGCGTTTGAGATCTCTAAAAGACTCGGACTCCGTCAAGATATCATTGATTCAGCTCGTTCTCAGATCAGTGAAGATGAGAACAAGATTGATAATATGATAAAGTCTCTAGAAGATAATCGTAAAAACGCAGAAAAAGAGATGGAAGAAGCAGAGAACCAAAGAAAAGAAGCAGAGTCTATTAAGGGTGATCTAGAAAGAGAACTCGAACTGTTTCAGAATGAAAAAGATCGATTGTATGAAAAAGCGAAGCAGGAAGCGGAACAAGCAATTGAAAAAGCACGTGAAACGGCAGAAGAGATCATCCATGAGATTCGTGAACTTCAAAAATCTGGAGGACAGATTAAAGAACATAAACTGATCGAAGCAAAAAAGAGATTAGAAGAAGCTGTTCCGAAATCAAAAGCAAAAAACAAGAAGCAAAAAGCAGTATCTACAAAGGAAGAGTATGTTCCAGGTGACGAGGTAAGAGTACTTACTGTAGGTCAAAAAGGACATATTGTTGAAAAAGTAAGCAACAACGAATACCAAGTTCAGATTGGAATTCTAAAGATGAATGTATCTGAAAAAGATTTAGAGTGGGTAAAACAAAGTAAACCGAAACCTGAACCGCGTTCATTCGTAAAAGTATCTGGAAACTCTGATTCTTCTCGTCCTGAACTTGACCTAAGAGGAAAAAGGTATGAAGATGCGATGCTAGAGGTGGATCGATATCTAGATGAAGCACTTCTAGCTGGTTTTAACCAAGTATATATCATACATGGTAAAGGGACAGGTGCACTTAGAAAAGGTGTTCAAGAGCTGTTGAAAACGCATCGTAATGTTAAATCCACTCGTATGGGTGCAGCTGGTGAAGGCGGAGGCGGAGTAACAGTCGCTGTATTGAAATAGTATAGTGAATTAAACCAAGCCGTTTACAAAGGGGTATTGTTGAATGGATTTTATGAGTAACGCTTTTATTAGAACAGCAGCAAACTATAGCGTTGTCGTGCTATGTTTAGTCGTTTTTTTGGCTGTGTTTGAACTGGTTACGCGTTATAAAAACTGGGTCGAGATCAAGAAAGGAAACTTTTCCGTTGCTATGGCAACAGGGGGCAAGATTTTCGGTATCGCGAACATCTTTCGTTACTCGATCGCTCAAAATGATTCCATACTTATGATGATAATGTGGAGTGCCTATGGGTTCATTCTGCTCTTGATCGGTTATTTTATTTTTGAATTCTTAACCCCAAAGTTTCAGATCGATAAAGAGATTGAGAACGATAACCGAGCAGTTGGTTTCATATCAATGATCATCTCAATTGGTTTATCATTTGTAATCGGTGAAGGAATCGAATAGCTGAAGGGAAAAGATATGGAAACGTTATTTAAAGTGTTGTTTGTGTTAAGCGGAGTATTCATTGCGGCAGGACTTATCTACTTATTCTTCTTTGCGTAAGTCTCAAAACCAGTTCTCGATTCGGAGAACTGGTTTTTTGTTTTCCTTAAGACTGTTCTGTAATTGTTATTAATCTTTAATGATTGTTTTACTTAGTATTACTTAAAAGATGTTACTTTTATTGTTTCTGATTTCTTCTGTGCAGGTTGATTGGAGCGCAAGGTTGCCGACTCCTGCGGGACAGGTGGGCAGGTGAGACACTTATACGTGAAACGTACGAATGTGGCTCACCGCCTGCCCCGCGGAAAGCGAGCAACCTGGAGCGGAAATCAATTACAATCGAGAGCATCATTGAATATGCTCAAAAACTATTTTTAGAACCGTATTATTGAATTATTTATAATTTTTAAAAAAGTATATAAAATTGTATACGTTTTCAATATAATAGGAATAAAGATATAGAAATTTTGAAGGAAGGCGTGAATTAAAGGAGGAGATGCAAGTGGAAAGACGGTGGCTCAACAGTTACCCTAGTGAGATTCCGGGACATCTTGATTACGACAGCAAACCTTTATTCGCGTATTTAGAATCAGCAGCAGAAGAAAAAACAGATAAAACTGCTGTACACTTTTTAGGAAAGACATTAACATTCGGTGAGCTTCATGAATGCAGTTTACGCTTTGCGCATGCTCTAACAACGCTTGGTGTAAAAAAAGGTGATCGTGTTGCCATCATGCTGCCTAACTGCCCGCAGGCAGTCATCGCCTATTATGGCACCCTTTTTATAGGGGGAATTGTTGTGCAGACGAATCCTCTTTACACAGAGAGGGAGCTACGCCATCAATTATCGGACAGCGGGGCAAAAGTCATTGTAGGATTAGATCTTTTGTTTGGCAGGATTTCAGCCGTTCGTGGGGATACGAACATTGAACACATTATCATGACATCTGTGAAGGATTATCTGCCTTTCCCTAAAAATTTGATCTATCCATTTATTCAAAAGAGGCAGAATCCAACAGTAGTCGTTGATATTACGTACAATCATGAAGTTCATTCGTTTCGAGATCTGCAGAAACGCTCTCAACCAGTAAAGCCACAAGTAGAGGTTGATCCTGATGAGGATCTCGCACTGCTGCAATATACTGGAGGTACTACAGGGCCAGCAAAAGGTGTGATGCTGACTCACAAAAATCTAGTCACGAATGCGTTGCAGTGCAATACATGGATGTATAAAAATAGGGAAGGTAAAGAAAAGATACTCGGCGCTCTGCCTTTCTTCCATGTTTACGGGATGACCTGTGTTATGAATCTTGGCATCATCACGAGAGCAGAGATGATCATTCTGCCGAGGTTTGATCCAGTGCAAGTTTTGAAGACGATTCATAAGGAACGACCAACACTATTTCCTGGCGCTCCGACTATGTACATCGCACTTCTGAACCATCCAGATCTGAAGAAATACGATCTTTCCTCCATACAAGCATGTATAAGCGGATCGGCTGCTCTTCCGCTTGAAGTGCAACAAAAATTCCAGGAAGTCATCTCAGGTTCATTAGTTGAAGGGTATGGACTTACGGAGGCTTCACCCGTTACACATGCGAACCTCATTTATGGCGATCAGGTAAGAGGGAGTATAGGATTGCCTTGGCCGAACACAGAAGCAGCAATCATCTCAGCTGAAACAGGCGAATGGGCGGAGCCGGGTGAGATTGGAGAGTTAGCTGTAAGAGGACCTCAAGTAATGAAAGGGTACTGGAACCAACCTGAAGAAACCGCATCTGTATTCAGAGAAGATTGGTTGATTACGGGAGATATGGGTTATATGGATGAAAAAGGTTACTTTTATATCGTGGATCGGAAAAAAGACTTGATCATCGCAGGAGGATTTAATATTTATCCTCGTGAAGTAGAAGAAGTTTTATATGAACACGAAAAAGTAAAAGAAGCTGTAGTAGTCGGTGTGCCTGATGCATACAGAGGAGAAACAGTTAAAGCTTTTGTTGTGTTAAAGGAAGGAGCAGAATGTACGGAAGAAGAGTTAAATAAATTCTGCCGAGAACATCTTGCATCCTTTAAAGTGCCTAGGCTCTATGAGTTTAGACAAGAGCTGCCAAAGACGATGGTTGGTAAGATCTTAAGAAGAGTTCTTTTGGAAGAAGAACGTGAAAAAGCAAAGCAAAGTTCGTGAAAGCTGCCATCTGGCGGCTTTTTCTATGCAAAAGTGTCACCAAACAAGGAATGAAATACGTAAGATTTAAGTTAGACTTGTAAAATGTATATAAAAAATGACATAATGAAATTGACAGAAAAGAAAGATTTGTTTTACAATTATGAATGAACAATCATTCATTTTTGAAAAGATGATTGTGTAATACAAAAAGAGGCGATAGAAATGAAGCGT
The DNA here is from genome assembly GCF_015903925.1 of Fictibacillus sp. 23RED33. NCBI lineage: Bacteria > Bacillati > Bacillota > Bacilli > Caryophanales > Fictibacillaceae > Fictibacillus > Fictibacillus sp. 23RED33. The sequence goes on along the minus strand of NZ_JACZDX010000005.1, from coordinate 112,912 downwards.
AAAGGTCCAAAATACGAAAAAATCATTGATGCAGCTGTAAATGTGATCGCAGAACACGGCTATCATCAATCCCAAGTTTCAAAGATAGCGAAAGAAGCAGGTGTCGCTGACGGCACCATCTATCTATATTTTAAAAATAAAGAAGATCTGCTTGTTTCTGTTTTTAATGAGAAGATGGGGACCTTTATCGAAAAAACAGAAAACGAGCTGAAAAGTAATGATTCAGCGATTGAGAAGCTTAGAATTCTTGTTGAGATGCATTTTAAGCAATTGACTGCTGATTTTGAACTATCAATCGTAACACAGCTAGAACTAAGGCAGACAAACAGGCAGCTTCGTGCGAAGATCGGAGAAGTATTAAAGAGGTACTTAGATTTAATCGACTCGATCTTGAAGGATGGTATGCAGGAAGGCGTTTTTGTTAAAAACATGGATTACAGATTGGCTCGTCAGATGATCTTCGGAACAATTGACGAAACAGCAACAAACTGGGTAATGAACGATCATCGATATGATCTTCCTGCTCTTGCTGGCCCGGTTCATCAGATGCTTGTAAACGGTCTTTCCGTTCGCTCTGTACATCCAGATGATTGATATTCAAAAAAGGAGGGAATGCAAAGTTGGAATTCTTACAAATTGAAAAACAAAATAAAGTGGCAACGATCAAACTTAATCGTGCGCCAGCTAATGCTTTATCAACAGGAGTTATTGAAGAAATCGATAAAGCTTTAGATCAGATCGAAAATGATAACTCTGTTAAAGCAGTTGTTATTTTAGGAGAAGGACGCTTCTTTTCCGCTGGAGCAGACATCAAAGAGTTTACAGAAGTTCCTGATGAAAAAGGTTTTGCGGAGCTTGGGAAAAAAGGACAAGATGTTTTTAGCCGAATCGAACAATTTTCAAAACCAGTAATTGCAGCGATTCATGGAGCTGCGCTTGGTGGTGGACTAGAACTTGCGATGAGCTGCCACGTAAGGCTTGTGGCTGAAGATGCGAAACTTGGTCTTCCTGAGCTAACACTAGGGCTAGTTCCGGGATTTGCTGGAACTCAAAGACTGCCACAGCTTGTAGGTGTACCTAAAGCTTGCGAGATGCTTCTTTCAAGTAAGCCGATCTCCGGAGTAGATGCTGTCACATTTGGTTTAGCAAACAGTTCTTATCCTACAGAAGAGCTTTTTGAAAAGGCTTACAAAATGGCTGAAGAATTTTCTATGAAGAGTGCTGTTTCTATTAAGTACACTTTAGAGTTGTTGCATTATGCGAGACATGGACTCTATGAAAAAGGTGCAGAGAAAGAAAGAGAACTGTTTGGGAAAGCTTTTAAAAGCTTTGACGGACAAGAAGGAATCTCGGCATTTATTGAAAAAAGAAAGCCTGAATTTCAGGACCGATAACTAGGAGGGTAACCATGAACATTTATGTAATTTTAAAACGTACTTTTGATACAGAGGAAAAAATTTCTGTTTCAAACAACAAGATTTCTGAAGACAGTGCAGAATTCATTATTAATCCATATGACGAATATGCGATTGAAGAAGCGATTACATTAAAAGATGCTCACGGCGGTACGGTTACGGTTGTAACGGTTGGAGACGAAGATTCTGAAAAAGAGCTTCGTACTGCACTAGCTATGGGAGCAGATCAAGCGGTTCTTATTTCGAACGAAGACTTGGACAGCCAAGATCAATTCACGACTTCGTCGGTTTTGGCAGCTTACTTTAAAGATAAAGAATACGACATTATTCTAGGCGGAAACGTTGCGATTGATAACGGGACTGGTCAAGTTGGACCGCGTCTTGCAGAATTATTAGATATTCCACACGTAACAACCATCACAAAGATTGAAGTGAACGGTTCGACTGTAAACATCGAACGCGATGTTGAAGGAGATCTTGAGAAGATTGAGACATCTCTTCCATTATTGGTGACTGCACAACAAGGATTGAATGAGCCACGATATCCTTCGTTACCAGGGATCATGAAAGCAAAGAAGAAGCCTCTTGAAACGTTGGAGTTAGATGATCTTGATATTGATGAAGACGACGTAGAAGCGAAAACAAAAACGGTAGAAGTATATCTTCCACCAAAAAAGGAAGCTGGAAAAATCCTATCAGGTGAAACTCCAGACCAAGTAAAAGAACTTGTATCTCTGTTAAGAAATGAAGCGAAGGTAATATAAGGAGGAGTCATCATGGCAAAAAAAGTATTAGTACTTGCAGAATCCCGTGACGGTGCGTTACGTAATGTTTCATTTGAAGCAATTGCAGCAGCAAAAGAAATTTCTGGCGGCGGAGAAGTGTTCGCAGTATTATGTGGTGACTCTGTTCAGTCGTTAGCAGCAGAATTAATTCACTATGGAGCTGATCGTGTACTCACAGCGGAACATGAGAAGCTAGCGAACTATACTCCAGATGGTTATTTCCAAACGTTAAAGCAGATTATCGATGATGAAAGCCCTGAAGCAATCGTGTTCGGACACACATCGTTAGGAAAAGACCTTTCTCCGAGACTTGCAGCTCGTCTCGAATCTGGACTGATTTCAGATGTTACAGGACTTGAACAAGCTGGTGAGAACACGGTGTTTACTCGCCCTGTATATTCAGGAAAAGCCTTTGAAAAGAAATTAATCTCAGATGGTCTAGTATTCGTTACGATTCGTCCGAATAACATCGCACCATTAGAGAAAGATGAATCTCGCTCTGGTGATGTAACATCTGTATCTGTTGACATCAAAGACTTAAGAACGATTGTTAAAGAAGTAGTTCGTAAAGCATCTACAGGCGTAGATCTAGCAGAAGCAAAGATCATCGTTGCCGGCGGTCGCGGTGTGAAATCTGAAGATGGCTTCAAACCTCTTCAAGAACTTGCAGATGTACTTGGAGCAGCTGTAGGAGCCTCTCGTGGTGCGTGTGATGCTGATTATTGTGATTATTCATTACAGATCGGTCAAACCGGTAAAGTTGTAACGCCTGATCTGTATATCGCTTGTGGAATTTCGGGAGCTATTCAGCATCTAGCTGGGATGTCCAACTCTAAAGTAATCGTTGCGATCAACAAAGATCCCGAAGCTAGCATCTTCTCGGTAGCAGACTATGGAATCGTTGGTGACCTGTTTGAAGTCGTTCCTTTATTAACGGAAGAGTTTAAAAAAGTGTTAGTATAATAGAATGTAAATGAATGAAAACGTCCGTTTTTCTGGACGTTTTTTCAATTTGAGAACGGGGAAGGTGTATGATGACTACGATTGCATTCATTCGTCACGGTGAAACGGATTGGAACATTGAAAGAAGAGCTCAAGGCTGTAAGGATATCCCGCTTAATGACAACGGGAAGTATCAAGCTGAACGTTTAGCGGAACGGTTTGTGGATGAAAAATGGGATGCTATATATGCCAGTCCATTACTCAGAGCATATAAAACTGCTGAGGCTATCAGCGGAATAACCGGTCTAAACGTGTTGGCTGATGATAGACTTCGCGAGATCTCATTCGGTGAGACAGAAGGAACCACTGAGAGCGAACGAGTCGAACGCTGGGGAGAAAATTGGATGGAACTTGATCTAGGTAGAGAATCAAATGAAGATGCCGATACTAGATGGAAAGCAGCCCTAAGCGATATTGTTCAAAAGCATAAGGGCGAGAAAGTTCTGGTCATAACTCATGGAGCATTACTTGTAAGGATCTTCAAAGAGCTTCTGCAAGACGATACTGATCGCTGGTACGGACTTAACAATACGTCTTTTTCTATTTTTAACCTAAAAGCAGAAAACGCTTGGACTTGTGAATTATTCAACTGTCAGAGACATCTAGAAAAGAGTGCTACAATCTAACGTTTGTCGAATAAAAAACTTGGGTACCATAAAGTTGAGCAAACTATTAGCAACTGTTACATTTGTGGGATATACTTTGTTTACACTTTGTTATTTAAAAGGAGGGCCAAATAAATGGCTATTGTTAATGCATCAGATCAAACATTTAATACAGAAACGAACGAAGGTTTAGTACTTGCTGACTTTTGGGCACCATGGTGCGGACCTTGTAAAATGATCGCTCCTGTTCTTGAAGAAGTAGATCAAGAAATGGAAGAAGTAAAAGTAGTTAAGCTTGATGTTGATGAAAACCAAGAAACAGCTGGAAAATTCGGTGTTATGAGTATTCCAACCCTACTTGTATTCAAAGACGGTCAAGTGGTAGATCAAGTTGTCGGTTTCCAACCGAAAGAAGCATTAGTTGAACTATTGAACAAACATAAATAAGGTTTATCCAAAAAAGCCCGTTGCTCGGGCTTTTTTTTGTGCATTTTACAAACTGTTCAATATTTTCTAGGAAATATTGTCGATAAATGAAAATATGTGGTATTGAAATCACGATAGTATTATGAACACGATGATACATGATATGATAATAGAAAAGACTGCTATGAGTGAAGGGGGGAAGAAATTGACCTCTATTTCTGTAAAACAAAAATTAATGTTGCTACCAGATCAACCTGGCTGCTATCTTATGAAGAATGAGTTTGGGAAAGTTATTTATGTTGGTAAGGCGAAAGTGTTGAAGAATCGTGTGAAATCTTATTTCTCGGGGACACATGATGGTAAAACGCAAAGACTTGTTAGTGAGATCAGAGATTTTGAATACATTGTGACTTCTACTGAGATGGAAGCATTAGTTCTAGAGATGAATTTAATTAAAAAGCATGACCCTCGTTATAACGTTATGCTAAAAGATGATAAGAGCTATCCATACTTAAAAATCACTGCTGAAAAACAACCAAGACTTCTATATATACGGAAGATAAAAAAAGATGGCGGAAAATATTTTGGTCCGTTTGTGAATGCTTATGCTGCCCAAGAAACGAAAAAGCTTTTAGACCGTATTTTTCCACTTCGTAAATGTGATACGATGCCTAAAAGAGTGTGTTTGTATTATCATATCGGTCAATGTCTAGGTCCTTGCGTATATGATGTTACAGAACAAGAAAATAAACAGATGGTAGATGGCATCGTGAAATTTCTTAATGGCGGCTATCAGGATGTTAAAAATGAGTTGTCAGAAAAGATGCTCGAAGCCTCTGAAGCATTAAACTTTGAACGCGCAAAAGAGCTTCGAGACCAGATACAGCACATTGAAGCTGTTATGGAGAAGCAAAAGATGATGACAGCAGATTTAGTCGATCGAGACGTTTTTGGTTATCATTTCGATAAAGGATGGATGTGTGTACAAGTCTTTTTCATTAGACAAGGAAAAGTGATTGCTAGAGATATTTCGGTCTTCCCTTTTTATGGAGAAGCGAATGAAGACTTGCTAACCTTTATCGGTCAGTTCTATCTGCAAAAAAATCACCTTCTGCCTAAAGAGATTCTCCTTCCACAAGAAGTGGATGCAGATCTTGTATCGGAACTTCTTCAAGTGAAAGTGTTGCAACCAAAAAAAGGACAAAAGAAAGAGCTTGTGGAGTTAGCTACTAAAAACGCGTCTTTAGCTCTTCACGAGAAATTTGCCCTGATCGAGCAAGATGAGGCGAGAACGATTAAAGCCGTTGAGAACCTTGGTGAGAGAATTGGGATTGCTGCACCTTATCGTATTGAAGCGTTCGATAACTCGAATATTCATGGAACAGACCCTGTTTCTGCCATGGTTGTTTTTGTTGACGGAAAACCGTACAAAAAGGATTATCGAAAATATAAGATCAAATCTGTGGAAGGTCCAGATGATTATGCTTCCATGAAGGAAGTTGTTCGCAGAAGATATACAAGACTATTGAGAGAAGAAGGAGAGCTTCCTAGTCTTATTCTGATCGATGGCGGAAAAGGGCAAATATCTGCGGCTCAAGATGTATTAGAGAACGAGCTTAACTTATTTATTCCAGTAGCAGGTCTATCAAAAGATGAAAAGCATAGAACCTCACAGCTTTGGATTGGGGATCCTCCTGAAATGATACACTTGCCTAGAAACAGTCAGGAATTCTATCTTCTGCAACGAATTCAAGATGAAGTTCACAGGTTCGCGATCTCCTTCCATCGAAAAGTTCGCTCTAAAAGCATGTTCGAATCAACATTAGACAGCATCGCTGGAATCGGTGACAAACGCAAAAAGATGCTGCTTCGCCACTTTGGATCGTTAAAAAAGTTAAAAGAAGCTTCTGTTGATGAGATTCAAGCAGCAGGTGTGCCTAAACCAGTAGCCGAGCTTATTGAAAAAGCATTTTTATCAAATGAGTAGTTGCAGCTATTGAGTAACTTTGTTAAAATAAATCCAACTTTATAAATATGCCATGCTTCGTATGAAGTGATGGTAGAGGAGCAAGAACCAATAGTAACCCATCTGAAGAGAAGAAGCTCTAGTGATGATGGTGGAAAGGGGATTCTTGCCGAAGTGTAAAAGGACTTCTAGCCTTTTATGCTGGACCTGTATTGAAGAAATACAGAGCTGTCACACAAGTCCCCCCAGGGTTTGTGTGGAGGACTATCTCACGAGGGGGAACAAACTTGGCTTGCTACGGATTATAGCAACAATAGGGTTTTTCCTTATTGTTGCTTTTTTGTATTTACTTTCAAAAAAAGAAGGTATACGTGCACCGTCAACAAAGTCTTCTAATAAAAGAGATAGAATCTTACAACAAGAAGGGATTGGAGTATATGGGGAGAATCGTTCAAAAATTTGGTGGAACTAGTGTAGGCTCAGTTGAGCGAATACAAAATGTTGCAAAACGAATCATCCATGAAGTAGATGCAGGAAATGAAGTCGTGGTTGTGGTTTCAGCGATGGGCAAAACAACGGATGAACTCGTAAAGCTTGCTACAGATATCAGTCAGAACCCTTCTAAACGGGAAATGGATATGCTACTTACGACGGGTGAACAGATTACGATCGCCCTATTGACGATGGCTCTGCATCAAGAAGGATATAAAGCTCAATCATTAACAGGATGGCAAGCGGGTATTCAAACCGAAGATGCCTTTTCAAATGCAAGAATACTAGACATCGATTCAGAGCGCGTGTCTTCTCTATTAAAAGATGGCCATATCGTGGTTGTCGCAGGTTTTCAAGGGCTGATTCCTGAAACAAAGGATATTGCAACGCTTGGCAGAGGTGGATCTGATACAACAGCCGTTGCGCTAGCGGCAGCTTTAAAAGCCGATCGATGTGACATCTATACCGATGTGACGGGTGTATATACGACGGATCCGCGTGTAGTGGATTCAGCTAGAAAACTACCTTCGATCTCTTATGATGAGATGTTAGAGATGGCGAACCTTGGTGCTGGCGTTTTACATCCGAGAGCGGTTGAGTTTGCTAAAAACTATAGTATTACATTAGAAGTAAGATCTAGCATGAGTGAAGAACGTGGAACATTAGTTGAGGAGGAAGTGTCTATGGAACAAAATTTAATGGTTAGAGGTCTTGCGTTTGAAGGAAACATAACAAAAATTACGGTCTCTTCAGTTCCCAATGAAATACACGCGTTAGCGGAACTGTTTACTATTTTGGCATCGAACGGCATCAATGTAGACATCATCATTCAGAATGTCCTAAATGAAGAAAAAACGAATATTTCGTTCTCGATTGAATCAAACTCATTATCTGCTACACAAGAAGTACTTGCTGCGCATCAAGGGAAATTAGGATTCGAATCGATCAGTTATGAACAAGGTCTTGCAAAAGTGTCAATCGTTGGCTCAGGCATGATCTCAAATCCTGGCGTTGCCGCTAAAATGTTTAAAGCTCTCTCAGACGAAGATATTATGATAAAAATGGTAAGCACTTCTGAGATTAAAGTATCAACCGTCGTGAAACAAGAAGATATGATTAAGTCGATAGAAACGCTGCATGATGTGTTTGAGCTAGATGCTCGTGTTCCCGTTCAGAACACATAAGACCAAACATTGAAAAAAGCCGGCAATACGCCGGCTTTTGTTATTCAATCATATCTTTTTTGTCCCATTGAACAGTAATAAAAACTTTGTTTCGTTTTGTAGATTCTAAAGCTTCTGTTGTGCATTTTTTTTGCAGCTGAACTTGTTCAGCGAGGAAGCCTGCTTCTAGGCTGAACGTTTGATGATTGAAGTTTTCCATTCGCTGCAAGATCAGTTGAGAGTTTAAAGAGAAATTCATCTCAGTTTTCGAAGCTTCGATCATTTCAAGAGTGCCCCAACCTGCTTCAACAAAAAAAGCGTGAACTTCTTCCATCGTATGTAAAGGATATTTTCTAGCCAAGTGTCTTCCTGCCCAATAGAGAATATTTCGTTCTTGTTTGCCAAGAAGTTCAGGCAACAAATCGCTTCGAAGGATCTCATACCCAAAAGCTGAAACAGAAAGCTGTTCTACAGGGGTATTATCATCCTTTGTCTTTTGTTTAAACATTCTGCATCCCTTCTTTCTAATTTTTATTATAACGGGAAAGCGGTTTAAACTCTATAGCAACTATCGGTATTTGTCGAAAATCTTAAACCTCCAAAAGCGTTGATGTATCAAGAAAATTTACGTATTTAGTTGTTAGCGTTTTCTTGACGGTGTCAAACGATGGGAGTAAAATGGACATGTTGCTAGTTAATTAAGCTAATTGTTTAACACTCATCCTCTAAAAGAGGAAACTTAAAACGCTTACATGTGGAGAGGAACAAAGATTAGCAGCCAGAGAGAGGCTAAATTTGAAGGGGGCAAGAGAATGGCTGGCAGTAGAGATTTTATTAACAGAAGGATTCATTCATTATTAGGAGTAATTCCGATCGGGATTTTTCTCGTACAGCATCTAGTTGTAAACCATTTTGCAACGAGGGATGCTGAAGCATTTAACAAAGCGGCGCATTTTATGGAAAGTTTACCTTTTCGTATTTTCCTAGAAACGTTTGTCATCTACTTACCTATTTTGTTTCATGCCGTGTATGGGCTTTACATTACGTTCCAAGCAAAAAACAACGTTACCCGCTATGGCTATTTCCGCAATATGATGTTCCTCGTTCAGCGTGTAACAGGCGTTATCACATTAGTCTTTATCGCTTGGCATGTATGGGAAACACGTGTACAGGCTGCGTTGGGACAAGAAGTAAACTTTGATATGATGGCAGACATCTTAAGCTCTCCATTCATGGTTGTCTTCTATCTTGTTGGTGTTTTATCAGCAGTATTCCATTTTGCTAACGGATTATGGTCGTTCTTTGTCAGCTGGGGCCTTACAGTTTCGCCTCGTTCACAGAAAATTTCAACATACGTAACAATGGGTGTATTTGTTGCACTTGCTATTGTTAGCGTAAGAACAATCTTTGCATTCATTTAAAAGGGGTGAGACAAATTGAGTAATCAGAAAATAATTGTTGTTGGCGGAGGTCTCGCCGGTTTAATGGCTACGATCAAAGCAGCTGAAGCTGGTGTGAACGTTGACCTCTTTTCAGTTGTTCCAGTAAAACGTTCGCATTCTGTTTGTGCTCAAGGTGGTATAAACGGTGCTGTAAATACAAAAGGTGAAGGAGATTCACCGTGGGAGCATTTTGATGACTCTGTATACGGTGGAGACTTCTTAGCAAACCAACCTCCAGTTAAAGCAATGTGTGACGCAGCGCCAGGAATCATTCATTTAATGGACCGTATGGGTGTAATGTTTAACAGAACGCCTGAAGGATTACTTGACTTCCGTCGTTTCGGAGGAACACAGCATCATCGTACTGCATTTGCTGGTGCTACAACGGGTCAGCAGTTATTGTATGCACTTGATGAGCAAGTTCGTCGTCATGAGGTTGCAGGTCTAGTAACGAAATATGAAGGATGGGAATTCTTATCTGCCATTATTGATGACGAAGGACAATGTAGAGGAATCACCGCACAAAACTTGAAAACGATGGAAATCGTAAGTTTTCCTGCAGATGCAGTTATTATGGCGACTGGCGGACCTGGAATCATTTTCGGTAAGTCGACTAACTCTGTTATTAACACAGGTGGAGCAGCATCAGCTCTTTATCAGCAAGGTGTTTATTATGCGAATGGTGAGTTCATTCAAATTCACCCGACGGCCATACCTGGTGATGACAAGCTTCGTTTAATGAGTGAATCTGCACGTGGTGAAGGTGGACGTGTTTGGACTTATAAAGACGGAAAGCCTTGGTACTTCCTAGAAGAGAAGTATCCAGCATACGGTAACCTTGTTCCTCGTGACATCGCTACACGTGAAATCTTCCACGTGTGTGTTGATCTGAAGCTAGGAATCAATGGTGAGAACATGGTATATCTTGATCTTTCACACAAAGATCCTAAAGAGCTTGATATCAAACTTGGTGGAATCATTGAGATCTACGAAAAGTTCATGGGAGATGACCCACGTAAAGTTCCTATGAAAATCTTCCCTGCTGTTCACTATTCAATGGGTGGCATGTGGGTTGATTATGATCAGATGACGAACATTCCAGGTCTCTTTGCAGCTGGTGAGTGTGAATATCAGTATCATGGTGCTAATAGATTAGGAGCTAACTCGCTGCTATCAGCTATTTTTGGCGGCATGGAAGCTGGTCCGTCGGCTGTTCGATATATTAGAGGATTAGAAAAAACAGTTGAGGATGTACCTTCGACTGTGTTTGATAACCAAGTGAAAAAAGACCAAGAAGTATACAACAATATTCTATCTATGGATGGAACTGAGAACGCTTATGTGATCCATAAAGAACTTGGAGAATGGATGACAGACAACGTAACGGTTGTAAGATACAACGATAAGTTAAAACAAACAGATGAAAAGATTCAAGAATTGATGCAGCGTTATAAAAACATCAATATTAACGATACTTCCAAGTGGAGCAATCAAGGTGCATCATTTACGCGTCAGCTATGGCACATGCTTCAGCTAGCTCGTGTTATTACACTCGGTGCTCTTAACCGTGATGAAAGTCGTGGAGCCCATTATAAACCGGACTTCCCTGAACGTAATGATGAGCAATGGTTAAAAACAACAAAAGCGAAATTCAATCCAACAACGAACGGACCAGAATTCGAGTATGAAGAAGTAGATGTTTCGCTAATCCAGCCACGTAAACGTGACTATTCTAAGAAGAAGGCAGGGGTGTAAGAATGAGCACAAAAATGGTGAAATTCGTCATCTCAAGACAGGATAACCCAGAAACTGCCCCATATTTAGAAGAGTTTGAGATTCCTCATCGTCCAAACATGAACGTAATATCTGCTCTTATGGAAATTCGTAGAAACCCTGTTAACGCTAAAGGGGAAGCTACGACTCCCGTTACTTGGGAGATGGGTTGTTTAGAAGAAGTTTGTGGAGCTTGTTCCATGGTGATCAACGGCAAGCCTAGACAATCTTGTACGGCTCTTGTTGATCAGTTAGAACAGCCGATCCGTCTTGAACCAATGAAAACATTTCCGGTTGTCCGTGATTTGGCGATCGATAGAAGTAGAATGTTTGATGCACTTAAACGAGTTAAAGCTTGGATTCCAATCGATGGCACGTACGACCTTGGACCAGGACCTCGTATGCCTGAGACTAAGCGTCAGTGGGCATATGAACTTTCAAAATGTATGACTTGCGGTGTTTGTTTAGAAGCATGTCCGAACGTAAATACGAACTCGGACTTTATCGGACCGGCGCCTTTATCTCAAGTTCGTTTATTTAATGCTCACCCAACTGGTGAGATGAATAAAGAAGAGCGCTTGAACGCGATCATGGATGACGGAGGGCTTGCAGAGTGCGGTAACTCTCAAAACTGTGTGCAGTCTTGTCCTAAAGGAATTCCTTTGACAACATCAATCGCTGCACTTAACCGTGATACAAGCTTCCAAGCTTTCAAGAACTTCTTTGGCAGTGATCGTTAAAGTATCATACAGAGCTTCTCTCATCAGGGAGAAGCTTTTTTTAAAAACAAATAACTGAATAGCGATTCATTAAATATCTGTATAAGAAAGGCGGTAAAGAATTTGGCTAGGCAAGATTACATATCAAATATGGATGATTGGCAGAAGGGCTTTTCTTTTTATCACGAATTGCAAGTACGTTTTGGTGAGATTGACGGATTTGGCCACGTGAACAATACGAATATCTTTACTTATATGGAAGAATCACGAATCGCGATGTTTAAAGAACTGGGTTTGATGACTGACTGGGGTGCTCCAGATTCAGAAGAGATTCCAGTTGTGGCAGACCTTCAATGTGACTATTTGGCCCAGATCATGTACGACGAAAAATTAAAAGTGTATGTGAAAATAAATGAAGTAGGTTCATCTTCTATAGACATCCATTACTTAGGCATAAATGAGAAGAAGATTCCTGTATTTACAGGGAGAGGTGCTATCGTACAGATTTCTAGAAGAAATGGACGTCCCGTAAAGTGGAATGAAGAGTTGAAAAACCAACTAAATAATTTTTCTAAAGAAGCCCATGTATGAAAATGGGCTTTTTTTTATGGTTTATCCGTAATATTCTTCATACTTTTTAAATGAACCAAGTCACTCCCATCTGATTCTTTACATACTATATGTTGACTAAATACTTCCAATATTCGTTGGCGGTTCCTAAACCCTAGCAAGGAGGGGTGAATTCATTGAAAGATAAACACTACCGACCGAAGCCTCTACTTACAAAAAGAGAGAGAGAAGTTTTCGAACTACTAGTTCAAGATAAGACCACAAAAGAAATTGCGGAACAATTATTCATTAGTGAGAAAACAGTTCGTAACCATATTTCGAATACCATGCAAAAGCTTGGGGTTAAAGGACGCTCTCAAGCCGTTGTAGAGTTATTGAGGCTTGGAGAACTCGAGATTTAGTCAGAAAGCGGCTTTCATTGTGAAAGCCGTTTTCAGTTTGATTATGCAGCAGGTAAAAAGTGTAATTGATTTTTCTAACAGTTTTCCGCTATGATGAAAGTTATGATGTTATTGGTTTATGGACCTAAATGAAAAAGGTGAAAAAATTCATGAACAAAAGCCTGCAAGTAAAAAAAGTTCTTAATAATAATGTGGTTATTGCCATTGATTCCTTCGATGAAGAAAGAATTGTTATTGGCAAAGGAATCGGCTTCGGCAAGAAACCAGGTGAAGAGATTCTTCCTAAGCAAGTGGACAAGTTATTTGTATTAAAAGATGAAAACGAACAAGAACAATATAAAACGTTATTAAATTCGATAGATGAAAAGATTGTAGAATTGATCAATGATGTAATTGTTCACATACGAACTCGTTTTGAGAATGAGTTAAACGAACATATACATGTCGCGTTAACCGACCATATTACATTTGCGATCAAACGATTAGAACAGAATATGGATATTAAAAACCCATTTCTAACAGAAACTCAAACACTGTATCCGAAAGAGTATACTGTCGCTGAAGAAGCGATCGAAATCATCAATAAATCGTTAGGGATTCATCTTCCTGAAGGGGAGATCGGTTTTGTTGCACTTCATATTCACAGTGCTATTACGAATAAAAGTGTAACTGATATAAAGAAACACTCAGAGCTCATCAACACCTTGATGCAGATGATCCAACATTCATTAGACCTTACGATCGATACGAAAAGCATCAATTATTTACGTCTTGTTCGTCATCTAAGGCATGCGATAGAACGGGTCTCTATGGGTGATATCATGGAAGAGCAAGAAAAGTTAGCAAAAGTGTTGAAAGAAGAATATCCTTTATGCTACAATTTGGCGTGGAAGTTGATTAAGGTTATGCAAAATACCTTACAAAAACCCGTGCCCCATGCAGAAGCAGTATATTTGACAATGCATTTGCAAAGGCTTTCGCGTTATGACAATGAAGACAAATGATAAATGAATATAGAACAACTCGTTTTTACGTGTTACTGATTCGATCAGGCATAAGTAAGAAACAAAAGTGTAGCAGATGCTTAATTAGGATATATTAATTCTGATTAGGGATTTACTCATGTTTCTTATTTATGTCTTTTTTTGTTTGATGCGAAAGTAAATGGAAGGGTTATCATAATAAAAGGAGGACTTCCTATGTGGAAAAAATTATTTGGTGTTCTTCAACGCGTAGGTAAAGCGCTTATGCTGCCGGTTGCGATCTTGCCAGCTGCAGGTCTATTGCTTGCCTTTGGTAATGCGTTTAAAAACCCAGCGTTGATTGAAAGAATACCTGCATTAGATGCAGCATGGTTCCAGCTTGTTGCAGACGTAATGGAGAAATCGGGAGACATTGTTTTTGCTAATCTATCCTTACTGTTTGCCGTTGGTGTTGCCGTCGGTCTTGCAGGCGGTGAAGGTGTAGCAGGATTAGCAGCAATTATTGGTTACTTGATCATGAACGTAACCATGAGCGTTATTGAAGGTGTAACGCCTGATATGATCGGAAAAGATCCTTCTTTTGCGAACGTACTGGGTATTCCGACACTTCAGACGGGAGTGTTTGGAGGTATCATCGTCGGTATCTTAGCCTCCTATCTTTATAAGAGGTTCTATAACATCGAACTTCCTCAATACTTAGGATTCTTTGCTGGAAAACGTTTCGTTCCAATTGTTACTGCAGTTTCTGCTTTAGCACTGGGTATTGTTATGACGTTCATCTGGCCACCTGTACAGCATGGACTTAATACGTTCTCTGAAAGCATGATCAATTCGAACTTGACGGTCGCAGCATTTATCTTTGGTGTGATCGAACGTTCATTGATTCCTTTTGGACTACATCATATTTTCTACTCGCCGTTCTGGTTTGAGTTCGGCTCTTATAAATCTGCAGCAGAAGGACTTGTTCGTGGTGACCAAGCGATCTTCTTTGCACAACTAAAAGATAACGTTGAATTAACAGCAGGTACTTTTATGACTGGTAAGTTCCCGTTCATGATGTTCGGCCTTCCGGCTGCAGCATTAGCTATGTATCACGAAGCACGACCTGAACAAAAGAAAATAGTTGCGGGTATCATGGGTTCTGCTGCGTTGACTTCTTTCTTAACAGGAATCACGGAGCCGCTTGAGTTTACTTTCTTATTTGTTGCTCCAGTATTATTTGGAATTCATGCTATTTTCGCAGGTCTTTCTTTTATGGTTATGCACTTGTTAAATGTTAAAATAGGTATGACTTTCTCTGGTGGTGTAATCGACTACTTACTGTTCGGAGTACTTCCTAACCGTACAGACTGGTGGCTAGTAATTCCTGTAGGTCTCGTATTTGCAGTGATCTATTACTTTGGTTTCCGTTTTGCGATCCGTAAATGGAACCTTAAGACACCAGGACGAGAAATCGTGGATGACGAAGTTGAAACGAATGTTGGACCGTCCAATAAAGATTCACTAGCAGCGAATATTTTAGAGGGATTAGGCGGAGAGTCCAATATCTCTAACCTTGACGCTTGTATCACTCGATTAAGAGTTTCTGTAAATGATCCTAAGGAAGTGGACAAGGATCGATTGAAAAAACTCGGAGCTTCCGGCGTTCTTGAAATGGGTAATAACATTCAAGCGATCTTTGGAACTCGTTCAGATACGATTAAGAGTGAAATTCAAGATATTATCAGTGGTAAGACTGTAGCTAAACCGAAGAATTCAGAGAAAACGCCTGAACAAGGAAAAGTTGTTGAAACAAACAATCCTGGTGCTACACCAACTTCATCGATTTCTACAGATGATGATCGTTTTGTTTCTCCGATTAAAGGGAAAATACTTCCGATCACTGAAGTTCCTGACCAAGTTTTCTCAGGTAAAATGATGGGTGATGGATTTGCGATCGAACCAGCAGAAGGTTTGGTGGTTTCACCTGTTAATGGTAAGATAATGAATATCTTCCCGACAAAACATGCTATCGGTATTGAGTCAGATTCAGGCAAAGAAATTCTCATCCACTTTGGTATCGATACAGTGAAACTGAAAGGTGAAGGTTTTGAGAGCTTTGTTTCTGAAGGCGACAGAGTTAAGATCGGTCAAAAGATTTTAAAGGTTGACCTGAACTTTGTTAAGGAAAACGCACCATCCGTAATCACACCGATTGTTTTCACGAATCTATCGGATGAAACAGTTTCAGTCGAAAAAACAGGAACTGTGGCTATAGAGGAAGAAAATATTATTACATTCAAAAAATAAAGGGGTAATTATCATGGCAGAAAAAACATTCAAAGTAACTAGCGAATCAGGAATTCACGCACGTCCAGCAACAACTTTAGTTAACCAAGCAGGTCAGTTCAGCTCAGATATTACACTTGACTACAACGGAAAGAGCGTTAACTTAAAATCAATCATGGGCGTAATGAGCCTAGGGATCCAACAAGGATCTTCAATCGTGATCAAAGCAGAAGGTTCAGATGCAGATGAAGCAATCGCTGCACTAGAAAACGTAATGAAAAAGGAAGGGCTTGGTGAGTAATGTCTGAAAAAATTTCAGGTATTGCAGCATCAGCCGGCATCGCAATCGCAAAAGCGTTTGTTCTTCAAAACCCTGAATTAACGATCGAAAGAAAATCGATTTCAGATTCAGCGAGTGAAATCGATCGTTTTGAAGCAGCGCTTAACGTTTCCAAAGAGGAACTTTCTGTTATAAAAGAAAAAGCGAACAAAGAGTTAGGCGAAGATAAGGCAGCGATTTTTGCTGCCCATCTTCTTGTTTTGAGCGATCCAGAACTAGTTGATGCTGTAAAACAAAAGATTGAAAATGAAAAAGTTAACGCTGAAGCAGCAATGGACGATGTTTCATCCATGTTCATCAATATGTTTGAATCCATGGATAACGAATACATGAAAGAGCGTGCGGCAGATATTCGTGACGTTTCAAAACGAGTTTTAGCACACTTGTTAAATGTGACGTTTACTACACCTGCAAGTATCACAGAAGAGGTTGTCATCTTAGCAGAAGATTTAACTCCTTCTGACACGGCTCAATTAAACCGTAATTTTGTTAAAGGTTTTGCAACTGACATTGGAGGGAGAACTTCTCACTCAGCAATCATGTCTCGTTCAATGGAAATTCCTGCAGTAGTAGGGACTAAAACAATTACAGAAAACGTTGAGAACGGCGTAATGGTAATCATCGACGGTCTGGATGGACATGTAATCGTGAATCCTACTGAAGATGAAATCGCTACGTATGAAGAAAAACAAAAACAATATCAAAAGCAAAAAGCGGAATGGGCAAAGCTAGTGAATGAAAAAACATTCTCAAGCGATTCTGTTCAAGTTGAGCTTGCGGCTAATATTGGAACACCAGCTGATGTAAAAGGTGTTCTAGAGAACGGTGCAGAAGGCGTTGGTTTATACCGTACAGAGTTCCTTTACATGGGCCGTGATCAACTTCCTACTGAAGAAGAGCAGTTCAAGGCATATAGTGAAGTGCTTCAAAAGATGGAAGGTAAACCAGTAGTCATCCGTACACTCGATATTGGTGGAGATAAGGAACTTCCTTATTTAAATCTTCCGAAAGAGTTAAATCCTTTCTTAGGATTCCGAGCGATTCGCCTTTGCTTAGAAGAGCAAGACATTTTCCGTACGCAACTTAGAGCACTTCTTCGCGCTAGCCAATATGGGAACTTGAAGATCATGTTCCCGATGATTGCAACACTTGGAGAATTCCGTGCTGCTAAAGGAATCTTATTAGAAGAAAAAGAAAAGCTCGTTTCTGAGGGAATTGAAGTTTCAGAATCCATTGAAGTAGGTATCATGGTGGAAATTCCATCAACAGCCGTAATGGCAGATACTTTTGCTAAAGAAGTTGATTTCTTCAGCATCGGCACTAACGATTTGATTCAATATACGATGGCTGCAGATCGTATGAACGAACAAGTTTCTTACTTGTATCAGCCGTACAATCCAGCAATCTTAAGATTAGTAAAAATGGTTATCGATGCAGCACATAAAGAAGGCAAATGGGCTGGTATGTGTGGAGAGATGGCAGGCGATCCGATCGCAATTCCAATTCTTCTTGGCCTTGGTCTCGATGAATTCTCAATGAGTGCTACATCTGTACTTCCTGCTCGTAGTCAGATTCTCGGTCTGTCTAAAGAAAAGATCAGTGCACACATGGATGAAATTCTACAAATGGAAACAATGGAAGACGTTGTGAAGTTTGCAGAAGAAAATTTCTAAAGTGGAAAAAAGACTATGGGGAAATTTCCATAGTCTTTTTCTATAGATGTTGAGTTAATAGGGTTGGACACGGGAGTGGTTGATTTCCGCTCCAGGTTGCTCGGATTTAAAACATTCCATTAACGAATTGTCTTGCAATTTCATAAAAATATTAGCAGAATAGAAAACAGTGATTTAACGCCAGTATGTATATAGAGATGAGGCGATGTTTTTTGAATAGACCCATTGGAGTCATTGATTCAGGAGTGGGAGGTTTAACGGTAGCAAGAGAGATCATGAAACAGCTACCAAAAGAAGAGATTATCTACTTAGGAGATACGAAAAGGTGTCCGTATGGCCCGAGACCATTTGAAGAAGTTAGGGCTTATACGTGGGAAATGATTGACTTTCTTTTAGAACAGGAGATTAAGATGCTTGTTATTGCCTGTAATACAGCAACTGCAGCAGTTTTAGAAGAAGCGAAGAGAAAGTTAGACATTCCTGTCTTAGGAGTTATCCATCCAGGTACTCGTTCCGCTTTAAAAGCGACGAAAAATAATCATGTCGGTGTGATTGGGACAGTCGGAACGATTAATAGTGGTGCTTATAAACAGGCGCTAACACAGATTCGTAACGATGTAATCGTAGAAAGTTTAGCATGCCCGTTGTTCGTTCCGCTTGTTGAACAAGGAAAGTTATCTGGTGAAGAGACATTAAGTGCAGTTTCAGAAACACTATATCCGCTTAAGGATCTTTCCATCGATACGTTAATTCTGGGATGCACTCATTACCCGTTGTTAAGATCAATCATTCAGCAAGTGATGGGTGAACATATCACGTTGATCTGTTCAGGTGCAGAAACTGCGCGTGAAGTTTCTGTCATCTTAGACCATAGTGGGCTTTTAAATACAGAAGATGCTAAACCGATGCACCGATTTTTAGCGACAGCAGAGAGCGATCATTTCCTGCAGATCGCCAACCATTGGCTAGACCGTAAGATTGAAAAAGTAGAATGTATGAAGTTGTAGTTTTCAAAGAGCATGAAAATTAGGTAACCTCATAATTAGAATATTGAATTGAAAGAGTAGGATCCTTTTTGGGGTTCTGCTCTTTTCTTTTAATTAAAGCCAGTCTCTTTTATTTTTTGTACAAGTGGTCTAATGGGAGAGGAGAGCTCGTATACATAATAGTACAAACCACTTGAGGAGGGAAAGTATGCGCAAAATGATGAAGTCAGGAGCACCGCTTATTATATTATCAGCTTCATTGCTGGTATCAGGTTGCGGACTATGGGGAGAGAAAGCAGGAAATGAGCTTGATCCCCCTAAAGTGAATTACGTGAAAGAAGGTCAGTCGCTGGATAAGAAAGACAAAGCGGCGAGTGCAGAGCAAACGAATAAGCGGCAACTGTTTTTATTCGACAGCAACGGGATGGTTGTCCCACAGGTACTGGCTCTTCCAAAGAACGATGAAACGGCTAAACAAGTATTGCAGTATCTTGTAAAAGACGGCCCTGTAAGCAATCTGCTTCCTAACGGTTTTCAAGCTGTTCTGCCAGCTGATACAGAAGTGTTATCGGTAAATATCAAAAAGGGGACAGCTACGGCAAATTTTTCAAAGGAATTTACAGAGTATAATGCAGCGGATGAAATGAAGATCTTGCAAGCTATTACATTCACACTTACTCAGTTTGACAACATAAAAAAAGTTAAAATACAAATCGCAGGAAAGAACCAAAATTCAATGCCTGTTAATAATACTCCAGTTGGTGACGGTGTGAGTCGTGTTGACGGGATAAATCTCGAAAATGGCAGTGTGGCAGATATCACGAATAGTGAACTTGTAACTCTCTATTTCTTGGCACAGACACAGGATCAAACGTATTATGTACCAGTAACGCGTCGAGTTGCAAAAGAGGGGACAGATAAAGTAACAGCAACGATCGAACATCTAATTGATGGTCCATCTGCAGAAAGCAGCCTTTTAACAGACTTTAGAACAGATGTGAAACTGTTAAGTACACCTGTCGTCAAAGATGGTGTTGTTACATTAAACTTCAATGGAGCTTTGCTGGATAATAAAGAAGAAAGCATGATTGCAGATGAAGTGTTAAATTCAATTGTTCTTTCGCTTACAGAGCTATCTGAAGTGAAGAAAGTGGCGATTAAAGTTGATGGGAAGTCTAAGATATTCAATGAAAAAGGTAAAGAACTTACAGCCCCGGTTTCAAGACCTAAAGAAGTGAATACAGGTGAATTTTAAAATCAAATAGGTTGTGATACAGTAAAGAGGCGAATATTCGTCTCTTTTTTTATTGCTCTGTTGTTTTGAAAGTAGTTGATTTCCGTTTCAGGTGTCTCGCTTTCCGCGGGGCGATCGGTGAGCCCCTTGCCGCTTTGCGCCTTTAAGGGTCTCACCTGACCGCTCGTCCCGCAGGAGTCTCAAACCTTACACTCCAATCAACTTTGTCGACGATGAGAATGAACATGCAAAAGTAACAATCTTTTGCAAGCGAAATGAGAAGAGCTTTGGACAACCTTTGTACTTTTAAAGTATTTGATTCCGCTTTATGTCCCTCGCATTCCAAATGGGAGGCGTACATTTTATAGTTGAAGACGCTTCACCAAATGACAGTAATATCACAATCCTATAGAAAAACTTTTTACAAAACGGAGGCGTACCTAATGAAAATTTTAGTTGCAACGAAAAATAGAGGTAAAGCTAAAGAATTTCAATCGATGTTAGGAAGTTTTGGGGTTGAGATCCTCACTTTAAACGATATTGAAGGAAGTCCTGACGTTGAAGAAACTGGAGTCACTTTTGAAGAGAACGCTATTTTAAAAGCTGAAACCATCTCTAAACAGATGAATATTCCTGTTATCGCGGATGACTCAGGATTAGAGATCCATGCTTTAGAAGGACGACCTGGCGTTTATTCAGCTAGGTATGCAGGTATACATAAAAGTGATGAAGAGAACATGAACAAAGTCTTAGAAGAACTTCAGAATGTTGAAGATAACGATAGAAACGCTCAGTTTGTATGTGCTTTGGCTTTTGCGAGACCTCAAAAAGAAACGCTAGTTGTAAAAGGGGAGTGTAAAGGTCAGATTTTAAGAGAAAAGAAGGGAACGGAAGGTTTCGGGTATGATCCGATTTTCTTTCTTCCTCAATTAAATCGTTCGATGGCAGAGTTAGCAAAAGAAGAAAAAAATAAAATTAGTCATAGAGCAATAGCTTTGGAAAAACTAAAAAAACTGATCAATGAGGAGGATCTCTTATGGGAAAAGCCTTAATCGTTAGTGATAGTCACGGGTTAACAGATGAGTTAGAAACATTAAAGAGCCGCTATCAAAATGAAGTAGATCTTATGATCCATTGCGGTGATTCAGAGCTTTCGACATCATCTAAAGAAATGTCTGGATTTGTAACGGTTAAAGGTAATATGGATTATTTAGGCGATGATTTTCCTAACGAAGCCATTGAGCTGTTGGGAGATACTTGTATATATATAACACATGGTCATTTATACGATGTAAAAATGTCTTATCTTTCACTCGCATACAGGGCAGAGGAAACAGGTGCAGCAATTGCTTGTTTTGGGCATTCACACGTAGCTGAAGCCTTTGAACGTGAGGGAATGATCTTTATCAATCCTGGGAGTATCAGGCTGCCTAGAGGTTCTTTTGAAAAGACATATGCGTTGTTGGAGATTGAAGATAATAGGATATCGGTAAGTTTTTATTCACTCAATGGTATACGTATCGATCAGTTAAGTAGAACATTTGAAAAAAAAACAGTTAGAAAATAAAAAAGTTGAGAAAATGGGTTGACTATAATTTAGATATCATGTATATTTAGTTATGTCGTCGCGACAAGGTCTAAATTGTCTGCGGGTGTAGTTTAGTGGTAAAACAAGAGCCTTCCAAGCTCTGGTCGTGAGTTCGATTCTCATCACCCGCTCCATTTGTTTTTCTCACGTTCAAATGGTCCATGAAAAGTTACATCTGAAGTTAACAGATCTTACAATTAAAATGCATGATAAAAATATATTTGTATCCACAGTCGACGGGTGGAACAAATCACTGTGTGCCCGCAGCGCATGGTAATTGCGGAAAGCGCCATTACTATGCGAAAGGGGCTCCAATACATATGTCCCAGTAGCTCAGCCGGATAGAGCATACGCCTTCTAAGCGTACGGTCGGGAGTTCGAATCTCTCCTGGGACGCCATAATACTTACATAATGACAACTTTTCGACACGCTTGATGTCCTCTATTAAAGGATATCAAGCGTGTTTTTTTATTTTTGATGAAAGCGCTTTAAAAATGTTTACAATGCAACGCGTTAAAGCTTCAAAACCTTATGGGTATGGGAATGAAAGCGTGTACAAAATAACTGAAAAGTCAGAATTCGGTGAAATATCGAAAATTCGGTGTTGATTCTTTAATAAGATGGGCGTAATATTGTCAACAATTATTAAATTATTTTTAAAAAATTCAAATAATTCAAATTGACACGTAAAGGAGGATCACGATGCAGGAGCAATGGGTTTATGTTAATGGTGAGCACGTATTAAAGGAAGACGCCAAAGTCTCAGTTTACGATCATGGATTTTTATATGGAGATGGGGTGTTTGAAGGTATTCGAGTCTATAACGGAAATGTATATCGGCTAGACGAACATCTTCAGCGTTTATACGAATCAGCTCAATCCATTATGCTGACAATTCCACACACTAAAGAAGAACTAACAGACATCATCGTTCAAACGCTCCAGAAAAACAAATATCGTGATGCTTATATTCGACTAGTTATCTCACGAGGAAAAGGAAACTTAGGGTTGGACCCTTTTACATGCGGCCAACCGGGAGTCATTGTCATTGCAGAACAGCTTGCACTATTTCCTAAAAAACTTTATGAAACAGGTTTAGAAATCATAACGGTGGCAAGCAGAAGGAACCGTCCGGATGTGCTAAGTCCTAAAGTTAAATCGCTAAACTACCTAAACAATATCTTAGTTAAGATCGAGGCTAGTCTTGCTGGAGTTAGTGAAGCATTGATGCTTAACGATCAAGGGTACGTGGCGGAAGGTTCTGCTGATAATGTGTTTATTATCAAAGGAAATACGATCAAGACGCCGCCAGGATACTTAGGAGCTTTAGAAGGAATCACTCGAAACGCGATTGTTGAGATCGCACGAGCACAAGGATACAACATGGTTGAAGAGCCATTCACGAGACATGATGTTTATGTGGCAGATGAAGTATTTCTAACTGGAACTGCAGCTGAAGTTATTGCGGTAGTAAAAGTTGATGGAAGAGTAATCGGAAACGGAGCACCAGGTGAACATACGAACAAACTTTTAAAATCCTTCAGAGAAAAAGTAGTTGAAGAAGGAGTTAAGGTGTATCCGAACCAAGCTGTTCAAGCTGGATAAAAGAAGTATAGGAGTGTTACAGATATGCGCAGTAATATGATCAAGCAAGGAATCGATAGAGCCCCGCACAGAAGTCTTCTCCACGCAGCGGGAGTTGCACCAGAGGATATGGATAAACCTTTTATCGGTGTTTGTAATTCCTATGTTGATATTATTCCGGGGCATATGCATCTAAACAAAGTAGGTGAATGGGTAAAAGAAGCCATTAGAGAAGCTGGTGGAATTCCGTTCGAATTTAATACGATCGGCGTAGACGATGGAATTGCGATGGGGCATATCGGTATGAGGTATTCACTTCCAAGCAGAGAGGTCATCGCAGACGCAGCAGAGACGGTTATCAACGCCCATTGGTTCGACGGTGTGTTCTACATACCTAACTGTGACAAGATCACGCCTGGTATGTTAATGGCAGCTGTAAGGACGAATGTTCCGGCAGTATTTGTTTCAGGTGGTCCAATGGAAGCCGGAAAGTCTATGGCAGGAAAATCCCTATCCCTTGCCTCGGTATTTGAAGGAGTAGGTTCTCATTTAGCTGGAAAGATGACGAGAGAAGAACTTTTAGAACTCGAAACGAGTGCTTGCCCGACTTGTGGATCATGCTCAGGTATGTTTACAGCCAACAGCATGAATTCCATTATGGAGATGCTAGGTATTACACTGCCGGGTAACGGAACGATCGTAGCTACCTCAGACGAAAGAAGAGAACTGATCAAAGAGGCTGCAACGTCACTTATGGATCTTGTGAAAAACAATATAAAACCAAGAGATATTATAACGAAAGAAGCAATTGATGACGCATTTGCATTAGACATGGCGATGGGTGGCTCAACGAATACCGTTCTTCATATGCTTGCTATCGCAAATGAAGCTGAGATTGATTATGACTTATCATCAATCAACGAGATCGCAGAGCGAATTCCATATTTATCAAAGATCAGTCCTGCATCGGATTATTCCATGCAAGATGTTCACAGAGCAGGCGGTGTCAGTGCGATCATCAATGAACTCTGTAGAATGGAAGGTGCCATCCATAACGATCGGTTAACGATAAGTGGAGAAACGTTAGAGCACCGAGTCCGGCATGCGGAAATTATGGATGATGATGTTATTCGTAAGAAAGATAATGCTTATTCGCCAGTAGGCGGTTTATCTATACTTTATGGAAATATTGCACCAGATGGTTGTGTGATCAAAGTGGGAGCTGTTGATCCTTCAATAAAAACATTTCAAGGCGAGGCGATCGTCTATGAATCCCAAGAAGAAGCGATCGAAGGCATTAATAATGGTGAAGTAAGAGAAGGGCATGTCGTTGTCATTCGATACGAAGGACCGAAGGGTGGACCAGGTATGCCGGAGATGCTCTCTCCCACATCAGCTATTGCTGGAAGGGGATTGAGTACGAAAGTAGCACTGATCACGGATGGCAGATTTTCTGGAGCGTCTCGGGGAATCTCTATCGGTCACATCTCGCCAGAAGCGGCACAAGGCGGACCTATCGCGTTCGTGAATAATGGTGATCCAATCTTAATTGATCTAGTAAATAGAACGATTCACGTTTTATTAACGGAAGAAGACTTAAAAGAACGAAAAGAAGGTTGGGTGAAACCAGAGCCGAAGATCAAAAAAGGCTACCTCGCACGCTATGCGGCGCTCGTAACATCAGCTAATACTGGAGGAATCTTAAAAATTTAAAACAATAAAACGATGACGGAGAACAATGGTAGATGTGGGGTACTCAGAGAACCGGTGGTTGCTGTGAACCGGTTATCCCTAATACCAGGACATCCCTCCTGAGTGTCCTTTTGAACGTTTTTTAGTAGGAAGGGCCAAGCGATAAGACCATTATTTATCGCTTGTTATCAAATGACGATTATTTCGTCTTGAGGCAGTTCTTGCGTATGTGAGCATGAACTGTGAATAAGGGTGGTACCGTGGAAAAGAAAACTTTTTCACCCCTTTGGATAGGATTAACCTGTCCATTTGGGTGGAGAAGTTTTTTTATTTTTTTTTTTAGACGTTGTTGCCCTTTTGGTTATTTTCCAAGAGCAACAACTGATTCCCGAAACATCTTTTACCAAGTAAAGGTTCGAAGTTAAAGGAGGAATGAAAATGAAGGCCAGTTGGGTGGCTGAAAAAAAATCAGTCGAAACTTCATTAGTCTCTGGTGCTGAACTATTTATTCAAGGGTTGCAGGATGAGAAAGTTGAAGTTCTGTTTGGTTATCCCGGAGGTGCTGTACTTCCAATCTATGATGCCCTCTACAAATCAGAGATGAAACATGTTCTAACGAGGCATGAACAAGGAGCTATTCATGCCGCGCAAGGCTATGCAAGAGTAACGGGGAAGCCAGGCGTTGTGTTAGCAACATCAGGGCCAGGTGCTACAAACCTTGTTACAGGTATAGCGGATGCGATGATCGATTCTATTCCTCTTGTTATCTTCACGGGGCAGGTAGCGACGACTGTGATCGGTACGGATGCTTTTCAAGAAGCGGACATCGTCGGGATCACAATGCCGATCACAAAACATAACTATCAAGTTCAGCGGGCAGAAGATCTACCGAGAATTATGAAAGAGGCTTTTCATATAGCCAACACTGGAAGAAAAGGACCTGTTTTAATCGATGTACCGAAAGATGTTGCGGTTAAAACAGCTGAAGTTAAAGAGGTTGCTGGTATTCATCTTCCGGGTTACCAACCAACATTAAAACCCAATATTCTTCAAGTGAAAAGATTGAATGAAGCCTTGTTGCAAGCGAAAAGACCTGTCCTCTTAACAGGTGCGGGGGTACTGGCAGCAGGTGCTGAAAAAGAGTTGGTCGCGTTCGCGGAATATCACCAGATACCGGTTGCTCAGACCCTTTTAGGCCTAGGTGGATTTCCAGCTGAACACCCGCTTTGCTTAGGGATGGCAGGAATGCATGGAACATACGCGAGCAACATGGCACTTTATGACTGCGATCTATTAATTGGTGTTGGGGCTAGGTTTGATGACAGGTTAACTGGAAACTTGGATCATTTTGCTAAAAAAGCAGTGGTTGCTCATATCGATATTGATCCAGCTGAAATCGGAAAAAATGTTCCAACTGAAATTCCCATTGTGGGGTGTGCGAAAGAAACACTTTCAGCATTAAACCAGACGAGAGTCGATAAAGGAGATTATAACGAGTGGGTAATTCAACTCACGAAGCACAAGACTGAATTTCCTCTTACGTATAAGACAGATGAATCAGAATTGAAACCACAAAAGTTAATGCAGGTTCTTCATGAAGTTACGAAAGGAGAAGCCATCGTAGCTACTGATGTAGGACAGCACCAGATGTGGGCAGCTCAATATTATACATTTTTAGAATCGAACAGATGGATAACGTCTGGAGGACTTGGAACGATGGGATTCGGATTTCCTGCAGCGATTGGAGCAAAAGTTGGAAAGCCGGAGCTCCCGGTAATAGCAGTTGTTGGAGATGGTGGTTTTCAGATGACGCTTCAAGAACTTGGAGTTCTTCAAGATTGGGAACTTCCTGTCATCGTAGTTATTGTGAACAATAAATCTCTCGGAATGGTAAGACAGTGGCAAGAAATTTTTTATGAAAAAAGATTCTCTCACTCTTTGCTTGATATTCAACCTGACTTTATCAAGCTAGCATCTGCTTACGGAATTGATGGCAAACGTGCTGAAACAGAAAAGGATGTAAGAGAAGCTTTGACGTTCGCTCTTGCGTCCAAAAAACCATTTGTTCTCGATTGTGTTGTTACTGCTGATGAGAATGTATATCCGATGATCGCTCCAGGAAAAGGACTACATGAAATGATTGGAGTGAGAGGATGAGACGTATCATTTCAGCAACGGTTCTAAACGAAAGTGGTGTATTGAATCGTTTGACCGGATTGCTGACAAAACGCCAGTTCAACATAGAGAACATTACGGTTGGACATACAGAAGATCCAGCCGTTTCAAAAGTAACATTAACGGTTTGGGTAGAAGATGATCGTAAAGCTGAACAACTTGTTAAACAGCTTCATAAGCAGATTAATATTCTAAAAGTTCGTGATCTGACAAACATGGCGCTCGTTTCTAGAGAACTTGCGCTCATCAAAGTTCTAACAACACCTGATACGCGCAGCGAGATCAAAATGCTGATCGAGCCGTTTCGAGCAACCGTCCTTGATGTATCACTCGAAAACGTAACGCTTGAAGTTACGGGGGATGGAGAAAAGATAGATGCGTTGATCGAACTGCTGCGTCCATATGGAATCAAAGAGATTTCAAGGACCGGTGTTACAGCTATACCTCGCGGAACACAAAAGAAAGTACTTGAGCTTCACCCCTATTCTATTATGTAAAGGAGAATGATGATAATGGCAAAAGTATATTACGAAAACGATCTTTCTAACGATGTATTAAAGAATAAGAAGGTAGCGGTAGTAGGTTATGGTTCTCAAGGGCATGCTCATGCATTGAACCTAAAGGATAGCGGCTATGATGTTGTAGTTGGTGTGCGGGAGGGTCGTTCATTTGACGAAGCAGTTAAAGATGGATTTGAGGTATATCCTGTTCGGGAAGCGGCTAGGCTAGCGGAAGTCGTAATGGTTCTATTACCAGATGAAAGGCAACCTGAAGTTTACAAAAATGAAATTTTACCTGAACTGTCTCCGGGCAATGCACTCGTTTTTGCTCACGGGTTCAACGTTCACTATCACCAAGTGGTACCACCTCAAGATGTGGATGTATTTTTAGTTGCTCCTAAAGGTCCTGGTCATCTTGTTAGACGTACATTTGAATCAGGTGAAGGAGTTCCAGCGCTTTTCGCGGTATATCAAGATGCTACAGGCACTGCCCGTGAAACTGCACTTAGTTATTCTAAAGGAATTGGTTCTGCTAGAGCTGGAGTGCTCGAAACGACATTCCAAGAAGAAACGGAAACAGACCTTTTTGGTGAACAGGCCGTGTTGTGTGGTGGGTTATCTTCACTGGTCAAAGCAGGATTTGAAACACTAACAGAAGCTGGATATCAGCCAGAGGTTGCCTATTTTGAATGCTTACACGAATTGAAGTTGATCGTTGACCTCATGTACGAAGGTGGTCTAGAGGGGATGAGATATTCAATCTCAGATACTGCTCAGTGGGGAGATTTTCAATCAGGACCACGTGTCATTGATGAAAGAGTAAAAGAATCAATGAAATCCGTTCTGAAAGATGTTCAATCCGGAGAGTTTGCTAAGGGTTGGATCTTAGAGAATCAAGCGAATCGACCTGTGTTCCATGTTGTGAACAATCAAGAGAAGAACCATCCTATTGAAAAAGTAGGGAGGGAACTTCGAGCAATGATGCCGTTCGTAAAATCAAAACAAAAAAAGGAGGCCGTTGCTAGTGCGAAAAATTGAGATCTTTGACACGACTTTGCGTGATGGAGAACAAACAGCAGGGGTCAATCTAAACACGGCTGAAAAAATTGAGATCGCCAAAAGACTAGAACTGCTAGGTGTGGATGTTATGGAAGCAGGCTTTCCTGCTGCATCCAAAGGCGATCTAGATGCCGTAAAAAAAGTAGCTTCTATTGTAAAGAATTCAACGGTTACTGCTTTGGCAAGATCGAACACCTCAGATATTGATTATGCATGGGAAGCTCTAAAAGATTCAGCTGAACCAAGGTTGCACGTTTTTCTGGCAACATCGCCCATTCATATGACATACAAGTTAAAGAAAACACCTGACCAAGTCGTTGAGACGGCGGTTGGTGCAGTCAAATATGCACGGCAAAAGTTCCCTGTCGTGCAATGGTCAGCAGAAGATGCATGTCGGTCAGATCTTGTATTTTTATCGCGTATTGTTGAGAAAGTGATCGATGCTGGTGCAACGGTGATTAACATACCGGATACAGTAGGATTTACGAATCCGGAGGAATACGGAAAGATCTT
This sequence comes from Fictibacillus sp. 23RED33, assembly GCF_015903925.1. Taxonomy (NCBI): domain Bacteria; kingdom Bacillati; phylum Bacillota; class Bacilli; order Caryophanales; family Fictibacillaceae; genus Fictibacillus; species Fictibacillus sp. 23RED33. The sequence goes on along the minus strand of NZ_JACZDX010000005.1, from coordinate 83,557 downwards.
TCGTTATCTATTAAATAATGTTCCGAACATAGAGAAAGCTATTTTATCTGCTCACTGCCACGATGATTTAGGAATGGCTGTTGCCAATTCTTTATCGGCGATCGAGTATGGTGCGAATCAAGTGGAATGCACGATTAATGGGATTGGTGAAAGAGCAGGAAACGCTTCATTAGAAGAGATTGCAGTAGCATTAGCGATCCGTGAAGACTTTTATCAGGCAAGAACTGACCTTAAGTTAAATGAGATCAGCCGTACGAGTCAGCTTGTAAGCAGGCTGACGGGAATTGCTGTCCCACCGAATAAGGCTGTAGTTGGAAAGAATGCTTTTGCTCACGAGTCAGGAATCCATCAAGATGGTGTGTTAAAAGAAAAATCAACATATGAGATCATCACACCTGAGCTTGTTGGTGTTCCTTCCAATCAACTCGTACTCGGAAAACACTCAGGGCGTCACGCGTTTAAAGATTATTTGCATAAATTAGGTTTTCATCCAGATGAGAACAAGGTTAAGGTTCTATTTGAAGATTTTAAACAACTTGCTGACAAGAAAAAAGAGATGACAGAAGAAGATATTTTCGCTCTACTCATCGATCATAAAATACAACCTGAAGTGCCGTTATATCAATTAAAAGATATTCAAGTAAACTATGGTACGAATCAGATTCCTACTGCAACGTTAAGACTGTTGACTCCAGACGGAAAACTGATTCAAGATGCTGCAACAGGTTCAGGTAGTGTCGAAGCGATCTACAATACACTTGGAAAAATGCTTCCTTCTTCAATCAAGCTGAATGATTATAGAATTCAATCAGTAGGAGCAGGGCGTGACGCTCTTGCTCAAGTATTTGTTCAGATCGTCAGTGATGGTCATGAGATAAACGGAAGCGGAACGGCGCAAGATGTTTTAGAAGCTTCAGCTAAAGCTTATGTTCACGCCTATAATAAGCTTCAGCTTCAAGATGAAAAGAAAAGTTATGAAGCGATGAGTATCTAAATTTAGGAGGGATGTTAGATGAAAAAGAGAATAGCAGTTTTGCCAGGAGACGGGATCGGTCCGGAAGTGATCAAGGGTGCTTTGCAAGTTTTAGATGGTGTAGCGACGCGGTTTGGTCATGAATTTGAGACGATTGAACAAGTATTTGGAGGTGCTGCTATTGACCAGGAAGGTAATCCTCTCCCTGATACCACACTAAAAGCTTGCCATGACAGCGATGCTGTTCTGCTCGGAGCGGTTGGTGGTCCAAAATGGGATCAAGGGAGTGTTCGGCCAGAACAAGGGTTACTCGCTTTACGAAAAGCGATGAACGTGTATGCAAACGTAAGACCTGTTCACGTTTATCCTGGTCTTGAACATCTATCACCTCTTAAATCGAATAAGGTAAAAGGTGCTGACTTTGTATTTGTTCGCGAACTGACCGGTGGGATTTATTTTTCAGAGCCGAAAGAACGGAATGAGAAATGTGCGGTAGATACATTGTCCTATACGCGAGAGGAAATAACGAGAATCGTTGAAAAGGCTTATGAGTTAGCTTCTTCTCGCAGAAGAAAAGTAACATCTGTTGATAAAGCGAACGTTCTTGAAACGAGCAAGTTGTGGAGAGAAGTCGTGGAGGATGTAGCTAAAAAGTATCCAAACATCGAAACAGAACACTTGCTGGTAGATTATGCTGCCATGCGGATGATTAGTAATCCTACGAGCTTTGATGTGGTCGTTACTGAAAATATGTTCGGGGATATTCTGTCTGATGAAGCCTCTGTTCTTACAGGTTCGTTAGGAATGATGTCTTCTGCTTCTCTTAGTGAGAACGGTCCTGGACTATATGAGCCTATACATGGATCAGCACCTGATATCGCAGGAAGCGGGAAAGCAAATCCGATCGGTATGATCCTTAGTGTTGCGATGATGCTTCGTCATTCGTTCCAACTTGAGAAAGAAGCGGAGGCTGTTGAACTTGCTGTCTTCGAAACGCTGCAGGCAGGGTATCGAACACAAGATATCTTTGGAGAAAGCGGAACGCTAGTAACGACAAAAGAAATGGTCAATCAAATACATTTTAGAATGTTGGAAGATTCAACGAGTGCAACTCTTCTAGAGGTTTATGTGTAGGGAGGTAGATTTCTGTGAGTAAAACAATAATAGATAAACTTTGGGAGAGCCATATTGTCGTAGAAGAGGAAAATAAACCAGACCTGCTCTACATTGATCTGCACCTCATTCATGAAGTGACATCACCTCAGGCATTTGCGGGTTTAAGAGAAAAAAATAGAACTGTCAGAAAGCCGGAGCTTTGCTTTGCGACGATGGATCATAATATCCCGACGGTCGATCGATTCAATATAAAAGACGAAACATCACGCTTGCAAGTGCAAACTCTTGAAAAAAACTGTGCGGAATTCGGTATTCAACTCGAGGGATTGAACTCTGAACTACAAGGTATTGTTCATGTTATAGGGCCAGAGCTGGGTCTGACGCTGCCTGGGAAAACAATTGTATGTGGAGATAGTCATACATCAACACACGGTGCATTCGGAGCGCTCTCTTTCGGAATTGGCACGAGCGAAGTTGAACATGTTCTTGCTACACAAACGTTGTGGCAGAACAAACCAAAACAGATGAACGTTAAGATTGAAGGAGAGTTAGGTTTTGGTGTTACAGCCAAAGACGTCATCTTATGGTTCATCGCGAAATATGGAACGAATGTCGGTACAGGTTATATCATTGAGTTTTCTGGTAGCACCGTTAGGAAATTTTCGATGGAAGAACGAATGACTCTTTGTAATATGTCTATTGAAGCTGGAGCAAAAGCATCGATCGTTTCTCCTGATGAAGTTACCTTTTCATATATTTCAGGTAAGCGCTATGCTCCAAAGAGTCAAGACTTTCTTGAAAGTTGTAAAAGATGGAGACAGCTTGCAAGTGATGAGAATGCTAGATTTGATCAAACGATTGAGATTGATGCTTCAGAGATCGAACCAATGGTCACTTGGGGAACGACTCCATCGATGTGCTTGCCGATCAGCGGAGTGATTCCTGTAGAGGAAAATTCTTCTTCTATAGAAGAGAAGCAATCGTTACGAAATGCACTCCATTACATGGGCTTCAAAGGAAATGAAAAAATAGAGCATATACCTGTGCAACACGTGTTTATTGGATCTTGTACAAATTCAAGACTTAGTGACCTACTTCAAGCTTCTAAAGTTGTTGAAGGTAGGAATGTACACCCAGAAGTCCGGGCGATCGTAGTTCCTGGATCACAAGCAGTAAAAAAAGAAGCGGAGAATCTTGGGCTTCATCAGATTTTTATAGATGCTGGATTCGAATGGCGTGAGTCGGGATGTTCGATGTGTTTAGGTATGAATGATGACGTTGTTCCAGAAGGAGAAAGATGTGCATCTACCTCAAATCGTAATTTTGCTGGGAGGCAAGGAAAGGGTGCGAGGACACACCTTGTCAGTCCAATCATGGCTGCAGCTGCAGCTTTAAATGGGAAATTCACCGATGTTCGTTCCATACTTCCTAAAAAAGAACAGGAGGTAGATCGATATGCCGGGGTTTAAAACGCATCTAGGCAGTGCTGCAGTATTAGACAGAGATCATGTGGATACAGATCAGATCATTCCAAAGCAATTTTTGAAAAAAATTGATAAAGCAGGTTATGGAGAGTTTTTGTTCTTTGATTGGAGATATCATTCTAATGGACAAGAAAACGAAGACTTTGAACTTAACTCACCCGAAACAAAAGAAGCATCCATATTAGTTACCGGTAAAAATTTTGGTTGTGGTTCCTCTAGAGAACATGCACCTTGGGCCTTAAAAGATTATGGATTTCAAGTGATTATCGCTGAAAGCTTTGCTGATATCTTCTTTAACAATTGTGTGAAAAATGGTATCTTACCGATTCGACTCTCGAAAGCAGAGATTCGAAACTTACAGAGCGAAAGAGATGGAAACCTTGTACGAACGTTGAGAGTAGACCTTGAGCAACAACAGGTAGAAAACGAAACGGGAGAGGTATTCCGCTTTGAATTTGATCCGTACTGGAAAAAGATGCTTCTCAACGGATGGGACGAAATATCTGTAACTCTTCAACAGGAAGCATTCATAAAAAAATATGAAGATGAAAGGATTGTGAACTGACAATGGGGATTTAACAATCACAGCGGAACGTTTATTTCACGCATTGGAGGAAGTCTCAAAAATCGCCCACCGTACTCCGCTCAAACAATCCACAACGCTTAACAAATGGACCGGTGGAAACGTGTATATGAAGCTAGAGAACCTACAGAAAACGGGTTCATTTAAATTAAGAGGAGCTTATTACAAAGTTTCAACCCTAAACGAACTAGACTGCGCGAGGGGTGTGATCGCAGCATCAGCTGGCAACCATGCACAAGGATTGGCGCTTTCCTGTTCACTGCGTGGAATAAACTCTAAGATCTTCATGCCTGAAAACGCACCGCTTTCCAAGATAGACGCCGTAAAATCGTATGGAGCAGATATCGTTTTAGAAGGTGATAATTATCAGGCGGCATATGAAGCAGCAAAAAGGGAAGAAGAGAACAACGGAGGAGTCTTTGTTCACCCTTTTGATGATTACGATGTGATCGCTGGACAAAGTACCGTAGCTCTAGAGATGCTGCAACAAAAACCAGAACTAAAAACGATTGTTGTACCAGTAGGAGGCGGAGGGCTATTGGCTGGAATCGCTCTCGCCGTAAAGTCAATCAGACCAGATGTGCGAGTAGTTGGCGTGCAATCGGCGAATGCCAGTGCGGTATATCAAGCCTTCACAGGCGCTTCTAGAAAAACGTTAACTCGCTGTACATCGATCGCGGATGGAATCGCGGTTGTTAAGCCTGGAGATATTACTGTTCCTGTGATCTCAAAATATGTTGACGAAATGGTCACCGTGACGGAAGAGCAAATTGCATATGCGATGATGTTTATGCTTGAACGTGAAAAGGTGGTCGTAGAGGGTGCAGGCGCGGCTAGTTTGGCGGCAGTTATGTTTCACAGCCGTCTTGCTCTCGATCAAAAAGTTGGGCTCATCATCAGTGGCGGTAATGTAGACCCGGTTAAATGGTCATTATATAAAGGGATGGCCGATAAGGTGAACTTGAAAAGAATTAGTTAATAAAGAGGCTTGCTTAGAAGAGATATCTTTTGAGTAAGCCTTTTGGTTTGGTTATGCTTAACAAACTACTTACAAAAGCAACAAAGGGTACGATAAAAGCCGTTAATGAAGAAGTTTAGCATTTTCTCACTGCGTGTTAAAGTGGAATTCAGGTTTGTATCTTCTTAGTTATCTTGAGTTCACCTCGCGAAACTGCTATTCTTTAGTCAAATATTAATGGAAGCGGAGAGTTGTGATGACTAACGAAAAGAACAACAAAAACAATATCGTTCGGTTTCCTAACTTAAATGGACGTCTTTTAGAAAAAGGAATGGATTCTTTAAAAAGTAAAAAATACGATGAATCTTTATCCTGTTTTGAACAATTGCTTTATGCAGACCCAATGCATGCACAAGGTAATCTTGGGCTTGTTTTAAGTTTGGTTGAATTAGGTCGATTACATGAAGCAAAACAGAGATGTGATCGTATGCTTAAAGAAGGGATCGGCGAATATTATGATGTACTTCAAATCTACTTAAGCATATTAGTTCAGTTATCAGAATACATAACCGTTGTTTCAGTGATCGAAGCAGTTCTTGAAGAGCAGAAGATTCCTGCAGACAAAGCTGAAACGTTTTATCAGCTTCTACAGTTCAGTCGTAAAGTAATTGAGCAGGAAGGTGTTCCTGAAGTAAAGAAAGATCCTGAACTTCCAACAGCACCTCCAGCTAATCCTGACTTTCAAGTATTGAAAGAGATGCTTGCAAGCGATCAGGCAGACTCGCAGTGGATGGCTGTACAACAGTTGAAGCGGCTTGGTCCTGACATGATCGTACCGATGTTTGAGTCATTTTTAATAGATGAAAAAAAGCATCCGGCTGTTAAAAGCTTAATTCTGCAATATCTTAAAGAAAATCAAGTAGACAAAATCGTAAGGATAGAGAAATATGGACAATTCACTGAAGTTGACATCGCGAAGCTCACTGATTTAAATGATCATTTCTTTTATAAGGAAGTAAAATCTTTGATTAAAGACGAACTCGAACAAGAGAATCCATCACTGCTCGAGATCGCGCTTGCCGTTTGGAAGGATTATTCACTCGCATTATATCCTTTCTCACCAACTCCAGAGAATAAGGTACTTTGGTTTGAGGCTGCTGTTATGGCAGCGAATATTCTATGTGGGATGGAAGAAGAAACGGATCAAGAAGATGAAGAATTACAAAGAGCAGTAAAGGTTCTCGTCGAATTGGAAAGATTTTATATGCAGACTTAATGAGAAAGTGATGTAACTTGTTGAAATACAGAACGTCTATGCTATAATGGAATGGTTGTAATCTATATGATAGTTATGGAAATACCGATGTTGGAGGGAACATTTAATGACTGCTAAATGGGAAAAGTTAGAAGGTAATCAAGGTGTCTTAACGGTAGAAGTTGAGGCAACTGAAGTAGATACAGCGCTTGATCAAGCGTTCAAAAAAGTTGTAAAGCAAGTTAACGTACCAGGATTCCGTAAAGGGAAAATGCCACGTAGACTTTTTGAACAACGTTTTGGAGTAGAGTCTCTTTACCAAGACGCTCTAGATATCCTATTGCCAAAAGCATACGGAGACGCTGTACAAGAAGCTGGTATCGAGCCAGTCGATCGTCCAGAAGTTGACATCGAAAAAATGGAACAAGGAAGCAACCTTGTTTTCACAGCTAAAGTAATCGTAAAACCAGAAGTTAAACTTGGTGATTACAAAGGTCTTGAGGTTGAAAAGACTGAAACTGAAGTTACAGATGAGGATGTTCAAAACGAACTTACTTCTTTACAAGAACAACAAGCTGAACTTGTTGTTAAAGAAGATGGAACAGTTGAGAATGGCGACACTGTAAACATCGATTTCGAAGGATTCGTTGATGGCGAAGCTTTCGAAGGTGGAAAAGCTGAAAACTATTCTCTTGAAATCGGATCTGGATCTTTCATCCCAGGTTTTGAAGAGCAATTAGTTGGTGAAAAAGCTGGTGCTGAAAAAGAAGTTAACGTAAACTTCCCTGAAGAATACCATGCTGAAGAACTAGCTGGTAAGCCTGCTGTTTTCAAAGTAAATATCCACGATATCAAAGCTAAACAACTTCCAGAGCTTAATGACGAGTTCGCTAAAGAAGCTGAAGGCGATGCTGAAACTTTAGAAGATCTTAAAAAAGAACTTCGCACAAAGCTTGAAGAGAGCAAAAAGCAAGAAGCTGAAAACAAAACTCGTGAAACAGTTATCGAAAAAGCTTCTGAGAATGCAGAAATCGATATCCCTGGAGCAATGGTAAACACAGAGCTTGACCGTATGGTTCAAGAATTTGGCCAACGTCTTCAAATGCAAGGTATGAACCTTGAGCTTTACTACCAGTTCTCTGGTACAAGCGAAGAAGCACTTCGTGAGCAAATGAAAGAAGATGCTGGGAAGCGTGTTCGTACTAACCTAGTACTTGAAGCAATCGTTGAAGCTGAAAACATCGAAGTTTCTGAAGAAGAAATCGATGCTGAACTTAGCAAGATGGCTGAAATGTACCAAATGGAAGTAGAACAAATCAAGCAAATGCTTGCTATGCAAGGTGGAAATGATGCAGTAGCAGCTGACTTGAAAGTACGTAAAGCAATTGATTTCCTTTTGGAAAACAGCAAGACTGTTTAATCATTAATTAAATAAGTTCATAAAACTTAAGCAAGGCGCGATCCTTATGTATCGTGCCTTGTTTTGCCATACATATTAAATTTCTATTAAAATACACATCCTATTTGAAAAATAGGTTTTAAATCTTACGGTATTGTTCATACTTATATAGAGCGTTACCATACATATTTATTAAGCGTTATTATTTCCGTTTTAATATGGAAGTGTGATACAATCCATTATAATCAACGGAATGCTTAAGTAGTAGAAAAGATAATCAGACTTTCCTTCAGAACATATCTGAATTTTAGTCAAGCGTTTCATCCATATTCTCGTTTTAGGGGTGATATCATTGTTTAAGTTTAATGATGAAAAAGGGCAATTAAAATGTTCTTTCTGTGGTAAAACACAAGATCAAGTAAGAAAACTGGTTGCTGGACCAGGTGTATATATTTGTGATGAATGTATCGAACTCTGTACAGAAATCGTAGAAGAAGAATTAGGTACAGAAGAGGATGTAGAACTAAAAGAAGTACCAAAACCAGTAGAAATTCGTAAAATTCTTGACGAGTACGTAATCGGTCAAGGTCAGGCTAAGAAATCTCTTTCTGTAGCCGTTTACAATCATTACAAACGTATCAATTCAACTCAAAAATCAGATGAAGTAGAATTGGCGAAAAGTAATATCGCAATGATCGGACCAACAGGAAGTGGTAAGACACTACTTGCTCAAACGTTGGCTCGTATCTTAAACGTACCTTTTGCTATTGCCGATGCTACATCTTTAACAGAAGCTGGATATGTTGGTGAGGATGTAGAGAACATTCTACTCAAATTAATCCAGTCTGCTGACTACGATGTAGAAAAAGCAGAAAAGGGAATCATCTATATTGATGAAATCGATAAGATTGCACGTAAATCTGAAAATCCTTCTATCACAAGAGATGTTTCTGGTGAAGGCGTTCAGCAGGCTCTTCTTAAAATCCTTGAAGGTACAGTAGCTAGTGTACCGCCACAAGGAGGAAGAAAGCATCCTCACCAAGAGTTCATCCAAATTGACACTACAAACATTCTGTTCATTTGTGGTGGAGCCTTTGATGGTATCGAACAAATCATCAAACGCCGACTTGGTAAGAAAGTGATCGGTTTCAGTTCTGAAACGAAACAAGCTGATTTAAAAGCGGGAGAATACTTGTCTAAAGTTCTTCCTGAAGATTTACTTCGCTTTGGTTTAATTCCTGAATTTATCGGTCGTTTACCGGTTATTTCAAACTTAAACCCTCTTGATGAAGAAGCGTTGATTGAAATCTTAACAAAACCTAAAAACGCACTTGTAAAACAATATCAAAAGTTATTGGATATTGACGGTGTCGAGCTAGAATTTACCGATGAAGCTCTTCGAGAAATTTCTGCTCAAGCCATTGAACGTAAAACAGGTGCGCGTGGACTTCGTTCGATCATTGAAGGAGTTATGCTTGACGTAATGTTTGAGTTGCCTTCTCGTGAAGATGTTGTTAAATGTATCGTGACGAAAGAAACGATCTCTGATAAAGTACCACCAACTCTTGAGTTAGAAGACGGTACGGTTATTGAACAATCAAAAGAGACTCCAAAAGAGAGTGCTTAATTTTGAGACCAGCTTATGCTGGTCTTTTTTGTTTGGGAAATTAAAAACTAGACCTGTGATAGTTGTTCGGTAAAATGTTCGTATCATTTTTGGGGGAACAGTATGACTAAAAAAAGTACAAAAGTAGTGTTATTAAATAAATTCAAATCCATTCGCGTATCTGGCTGGCAAGACGATATTTAAGAGATCATACTGATTCTGCGGGAAAAGGAAAAGCAGGGAGTGGATGCATTGGAGTCCGCGCTTTCTCATGCGCACATCGTTGATTCCTGCACAAGAACATCACTCGCTAGGCGCTTTCGTTTAGTGGTCGTCGATGATACGGAAGTCATCTTTGCAGGGATGGAAAGATAAAGCTGGCAAGCGTTGAAGGCGAAACCGCGGCCATTTATTAAAGTTTTTATTGAGTTCTTTTATGATGTGGTCGCACTGGCTAAAATTACGGAGAAAAATTCCGAACTGATTATGAATGATGAAGAGATTAAGAGCGTATTGATGAAGTTAAGTTATTAAAAAGATAGGGCTGACCCCAAAAAGCACTTCACCTGATCTTTGGAGGGTAAGCCCTATTTCATTTTATAGCCTGATTGCGAGTGAGCCGATCCCTATGAGTCAAAGTATGATCTCTATGGGTCGTAACTAGACACCTATGAGTCAAACGAAGACTTCTATGGGTCAAAAAGAGAGGTCTATGAGTCAAACCATAATCTATGGGTCAAATTCATAGATCTATGGGTCAAAATGGACACCCTTTGGGTCAAACAGCAATAAAAGTAAATGAAGCGGTGATATCCAATAGGATTAAAATCAGAATTTCTGATTTGTCATGTTCAATAATGTAAACAGATCTTCATTACATATTGTGACCTATGTGAAAATTGTCTTTTTAAAAGGTTGACCGTTTAGTTCACCACCTCCTCGGAGATACTATGATTATCACTACATAGGTACCGGGAGGAAAAACAATGAACTGGACTGGCATAGCATTACTTATTCAATTATTCTTTGGGATTGTTATCGGGCTATATTTTTGGAACTTGCTGCGTAACCAGCGTTCTCAAAAAGTAAGTGTGGATAAAGAATCGAGAAAAGAGATGGAGCAGCTTAGAAGAATGCGTTCGATCTCCCTATCAGAACCTCTGTCTGAACGTGTTCGACCTGGAAAGTTTGAAGATATCATCGGACAAGAAGATGGAATAAAAGCGTTGAAAGCTGCTTTATGTGGACCGAATCCTCAGCATGTTATCGTTTACGGCCCTCCAGGAGTGGGGAAGACAGCAGCAGCACGATTAGTATTAGAAGAAGCGAAGCGAAATCAGTCATCTCCTTTTCGTTCTACAGCAGTTTTTGTAGAATTGGATGCTACAACTGCTCGTTTTGACGAGCGAGGCATTGCGGATCCATTGATTGGCTCTGTGCATGATCCGATCTACCAAGGTGCTGGAGCTATGGGACAGGCGGGAATTCCTCAGCCGAAGCAAGGGGCTGTTACGAATGCGCATGGCGGTGTTCTTTTTATAGATGAGATCGGTGAACTTCATCCTATACAAATGAACAAGTTACTCAAAGTTCTAGAGGATCGTAAGGTTTTTTTAGAAAGTGCTTATTATTCGGAAGAGAATGCGAACATACCTCATCATATTCATGATATCTTCCAAAATGGTCTGCCTGCAGATTTCCGAATGATTGGTGCTACTACTCGTATGCCGGAAGAAATACCTCCTGCAATTCGTTCTAGGTGTCTAGAAGTGTTCTTTAGAGAATTGCAGCCAGCTGAAATTGAACAGATCGCTAAAAGAGCAGCTGATAAGATTCAGTTAGGGATTGATGATGAATCATTATCATACATGGCCCAATATGCTAGAAACGGTCGAGAAGCAGTTAATATGATTCAAATTGCAGCAGGGTTAGCGATCACCGAACAACGAAAAAACATCACAAAGAGCGATGTAGAGTGGGTAACTCACTCAAGTAGAATGGCTCCAAGACCAGAAAGGAAAATTGGAGTCAAACCAAAGATTGGCTTAGTGAATGGTCTTGCTGTATACGGTCCAACAAGCGGAGCGTTGCTTGAGATTGAAACAACCGTACTTCCTGCAAAGAAACAAGGTTCCATAACGATAACAGGAATAGCAGAAGAAGAGAGTATCGGTAATCAATCGAAGTCTATTCGAAGAAAAAGTATGGCAAAAGGTTCAGTGGAGAACGTTATTACAGTACTTCGTTACATGGGAGTAGATGCATCCATGTATGATATCCACGTGAACTTTCCAGGTGGTGGCCCGGTAGACGGTCCATCAGCAGGTATAGCGATCGCATCTTCCATCTACTCAGCTATTCATAACATTAAAATAGATCATGAAATCGCAATGACAGGTGAGATCAGCATACATGGTAAAGTGAAACCAGTCGGTGGAGTGATGGCAAAGATACTAGCTGCGAAAGATGCAGGTGCAAAACGTGTTCTTATCCCGTTTGAGAATAACCAAAAGATTTTCGATACGATTGAAGACGTAGAGATCATTCCAGTAAAAAAACTTTCAGAAGTATTTCAACACGCATTTTTAGATGACGGTGAAGAGCAATCTATTCCTGCGTCTGCTGCCTTAAACTCCCCTCCTTCTTCTGTATAAGGAGAAGTAGGGAGTTTCTTTTTATTCGGAAAATAGGATGATAAAAAATTTCTATCAGGCTAGGAGAACGTTTTATTAGGAGTTTTCTAACAATCCGAAGCTTACATTAGACAAAGTTAAGCATTATCGGTAGAATTGTACAAAGACTAAGCATATAATTAATGATTACATAGCAGTTTTCGGAGGTGTTTTTAATGGGGGAAAAACGAGTTCTTCCGCTCCTCCCTCTTCGCGGATTGTTGGTCTATCCAACAATGGTACTTCATTTAGATGTAGGAAGAGAAAAATCTATTCAAGCACTTGAAAAAGTGATGCTTGATGATCAGATGATCTTTCTATCTACTCAAAAAGAAGTTTCTATTGAAGATCCAGCACAAGAGGAAATTTATCATGTAGGAACGTTGTCAAAAGTAAATCAGATGCTCAAACTGCCTAATGGCACGATCAGAGTACTTGTTGAAGGTATTAAACGCGGAGAAATTACTTCGTTCACGGACGAGAAGACCCATGTAGAAGTAGAAGTTGAACTAACAGATGATATTGAAGTGAAAGAAGCCGAAACGGAAGCTCTTATGAGAGCTGTTCTGGCTCAATTCGAACAATACATAAACCTATCGAAAAAAGTAACGCCTGAAACCCTTGCCTCAGTTCAAGATATTACCGAACCTGGACGCTTGGCTGATGTTATTTCTTCACATCTTTCTTTAAAGATCAAAGAAAAGCAAAAAATCCTAGAGATCTTTGATGTGAAAGAAAGACTTGAACACTTACTGGACCTTTTAAACAATGAAAAAGAAGTGCTAGGTCTAGAAAAGAAAATCGGTCAACGCGTTAAAAAGGCGATGGAAAAAACGCAAAAAGAATATTATTTGCGCGAACAGATGAAAGCGATCCAAAAAGAGCTAGGTGATAAAGAAGGCAAAGTTGGTGAAGTGAGTACGCTCAAAGAACGTATTGAATCTTCTGATATGCCTGAGACGGTCATGGAACTTGCAAAAAAAGAACTTGACCGCTATGAAAAGATGCCTAATTCTTCAGCTGAGAGCTCTGTTATCAGAACATATATCGAGTGGCTTGTTAATCTACCTTGGAAACAAGAAACGATTGATAATCTGGATATTCCACATGCGGAAACAGTTCTTAATGAAGATCATTATGGTCTTGAAAAAGTGAAGGATAGAGTCTTAGAATATCTTGCTGTTCAGAAGCTGACAAATTCACTAAAAGGGCCGATCCTTTGTTTAGTTGGACCTCCAGGGGTTGGTAAGACATCGTTAGCAAGGTCGATCGCACGTGCAATCGGCAGGAATTTTGTAAGAATTTCTCTTGGCGGTGTAAGAGACGAAGCTGAGATTAGAGGACATCGAAGAACATATGTTGGTGCGATGCCAGGCCGATTGATTCAAGGTATGAAGAAAGCGGGAACGATCAATCCTGTGTTCTTGCTTGATGAGATCGATAAGATGTCGAGTGATTTTAGAGGAGATCCTTCCTCTGCGATGCTCGAAGTGCTGGATCCTGAACAGAATAGTACCTTCAGCGATCATTATATCGAAGAGCCGTACGATCTATCTAAAGTCATGTTCGTTACGACAGCAAACTCGCTTTCAACAATTCCAGGTCCGTTATTAGATAGAATGGAAGTTATTTCGATCGCTGGTTATACAGAGGTTGAAAAGCTGCATATTTCTAAAAATCACTTGATTCCAAAACAGTTGAAAGAACATGGATTAAAGAAAAGCCAGATTCAGTTCAAGGATGATTCTATTCTAAAGCTGGTTCGTAATTATACACGTGAAGCGGGTGTGCGTAATCTTGAACGGCAAATTGCAGGATTATGCAGAAAAGCAGCGAAGCAAATTGTATCATCTGAAAAGAAAAAGGTTGTACTTTCTGCTAAAAACCTTGAAGATTATCTTGGTAAACCCCGTTTCCGATATGGTCAAGCAGAACTTGAAGACCAAATTGGTGCAGCGACGGGATTAGCTTATACGACAGCAGGCGGAGATACTCTCTCCATCGAGGTAGCACTATCACCTGGTAAGGGCAAACTGATCTTAACGGGTAAGTTAGGTGATGTTATGAAAGAATCTGCTCAAGCTGCGTTAAGCTACGTTCGCACGAAAGTGGAAGAGCTGGGAATCGACCATGATTTCTATGAAAAAACAGATATTCATATACATGTTCCTGAAGGAGCAACACCAAAGGATGGTCCTTCGGCAGGAATAACCATTGCTACAGCGTTAGTATCAGCACTAACCAAAAAGCCAGTTAGAAAAGATGTGGGGATGACCGGGGAGATTACGCTCAGAGGACGTGTGTTGCCTATTGGTGGTTTGAAAGAAAAATCATTAAGTGCGCATCGAGCAGGAATCAAAACCATCATCCTTCCGAAAGAAAACGAGAAAGACATTGAAGATATTCCACAATCGGTTAAAGAGGGATTATCTTTTATAACCGTATCTCATTTAGATGAGGTATTAAAAGTTGCATTAGCAGGTGATAGAAAGTGAAAGTAAATACAGCGGAAATCGTAATATCGGCAGTCGGACCAAAACAATATCCGGAAGGCAATCTTCCGGAGATTGCTTTGGCAGGACGCTCGAATGTAGGGAAATCGTCTTTTATTAATAAGATGATTCACAGAAAAAATTTAGCACGTACGTCTTCAAAACCTGGGAAAACTCAGACGTTAAACTTTTATATCCTAAATGAAAGTTTTTATTTTGTAGATGTACCTGGCTATGGTTTTGCTAAAGTGTCAAAAACAGAAAGAGAAGCTTGGGGCAAGATGATCGAGCAGTATCTCGTTGAACGCGATCAGTTAAAAGCAGTTGTTCAACTTGTTGACCTTAGACATGCTCCATCAAAAGATGATGTTTTAATGTACGATTGGTTAAAATATCATGAGCTTCCAGTTATTGTAGTCGCTACGAAAAGTGACAAGATCCCAAAAGGAAAATGGGATAAGCATAAAAAAGTAGTCAAGGAAACATTAAACATGGACAAGAGCGATAAGATCGTACTCTTCTCATCTGAAACCGGACAAGGAAAAGATGAAGCGTGGGGCGTACTGAATTCTTATCTATCTAAATAATGACTGTTATAAAATTTTAGCATGACGTCTCTTTGCTAATAGATTATAGTTTTAGGGTTTTAAATCTTTTTATTTACTTCTTTGATTGTTGATTGGAGTGGAAGGTGCGAGACTCCTGCGGGACAGGCCGGCAGGTGAGACACTTAAACGTGTAGCGTACGAATGTGGCTCACCGCCTGCCCCGCGGAAAGCGAGCAACCTGGAATGGAAATCAACTACTTCAGGCGAGCATCGGTGTTACGAAAACAGCCATAACACAAAACCCTCTATGTTTTTTAAACATAGAGGGTTTTGTGTTTCTATTTCTTTTTAAAGAACATAAGATAAGCCCCGATGACCATTAAAATAATCGGCCAAAAATCTTCAGCTTTAACAAATATATTTTCTACAGAAGGGGTATTACTCTTAAAGAAGAGCAACCATAGAGCTAAAAGCGATAACAATAACCCGGGGATAAGCCCTTCTTTTGTTTTTCGATACTGAATCAGAAATGATACACCTGCTAGTAAAACGATAACAGGAAGTGGTTCAGGCCATGTCGCAACTTTTGTAGCAGCATGAAAATGTACGCCTAGCCCAGTCAAGAATACACCTGAGAACATACTTGAAGAATCTTTTCCGGATCCAGATTGGAAAAGAAGAGCTAACCCAATGATGATTAGTATACTTGGCCATGTGAGATACGGTTGTAGCAGTTCAATGTTCATTCTATTAGCAAAATAGAATAATCCAATTCCGAGTAAAATGATGCCGCTGAATGTGTTTCTTTGTTTCATAATGCCTCCATCTTAAACGTAAACCTTTGCTAAATTGGTCGATTTTTGTTATTTTTAATATTGGTGCTAAGTTTTAGTAATTATGGTTATCCTAAAACTGCTATACACGCACCAAAAAGATAATAAATACATCATAGCATAAACGTTTAAATTCTGTTCACATTATTGGATATTCCGTATTTTGGGACATGTTATAATTAGTAAAGAACATACATAATTAAGGGAGGTGAGCGCATGCATATTCTAGTGGTTGGACTTAATTACAAAACGGCACCCGTAGAAATTCGGGAAAAAGTTTCTTTTCAGCCCGCTGAATTAACGGATGCGATCTCTACACTCCGAAAACAAAAAAGTATACTTGAATGTGTAATCGTTTCAACGTGCAACCGTACTGAGATCTATGCTGTTGCCGATCAGCTTCATACCGGAAGATACTACATCAAATCTTTTTTGGCGGACTGGTTTTCAATTGATAAAGAAGAACTTTCACCATTCTTGAGCATCAGAGACGGAGAAGCAGCTGTCGAGCATCTTTTTCGTGTAGCTGCTGGCTTGGATTCTATGGTGATCGGTGAAACACAAATCCTTGGTCAAGTAAGGGATGGGTTCTTAGAATCACAAAAACTTGATGCAACAGGGACCATATTTAATAAACTCATGAAACAAGCGATCACATTTGCGAAGAGATGTCATTCAGAGACGGATATCGGTGAAAATGCGGTATCGGTTAGCTATGCAGCTGTCGAACTCGCTAAAAAAATCTTTGGTGGTTTGCAAAATAAAACCATCTTGATCGTTGGTGCGGGTAAGATGGGTGAGCTTACAGCGAAACATCTGCATGCGAGTGGAGGAAATGAAGTACTTGTTATTAACCGAACTTTTGAAAAGGCACAAGAGGTAGCTAAAAAGTTTCATGGTACAGCACATCCTTTTGAAGATCTTGAAAGTTTGCTCATTAAGGCAGATATCGTGATTTCTTCCACTGGTGCTAGTGAATTTGTCATTACAAAGAAAATGGCTGCACCAGCAGTTAAGAAACGCAAAGGTCTTCCATTGTTCATGGTAGATATTGCAGTACCTCGTGACCTAGATCCTGAGCTTCATGATTTAGAAAGTGTTTTTCTTTATGATATCGATGACTTAGAAGGGATCGTAGAGTCTAATCTTGCTGAACGAATGAAAGAAGCGGAAAAGATTGAGATTATGATCGAAGCTGAAATTGTAGCTTTCCAATCTTGGATTTCAATGCTGGGTGTAGTACCGTTAATTTCTGCACTACGAGAAAAGGCATTAAACATTCAAGCTGAAACCATGCAAAGCATCGAGCGCAAGCTGCCGGATCTTACAGATCGGGAAAGAAAAATTTTAAGCAAACATACGAAGAGTATCGTGAATCAATTGCTTCGTGATCCTGTGACTAGAGCCAAAGAGATGGCTGGTGAACCAGGAGCTGAAGAACAGTTGCAATTATTTACCGAAATTTTCGGACTCGAAGAATACTTGGATAAACAGAAGCAGTTGGAAACAGCATTTGCTGCAAACGTCGAAGAGAAGTCTTCACTAACAGATGAAGTGGTTCCTTCGGCTGTAGTAAGAACTTAAGCTCTCGTTTCCCTCGAGCTCATGGAGTGTGAGCAAAAATGAATTGGATATATGATCTTACTATCGTTCTATATGCACTTAGCATCATAGGCTATTTTATAGATTTTCTTCAAAACAACCGGAAAGCGAACCGATTTGCTTTCTGGTTGCTTTCTATTGTCTGGGTACTTCAAACGGTCTTTTTTGTGTTAAGGATGCTGAAAGATCAACGGTTTCCAATATTAACACCCTCGGAAGGCCTGTTTTTTTATGCATGGATCCTCGTGACGTTCTCAGTTGTCATGAGCAGGTTTTTCCGTGTTGATTTTCTCGTGTTTTTTACGAACATTCTTGGTTTCTTGCTCGTCTCGATCCACTTGTTTGCTCCAACAGGGCAAGCTAGTGCAGTGATTGAGAAGCAGCTGATCTCAGAATTATTAATCATTCATATAACGATGGCTTTTATCTCTTATGGAGCATTCTCACTCTCCTTCATATTCTCGTTCATGTACCTGCTACAGCATGGCATGTTGAAGCGAAAGAAATGGAGCAAAAGGCTGCAGCGTTTTGGGAGTCTATCATACTTAGAGAAACTTTCTTTTCGATTGAATACGATCGGAGTGCCGCTGCTCTTGCTTAGTCTAATATTGGGAGTCGTATGGGCATTCTGGAAAATAAGTGACTTTACACTTCTTGATGCCAAAGTCATCTCGTCATTTATTGTCCTTTTGGTTTACAGTACTTACCTCTATCAAAAGGTTGGAAGAGGTGTGCAAGGTAAAACGTTAGCGCTTTGGAACGCTGCTGCCTTCCTAGTCGTTTTGATCAACTACTTTTTAGCGTCGACTTTCACTGAATTTCACCTTTGGTATAAGTAAAGAATAGGAGATTCATATCATGAGAAAAATTATAGTAGGTTCAAGAAGAAGTAAATTAGCGATCACACAAACAAATTGGGTGATCGATCAATTAAAAAAATCAGGAATGCCTTTTGAATTTGAAGTAAAAGAGATCGTAACAAAAGGGGATATCATTCTTGATGTTACGCTCTCAAAAGTAGGCGGAAAAGGTTTATTCGTCAAAGAAATCGAACAAGCGATGTTAGATAAAGAGATTGATATTGCCGTTCACAGCATGAAAGATATGCCTTCTGAACTTCCTGAGGGGCTCGAGATCGGCTGTACTCCTAAACGTGTTGATCCGAGAGATGCTCTAATATCTGAAAAGTATTCGTCGTTAAGAGAGCTCCCTGCAGGTGCAATTGTTGGGACAAGCTCACTAAGAAGAGCTGCACAGGTTTTAAACAGACGTCCAGATCTAACGATTAAATCTATTCGAGGTAATATTGATACTCGTCTTAACAAATTAAAGTCCGGTGAGTTCGATGCGATCATCCTAGCAGCTGCAGGACTTGAAAGAATGGGTTGGTCTACAGATGTTGTAACCGAATACTTGGACATCGACCTGTGTCTCCCTGCTGTAGGACAAGGCTCATTAGCTATTGAGTGCAGAAGTGAAGATCTTGAAGTAAAAGAATTATTAGCTACACTGAACGATGCTTATACGTTTGACACAGTTTTAGCAGAACGCTCTTTCCTGAACACGTTAGAAGGCGGTTGCCAAGTTCCAATCGCGGCATTTGCTACGATGGATGAGAACCAAGAAGTTTCTTTAACGGGTCTTGTTGCAGATCCTGAAGGAAAAACGGTGTTAAAAGAAATGAAATCAGGCAAGGACCCGCACCGTGTGGGTGTAGAGTTAGCCGAAGAATTAAAGGTATTAGGTGCGAAAACAATACTAGATGCAGTGAAAAAGGATTTAAATACGTAATGAATACTTCTATAGGACCATTAGCAGGTAAGCGAATACTTGTTACACGGCCGAAAGAGCAGGCAGAGCCATTAATCTCACTTATTCAAGAGAACGCTGGCGTCCCTCTTTCTTTTCCTATTGTATCTATTAATGGTGTAAGAAACGATGATTCACAGTCTACGTTGAAAAATCTGTCGTCTTTTCAATGGATTGTTTTTACGAGCAAAAATGGAGTAGACTACTTTTTTCAATTGATTCATGATTATAACGTTTCACTAAATAGTGTTAAGTTTGCAGCAGTTGGTGAAAAAACAGCTGAATCATTAAGAGACAGAGGAATCACAACTATTCTTGTGCCTGAACATTATCATGCAGAAAGCTTAGTGAAGACGTTAAAAAACCACGTCTTAGCTCATGAAAGAGTTCTATTTCCAAAAGGAAATCTAGCTCCATCTTTTATTAAAGAAGAGTTGAAAGAAACAGCATTTGTTGAAGAATTAGTTGTTTACAAAACTGAATCAGAAGACCATTTAGATTGGTCGCTCGTGTATCAAGCTGATTGCCTGTTTTTTATGAGCCCTTCTGCCGTAACCTTCTTAAGTAAAGGGTTAAACACAGAGGAAGTCTATAAGAAGCCTGTGATCTGTGTTGGGCCGACAACGAAAAGTGCTGCAGAAAAATGCGGGTTTCATCAAGTATTAATGCCTAAACAATTTACCGCAGAAGATATGGTGAACTGTGCCATCTCTTATTTTCAAGGAGGAAGTTAATATGAATTTTCAGCGTCATCGCCGTTTAAGAAAATCAGCATCCATGCGTTCACTAGTGCGTGAAACGCATCTTCATGTCTCTGACTTTATCTATCCATTGTTCTTTGTTGAAGGAGAGAACGTCAAAAAAGAAGTCCCTTCCATGCCAGGTGTGTATCATCTATCATTGGACCTTCTTCAAGAAGAGGTAAAAGAAATTGAAAGTCTTGGTATTCAGTCTATTATCGTTTTTGGAGTACCTGCTGAAAAAGACGAATGCGGAAGCTCAGCTTATGATCATAATGGAATTGTACAGAAAGCAATCTCACAAATTAAAGAAGTTGCCCCATCACTTACTGTGATAGCAGACACATGTTTATGCCAATTTACAGATCATGGACACTGCGGTGTGATTGAAAATGGTGAAGTATTGAATGATGAAACCTTGACGCTTCTTGCAAAAACAGCTGTCTCACAGGCGAAAGCTGGAGCAGATATCATCGCACCTTCAAACATGATGGATGGTTTTGTTGCTGCGATCAGACAAGGGCTTGATGAAGCAGGTTTCTATGATGTTCCGATCATGTCTTACGCCGTTAAATATGCATCATCCTTTTATGGTCCGTTCCGTGATGCAGCTCATAGCACACCACAATTCGGTGATAGAAAAACGTATCAGATGGATCCGGCGAACCGACTTGAAGCTCTCAGAGAGGCAGAATCAGACGTCGCTGAAGGCGCTGACTTCTTAATGGTAAAACCAGCTCTTTCTTACCTAGATATTCTAAGAGAGTTAAAAGACAGGTACCCTCTTCCACTAGTGGCTTACAACGTGAGTGGAGAATATTCCATGATTAAAGCAGCTGCTATGAACGGATGGGTAGATGAGAAAAGCATCGTACTTGAGAAACTGATCTCTATGAAACGAGCAGGAGCAGACTTAATTATTACGTACTTTGCCAAAGATGCTGCAAGATGGCTGAATGAAAAATAAGGAAAGAGGTGTTGGTATGAGAAGCTTTGAAAAATCGATAGCTGCTTTTCAAGAAGCGAAAGAAGTTATGCCTGGAGGCGTTAACAGTCCTGTACGTGCATTTAAATCTGTAAAAATGGATCCTGTATTTATGGAACGTGGAAAAGGATCAAAGATTTATGATATCGATGGTAACGAATATATCGATTATGTATTGTCATGGGGACCCTTAATTCTTGGACATGCTGACGATCAAGTAGTGGAGGCACTTAAGCAAACTGCTGAGCTCGGAACAAGTTTTGGTGCTCCGAATGAAATGGAAACGAAGCTTGCGAAGCTTGTAATCGATCGTGTTCCATCGATCGAAGTTGTACGTATGGTTAACTCAGGTACAGAAGCTACGATGAGTGCACTTCGTTTAGCGCGAGGATACACAGGACGAAGTAAGATCGTTAAATTTGAAGGCTGCTACCACGGACACGGTGACTCCTTATTGATCAAAGCGGGCTCTGGTGTAGCAACACTTGGACTGCCGGATTCTCCTGGGGTTCCAGAAGGTATCGCACAGAACACGATCACTGTTCCATACAATGACCTTGAGAGTTTGCAAGTTGCATTTAATCAATTTGGAGAAGATATTGCTTGTGTGATTGTAGAACCAGTCGCAGGTAACATGGGTGTAGTCCCTCCACAAAAAGGATTTTTAGAAGGTATTCGTAAAATAACTGAACAACACGGCTCTTTATTAATCTTTGACGAAGTAATGACAGGCTTCCGAGTGGATTATGAATGTGCACAAGGTTATTTTGGAGTAACACCAGACCTAACATGTCTAGGTAAAGTAATTGGTGGGGGTCTACCTGTTGGAGCCTATGGTGGAAAACGAGAGATCATGGAACAAATCGCGCCGAGCGGGCCGATCTATCAAGCAGGAACGTTATCAGGAAATCCTCTTGCGATGGCTGCCGGGTATGCTACCCTTTCTCAACTTACGAAAGAAAGTTACACATATTTTCAAAAACTAGGAGATCGACTAGCTTCCGGAATTTCTGAAGCCGCTGAACATTATGGTGTGGCACATACGATTAACCGTGCAGGCAGCATGATCGGCTTTTTCTTCACGAATCAAGATGTGATTAACTACGACACTGCTAAGCAATCCAATTTGGATCACTTTAACGCTTGCTTCAAAACGATGCTACAAGAAGGTATCTCGTTGCCTCCTTCACAATTTGAAGGATTATTCTTATCTACAGCTCATACAGAAGAAGATATTGATAAAACAGTTGCAGCGTTCAGAAAGGCTTTCTCACAATTAAAATAGTCATTTTTTGTAGCGTCCGCTAACTTCAGCGGACGCTATTTTTGTTTTTTAAGAAAGCTGTTACCTAATAAAAATCATATTTCGTCCTGTTCCCTCATACACCTATATTGTATAACTATATGCAACCTGAAAGGAGGAGAAGGGCATGAGTCAATCGAAGCTGCGTTTCTCCATTGAGGAGTCTGTTTGGCTAAAGAAGGGACAGGAAGTAGCTGAAGTTTTGTCGATGTCACTAGATCCTGAGATTCGTATTACAGAGGAAGCCGGACAGGTTTATATCAAGGGAGCCCTAATTTTAAATGGCAGATACCGGTCAGAGAAACAAGAACAGACTGAGGGAGTATCAGATCATAATACGCTCTCTGAGAGTATGTCTTACCGCTCTCTTACACAACTGAACGTTGCAGAAGATGGGATGACAGATCTTGTGCATCGTTTTCCAGTCGATATTACCATCCCATCTTATCGTGTAGAGGATTCTAATGAGGTAAAAGTGGAAGTCGAATCGTTTGAATATGAACTTCCGAACTCTACATGCTTTGAACTTTCGGCATCGATCTGTATTTACGGGATTAAAGATGAGAAACAGCGTCAGGAAAGTCAATCATACGATCTTCCGAAAGAAGCGGTTAGAACGAGTGCCACAGAAGAAAGGTCTGTACAAAAAGAAGAAAAACAAGATATTTTTACTCCTTTTCAGTTTGAAGCACGTCAAAGTGGCGGCGTACCTTCACAATCTTCACACCTTAATGAATTTGCAGCTAGGTTTAATGAGAACGAAGCTGACGCTCGTGCTGAAAAGACAACACCGTTTGAATTTAAACCGCATTTTGAAGCACAAGATGATCGGACGATGGAAGCTACATTCGATTCGTTAAAAGCTATTGCGTTCTCGATGAACGATACAAGAAACAATGATGCTGCATCTATGGATGAACTGGCGGATTCTGATGAAGAGAATTCACAGCTTTATGGAGAGGTAGAGGAGATGGAAGAAAATAATAACTCAGATGCCTATGATCACGTAGAAGGTGACTATGAGAGCTATGATGCTTCATATCAAGAAGATGAAGCTAGCACCCAAACAAACCATCCTCAATATGAGCAATCTTACCAACAAGATGCGAATAGACCTTATTCATACAACCCATATCAGCAGCAGGAAGAATATCAGCAACAAGCTTCGTACCAAAATCAAGGTGGGTATCAGCAGCAGGAAGATGCTTACCAGCAAGAAGAAACAAATCAACAACATGATGCTTACCAGCAGCAAGAAACGTATCAACAGTATGATGCTTATCAACAGCAATCCAATCAATACGGAAATTATCAATATCAGCAGAATGCTTCACAGCGTCCTTCATACGAGTATGGTGAACAATCTTATGAAGCTGAACAAGAATACGAGAATGCAAGTTACAACGGAGCAGAAGAACAGGAAGCAGCTTATGAATCCTACGATACGAGTTACGATGAATATGAGTCAGAAGCAGAGTCTATGGAAATGCATAAAGAACGTGAAGAGCCTAGAGACGAGAACGCTCTTTATTTAACGAAGATGCTTTCTGCTAAAGAAGATCGTTTCTCTAAAATGAAAATGTACATTCTTCAGCGTGGAGATTCACTAGAACACATTTGTGAGAGATATGATATTTCATTGAACACTCTCATGCGTATGAACCAACTGCAGCAAGGGGAAGTAACCGAAGGACAGATCATATATATCCCAGTAAGTTCACGTTAGGTCGAGGTGCTATTATGGAGCTGATCAACGCCTTAGAAAAGGAATATGAACTTTATGGGATGCGATGGAAAGAGAAACCTCATATCATCCTGACTGATTATGGAGAGAAGCGTATCCGTTATTGGAGTGAGAGCGAGAGTATGAGGTGGCACATAAGTTGGCGCGATGAGTCCTCTAAGGGCTCAGGCGCTGTGCCAGATCGTATGATTCGTACTAAATCGGGTGAACCTGCCATAAAATATGGAAACAGGTGGCTCACTGTTCATGATCATACAGAAACATTGTATGGATGTGAAGATGTTGAACGTTGGGGGCAGTTCATCGGCACATTACTAAATGCGGCAGTGTCTGTGAAAAATCAAGAGGTGTTCATGAAACAGATCGAACCTCCTGTCTTTGATTTGAATCATTGTATGACGCTTGCTCAAAAGTATTTAGAAGCTAACTTTCAATGTATGGTTACGAGTATAAAAGAGAGTAAGCAAAGATTGGAATTTTCTCGTGCTATAAAAAATAGAATGAGAAATCATGCATTACCTGTTCTTGATAAAGAGCTAAGCGTAAAAAATGGGAAGAAAATCTTTCACTTCTTATTTTATCAGGGTGGTGAATCTTTACCAGTAAAGGGGTATCTGCCACTTCGTAAGTTTATGGTAGAGTGGCTGGAACAAACCTCACCTTCTTCTTTAAAACGGCTGTTAACGGAGGTGAATAAGCATTTTTCTTTGGAACAAGAGCATGGGTTGTTACTTTTAGCTGAGGTCGTTATGCCTTGGGAACTGTATGATTGCTTAGATCAATTAGATAACAGCTCCTTAGAAAGAATGATAGATGGCTTGAAAAGATATGAAGATTGCTGGGAAAAAAATCGAACATTGGTCAAAACAGTAACCGAATGGTTTGATGAAAAAAGAAGGAAGGTGGCCCTATGACAACGGAAAAAGATACATTAAATTACGGGCCCGTCCTTTTTCATTATGATCTATTTCCCGAGAAGTTAGAGCAGCATGGGAGAGTTAAGAAGGTCGTAACGAAAAGGGGTACATTTGCACTGAAAGAAGCAGAGATGTCAGAGGATGAAAGAAGCTGGTTTACGCATGTGATCCAACGTCTTTCTGAGATAGGTTTTCATCAGGTCGTTCCTCTGTATCCTACAAAGTTTGGTGATTATACGGTTCAATTAGGATCAAGAACGTATTATTTAATGCCATGGTTTGCGTCTGATGAAAGAAATGAGAGAGCGAAAGATGAAGTTCTTATCGATCACTTAGGAAAGATTCATGCGTTAACACTGAAGGAGCAAGACTTTTCAAATGAAGTGGTAGAACATTCGTATCAGTATCTCATGAACAGATGGGAAAATCGGCAATATGAAATGGAGAGATTTACGGAAGAAGCAGAACAGAAAACGTATATGTCTCCCTTTGAACTAACGTACCTTAGTCACTTTCATCAGATCATGAGAATGACAGAAGAAGCGAAAAGAAGATTGAAAGAATGGTATGAAACGTGTCAAAGAGAAAAACGCTACCGGAGCGTACTTTGTCACGGTAAGGTTTCAAGGAATCACTTGATCTTTAACCCAACAGGTGAAGGCCATCTACTCAATTTTGAAAAGGCCGTTCTGGATACACCAATCAGAGACTTAGCCGTTTATTTTAGAAGAGCAGCTCATCAAAAGGAATGGTCTGCAGAAGAAGGAAAATCATTATTAGACCTTTATGAAAAACACGTACCCTTGCTAAACGAAGAAAGAGGATTATTAATTAGTTATTTATCTTATCCTGAACCTGTTTTTAATGCAGTGGACCTTTATTGCATGAAACGGAACGATTATTCTCAAATTGAAATGGTGCATAGGCTTGAGAGCAGAATAAGAGCCATGAAAAAAATCCGAGATTTCTGTGATGCGATTATGATGGCTCCCCCACCTGCACCTTTAGAGCAAACAGATTCTATTCCAACAAAAATTCACATAAATGATGAAGGAGATCACATATAACGACTATATGTGATCTTTTTTTGTTTTTTTAAAGAACATCATAAGCGAAACACACATGGAGGATCACTAAGGTTAAAAGGATGATAAAATCAACAGCAGATGGAAATAGTATCGTCCTTAAAAGCTGAAAGACAATAAGTGGCGCAGTCAATTGTCCGATTGTTTGTTTGAGTGTGACAAACCACCCAGGAAAACGTGTTTTTCGAAAATACTTTCTAGACAAGACAAGCCCTCCATTCGCCCATTTTTTATAATTTATGCAACAATATAATTAATGTGAAAGACAGGCTTTCACCAAAGGGCGATCAAAGGCATAGAATAACTTTTATAAGTTACGGTAATACTATTGACTAAAAACAGATAAGTTGTATAAAATATACTCAGATTCTATATTGTCGCGTAGACAGGGAATAGTACAACATAACACCTTTTAGAGAGAGGATTCATCTGCTGAAAGAATCCTTAAGGAATGTTAGTTGGAAGTCGCCCTTGAGCATCTTCTCTGAAACTCGAAGTAGGAGAAGACGGTCCATCCGTTATTCATGAGTGTACAGCAAGTCTATTTAGACTTGCCGTAAATAAAGGTGGTACCGCGGAGTCCTTTCGTCCTTTTTGACGAAAGGGCTTTTTTGTTTTTTTAGAAATAAAGGAGGAGAATAGAATGACGAACGAACAGAAAGAACTGACGATGCCAACGAAATATGATCCGAAGGCTACAGAAGAAAATCGTTATGATTTTTGGTTGAAAGGTAAATTTTTTGAAGCAAAGAGCGAAGAGGGTAAACAGCCGTATACGATCGTAATCCCACCTCCTAACGTTACAGGGAAACTACACCTCGGGCATGCATGGGACACAACGCTTCAAGACATCTTAACACGTACAAAACGTATGCAAGGATACGATGTTCTATGGCTGCCTGGGATGGATCATGCTGGTATTGCAACCCAAGCAAAAGTAGAAGGAAAGCTTCGTGAAGAGGGGATTTCTCGATACGATTTAGGCCGTGAAAAGTTTTTAGAGAAGTCTTGGGAATGGAAAGAAGAGTATGCAGAGTTTATTCGTAATCAATGGGCAAAATTAGGGCTCGGCTTAGATTATTCCCGTGAACGCTTTACATTAGATGAGGGATTGTCTGATGCAGTTAAAGAAGTTTTTGTTACCCTTTATGAAAAAGGCTTGATCTACCGTGGTGAATATATCATTAACTGGGATCCAAAGACGAAAACAGCT
Source organism: Fictibacillus sp. 23RED33 (assembly GCF_015903925.1). Classification (NCBI taxonomy): domain Bacteria; kingdom Bacillati; phylum Bacillota; class Bacilli; order Caryophanales; family Fictibacillaceae; genus Fictibacillus; species Fictibacillus sp. 23RED33. Next base: position 56,240 of record NZ_JACZDX010000005.1, on the reverse strand, counting down.
CTTTCTGATATTGAAGTTATCCACCAAGATGTTCAAGGTGCGTTCTATCATATGAAGTATCCACTAGCTGATGGATCTGGACATATCGAAGTAGCAACTACTCGCCCTGAGACGATGCTTGGTGATACAGCAATCGCTGTTCATCCGAAAGATGAACGTTATCAACACCTAATCGGCAAAAAAGCTATCCTCCCAATCGTTGGACGTGAGATCGAAATTGTTGGAGATGATTATGTTGATATGGAATTTGGTTCAGGAGCTGTAAAAATCACACCTGCTCATGATCCAAATGACTTTGAGATCGGAAACAGACACAACCTTGAGCGTATCCTTGTAATGGATGAAGGCGGTCAGATGAATGACAATGCTGGTGCTTACCAAGGACTCGACCGATTTGAGTGTCGAAAGCAGATCGTTAAAGATCTTCAAGAGCAAGGTATTTTGTTTAAGATTGAAGAGCATATTCATTCTGTTGGACACTCTGAGCGAAGTGGAGCGGTTGTTGAACCATATCTTTCAACACAATGGTTTGTTAAGATGCAGCCTTTAGCAGACGAAGCGATCAAGCTTCAAAAAGGTGAAGATAAAATAAACTTTGTTCCTGATCGCTTCGAGAATACGTATATGCGTTGGATAGAAAACATTCGTGATTGGTGTATCTCGCGTCAACTTTGGTGGGGTCACAGAATCCCGGCTTGGTTCCATAAAGAAACGGGAGAGATCTACGTTGGTAAAACGGAGCCGAAAGATCCCGAAAATTGGGAGCAGGATACAGATGTTCTTGACACGTGGTTCTCATCAGCTCTTTGGCCGTTCTCAACGATGGGATGGCCTGACGAAGAAGCTGCTGATTACAAGCGTTACTTCCCAGGAAATGTACTCGTAACAGGTTACGATATCATTACGTTCTGGGTTTCAAGAATGGTCTTCCAATCGATCGAATTTACGGAACAAAAGCCGTTTAACGATGTGCTGATTCACGGGCTCGTACGTGACTCCGAAGGAAGAAAGATGAGTAAATCACTCGGTAACGGTGTTGACCCGATGGATGTGATCGAGAAGTATGGCGCTGATGCTTTGCGTTTCTTCTTATCAACAGGAAGTTCACCAGGAAACGACCTTCGTTTTTATTGGGAAAAAGTAGAGTCTACTTGGAACTTTGCTAACAAGATCTGGAACGCATCTCGTTTTGCATTGATGAATATGGATGGTATGCAATACGATGAGATTGATCTAAGTGGAAAGAAATCACTAGCTGATCAATGGATTTTAACGCGATTGAATGAAACGGCAGAAGATATCACACGTTTGATCGATGCATACGAATTTGGAGAAGTGGGACGCCTGCTTTATAACTTTATCTGGGATGATCTTTGTGACTGGTATATCGAAATGGCGAAACTTCCACTCTATGGGGAAGATGAAGAAGCGAAGAAAACGACTCGTTCTGTTCTAGCACATGTGTTAGACCAAACGCTAAGATTGCTTCATCCTTTCATGCCATTTATTACAGAAGAAATCTGGCAGCACTTGCCTCATAAAGGTGAATCGATCACTATTGCTTCTTGGCCAGAAAAGCGTGAAGATCTTCATTTCCCTGAAGCAGCAAAAGAATTTGCGCTGATTACAGAAGTGATCCGTTCAGTTCGTAACATCCGTTCTGAAATGAACGTTGCTCCGAGTAAGCCAGTTGAACTACAGATCAAACCAAAGAATAAAGAGATCCTTTCAGCACTCGAATCAAATCGTCATTATTTAGTGCGTTTCTGTAACCCAGGCGAACTTATCATCTCAGATGAGATTTCAGCACCTGAGAAGAGCATGAGCACGATTTTAACAGGTTTAGAAATGTACCTTCCACTTGAAGGGTTGTTAAATATCGATGAAGAAATTAAGAGACTTGAAAAAGAAGCTGAGAAATACGCGAAAGAAGTAGAGCGCGTACAGAAAAAATTAAGCAATGAAGGCTTTATGAAGAAAGCACCTGAAAAGGTTATAGAAGAAGAGCGTGCAAAAGAAGCGGATTATCAAGAGAAATATGATAACGTATTAGCGCGTATTAAAGAACTTCAAAGCTAACACATCATCTATATGAGGCGGATCCTTATTTCAGCAGGGATTCGCCTTCTTTATGGTTAGAAAGGCGGAATTAACTTGAATTCTTACAAGGAAGCACTAGAGTGGATTCATAGCTTATTGAAATTTGGTATAAAACCTGGTCTGAAACGAGTGGAATGGCTCTTAGAACGAACAGGCAACCCCGAAAAGAAGATAACGTGTATACATATTGCAGGCACGAATGGTAAGGGGTCAACTGTAGAATATATAAGAAGCATCATGAATAAAGCGGGTTATTCTGTAGGTACGTTCACATCTCCTTATCTCATTTCTTTCAATGAGAGGGTATCATTGAACAGGGTACCTATTGCAGACGAAGAACTGCTTCATTATGCAAGAATCGTGAAGCCTCTTGTTGAAGAAGTTTCTTTAACCAATCTAGGAAGTCCTACCGAGTTTGAAGTGATCACCGTAATCTCACTTCTTTACTTCGCTGATAAACAGCCTGATATTGTTGTATATGAAACAGGGCTTGGGGGTCTTTACGATTCTACTAACGTAATAACACCGATATTAAGCCTCATTACAAACATAGGCTTTGATCATATGGGCATACTCGGTGAAACGCTAAAAGAGATTGCCTTTCAAAAGGCTGGGATCATCAAGCGTTGTGTACCTATCATTACAACAGCAGATCAATCTGAAGCACGTGAAGTGATCGATCGTAAAGCGAAGGAAATGAATGCAGAGAACCATTACCTTGATCGTGATTTTTCTGTTGTACACGTAGAAAGTACAAATAGTGGTGAAAGATTTCTCTATACAGATTCTGAAGTTCATAGAGGTATAGAACTTGAGATTTCTATGATGGGAACGCACCAAATTAAAAATGCTGGATTAGCAGTGGCAGCTGTTAAGCATTTAACAAGGTCTGGCAAGTTTAATATTTCGCTCTCTACGTTAATGGATGGACTTCGCGAAGCAATTTGGGCTGGAAGATTTGAAAAAGTATCACATTCACCCGATATAATAATTGATGGGGCTCATAACCAACAAGGTGTTGCAGCACTTAAACAAACACTGATCAATCATTATGGATCTAAGCGAATCTTTCTTTTGTTTGCGGCTTTGGAAGATAAGGCGTATGCAACGATGATGCAAGACTTGGTAAGTGTCGTGTACGAAGCGTGTTTTACATCCTTTGATTTTCCAAGAGCAGCATCTGCGGAACAATTATTGGCAGAAAGCCCTCTGGAAAATTCATATAGCATCTCTTCTTGGAAAGAGGCATTGCAACATTTAAAAGACCAATTAGAGGAAGATGATATTCTCATCATTACAGGATCGCTCTACTTTATTTCAGAAATTAGAAAAACATTTACAAATTTGGAATAACATTTATTGTAATTTTTAGAACTTTTGATAAAATAAAAGATAATGAATTTGTCCTAGTAAAAAAGTTGTGTATTTTAAACATTCCTTATTTGGAAGGGGGACAAGGTGGTGGCGACTCGTATGGTAAATAGAAAAAAACGTATGATTCTTATAGCGGCATGGATTTTCTTTTTCCCACTCGCTATTTGGACGGCTGTTCAGATGACGAGTAACCAGCCTGATATCAATGTAATCGACCTTGGTATTATAAGCTTTTTAGCGATCGTTGTTTCTTGTTTCCCGATCAAAGTGATGAATACGAACATCTCCTTCATGTCTGGAATCAACCTAGCCGTATTTCTTTACTATGGGCTGACTGTTGCGTTATATATGACGCTATTATCAGTTTTAGCCATGTTTATCTCTCTAAAGGTTCATGTCATAAAAGAGTATTATAGATATATGGCGAACAGCCTTATGTTTACATGGCTAATTATCTGTGAGAGCTCGGTGTTTCATCTCTTTGGAGGTGAAGTGGGACCGTTTGCAGTTGATGAATCTATTAATTTGATTCCTGTAGTCGCATATGTTTTAACGGGGTTGGTTTTAAATCATGTTGGTCTTTACTTTATCGTAAAAGTACTATACGAAGAAGACGTTGCTTTTTTTGAGCGTGATGCTGTATGGGACCTCGTTTCGGAGGTTCTAGCTATTCCTGTTGGCCTCATGCTATTTGTTCTATACTCTCAGCTAGGGCGTCCTGGAATCTTTTATGTTGGCCTACCATTTCTTTCATTATCTATCATTATTAATCTCTATCATGTTAGTCAACAGATTAACGATGCTCTTCAAAAAGCGAGTGAGATCGGCCAGCAGCTTTCTGAACATTTAAAGGTAAATCACATATTGGATGTTTTTATAGAAAGACTGATCGGTTTTATGAATGTTGATTTTGCGTTTATATATGATGCGGATGCGGGAGAAAATCTTAAGATCATACGCCAATATGAAAGTGAAGAAGGCATACTCACCACAGTACCTATCAAAAAACATGAAGCTATTAGTGGTAGAGTATGGTCGACAGGAAAAAGTATACGTTATAGCAAATTGAAGCCATGGCGTAAGATATCGAACGTTTTCTTTCAAGGAAAAGCACAGTCTGTACTCTCGGTGCCTATGATCAGAAATCAAAAAATCGTAGGTATCATTACCTTTGCATCGAAAGAAAAACACGCTTTTCAGAAGCATCACCTCATCATCCTTGAAATCTTAGCAAACTACTTGGCAGTAGCGATCGATAACGCAAGAAACTACGAATCCACAAAGTTAAAAAGTGAACAATGTCCTTTAACAGGTTTATATAATTATCGATATTTTGAGAGCATTCTTACCGAAATGTACCAAAATTATGAGTATTTTAGGAAGCAGTTCTCAATCATCTTATTAGATATTGATCACTTCAAAAAAGTAAATGATACATACGGTCACCAAAGTGGAAATGAAGTATTGATCCTTTTAGCTAAAAGACTAGAAGAATTTATTGGTGATCGAGGAACAGTTGCCAGGTATGGTGGAGAGGAGTTTATTATCTTGCTACCTGAATCAGGGGATAGAGCGGGTATCCAATTAGCTGAACAGCTTCGTTCTGTAATTTCTGATCAAGGATTTGATATACATAATGACCTCACCGACCAATGCAGACATACGATCTACATAACTGCAAGTATCGGGGTTGCAACCGCTCCTCATCAAGGAGAAGATGCACTTACATTAGTACGAAACGCAGATCGTGCCATGTATACAGGTGCAAAACAACAAGGAAGAAATAAAGTCGCCGCTTATATCGGATAAAAATCTAGGCAGTTTCACGCCTGGATTTTTTTTGTGTTCCTATCTTTTTCTTGTTCTATTAAAACAAAAATAGCATATGTTTTAGTAGATGATAGAGAGGAGCGGATGATATGAAACAAGAGATATCCATCTTGATCAATGGTAAAGAAAAGAACTATAGTGAAGATCAAACATCTGTTAAAGAGCAGCCCGCTCATAATGAGGTTGCTGCTGCCATCGAGGAAGTGAACAGAGGCGGATATACGATTCTGGCAACTTCTCTTAAGAAACGTGAAAACTTCTTTAAAAGAAAGAACGGACATGTGTTGAACAAGAGGACAAGCTTCCTTGTTCCGAATAATGGGAAAGGCTTTCCTAAGCAAATTGTTGCAGCGATTATAGGAGCTATCGTTACAGGAACAATTTTAGGAGTATTAGTCTTAACGGTATTCTCCTCCGATATCACGGAAGCTGGAGATAAAGTGACAGAAGCATCAACAGTTGCTACAGAAAAAGTAGCTGACTCTGGTAAATCCGTAACAATCAGGCCAATCAAATTAGATTTTTCAGCACTTCAAGCGGGTGTCTTCTCATCAAAAGATCGAGCTGAAGGAGCTGTTAAAACCATAGAAGATAAAGGCTTTTCAGCAGTTGTTTTTAAAGCTGAAGAAGAAAAGTATTCTGTTATCGTAGGCATTGGAAATGAGAAGCATCAATTAGATAAATTTAATGAAGCTTATCAAAAAGAAATGGATAAGCCACTTTTTAAATCGCTCTCTTTTTCTTTTGATCAATTAAAAACACCATCAAAGCTAGATGAAACCTATTTTACGAATGGTCAGATTCTACTTCAAAATACGCTTACCCTTTCTCAGATGCCAGACATAAGTGGATCAGGTCTTGATCGGACACTGAACGATTTTAACAAGTGGAAAGAGTATGGAAAAGGGCAGAAGGGCAAGTGGAGTGAAAGTACAACGAAAGCAGCTTCAGATTTTGAAAAGCAGCTTGAAGGTGCCTTTCTAGCGTTAAAGGATTCGAAAAAAGGAGAACTGAACTGGGCTTTTCAGCAAAAAGTAATGGATAGCTTACAGTCTTATACGAAGCTGCTTGCAACATTAAAATAATTAAAATAAATAGCCTGTTTGCTTATTCATTGCTCTTTGAAAGTAGTTGATTTAAGCTCCGGGTTGATCGCTTTCCATGAGGAGACAGGTGAGCGCCTCGCCGCTTTGCGTCATTAAGGGACTCACCTGTCTAGTTGCAGTGGCTAGCCCCTCGAGGACAAAGGTTATACGGTCTGTGATGAGCAAAGTGCTCCTTCATAGCCCATTCAACTTTTGCTTGTCGGGCCTTAACAAGCCACTTCTACTTTTAGGATCGACCGCTCGTCCCATAGGAGTCGGCAACCCTCCACTCTGATCAACTTGCATTAAAAGAAAAGTAACATTCTTAGAAATGAAGAAACTAAAGGAATTTAAGGTATGGCTCGATTGTTGAGTCATACTTTTTTAGTTTCCAAAAAGATTGATTGTGAAAGCGTAAAACAAAATCTTGATTGATAGGTTTTTAAGAATTTTGTCGGAATTCGTCAATGAATTTAATCATTTGCCCTCATAAAATGCAGTAAAGAACCGAAAAACTAATAGAAGTATGTTTTTCGGCGTGATTTGTCTAATTTTTACAAGTTTGCTATTGTAAATCTATACGAAACTATACATTAAAGAATTAGATGAAAGGTGATTACATGAAACGCCTCATATTAGCCTCTGCTTCACCTCGAAGATATGAACTTCTGTCATTAACGCTTCTTCCATTTGAAACGTATCCAAGTACACTTGAAGAAAAAATGGATCACTCCCTTACTCCAAGTCGATTGGTAGAATCACTTGCTGAACAGAAAGCTGCAGACATTTTTACTCAAAAACCAGAGTGTGTGATCTTAGGTGCAGATACAATCGTATCTTATCAAAATAATCGTCTTGGCAAACCTAAGAATCGAATTGAAGCTGCCGAAATGTTAAGGATGCTCTCAGGTCAAACACATGAAGTTTACACGGGGGTCTGTTTAATAGATCAAACAAAAAAAGTGATTTTCTCTGTTAAGACAAGTGTTACTTTCTACACTTTAGATGAAAATACAATTGATTGGTACTTAAACACTGGTGAACCTTTTGATAAAGCTGGCAGTTATGGAATCCAAGGATCAGGATCGCTATTAGTTGAGAAAATCGAAGGCGATTACTTCAATGTTGTAGGATTACCGATCTCTAAGGTGGTTCGATCACTAAAAGATTTCGGGTTTTCTTTCACCGAGTCAGTCACGAAGACTGAATAATAGGGGGGACGTAAGTGGTAACGAAGCCGCTTATGATAAAAGATTACCCATTACAGGAGAGGCCGCGAGAAAGACTTTTAAATGATGGTCCTGAAGCGCTCTCTAACTATGAATTGTTAGCTATTCTTTTAAGAACGGGTACGAAGCAAATGTCAGCTATCCAGCTTGCCCATCATATCATTCAGCAATTTGAAGGATTAAGGCATCTTAAAGAAGCAACAATTGGTGAACTGAAAGAGATCAATGGTATAGGATCAGCAAAAGCAGTGGAACTGATGGCTGCCATAGAAATCGGAAAACGGATCAGCCGTCTTCAGTTTGAAGAAAGGTACACGATACGTTCACCTGAAGATGGAGCTAGGTATCTGATGGACGAGCTGCGTTTTTTACAGCAAGAACACTTCGTTTGTTTATATTTAAATACAAAAAATCAAGTGCTTTATAAAAAAACGGTTTTTATCGGAAGTCTAAATACGTCTATCGTACATCCGCGAGAAGTATTTAAAGAAGGCTTCAAACGCTCAAGTGCTTCAATCATCTGTTTTCATAATCATCCGAGCGGTGACCCTGCTCCGAGCAGGGAAGATATTGAAGTGACAAAAAGATTAGTAGAATGCGGAAAAATGTTAGGAATTGAAGTGTTGGATCACATCATAATAGGTGATCAAAGATACGTAAGTTTAAAAGAAAAAGGATATGTTTAACATTGTCTTTTGTTTCTTTTTTAGCGTATAATCAAACTTATGAGTTTTGCTTGATGAAAGGAGTCTACATAAATGTTTGGTGGATTTTCAAGAGATTTAGGAATTGATTTAGGAACTGCAAACACACTTGTTTACGTGAAGGGCAAGGGTGTTGTTGTGCGTGAACCTTCCGTTGTTGCTTTGCGTACTGACACAGGTTCAATTGAAGCGGTAGGTAATGCTGCTAAGAATATGATTGGACGTACTCCTGGTAATATCGTTGCCGTACGACCTATGAAAGATGGAGTTATTGCTGATTTTGAAACAACAGCTACAATGATGAAATACTTTATTCAGCAAGCCCAAAAAAACCGTTCTGTTTTTGCACGTAAACCTTATGTCATGGTATGTGTACCATCAGGAATTACTGCAGTGGAAAAGCGTGCGGTTGAAGATGCGACTAAACAAGCGGGAGCTCGTGAAGCTTACACGATCGAAGAACCTTTTGCAGCTGCAATCGGTGCTGATCTTCCTGTATGGGAACCAACAGGTAGCATGGTCGTTGATATCGGTGGAGGAACGACTGAAGTTGCGATCATCTCTTTAGGTGGTATCGTTACAAGCCAGTCAATTCGTATTGCTGGTGATGAGATGGACGATGCGATCATTGCTTATATTAAGAAGACTTATAATCTTATGATCGGTGAAAGAACGGCTGAAACTCTTAAGCTAGAAGTCGGTTCAGCTGGTGCGCCGGATGGAATTGAAGATATGGATATCCGTGGTAGAGATTTGTTGACAGGTCTTCCAAAAACGATTACGATTACGGCGGAAGAAGTTTCCAGTGCGTTGCGTGATACTGTTAATAGCATTATGGATGCCGTTAAAGTAACTCTTGAAAAAACACCACCAGAACTTGCTGCTGACATTATGGATCGTGGTATTGTTTTAACTGGTGGCGGTGCTTTATTACGAAACTTGGATAAAGTAATCAGTGAAGAGACGAAGATGCCTGTTATTGTGGCTGAGAACGCGTTGGATTGTGTAGCAGTTGGAACTGGCCGTGCGCTTGAAAACCTGCACCTCTTTAAATCCAAGGCTGGTATAACTTCTAGATCTAAATCCAAGTAAGTAGGTGTATTTTCATGCCACAATTTTTTTCGAACAAACGCCTTATCATTCTGCTAGTCAGCATTATCATTCTAGTAGCTCTGATTGGTTTTTCGATGAAAAAAAGGGAAAGCCTAACCTTACCTGAACAGTTTTTAAAAGATTCTGCAGGACTAACACAAACGATTTTCTATAAACCCGCTAATACACTAGCGGGTTTCTTTGAGAATTTAGCTGAAATGAAGCAGCTCTACAAAGAGAATCAAATGTTAAAAGCTAGGTTAGATGAGTACGCAAAACTTTATGTACAGTATGAGGAAGTTAAAAAAACAAACGCAACACTTAAAGCGCAATTAGACAAAGAAGAAGATCTTACCGATTTTAAAGTGAGAGAAGGTACTGTGATCGGACGCTCCCCTGATCAGTGGAATCAATTTATCTACATCAACAAAGGGGAAAAAGATGGTATCAAACCGAAGATGGCAGTCATTTCACCACAAGGATTTATTGGGAAAGTCACGAATGTTTCCTTGTTTCAGTCAACCGTTCAGTTGATAAGTGACAATGATCGTACGAATCGTTTCTCTGCTATCGTTCAAGGTGAGAAGAACATCTTTGGAACGATCGAAGGTTATGATGCAAAAAAACAAGCTTTGGTGTTTAAGAAGATTCCGGTAGATGCAAAGATTAAGAAAGGCCAAAAGGTGATCACCTCTGGTCTAGGAGATGTCTTTCCGCCTAACCTGCTCATCGGAGAAGTAATTGATATTGAACCAGATGAAGTGGGATTGACACAAACTGCTTATTTAAAACCTTCAGCAGATCTTTATGATATTGATCATGTGATGGTACTTGAACGAGAAATGCCTGCAGTGGATGAAAGTTTAAGAGAAAAGGAGGAAGAATGATGAAAAAAGTCTTTCTTCCTTTTCTTATCTATCTAGCTTTTATTAGTGAGAGTTCATTAGTACAAGCTTTCTTGCCTCATGATAATAGTATGGATTGGCAGCTAGTCCCCCGTTTTTCAATGGTATTAATTTTATTTGTTGCCATGTATGTAAACACCACATACGGGCTTTTGTACGGACTTGCTTTTGGTTTGCTCACTGATCTTCTCTATACAGACATCATTGGTGTTTATTTGTTCTCTATGGCAGCTACTGCCTATATTACATCAATCTTTTCAAGGTATTTATTTGGAAACTTGATCGTGACTTTACTTCTGTCCGTAGTAGGGGTTTCCATATTAGAGTTTTTTGTATACGGTTTGAACAGTCTTATAGGAATCAGTACTCAGATGTTAGATGTATTCCTGTATAAAAGATTGTTGCCTACCCTCATCTTAAACGGTTTCTTTGCGATACTCATTTATTATCCGTTTGTAAAGCAGTTGAACCAAATAAAGGATACTCTAAAAGAAAACTAACTTTTGCAAAGAGGAATTTAGACCTAGCTGTCGAATGTTAGTACGTTGAGGTGAACAATGGCAATGGTACAAAAACTCCAGCACAACGTAACAATTAAAGGAACAAAAGACGGCCTCGTTTTATTGTTGGATGATAAGTGTTCCTTCGATCTATTAGTCGAGGAGCTTAATGATAAATTAACCGCCGGAAGCAGCCAAATGTTAAGCGGACCTGTAATTTCCGTTAAAGTAAAAGCAGGGAACCGTTATTTGACTGCTGAACAAGAAGAGAAGTTAATAGAAGTTCTTAAACAAAAAGAAAATCTTATCCTAGATCATATTGAGTCAGATGTTATCACAAAAGCTGAAGCTGAAGAGATGAGAAAAGATGCTCAAGTTGTGACCGTATCTAAAGTCGTCAGATCAGGTCAGGTTCTTGATATACAAGGAGACCTGCTTCTGGTCGGCGATGTAAATCCTGGAGCAACTGTGATGGCGACAGGGAATATTTATATTCTCGGTTCGCTAAAAGGAATCGCTCACTGCGGCACAAAAGGTAACGAAGAAGCGATCATTGCAGCATCCGTAATGAAGCCTTCTCAACTTAGGATTGCTCACCATATTAATAGAGCACCAGACTCTTATCCCGAACTAGGAAATGAGATGGAGTTTGCTTACATATCCAATGAAGAAAAACAGATTCGTATTGATCGAATCAGTGCTGTTCATCGATTAAGACCGAAACTGAACAGTTTGCTATAGAAAGGGGAATGAAGCATGGGAGAAGCAATAGTCATAACGTCTGGGAAAGGTGGAGTCGGTAAAACGACGACTTCTGCCAATTTAGGGACTGCTCTAGCTCTTTCTGGAAAAAAAGTATGTCTTGTAGATACGGATATCGGGTTGAGAAACTTGGATGTATTGATGGGACTTGAGAACCGCATCATCTATGATCTTGTTGATGTAGCAGAAGAACGCTGCAAACTTAAACAAGCATTGATAAAAGATAAGCGTTTTGAGTGTTTGTACCTGCTCCCAGCAGCTCAAACAAAAGATAAATCTTCCATTACCCCTGAACAAGTAAAAACAATCGTTCAGGAATTAAAGCAAGATTACGATTATGTCATTATTGATTGTCCTGCAGGCATTGAGCAAGGCTTTAAAAATGCCATTGCAGGTGCGGATAAATCAATCGTAGTAACCAATCCTGAAACTGCTTCTATGCGTGATGCTGATCGCATTATCGGGCTGTTAGAACAAGAGGATATGGAACCGCCTAAACTGATTGTAAATCGTCTTCGTAATCATCTGGCTAAGAACGGTGATATGTTAGATGTTGATGAGATCGTTTCCGTGCTTTCTATCGAGCTTCTTGGAGTCGTGATCGACGATGAGAGCGTGATAAAAGCTGCAAACAAAGGTGAACCAGTTGCGTTACAGCCTGACTCGAAAGCTTCTATCGCATACCGGAATATTGCGAGAAGAATTTTAGGTGAGTCTGTTCCGCTTCTGTCATTAGAAGAAGAAAAAGGTTTCTTTGGAAAGATCAAAACATTATTAGGTATGAAATAAGCATCGGCTTCTAGCTGATGCTTTTTTTTTGAGCTCTTTACTCTGAAGGTTTTGAAAGTGGTTAATTTCCGTTCCAGGATGCTCGCTTTCCGGGGGGCGTGCGGTGAGCCACCTCGACACTTTGTGTCCTTAGGTGTCTCGCCTGTCCCGCTGATCCCCCAGGAGTCTCGCACCTTGCACTCCAATCAACAAACCAAAGATGTATTTTACAAAGCTATTTCATAGGCGTTCTTGAAGTCGGTTATTGACTTTCATGATGCTTGTTTTTTAGATTTGATCATTTCACGCTTAGTCAAAAGCAACTGTGCTTCCTTTGTTTACTAGTAAACCTACCGTATAGTCTTTATTGTCGTTTGCTCGGTGAGAAGCTTGTAAGGTGTTGCACTATTCAATTTGTCTTTGGAGCTTTTGGATTTTTTCTTTTTGCTACATTTGCAAGTTGATTGGAGTGGAGGATGCGAGACTCCTGCGGGACGAGCGGTCAGGTGAGACCCTTAATGGCGCAAAGCGGCAAGGGGCTCACCGGTCGCCCCGCGGAAAGCGAGCACCTGTAACGGAAATCAACCACTTACGAATACAACAGAGCTTATGTAAATCTTTATTTTCAGCTGCACAAATCTACAAACCATTTACTCATATCTCCAACGGACAAGTCATAGGATGTACATATATGAGAAAAATGGAGGAACGGTTATGAAAAATAGAGCAGATGAAATCCGAAAGAAGTACGGTAATATTTCTAAGAACAGCAGCTCAAAAGAAAGTAGCTCGGTTATCACATCCAGGGACGAACCGGAGAAATCTCATCCTCTATTCAACCGTCATGCTATGTTAATGCAGATTATGTTTTCCATTATCTTATTTTTAATTGTAGGAATCGCATTTAAGAATAATAATGATCATACGGTTCAGGCGCAAAACTTTATCAAACATGTATATCAAGATGAGTTTCAGTTTGCTGCAGCAAAAGATTGGTATGAAGATAAGTTCGGAAAACCATTAGCTTTATTTCCGAAAGATAAGTTGCAGAAAGAAAAGAAAACGGAAGAAGTCAGTGAAGTATTTGCTGTTCCTGCTGATGGTAAGGTGTATGAGACGTTCAGTACAAACGGCAAAGGAATCGTTATTGAAACGGGCAAAGAGGAAGATGTAGAAACGTCGAAAAGTGGTTACATTGTTTATGCTGGAAAGAAGGATGACTTGGGTTATACCGTAATCATTCAACACTCGGACGAACAAGAATCGTGGTATGGAGACCTAAAGGAAATTGATAAGTCCATTAAGCTATATAATTATGTAGAAAGCGGTACTCGATTAGGTAAAGTATCGGGAAGTAAGGATGGGAAGTCCGGTAAATTTTATTTTGCGATAAAAAAAGACAAGAGTTTCATTGATCCTAGCAAGGTGATTGATATTGATTAAATTAATAATAGAATTCATACGAAAAATAAAGATTAATCCCGCCTTTTGGGTCGTCATTTTCGGTGCGGTCTATACGGGGCATTTTAGGGAGATTATCGTCTGGTTTTTCGTCGTTCTAATTCATGAGATGGGTCATTTTGCTGGTGCCCGTCTTTTTAATTGGAGAGTTTCAAGAATAGATCTTCTCCCTTTTGGAGGTGCAGCCGTAGTTGAAGAACATGGCACACGTCCGATTCACGAAGAGGTTTGGGTAGCTGTACTTGGTCCGTTACAACACATTTGGCTTACCGGAGTCGCATATATCTTAAGTCAGACTAACCTCATCTCTGCGAATGATTTTTATTGGTTTTTTATTTTGAATCTAACCTTATTTTTATTTAACCTTCTTCCGATATGGCCACTCGATGGTGGGAAAGTTTTATTTGCTCTAGTATCCAAATGGATTCCATTCAAAGAAGCACAGCAGAAGTTTTTAATGGTATCCGGTGCTTTGTTGGTCATAGGCAGTGCATGGCAGCTCTCTTTACAGCCATCGCATTTGAACCTTTGGGTAATCTGTCTTTTCCTAGGCTTAGCTCATATTCTTGAATGGCGCAGCAGACATTATGTGTTCATACGGTTCTTGCTGAACAGAATGCAGCAATCAAGCATAAAAGGTACTCGTACGATTATCGTACCTCCAACATGGTCACTTTCAAAAGTCACTCATCACTTGGTAAAAGGTGTTTCCCATTCTATTGTTATTAAGAATTTTAATCCTATTACGATCAATGAAAAGCAACTCTTAGAAGCTTATTTTCATAATCATTCTCCCGAGTGTGCAATTGGAAAAGTTTTTCGTTAGAATAGGATACAGAGCAAAAAACAGGGAGATGTGAATGGAACGATGCAGCGCGTAGTAATCAATGCAGTAGGAATGGAAAAACGTACAGCGTTAATGGAGAATGAAAAACTTATAGAATGTGCGGTCCATAGACCGACTAAAAGTCCGTTAACAGGAAACATCTATAAAGGAAAAGTTCAAAAGGTTTTGCCTGGCATGCAAGCTGTGTTTGTAGATATTGGAACGAGCAAGAACGGCTTTCTTCATAAAGACGATTTGCCTGCTTATCAACAACTTTCTGGTGAGGCACAAAAGAAAGTATCCATCTCAAGCCTTATTAAAGAAGGAGAATCGATACTTGTTCAAGTCGTTAAAGAAGAGTCTGGAGATAAAGGTGCCAAATTAACAGCCCTTATTTCGTTTACAGGCCATCTGCTCGTTTATTTTCCATTCACTCCTCACGTTGGAATATCCAAAAAGATAAAAGAATCTCAACGCGCAATGCTACAAGACTGGGGAGATTCTGTTATAAATAATCAAGAAGGTCTGATCATTCGGACAGGTTGCGAAGATTTTCCTGAGCGCGAAATGAATCAAGAGCTTGAAAGTCTTAGAAGACAATTGAACGAAGTGCAAAAATGCTCAGATGGTAAAAAAGCACCTGATCTAATCGTGCAACCTCCATTTTTTTATCCACTCTTAGAGAGATGGATAAATCATAACGTAGAAGAAATTATAGTTGATGATTATGAAACGTATCAGCATGTCAAAGAGTATGCGGCTTCCTTTCAAAATCCATTTTCTGTTAAACTGTACAATGAAAAAGAGCCTCTTTTTCGCAAATTAGGAATTGACACAGACATTGAAAAAGCACTTTCTCCGTTAGTATGGTTAAAGAATGGGTCTTCGCTTTATTTTAATGTGACAGAAGCGTTAACAGCGATCGATGTGAATACGGGTAAATTCACTGGAAAAAAAGATCGGTCTAAGACTGTTGTTGAGACAAATAAGATAGCTGCACAAGAAATAATGAAACAGCTTCGTTTGCGTAATATTGCCGGCATGATCGTCATTGACTTTATTACGATGCAGTCAAACGAAGACAAAGAACAAATCAACAAGGTTATGCGAGAAGCATTAAAGAATGATTCTGCTACCATGATTTTGCATGGTTTTACGAAAATGGGCTTGTTTGAAATGACTAGAAAAAAAGAAAGGCCTTCATTACTTGAGACTCTTGCTACAAGGTTCGATCGCCATATGATGGATGGGTATATCCTGCGCCAGGAAACGTTGTATTATGAGATGGATCGTATAATGAAAGAATACACATACGAAGATGACGAGGCTTTATGGATGGAAGTGCCACAACACTTTTCTGAATGGCTGAAAAAGAATCCTGACAAGCTGAAACATTTAGAGAAACAGCATGATATTAAAGTGTTTGTATCTATCGGTTCGTCAAACAGAGAAATGGCAGTCAGACAATCAGGAAAAATAGATGAAATAAGAAACAGGATGTTAAAAGATTCACATTGACATAAGGGTGCCAAACATGGTATCCTTTTTTCGTTAGTGTTTGGAGCACCCGCTCCAACCGCACAGACCAGGTTTTAAGTATTTTATATACACCTGGGATGGCGAGTCTGAGTATAAGAGGAGGTGCACGTTGATGTACGCAATTATTCAAACTGGTGGTAAGCAAGTTCGAGTTGAAGAAGGTCAAGCAATCTATGTTGAAAAACTAGATGTTGAAGCTGGAGCGTCAGTAACATTTGAGGATGTATTGATGGTAGGTGGAGATAGCTTGAAAGTAGGAGCTCCTTTAGTTGAAGGTGCTACAGTTACGGCAACAGTTGAAAAACATGGCCGTGGCGAAAAAGTGGTTGTCTACAAGTTTAAGGCGAAGAAGAACTATCGTCGTAAGCAAGGACACCGTCAACCATACACAAAAGTTGTGATTGAAAAAATTAACGGGTAATTCTCATGATTCTAGTTTCTATATACAGGAACAACGATCAAGACATACTTTCGTTTACGATGGAAGGACATGCTGATTTTGCTCCACATGGCCAAGATTTGGTTTGTGCAGCAGCTACAGCGGTGTCATTCGGTACGATCAATGCGATAGAAAAGCTTTGCGGCTATGAGCCAGAAGTAACTACTCATGAAGATGGTGGTTTTCTAACGTTAACCGTACCGGGTAATCTTAATGATTCTATACATCAAAAAACACAGTGGCTTTTGGAAGGCATGGTTGTATCCCTTGCTTCCATTGAAGAAGGATACAGCGAGTATATAAAATTGACTGAACATGAAGGAGGTGCAACGAATGCTTAAATTAAACCTTCAATACTTTGCCTCTAAAAAAGGGGTAGGTAGCACAAAGAATGGTCGTGACTCACAGTCTAAGCGTCTAGGCGCTAAGCGTGCTGATGGACAATTCGTTTCTGGTGGTTCAATTCTTTACCGTCAACGTGGTACTAAGATCTATCCTGGTACAAACGTAGGTAAAGGCGGAGATGACACACTATTTGCTAAGGTAGACGGAGTTGTACGTTTCGAACGTTATGGCCGTGACCGCAAAAAGGTAAGTGTTTACCCAATCGCGCAAGAAGCGTAAGAGGGAGATGAAAACTCTAACCAGATTGGTTAGAGTTTTTTCTTTGCTTTGTGAGAGTATTAAGTACTGCGCTAAATTTGTTGGTGTAAGGTATAGCCCTATTAAAAGGAAAGGCTAGGAGTGCGATGATGTCAAACAAATGGACAACTGTCGATCTTTTGCGCCACGCCAGGCATGACTGGCTAAACCAGCTACAGCTTATTAAAGCAAACCTATCACTTGGCCGCACAGAGCGGGCAAAAGAGATTATGAATGAAGTTATTGAACTATCACGGGAAGAATCAAGAATCTCTAACCTGAAAACCCCGAATTTATCGGAGTACTTATTAACATATAACTGGTTGAAGCATCCGGTGAAATTGTATGGAAAAGTAAATGGTGAAAGCGGGGATTTCAGCTTATTTGAAGAGGAATTGTTACATACGACGAAAGAAGTATGTGATGTGTTGAATAATTCCATTTCGGGTTATGATGAATACTCACTTACTGTTACATTTGATCCTGCAGCTCTTCGAGTTTGTTATACCTTTCAAGGGATGCTAACAGATGAGAAGGATACGTATGAAGTATTGAGAAATATTTTTTCAACACATAAAAGCATGTTACTCATCGAAAGCTATAATCAGGAAAATAAGTGTTATTTTGATATTCAGTTAACTTCCTAATGGAAGGAGGAGAATGAAATGTTTGTCGATCAGGTCAAGATTTATTTAAAAGCAGGTGACGGCGGAAACGGAATGGTTGCATTTCGCCGTGAAAAATACGTTCCAGACGGTGGTCCTGCTGGTGGTGACGGAGGAAAAGGAGCAAACGTGATCTTTGAAGTTGAAGAAGGTTTACGAACGCTTATGGACTTCCGTTACAATCGTCATTTTAAAGCCCCTCGAGGTGAACATGGTATGTCTAAGGGCATGCATGGAAAAAAAGCGAACGATATGATTGTTAAAGTTCCTCCAGGTACTGTCGTGACAGATGCTAATACAGGAGAGACAATTGCTGACCTCGTACATCATCAGCAGCAAGCGATCATCGCTAAAGGCGGTCGAGGCGGCCGTGGAAACACTCGTTTTGCTACTCCTGCAAACCCGGCTCCAGAAATTGCTGAGAACGGAGAACCAGGTGAAGAACGAGAAGTAACATTAGAATTGAAAGTCTTAGCTGACGTAGGATTAGTAGGTTTTCCGAGTGTAGGGAAATCAACCTTCTTATCGATCGTTTCAGCAGCTAAGCCAAAAATTGCTGAGTACCATTTTACAACAATCACTCCTAACTTAGGAGTTGTTGCGGTAGAGGATGGAAGAAGCTTTGTAATGGCTGACCTTCCAGGTTTGATCGAAGGTGCTCACGAAGGAATTGGACTCGGTCATCAATTCTTAAGACATATCGAACGAACACGTGTTATCCTACATGTTATCGACATGTCTGGAATGGAAGGCCGAGATCCTTATGATGATTTCGTGAAAATAAACGATGAGCTTAATCAGTACAACATGCGTTTAATGGAACGTCCTCAAATTGTACTAGCTAACAAAATGGACATTCCAGGTGCTGAAGAAAACCTTGAAACGTTCAAAGAAAAAGTGGGAGAAGACGTAAAAGTATTCCCAATTTCTGCGATTTCTCGTCAAGGTATTAGAGAAGTGCTTTTCACAACAGCAGATACTCTTGAAGTAACACCTGAGTTCCCTCTTATTCATGATGATGGTGGAGAACAACAAAGGGTTCTATATAAGCACGAAAAAGAAGATGCTGGCTTCTATATTACTCGTGACCCTGCAGGTGTTTTTGTTATCAATGGTCCGAAGATTGAAAAGTTGTTCAAGATGACAGACTTTTCTCGAGAAGAAGCAACAAAGCGTTTTGCAAGACAAATGCGTACTCTTGGTGTAGACCAAGCATTGCGTGATCGTGGAGCAGAGCATGGTGATGTTGTTCGAATCCTAAAATATGAGTTCGAATTTATCGATTAAAAGAAGGCAGCCTATTCTGTAGGCTGTCTTTATTTTATACAAATGTCCGTGTGAGATAGACACGAAAGGTAAATCCTATTATAATAAAGGTAAGAAAGTCACCGGAGGAAGCTAAATGAAAAATGATCAGCAATACTACATGGTAAGAGAAGATGTGTTGTCCGAATCTATGCAAAAAGCATTGGAAGCAAAGTCTCTCTTAGATCGAGGAAAAGTTAAAACAGTCGCAGAAGCTGCAGAAAAAGTTGGATTGAGCAGAAGTGCATTTTATAAATACCGTGATGGGATCTTTCCGTTTCATACGATGGTTAAAGAGAAAATTATAACACTATCCATTCACCTTGAAGACAGATCCGGTGCCCTGTCGAGTCTGTTAACAGTTGTTGCTTCCCAAGGATGCAACGTATTAACGATTAATCAGACGATTCCCTTACAAGGACGTGCACATATTACATTGACGATTGAAACGAACATGCTTCAAGGAGATATGAAGGACTTGTTAAGCACATTGAACCGTATGGAAACGGTAGAACGAGTGGAAGTAGTAGGAACCGGCGCATAAAGAAATCCCTGGCTGTTACAGCTAGGGATTTTTTTGGCTTATAATAAGAATCCTTTTTCCTTTAAAGCACCGCAAACTTTATCGAGCTTCTCCTCTGAGTCTGATGATAGAGTGTGCATGTGAATACCTTCTGTTAATTCACTTAGAAGGCTAGCATTCGTATCTTTAAGCCGTTGGATCAGATCTTCAACATCTTTTCGCGTGGAGAGTTTAAGTGAAGCCTTAATATCACCATAAACAGGGTGTTCAACGGTAACATCTTCAACTGTAACGCCATAATCCACAATTGTTATTAGTTCACTCGTTGTTTCTTCTGGAGAATGATTTGCTGCAATCACACGAGAGAATTGTTTTTTTGAGTCGTTCTTTAAGTAAATATAGCCTTGAGCTGTTGCCATGATCGGCTCACCGCTTGCTTTTAAAAGTGACATGTCTTGTACGATAACCTGTCTGCTAACATTTGTTTTAGTGGCGAGAATCGAACCACTAAGCGGCTTATCAGCTTTCATCAGCCAGGCTATGAGCTGCGAACGTCTGTCTTCACCTTTTAATTTATCGTTGCTCATCTTGTTATTACCTCACTAACAGATCTGAATGTATTTGTTATTTCAATAAGTGCTTTTCCAAGTAAAGCAATTTCTGCAGAAGTCGTTTGATGACTGGTCGAGATTCTAACCAATTCATGAGCTTCACTTTCTGTTCTTCCAATGGCCAGTAAAGTTTTAGAAGGTGCTTGTTGTCCGTTCTTGCATGCTGACCCTGTTGAAACAGCGATTTTTAATCGATCCAGCTCTTGCATCACGATTTGACCTTCCATTCCTTTTGCGCGGATTGGAATGATAAATGGAGAGCTGTCGTCATTGTCTTCAAAGATTATATTCCTATCTTTAAGTATAGACGATTTTAGTTGTTTTCGCATGTCAATGGCATGCAGATAGCGATCTTGCTGTAAATGGAATGCCTCTTCTGCTGCTGTTATGAATGCGACGATTGATGGGAGATCAACAGTACCAGCACGGAATCCACGTTCATGTGTGACTTCTGAAAGAAGAGGAGCTATATGAATAGATGGTGATACATATACAGCACCCGTTCCCTTTGGTCCGTTTATCTTGTGAGCAGACATTGTAAAAGCATCTATGTTCAAAGAATGAAAATAATTTTTTTCCCATTTTCCGAAGGATTGAACACAATCACTGTGAAACAAAACACCTCGATTTTTTAAATGTTCACCGATTTCTTTGATATCCTGAACGATTCCCGTTTCACTGTTCACATGCTGAATGGTGACGAGAATAGTATCTGGACGAATTGAGGACAGCAGTGTATGGATCGAGATCTTCCCATTTTTTTGTATGGGTATTCTTGTTATCTCATAACCACTTTCCTCTAAAAATCTAAGCACATAATCAATAGAGGGGTGTTCTACATTTGAAGAGATAATGTGTTTTCCTTTATAGTTTGCTCCATTCGCTAATGAAGTAATAGCTAGAAAATTGCCATCAGAACCCCCGCCTGTAAAATAGATCCCTTCACTTTCTTTATTTAACAACTCAGCTAAAGAACACCGAGCATGTTCTAATAGATCACGAGCTGCTTGGCCTCCCTCGTGAAGACTTTCTGTGTTTTGAAAATACATTTTTGAAGTTTGAACAAAAGCATTCACTGCCGATTCTGACAGGGGTGTAGTTGCTGCATAATCAAGATATATCAAGGTTTCCACCTCAGTTTTAATAAAATAGTTGTATCTAGTTTAAATCTATGTAAATATAGGTGTCAAGACACGTGTAAAGTTGAGGTGTTTTGTGTATATGAAACATAAAGAGGCAGATGTTCTAATTATCGGCGGAGGAATCGCTGGTTTGATGGCTGCTGAATATTTAAGTTCGCATAAGAATGTGATAGTTATCACAAAGTTTTCTGCAGAAAAATCAAATTCGTTTTTAGCTCAAGGTGGAATTTCTGCAGCAATAGATGAAGAGGACTCTTGGGCAGAGCACTTTTTAGATACGCTAAAGGCTGGGCGCCATCATAATGATCAAGAGGCGGTCAAACAACTTGTGAAAGAAGGCGAAAGTGTCGTTCGTACTCTTACAGAGTGGGGAGTGAACTTTGACAGACACGAGAACGGTTCTTTTATCTTAGGTAAAGAAGGCGGACATAATCGGAATCGTATCGTTCATGCTGGAGGAGATCAGACAGGTAAGAAAGTGATTGAAGCCTTAATACGAAGAGTAAGTAAAAACGTTAAGATCGTCACTCACCAATATGCAGTGGACTTAATTATTCAAGATCATAAATGTATCGGTGTATCTTGTAAAGATGATGAAAATCAAACCACTATCTTTCAAGCGAAAAATACCATATTGGCAGGTGGTGGATATGCAGGGATATATGGAACGACTTCTAATGCATTCGGATCGGATGGGAGCGTTCTATGCATGGCGTACCGGGCAGGTGTTGAACTCTCGGACTTAGAGTTTGTTCAATTCCACCCAACCCTTTTATCAGATAGAGTGCCAGCAGGATTGATTACTGAAGCGGTGCGAGGGCAAGGTGGAATATTGATCAATTCAAGTGGAGTTCCTTTTATGAAGGATGTTCATCCGTTAAAAGACCTTGCACCAAGAGATATCGTATCGAGGAGACTGTTTCAAGAGATTCATGAACACGGTGAGAAGGTGTTCTTAGATATATCTTCGATTAAAGATTTTAGAAGTAAATTTCCTGGAGTAACAATGCTTTGCGTGAATGCTGGTATCGATTTAGATAAAGGGCTGATTCCAGTATCTCCTGGTGCTCATTTTACGATGGGTGGAATCGTTACAGATCAAAGCGGTAAGACCTCGTTGAGAGGGCTTTATGCGGTTGGAGAGTGTGCGAATACAGGTGTACATGGTGCAAATCGATTAGCGAGTAATTCTCTCCTTGAAGGAGCTGTATTTGCAAAAAAGGTGGCAAACAGTATTCTTTCATCAGAGATAACGGATATGAAGCCTGCGACTTTTAAGAGAAAGAAGAATCTTGAACATAAATCAATACAGATTGACGGTCTCTTGCAAGAAAGCGAGATTCATCTTCTTATGGATAAATACGCGGGAATCGTCAGAAGTAAAAAAGAATTGATGAGTGCCGCAAAAACCCTAAACCTACCTTCATGGAGACCTGATCTGATCAAAGAACCACTACCTGTTATCAAGAGGTTCAATATGCAAACAATCGCATGGTTGACGGTAACAAGTTGTCTTAAGCGTGAAGAAAGCAGAGGCAGCCATTATCGAAAAGATTTTCCATCCCAGAAAAAAGAGTGGGACTCAAAAAAAATTATAAGGAGTTTGTGGCATGATGAATCCATTATTGCTGAAAAAACAGCTGCAGGAATTTTTAATTGAAGATATTGGATCTGGAGACTTGTCAGCGTCTCTCTTTGAAGATCATACAGAAGTGACCGCCACCATTATAGCCAAAGAAAATGGTGTATTTGCAGGTGGACAAATCTTGTCTATAGGGTATGAGTTGATAGATAGAACCGTGCAAACGAGCATTTTCGTAAACGAAGGAGAACAGTTTGAGGCAGGAGCAGTGTTAGCTGAGATAACAGGTAGAAGACAAAGTGTTTTATCTGGTGAAAGAGTAATCCTGAACCTTTTGCAGCGCCTCTCAGGTATAGCGACGATAACAGCTAAAGCAGTTTCTTATTGTGAAGGTGGAACTCGTATTTGTGATACACGAAAAACGACACCGGGTCTTAGGATGTTTGAGAAGTATGCAGTTCGATGTGGAGGAGGATACAACCATAGGTTCGGGCTCTACGATACGGTAATGTTAAAGGATAACCATTTAGCAGGATTTCCTTCTATTAAGGAAGCGGTTGAAACGGCGCGTAAAAAGTGTGGACACACCGTGAAGATAGAAGTTGAAACAGAGACGGAAGAACAAGTGATCGAAGCGGTCTTAGCTGGAGCAGACATAATCATGTTTGATAACTGCAGTCCTGAAGAGATCAAACAAAGACTTACGCATGTACCTTCGAGTATTATAACCGAAGCTTCTGGTGGAATTGCTCCCGATGAGATCAAGGAATATAGTCGAGCAGGTGTTGATTATATTTCTCTCGGTTACTTAACTCACTCTTATAAAGCGCTGGATATTAGCATGAATGTTAAAGGAGTTGTAAAACATGAGTTTACTAAAAACTTTTTCTAAAACAAATACATTACCAGATCGATATAGCTCTATGTCAGTTGAAGAGATGGAAGCTAGGGTTCACGAGATTAAAAGCAGTTTAGGTACGCGTTTATTCCTCCCAGCCCATCATTATCAAAAAGATGAAATCGTTCAATTCGCAGATGTTACAGGTGATTCTCTTCAGCTTGCCAAAATTTCAGCAGAGAACAAAGATGCTGATTTTATCGTATTCTGTGGTGTTCATTTTATGGCCGAAACAGCTGACATGTTGAGCACTGACAACCAAACTGTAATTCTTCCAGATTTGAAAGCTGGTTGTTCTATGGCGGATATGGCGAATATTCATCAAACAGAAAGAGCTTGGATCGAACTTCAAAAGCTCTTTGGTGATACGATTCTGCCATTGACTTATGTGAACTCAACAGCGGAGATAAAAGCATTTTGTGGAAAAAATGGTGGTGCTACAGTTACTTCTTCAAATGCTAAAGAGATGGTAAGCTGGGCTTTTGATCAAAAAGAGAGATTACTTTTTCTCCCTGATCAGCATCTTGGGAGAAACACCGCTTTTGATCTAGGGATACCACTTGAAGATATGGCGATCTGGGATCCGATTTCAAACAAATTAATCTATGATGGAACGAACATCGACCAAATCAAAGTGATTCTTTGGAAGGGGCATTGTTCAGTCCATGAAAAGTTTACAGTAGAACAGATTGCCGACTTCAGAGAGAACCATTCGGAGTTCCAAATCATTGTTCATCCAGAATGTACGCATGAAGTTGTAAGAGCTAGTGATTTGAACGGATCTACACATTTTATTATTGAGACGATCAAACATGCAGAACCAGGAACAAGCTGGGCTGTAGGAACTGAAATGAATCTTGTAAACCGGTTAGCTCAACAGTTCAGTGACAAGAAAATCGTCTCATTAAACCCTCATCTATGCCCTTGCCTTACGATGAACCGAATTGATCTGCCACATCTGCTGTGGTCGCTAGAAAATATTATTGATGGAAACCTTGAAAACGTAATTAAGGTAGATGAAGAAACAAAAAAATATGCAATCACAGCATTGAACCGAATGATGTAGTGTTTCTCCCCCTGTCATAACCTTCTTTTATGAGGCATAAATTGATAAAGGAATAATGTCACTTCTAATACGATGTAGCAATATGCCCAAATGTTCATATACTGTAAGGAAATTTGGCAGGAGGGAGTTTTGCAGCGTGAGAATACACATTGTGCAAAAAGGGGACACACTCGACAAAATTGCTGAAAAATACGATGTACCAGTGAATGAATTAAGAAAAGCAAATCCGGGTTTCTCCAAAACAGATGTAATTGAACGGGGGGAAAAGATTAAAATCCCGATCAAGATGCCTGGTATGAAGAAAGAACAGCCTATTGTACCGGTTAAAGAAAAACCGGTTGCACCTGTACAAGAGGCTCCGAAGCCGGCACCGGTTAAGCCTGCTCCGAAGAAACCAGCTCCAATAAAACAAGAAAAGAAACCAGCTCCAATGAAGCCGGCGCCATTAAAACCTGCACCAACCAAGATGGAAAAGAAAGATGCACCAATGAAGAAAGACGCACCAATGAAAAAAGATATGCCAATGAAAAAAGATGTACCTATGTTAAAAGATCAACCGATGAAAGCACCGATGAAGCAGCCCATGGCCCCTATTCATGACAAGGACTTTGCAGGGATGGTGGAGTCGTCAAATCTTGGACATTATGTGCCAATGGGGTACCCAAATCAACAACCAAACATAGCGAACATGCCAAATATGGCAAATCAACCAAACATAGCGAACATGCCAAATATGGCGAATCAACCAAACATGGCAAACATGCCGAATATGGCAAACCAGCCGAACGTGGCGAGCAAGCATGGGATCTATGCAGGAAAAGATGGCTATGCGCCAAATAAACATCCATTTTTGATGGAAGAATCATCTGGAATGATGCAGAACATGTATGGTTCTATGCCGCCAATGTTTCCAAAACCACAAACCTATTCTCAAATGCCACAGGGATATGGAATGATGCCTCCACAAGGGTTCAGCGGAATGCCTCAACTCTATGGTGGCGGATATCCACAAAGTGGGCAACAAGGTGGAGGTGGCATGCAGCAAGGAGGATCTATGCCTTTTGGTGAATATCCTGATTCTGATATGGACCAGATGCCTTCAGGAGAATACACACCTGGTGGGCAACAACAAGGTATGCAGGATATGCAAATGGGTATGCAACAGCCAGGTTCAATGAGCATGATGCCTATGGGTATGCCGCAAGGATTTAGCGGAATGCCGCAGATGGGTCAAATGGGAATGGGTATGATGCCACAAGGCGGCGGAATGCCGGGAATGACCCAGATGGGTATGATGCCACAAGGTGGAGGAATGCCGCAGATGGGTCAGATGGGTATGATGCCACAAGGTGGAGGAATGCCACAGATGGGTCAGATGGGTATGATGCCACAAGGCGGAGGAATGCCGGGAATGGGTCAGATGGGTATGATGCCACAAGGCGGAGGAATGCCGGGAATGGGTCAGATGGGTATGATGCCACAAGGCGGCGGAATGCCACAGATGGGTCAGATGGGTATGATGCCACAAGGCGGCGGAATGCCGGGAATGGGTCAGATGGGTATGATGCCACAAGGTGGAGGAATGCCACAGATGGGTCAGATGGGCATGATGCCGCAGGGTGGAGGAATGCCAGGAATGCCTGGGATGCCTCAACAGATGCAACAAGGTATGCCAAACCCATATTCACAAGCACAATCTCGTGAAATAGATGAGAATGTTACGGAAGAAACGGAAGAAGATGAATAGGGACGTAAGGGACGATTTCCAAGGGGATCGTCTTTTTTTGAAAAAGATGAATGAACTGGGTCTTGAAGTGATCGACTTTGGCTTTTTTCGAGAGAACGTTATCTGGATTAAGACTAAACAAGGTAAATATGTTTTAAAAGGTTTTAACAGATCAGAAACCTGTAACAAGCAATTAAAGCTTTCAAAACTGTATCATGGACAAAAGCCAAGAATTATGGGTACTTATACGGTATTTCCAAATCAGAAAAAAACAGTTCAATTCGGGAAATATATTTGGGCGATCATGCCATTCTATAAAGGAGAAGGTCTTCATTTTGGTAAAAAAGACGACGTTAAAGCGGGGATAGATGCAATCAGTCGTTTTCATTCTTTTTCAAAGCATATACCAGATCCCTTATATGAACAGCTGACTTCATACTCATTATTTAAAAAGTGGAGTGACAGACTTGATGCTTTTAAATTTCATGCAAGATCAGCAAATTGGAATCATCAGATGCGTCCTTTAATTTCAGAAATAATCATGTGGGGAGAATGGAGTTTAAACCACTTTGATCATGAAGCTGTTGAAAAGCTAGAGAAAAAAGCGTACAAGAAAAAAGAGATCACACATGGGGATGTTGCTCCGCATAATTTTGTGAAACATAAAGAAAAAGATACGTATCTGATTGATTTTGATCTTTTTGCAGCAGTTCCTCAAGCATTTGACTGGTTACAGTACGCCAATCGTATCTTACCGTTTTGGCATTGGTCGTATGAAACGATGGAAGAGGTAGGGAATGAAGATTTCTTAAAAGGGTTTACCAAAAGATGGTTTGTGATAAGTCTGGTATTTCCCACGGATCTCTATCGAGAATGGAATAGGGCCCTTAAAACGGGGGACAAGGAAATGATTGATGCCGTTACAAGATTTACATTGCGTGATTTTTCCCACAGGAAAAAATTTGTTGAAAAAATAATGAAGAGGATGAGTTAACGATCATCCTACATTTAACAGATTATTTAGAGCCTTCTTCTGCCAAGCTAATGGTGAAAGGAGGTTTTTCCATTGAACTTTTTAGGGAAATCACTTACTGTAACAATCCTAGCTGTAGGTCTTGTAGGCTGTAATGGTGTAAATGAATCTCAGGATAAGAATGACAACGACGTTCGACCGATTGGATACTACTCCAATGAGGGAGATAATCGTGGTGATCTTGACCGTGGTAAGGGATTCATTTCTGATATGGCTGATCGAGATGTAAATGATCATACTGCCACTTACCATGAAGATTATGATGGTAAACTTGCTGAACGAATAGCGAAAAATGTCAACGACATCCGGGGTGTAGACGATGCTCACGTTATTCTTGAGGATAACAACGTCATTGTAGGAATAGACACGGATAAAAAGAAGAAGGCCGAACTAACTAACAAAGTTAGAGAGATCACTTCTAAATTGGCACCAAATCGTGATGTGAAAATTGTAGCTGATCAAAATATGGTTAACCGCATTGAGAACGTTGATAACGATCTGCGAGATGGCCGTGCTTACACGGAAGTTGAATCAGATGTTCGCGGAATCAGCAACGATATCGTAAATGCCGGCAGTGACCTTGGAAATGCGATAAAACGTCCTTTCGAAAACAACCGCTAGTATGAAAGAACTGTCAGAAGTTGAATCAACTTTTGAACAGTTCTTTTTTACTGTGAATTTAATTACTTAAGTGAAGCGTATGTATAGTGGTCCACCGTAGAAAGCGGGTAGCCTTGGAAAATATAAAAAGCAACATCGAATTTCGTAAACAGCCTTTAAATAAGGTATGTCATATGATGCTTTTAAAGAAATCAAATTCACTTTTTATAAGGAATTAAGGGGGAGCCTATGATACAATAAGCAATAGAAACATACGCTCGTGTTTAGCGTTAGGGAGAGAAGAATTTGATTGAAAGCATTTCTGGAAATGTAGATTACATAACGGCAGAATATATTGTTATCAACAATAATGGAATCGGATATAAAGTTTTATGTCCAAATCCTTTTATTTATAAATTGAACGATCAAAAAACGGTATATACGTATCAATATGTTCGTGAGGATATACTGGCACTTTATGGTTTTAAGAATAGAAAAGAACGCGACTTGTTCTTAAAACTATTGAACGTGTCTGGAATCGGTCCAAAGGGAGCGTTAGCGATCGTTGCCTTCGGTCAACCTGAGCAAGTCGTCAATGCGATTGAACAGGAAGATGAAAAGTTCCTTACGAAATTTCCTGGTGTAGGAAAGAAGACCGCACGTCAGATGATCTTGGATCTGAAAGGTAAGATCTCAATCTTTGCAGATGTAGAGTTCACGGATGGACTATTCGCAGATGTGGAACCAGAGAGTGATGAACTTGACGAAGCACTTGAGGCTCTTGCAGTCTTAGGATATGGCAGAAAAGAAATCCAAAAAATTCTTCCGGATCTGAAAAAAGAAAAGATGTCAGCAAACGAATATGTTAAAGCGGCATTAAAGAAGTTAATGAATTCATAAGGACGTGAGGATGTATGGAAGAGAGAATTGTTTCTTCAGAGGAACGTCAAGATGAAGCAAATATCGAGTTAAGCCTGCGCCCTGAACTATTAGACGAGTATATTGGACAAACCTCCGTAAAGGACAATTTGCGGATATTTATTAAAGCTGCAAAACTTCGCAACGAACCTCTTGATCATGTCCTGTTGTACGGACCTCCTGGTTTAGGGAAGACAACGTTGGGAGCGATCATTGCAAACGAGATGGAAGTTAACTTGAGGACAACAAGCGGACCAGCTATTGAACGGCCTGGGGACTTGGCAGCAATCCTAACTTCGTTAGAACCAGGTGATGTATTATTTATCGATGAAATTCATCGATTGTCCCGTGCCATAGAAGAGATTTTATATTCGGCAATGGAGGACTTTTGCTTAGATATCGTAATCGGGAAAGGAGAGGTTGCAAGGTCTGTGAGACTAGACTTGCCTCCTTTCACATTAATCGGTGCGACTACAAGAGCGGGTTCTTTATCGGCTCCTCTCCGAGATCGTTTCGGCGTGCTCGCAAGGCTAGAATATTATAAGCCTGATGAGTTAGGTGAGATCGTTAGGCGTACAGGCGATGTCTTTGGGGTAAGAGTAGATGATCTATCAGCTGAAGAGATCGCGAGAAGATCAAGAGGTACACCGAGGATCGCAAACCGATTGTTACGTCGAGTGAGGGATTTTGTGCAGGTTGAAGGCAAGGATACGATTTCTTTGCCGATCTGCCAAAAAGCCTTGGAGCTTCTGCAAGTAGACCGTTTAGGTTTAGACCATATTGACCATAAATTATTACTAGGGATCATTCACACGTATAAAGGCGGTCCTGTAGGTCTAGAAACCATTTCGGCTACAATAGGTGAAGAATCCATGACGATTGAAGATGTATATGAGCCATATCTTCTTCAGATTGGCTTTTTACAACGTACTCCACGCGGACGAATGGTAACAGAACAGGCCTACCATTATTTTGGACTGGAGGCTTCCGCAGATTGAACAAACTGTTAATCGTTGCAGGAATCGTTCTCATTATTATAGGATTAGTAGGGACGTATATAGGTAAACTTCCTGGAGATATGGTATGGAAAAAAGGAAACACAACTGTCTATTTTCCAATCGTGACGTCCATTATCGTTAGTATTGTACTTTCCTTGATCTTCATGATCATAGGTCGATTTAAATAGAAAGTTATGCAACTCTGTTTTTGAAGTGGTTGATTTCCACTCCCGGTTGCTCGCTATCCAATCAACTTGTCATGAAGAATGGAGCAAAGGTTACTTAGAAAAGTGCTAAATAGAAAGCAGGAATACATGACATGAACGTAAATGATTTTGATTTCCATCTGCCTGAGGAACTAATTGCGCAAACACCGCTTGAGAACCGCACTTCCTCACGACTGATGGTCTTAGATAGATCACAAGAAACACTTGAACATAAGCATTTTTATGATTTAAAAAATTATTTAAAAGCAGGAGACTGTCTTGTTTTAAATGACACGCGTGTTCTTCCGGCAAGGCTTTTTGGGCAAAAGTCGGAAACAGGCGGAAAAGTTGAAGTGCTTCTATTAAAAGAAGAAGGCAACGATACTTGGGAAACACTAGTTAAGCCAGCAAAAAGAATAAAACCTGGAACGGAAATTTCATTTGGAGATGGCCGATTAAAAGCAGTTTGTACGGGTGAGAGTGACCATGGTGGCAGACAGCTGAAGTTTATTTATGATGGCATTTTTTACGAACTTCTAGATGATCTAGGTCAGATGCCACTTCCGCCCTATATTAAGGAACAGTTAGAGGAGAAGGACCGTTACCAAACTGTCTACGCTGTACATCAAGGCTCTGCAGCGGCTCCAACGGCGGGATTGCATTTTACGACAGAATTAATCGAAGAGATCAAATCTATGGGTGTACATGTTACGTTTATTACTCTTCACGTCGGTTTAGGTACGTTTCGCCCTGTTAGTGTAGAAAATGTTCTAGAACATGACATGCATGCAGAATTTTATCAAGTAACAAAAGGAACAGCTGAACTTTTAAATGGGGTTAAAGAGGCCGGTGGAAGAATTATTACCGTTGGAACGACGAGTACACGAACACTTGAAACGGTAGCTAACAAATTCGACGGCAAGTTTAAAGAAGATTCAGGTTGGACAGATATCTTTATCTATCCTGGTTATACGTTTAAAGCGATCGATGGATTGATCACCAATTTCCATCTTCCAAAATCAACATTAATCATGTTGGTGAGCGCATTAGCCTCAAAAGATTTCGTTTTAAGAGCATATCATGAAGCCGTCGAAGAAAAGTATCGCTTTTTCAGTTTCGGTGACGCGATGCTTATACTTTAAGGGGGATATATTTTAAGATGAAACCAGCAGTAACGTATGAATTAATAAAAACGTGTAAACAATCAGGTGCAAGATTAGGGAAAGTTCATACTCCGCACGGAACATTTGAAACACCTATCTTCATGCCGGTAGGAACATTAGCAACAGTAAAAACAATGAGTCCAGAAGAACTAAAAGAACTTGGAGCAGAGATCATTCTGAGCAATACGTATCACCTATGGTTGCGACCAGGTCATGATATCGTAAAAGAAGCTGGTGGACTTCATAAATTTATGAATTGGGATCGTCCGATACTTACGGATTCAGGAGGCTTTCAAGTCTTTTCTTTAAGTGATCTGAGAGAGATTAAAGAAGAGGGTGTTCACTTCAGAAACCACCTTAGCGGTGAAAAGCTTTTCTTAAGCCCGGAAGGAGCAATGGAGATTCAAAACGCTTTAGGTTCTGATATTATGATGGCGTTCGATGAGTGTCCGCCATATCCTGCAGAATTTGATTACATGAAAGCGTCTGTAGAACGTACAAGTCGTTGGGCTGAACGATGCTTAAAAGGACATGCTAGACCTCTAGATCAAGCCCTTTTTGGTATCGTGCAAGGTGGAGAATACGAAGAGCTTCGAAAACAGAGTGCGCAAGATCTTGTATCGCTCGATTTTCCGGGTTATGCAGTTGGAGGCCTATCAGTAGGTGAACCAAAAGATGTGATGAACCGTGTCTTAGATTTCACAACTCCACATCTTCCAGAAAACAAACCACGTTATCTGATGGGCGTAGGCTCTCCTGATTCGCTAATCGATGGGGCGATTCGCGGGATCGACATGTTTGACTGTGTATTGCCGACTCGTATCGCTAGAAATGGAACATGTATGACGAGTGAAGGAAGGCTAGTGGTTCGTAATGCGAAGTATGCACGCGATTTCCGTCCGATCGACGAAAAATGTGACTGTCACGTATGCCGAACATACTCTAGAGCTTATATTCGTCACCTTGTAAAAGCGAACGAAACATTTGGTTTCCGATTAACAAGTTACCATAACCTTTATTTTTTGGTAAACTTAATGAAGCAAGTAAGACAAGCGATCATGGAAGACAGACTTCTTGACTTTAGAAATGAATTCTTTGAAATGTATGGATTCAATAAACCGAACGCGCGTAATTTCTAAAATGTACAATCCATTTTTAACTTATAGAAAGGGGTGAATTAGTATGGGAAACCTTGGAGGAATATTACCGATTATCTTGATGTTTGCGATTTTTTATTTTCTATTGATCAGACCGCAGCAAAAGAGACAAAAAGCGGTTCGTGAGATGCAGTCTAACCTTAAAAAAGGCGACAAAGTTGTAACGATCGGTGGATTACACGGAACACTTGATAGTATCGATGATGACATCGCTGTTATCCGTTCGAACGATGGAGCAAAGTTAACTTTCGATCGTAATGCGATCCGTGAAGTAAAAGAAGAAGCAGCACTATAACAAAAAGACCCGTTCATACGGGTCTTATTTATATGTTTGTTTATGACTGCTTAAGTTCACTCCCATAATTCCACCAATGATCGCTAATAAAAGAAAAAGAGCATGATACATATACTGAGATGAGTTGAACGTACTTTGGTAGCCTAAGTATTGAACAAGAAAAACAATAAAAGAAAACAAAAGACTTGTACCGCCACCTAACAACCAACCTTTACTCTGTCCTTTCTTTCCAGATATCATTCCACCTATAAACAATGATAAAAAAGAAAGACCCACTGTTACCCATTTCAACGACGCTTCAGTCAATCCTGTAAACCGCAACAATAGTGAAAGTACTAAACTGCAGAGCATGATCATTAGTAGAACTGCAATCAAACCCCGTCCCATAGAAGAAGCCATATGTTTAATCCCCATCCTTGATCCTCCTTATCCCTAGAAGCTTTCTATATACTTTATTCAGACACCGAAAAAAATAGAAGTACAAGCAAGCATTTTCCCTTTCGTTTCCATTGGTTTATATTTGGCAAAACCTGCGTAACATGTTTTTTCATATCTGTGCCACACTAACTAATGGAATGATCAGAGAACGTATTATGGAAGGAGGGGAATCGTGGAACTGTATACGATTATTTTCAGAACGCTTTTTATCTATTTTTTAATCATGGTGATCTTCAGACTGATGGGTAAGCGCGAGATGGGACAATTATCGATCATTGACTTTGTTGTTTCGATCATGATCGCAGAGTTAGCTGTTATCTCAATTGAAGACCCTACGATTCCCATGCTGAATTCCCTCGTATCCATTTTTGTATTGCTTAGCATCCAGCTCATATTAGCACTCGTTTCACTGAAGAGCAGGAGGATGAGAGAAATCGTAGACGGTAAACCTTCTTTAATCATTAAAGAAGGACAAGTAGATGAACATGAGATGAAGAAACAAAGATATAACTTTGATGACCTTTTAACACAATTGCGCGAGAAAAATATTAGAAGCTTGAATGAAGTTGAATTTGGAATTTTAGAAACAACAGGCAAGCTCTCAATTATTAAAAAAGAGGCTGATTCTGAAAATATACCGATTCAAATGGTTCTGCCTCTTATTTTGGACGGGAAAATTTTAGAAGATAATCTTGAAAAGTTGGACAAGACAACGTTTTGGTTAAGGCAAGAGTTAAAAAAAGTAGGGTTTAAAGAAATAAAAAATATTTCGTTCTGTACACTTAATGAGGATGGAACACTGTATGTCGACGAATTAAATAGCAAAAAATAAAACAGCCGATCAGGCTGTTTTACATCCATCTTTTTATGATAGGTATGTGTTTAAGGTCTTCCTTTCCTAGGAGCTTAAAGAATATGAGAACAAACAAATAGATTCCGCATGTTGCAGATACACATATGGTCAGACCTTGTAATGGAGAAAATTGAGGCATCATGTACCTATACAGATAAACCGCCCCTCCTCCTGTAATGAAAATGGAAAGCAAGCATAAGACAAAATCTTTTACTACGATCGTGTAACTGATCGCTTTGATTACTGTAGCGAAATGCAGCAAGGTAACCACTACTATACTAATCACGATTCCGAGTGCTGCTCCCATGATTCCGAACTCAGGTCGTGTAGCTAGAGCGAATATGGCTGTTAATTTTACAAGAGCACCAATAAGGCTGTTGATCATTGCTGAGCGTGCAAGATTTAACGCTTGAAGCACAGCTTGTAATGGACCTTGGAAGTAAAGGAAAAAGAAAAAAGGTGTCATGATTTTCACATATGATGCGGATGCTGGTGAATCATACATCAAGTCCATGATCGGGACCGCATATACATACATAATTACAGCCGCAATACCACCTGATAACATCGAGAGTCTGAGTGCTTGATTCAAGCGATGCTCAATCAAATGGTATTTTTTTTGTGCGTTCGCTTCACTGATGGCAGGTACTAAAGATATAGAAAGCGAATACGTAATGAACGTTGGCAGAAACAATAGTGGGATAACATAGCCTGCAAGTTCTCCGTATTGTGCGGTGGCAACAGCTGTAGTGATACCAGCAATCGCTAAACTATTTGCCACAACAATGGGTTCAAAAAAGTAGGAAACAGAACCGATCAATTGACTTCCAGTAGTTGGTAGTGCAATGTTCAGGAGATCTTTCATCGTTTCATGACCTTGCTTCAACTGCTTGAAAAAACCTTTTCGGATGCGCATCTTCTTTTTCACTTTAAACATGGAAAACATATAAAGAAGTGAAGCGAGCTCACCGATAATAACAGAGATCATCGCGCCAGCTGCCGCGTATTCTACGCCATATGGCAGGAACAAACCTGTCAATAATGCGACGAGAGCAATTCTGACCACTTGTTCGATGACCTGTGAATAAGCAGACGGTCTCATGTTCTGCAGACCTTGAAAATACCCTCTCAAGACCGAGGAGACTGCTATGACAGGAACTACGGGTGCGATGGCGAGCAACGGCCAAATCGTGCGATCATCTGTAAAGAAGTATTCAGCTAATAATGGAGCTGCGATAAACAAAGCGATTGTGATTACAATGCTCAAAATTCCAGTGATGGCTAAAGATACGATCAAGATTTTTCTTACTTTAGAACGATCTCCAGTTGCGTCTGCTTCTGCAACAAGTTTTGATATGGCGATCGGCAGACCAAGTCTTGTTAAAGTTACAGCTAATAAGAAGGTAGGGACTGCCATCATATAAAGGCCAACACCTTCGTGACCCATGACACGAGCCATGACGATACGATTAACGAAACCGAGTATTTTGGTTACAAGTCCTGCTAATATGAGCAGGATCGTTCCTTGCACGAGTGTTTGTTTTGTCATCTTTACCTGTCCTTTCTTGGACAATCTTATATATCACTATATGCAAGTACATTGAACAGTCATGACAGCTTGTTTCATCTCGAAAGGAGAGAGATATAGATGGAGAATACACATTTTTCGGAATGGAAAAGAGAAGTGAAGCCAGCGGTACAGAGTAAAAAAGAAGAATTTCATTACTTGGGGTATGAAAGTGTAACAGAAGAGGAAATATGGGAATGTGTGCAATCAAAACTAAAGAAAAAGAAAGTTGAGCCTCGTCTCTATGCGTTGGTTGACACAATTTTAGCTCTTTCACTAAATGATTTTATGACGTGGCTAACGATACGCTCATATAAAGAAGAGGGGCTGACCCAAGAGTAGAACTTACTTTTGGGCAGCCTTGTTCTTTTTGATGATCCTAGGCTTGTTGTATCTTGGGAGTTTTTCTGAAAGATCATTGTTTAAAATAGCAGCTTTGAAGTTGTAAGTTCCTGTACTCGCGGAGGCTCACCGCACGCTCCATGGAAAATGACGTGGAGCTGAAATCAACTTCTTCCAGGAGAACAATGGATACGAAAAACAACTTAAGTTTATTATGTTTTATTTATGAACATTCACAGGACAAATTGACAGAAAAAAACAACAATCGCTATAATGGGAAGGGTTAGTATTCGTACTTATACATAGTGTTGTCTTTTGATACAGCATGAAGGAGGTTTCTTGAAGTGGTAAAAAGGAGTAAGATCGTCATCTTTTTTGTTGTGCTTATCATGTTCGCAGCACTCATTGGGCTTACAACAGAAAAGATTGTAAAAGGTACAAAGCTTGGACTAGATCTCCAAGGTGGATTTGAAGTACTTTACGATGTTGAACCTGTGAAAAAAGGTCAAAAAATTACACAGGAAACATTGAAGAGTACGGTTGAAGCATTAAACAGCCGTATCAACGTATTAGGTGTCTCTGAGCCGGATATTCAAATCGAAGGAGACAACAGAATTCGTGTTCAGCTTGCTGGAGTAACCGATCAGAACAAAGCACGTGAACTATTATCTACACAAGCTGAGTTAACATTCCGAGATGTAGACGATAAGGTGCTTTTAGATGGATCAGATCTAGTAGGAAATGGTGCAAAACAAACGTTTGAATCTCAAAATAATAAGCCAATCGTTTCCCTTAAGCTAAAAGATGCTAATAAGTTTGCTAAAATTACAGAAGAAGTTCTCAAGCGTCAGCCACAAGGAGAGAATTTATTAGTTATCTGGCTGGATTATGAAAAAGGTGATTCGTTTAAGGAAGAACAGAAGAAGGAACTTGCTGGAAAACAGCCAAAGTATATTTCTGCACCTTATGTAAGAGAAGTACTTACAGATGACGTAGTAACCATCACAGGTCAGTTCTCTGTTGAAGAAGCACAGAGCTTAGCTAAAATTTTAAATGCTGGAGCTTTGCCAGTTAAACTTGATGAAGTGTATTCTACATCAGTTGGAGCGAAGTTCGGAGAGAAAGCATTAAATGAAACAGTATTTGCTGGCTTTATTGGAATTGCCGTAATCTTTTTATTCATGCTGATTTTCTATCGTGTGCCAGGAATAATTGCTGTCATCACACTATCCATTTATATCTGGTTGATATTAGCTATTTTCTATCTGATGAACGGGGTATTAACGCTGCCAGGTATCGCAGCTCTTATTCTTGGAGTGGGTATGGCGGTTGACGCTAACATCATCACGTATGAACGAATCAAAGAGGAACTAAGAAGCGGGAAATCTGTATTAAGTGCGTTTAAAGCCGGAAATCGTCGTTCATTTACTACGATTTTTGATGCAAATATTACGACAATCCTTGCAGCCGCTGTTTTGTTCGCATATGGAACAAGCTCAGTAAAAGGATTCGCGTTAGTTCTAATTATTTCAGTACTGGCAAGTTTCATCACAGCCGTGTTCGGCTCAAGGCTTTTCCTAGGCTTATGGGTACAGTCACGTGTAATGGATAAGAAGCCAGGTTTGTTTGGTGTAAAGGAGAGTGACATCCGTGAGCTTTAAATACGACTTTGTAAAAAACAGAAACCTTTACTTCATCATCTCGACTCTCCTTACGGTTATAGGAATTGTATTCTTGCTTACAGCTGGATTGAAGCTTGGTATTGAATTTGATCGTGGATCACGTGTTAATATACAAGCGAACGAGACTTTAACCAATGAACAAGTTCAAGCAGAGTTTGAAGAACTAGGTTTTGAAGATGCTACAGTAGTTCTTGCAGGCGCTGATAATGATCAAGCAAATGTTTCCTTTAAAGGTGCTTTGTCAAAAGAGGAAGTATTGAAGATCAACACTCACTTTGAAGAAAAATACGGTGAACCACCAAGTATAAGTACTGTTACGCCAACGGTTGGCCGTGAATTAGCACAGAACGCTTTTTATGCCGTGCTGATCGCTTCAGTCGGTATCATCATCTATGTAGCGTTCCGTTTTGAATGGAGCATGGCTGTTGCATCCGTAGTTGCTTTATTACATGATGCTTTTATGATCATTGCAATATTCAGTATCTTAAGGATAGAAGTAGACCTTCCATTCATTGCAGCAGTTCTAACGATTGTTGGTTATTCGATTAACGACACGATCGTTACGTTTGACCGGATTCGAGAGAACATGAGACTTGAAAAAGTAAGAACACAAGAAAAACTGGCAGAAATCGTAAACAGAAGTATTTTTGAAACGTTGGGTCGTTCGATCAATACCGTTCTAACGGTTATTATCGCAGCAGTAGCGCTATTGATCTTTGGAGCTGATTCAATCAGAAACTTCTCGATCGCCTTGTTGATCGGTCTTACTTTCGGTGCATATTCTTCCATCTTTATCGCTTCTCAGTTGTGGTACGTTATGAAATCAAGACAGATGAAATCAAAAAAGACACGACCAGTTGAAGCGGAGCCAGAAATTTAAAGTAAATATCATTCATAAATTGTCACCTCTTATCCTGTTTTGTATAATGAATAGGTTAAGAGGTGATTTTTATGTTGGAGCCTAGAACTAGGTGGGAGATTCAAGAACCATCCGAAGACAAGGCAAAATGGTTGTCACAAGAATTAGATATCCCTCTTCTGATCGCGAATCTATTGGTTGTCAGAGGAATTGAAACGATAGAAAAAGCAGAAGCATTTTTAAAAATAGATACTGATCAATTTCATGATCCTTTCTTGATGGATGGGATGACAGAGAGCGTTGAGCGGATACATAGAGCTATAGAATCTAATGAAAAGATTTTAATTTTTGGCGATTATGATGCTGATGGTGTAAGTAGTACGACGGTAATGTACTATGCACTGAAAGAACTCGGTGCACAGTTTGACTATTACATTCCGAACCGTTT
Source organism: Fictibacillus sp. 23RED33 (assembly GCF_015903925.1). Taxonomy (NCBI): domain Bacteria; kingdom Bacillati; phylum Bacillota; class Bacilli; order Caryophanales; family Fictibacillaceae; genus Fictibacillus; species Fictibacillus sp. 23RED33. Next base: position 16,907 of record NZ_JACZDX010000005.1, on the reverse strand, counting down.
TACAGAAGGCTATGGTCCGAATGAGCCTGCATTAAGAAAAGCGAAAGAGGATGGTTATTCTCTCGTTGTAACCGTTGATACGGGAATCTCAGCTGTACACGAAGCGAATATCGCAAAAGAGATCGGGTTAGACTTTATCATCACGGACCACCACGAAGCACCCCCTGTATTGCCGGATGCTTATAGCATTATCAATCCTAAGAAACCAGGTTGCACTTATCCATTTTCTGGACTCGCAGGTGTAGGTGTAGCATTTAAAGTAGCACATGCCCTTCATGGTAAGCCACCGCTACATTTGCTTGATTATGCATGCATTGGAACAATAGCGGACCTTGTTCCGCTTGTTGATGAAAATAGGGTAATCGCAAAACTTGGGATAGAAGCACTCTCGAAAACGGATAAGATCGGATTGCAAGAACTGCTAAAAGTAGCGGGTCTTTATGAAAAAGAACTTACAGCTGAAGATGTTGGATTCGCGATCGGACCGCGAGTGAATGCAGCAGGAAGACTTGGTTCAGCGATGCCGGTGGTGGAGTTGTTTACTTCAACTGATCGAGACGAATCAGCCATGTTGTCACAAGAGATCGATTCCGTAAACAAGGAACGTCAAGGAATCGTAAACGAGATTACAAAAGAAGCGATCGCAATGGTCGAAGAAAGTTATCCTCCTGATGAGAATGAAGTGCTAGTTCTTGCCAAAGAGGGTTGGAATCCTGGGGTTATTGGGATTGTTGCTTCACGATTGGTTGAAAAATTTTATCGTCCTACGATCGTTCTATGTTTAGACCCTGAAAAGGAAACAGCAAAAGGATCAGCGCGTAGCATCAAAGGGTTTGATATGTTTGAGAATCTTTCAGGATCTAGAGACATTCTACCTCATTTCGGTGGACATCCAATGGCAGCAGGAATGACCCTTTCTATGCATGATGTCGATGAATTACGAAGTAGGCTAAACCGGCAAGCTAAGGATTGTTTAAAACCAGAAGATTATCTGCCGGTTACAACGGTTGATCTTACAGCTAGATTAAATGAGATCTCACTAGAAACGGTTGAGCTTCTAAGTACATTAGCTCCTTTCGGTGTTGGAAATCCATCGCCTCGCGTAATGGTTGAAGAAGTCCCAATCCGTGAGATGAAAAAGATTGGGAGTCAATCAAACCACCTCAAACTGCAAGTGGGCAATGGTGAGCTTTCGGTTTTAGATTGCATCGGTTTTCAAAAAGGTAGCTTGTTAGAAGAGATGACGCCATATTCATTGATTTCAATCGTGGGTCAGATCCAACTGAACGAATGGAACGGCTATAGAAAACCTCAGCTTCTTCTTGAAGATCTTTCTGTAAATCATTTTCAGCTGTTTGATTATCGAGGTCTGAAAGATGCTGCAAAACGGTTGATCGGACTGCCGTACTCGAAAACATGTTTTATCGCGTTTGAAGAAGAAACAGTAAAGCATAAAGATTTTGAAGCGCTATCTGACCAAGTGATTGGTGAAGACGAGTTATTGATTCTACCCGAGGATTATTTTATAGAAAAGAATTTAGTTTTCTTAGATGTTCCTCCTTCTCTCACGCGCTTTTCAGAATGGCTGGAAACTATCGGTGAACCTTCAAGAATCTACGCAGTGTTCCATCAGAGTACAGAACACTTTTTCACGACTTTACCGACCAGAGAACACTTCAAATGGTTTTATGGGTTTCTTGCTAAAAGAAAAACCTTTAATGTCAAAAGGGATGGTGCAGAACTAGCCAAATGGAAAGGCTGGTCGAAAGAAACAATAGATTTCATGTCAAAGGTGTTTTTTGAGCTGGATTTTGTTACAATAGACGATGGTGTTATTTTCATTAACAAAGAACCTAGCAAAAGAGAATTAGAAAGTTCTGAAACGTATCAGAAAAAGTTTGAACAAGCAGACATTGAAAATCAGCTCGTTTACTCTTCTTATCATTCTTTAAAAAGCTGGTTTACAGAACAAACACGGCCAAAAGCCAGTTTGTAATTTTCAGGAGGCAAAGATTCATGGATTATAAGCCGTTTATTTCAGTAGTAGAGAATTTCCCAATCGAAGGCATTCGTTTTAAAGATATTACTTCACTTATGTCTGATGGTGCAGTATATAAACAAGCAATGGATGATATTGCTGTATACGCAAAAGAAAAACAGGTAGACGTGATCGTCGGACCTGAAGCACGTGGGTTTATCGTAGGCTGCCCGGTCGCTTACACGTTAGGATTAGGATTCGTCCCTGTTCGTAAAGAAGGTAAACTTCCTCGTGAAGTGATCAAAGTTGATTACGGTCTTGAGTATGGTAAAGATGTTTTAACGATGCATAAAGACGCGATCAAACCAGGACAAAGAGTCTTGATCACAGACGACCTACTCGCAACAGGTGGAACGATCGAAGCAACGATCAAGCTTGTAGAAGAGCTTGGCGGAGTAGTTGTAGGAATCGCATTCATGATCGAACTTACTTACCTAGATGGCCGTAAAAAACTTTCAGGTTATGATATCTTCACTTTAACTCAATACTAAAATGATGAGAGAGTTCCTTTTGTGGGGCTCTTTTTTTAGTGATTTTTCTAAAAGAAGGATTGCTATAAATTCTTTTCTTCATTGTAAATTTTGATTGGAGCGGAAGGTGCAAGACTCTCGGCTAGGACAAGCGGTCAGGTGAGACCCTTAAAGGCGCAAAGCGGCAAGGGGCTCACCGCCTGCCCCGCGGAAAGCGAAGCACCTGGAGCGGAAATCAACTACCCTCTAAAAAATTGTTTTTTTACAATCCTGTCACAAAATCTGCTCAATCATTCGACAAATTTCGTTTTTTGCTTTACATGAAGGGTCAATTTAACGATAATAGAAGCAATATACAATGACAACGTAAGGTGATTCCATGACGATTGAGGAAGTATTGCAAAAAGCGGAGAGCTATCTTTCAAAAGACGACTTAAGCTTCATCACGAAGGCTTATGAATACGCAAGAAATGCACACGAGGGACAGTTCCGTAAATCGGGAGAGCCCTATATTCATCATCCTGTTGAAGTAGCAGCAATTCTGGTGAATCTCCAGATGGATCCTGTAACTGTAGCAGCAGGGTTTCTTCATGATGTAGTTGAAGATACACCGATAACACTCAAAGATATTTCCACTCAGTTCAATGAAGAAGTGGCAATGCTTGTTGATGGTGTAACGAAGCTTAAGAAGATCAAATTCAAGTCTAAAGAAGAACAGCAGGCTGAGAACCACCGGAAGATGTTCGTCGCTATGGCACAAGATATTCGTTGTATCTTGATCAAGCTGGCAGACCGTCTTCACAATATGCGCACATTAAAGCATATGCCAAAAGAAAAACAGATACAAAAAGCGAATGAGACACTTGAAATCTTCGCTCCGCTTGCCCATCGCCTTGGGATTTCGACAATAAAGTGGGAGCTTGAAGATGTTTCTTTAAGATACCTAAATCCACAGCAATACTACAGAATCGTTAACTTGATGCAGCAAAAGCGTGCTGAACGGGAAGAGTATGTTCATCAAGTGATGGATGAGATGAAGAGTAAGCTTAAAGAAGTTAACATTCAGGTAGATATCTCTGGAAGACCGAAACATATCTATAGCATCTATCGAAAAATGGCTAAACAAGGAAAGCAGTTCAATGAGATCTATGACCTTTTAGCTGTTCGAATCATCGTTCAGAATATTAAAGACTGTTATGCGGCTCTTGGTATTATTCATACAGCCTATAAGCCGATGCCTGGCCGTTTTAAAGATTATATCGCCATGCCAAAGGCAAATATGTACCAGTCCCTTCATACAACGGTAATCGGACCAAAAGGCGATCCGCTCGAGGTCCAGATCAGAACGTCTGATATGCATCGCGTTGCTGAATACGGGATTGCAGCACACTGGGCATACAAAGAAGGAGCAACGAAAGCGCCTGTTAGCTCATTTGAAAATAAATTAACTTGGTTCCGTGAAATTCTAGAATGGCAAAACGATGTTGTGGATGCTGAAGAATTTATGGAATCTCTTAAGGTCGACCTTTTCTCTGATATGGTGTTCGTGTTCACTCCAAAGGGAGATGTTTATGAGCTGCCGTCAGGATCGGTTCCTATTGATTTTGCATACCGCATTCATACCGAGATTGGTAACAGATGCATTGGTGCAAAAGTAAACGGCAAGATGGTCACGTTAGATTACCGTTTGAAAACGGGAGATATTATCGAGATCTTAACGAGCAAACATTCCTACGGACCGAGTCAGGATTGGCTGAAGATCACACAGAGTTCTCATGCGAAAAACAAGATCCGTCAATGGTTTAAGCGCGAGAGAAGAGAAGAGAATGTCGCAAAAGGCAAAGAGCTTGTTGAAAAAGAAATAAAGAATCGCGGGTACGATCTGAAAGACATCTTTACGAATGATAACATTCAATATGTCGCTCAAAAGTATAATTTTGCTGGGGAAGAAGATATGTACGCTGCTGTAGGGTATAACGGTATTACGGCAGCACAGATCGCTACTCGATTAACGGATAAAGTCCGACGCAAAAAAGAGCAAGACCCGGATAATTCAGAACTGCTTGATGCGATAAGAGATTCTGCTGAAAAACCTGAACCAAAACGAAGAACAGATTCTGGTATCGTAGTTAAAGGCATCGATAATATGCTGATTCGTTTATCTAAATGCTGTAATCCAGTTCCAGGAGATGACATTGTGGGTTATATCACAAAAGGTCGTGGTGTATCTGTTCACCGTGAGGATTGTGTCAACGTACACAATGAAGATGCTCAAGTACGTCTCTTACCTGTTGAATGGGAAGGGAATCTAGAGCAACCGAAAAATTATAATGTGGACATTGAGATCAACGGATTTGATCGTCGTGGCCTTCTAAATGAGGTTCTGCATGCAGTTGCAGAAACGAAAACGAATATTACAGCAGTAAGCGGCAAGTCAGATCGCAACAAGATGGCAACCATCAGTATGTCAATCTCGATCCACAACGTAAGTCATCTTCAAAAAGTGGTCGAACGAATTAAAAGAATTCCTGACATATATGCGGTTAGAAGATTGATGCAATAGGATTTAAGGAAGTGATTCTGCAATGAAAGTAGTATTACAGCGTGCTAAAGAGGCGAAGGTCTTAGTCGATTCTGATGTTAAGGGCAGAATTGACAAAGGGCTTGTCCTCTTAGTTGGTGTTACACATGAAGATACAGAGAAAGATGCCGATTATATAGCCGAAAAGATCGTAAACCTTCGTATATTTGAAGATGAAAATGAAAAGATGAATCTTTCATTAAAAGATACAGAAGGAAGCATCCTTTCTATTTCACAGTTCACGTTATATGGAGATACAAAAAAGGGAAGACGTCCAAATTTTATGGACGCCGCTAAACCTGATCACGCCATTACTATGTATGACTATTTTAACGACAAGCTTAAAAGCTTAGGAGTACATGTGGAGACAGGTGTATTCGGTGCGATGATGGATGTTTCGTTTACGAATGATGGACCAGTAACCTTAATCTTGGACTCTAAAATATAAATTGAACATGAATGAAACCTCCGCCTTGATGGAAAGACTAAATCAAAAAAAGGTGGAGGTTTTTTTATGAGGCAGAACCGGAAAGGCATAGAAGGGATCCCTCAATGGAAGCAGCTGAGCTTTCATGATTTTCTTTCTCTCGAAAAATCAGCAAACGATATGGAGCTTGCTGAAGAATTTGGAATGAATCTATATCAAGTCAATCAGTTAAAGAAAAAAATTAAACGCGAAAACTATTGACATCACACCCCATCTAAAAGTATGATAATCTACAATTCCAAAATGAAAACTGATGACGAAGAAAAGTAGCTTTACCCCACAGGGTTAGAGATGAGATACCATGGCTGAAAGTATTTCTCCCTGATGATAAAGTGAAAGACACTTCATAGGTTTTAATTCGAACGGTTAAGTTTTGACCTCAGTAGAGTTACACGTGGGCAATCGTTACTTGCATAATGAGGAAGCTTCTTTAGCTTCGAAGCAGGGTGGCACCGCGGGAAATCCCGTCCCTTATGAAATGACTGATTTCATAAGGGACGGGATTTTTTTATTGGTTTTTTTATAAAAGGCTATCTTCTAAAGGGTTGTTTCTATTTTGATCTTCGCTGACTTCGTTGATTGTAGTGAAAGGTGCGAGACTCCTGCGGGACAGGTGGGCAGGTGAGACACTTAAAAGTGAAACTTACGAATGTGGCTCACCGCCTGCCCCGCGGAAAGCGAGCACCTGTAATGGAAATCAACACTTACAAGAGCAACATTGAGAAGAGAACAGCCTTTTATCTTTAACGAACAACCAAAAAACGGGAGGATGAAAGAAAATGAGTATTAACATTCCAAGGGGAACGAAAGATATACTCCCAGGAGAAGTAGAAAAATGGCAGCTGATCGAACAAAAAGCAAAAGAAGTATCAGCTCGATTCAATTATAAAGAGATTCGAACACCGATCTTTGAGCACACTGATCTGTTTCAACGCGGTGTAGGAGACTCAACAGATATCGTTCAAAAAGAGATGTATACGTTCAATGATCGAGGTGACCGCAGCTTAACTCTTCGACCAGAAGGAACAGCGCCTGTAACTCGCTCTTATGTTGAAAATAAATTGTTTGGATTACCAGGTCAGCCTGTAAAACTCTTTTACATTCAACCTATGTTTCGATACGAAAGACCTCAAGCAGGTCGATATCGTCAATTTGTACAGTTTGGTATTGAGGCGATGGGTTCCGCCGATCCTGCCATCGATGCAGAGGTAATTTCACTTGCGATGACGGTATACAAAGAGCTCGGCTTGAATAAGCTCCGTCTTGTGTTGAATACGTTAGGTGATGCTGAGAGCCGTAAATCTCATAAAGAAGCTTTGATCGCACACTTTGAACCTAGAATCGAGGAATTCTGTTCCGATTGCCAAAATCGTTTATTGAAGAATCCTTTAAGAATTTTAGATTGTAAAAAAGATCGAGATCATGAGCTCATGAAGAGCGCTCCTTCAATTCTTGAACACTTAAACGAAGAATCAAAAACGTATTTTGAAGAAGTGAAAACGAGCTTAGATGCGATGAACATCGAGTATGTGATCGATCCAACGCTCGTACGTGGACTTGATTATTATAACCATACTGCTTTCGAGATCATGAGTGAGGCTGAAGGGTTTGGAGCCATCACAACACTTAGTGGGGGCGGCAGATACAATGGTCTTGTTGAGGACCTTGGAGGACCAGCTACGCCAAGCATAGGATTTGCGATGAGCTTAGAACGCTTGTTATTAGCACTTGAAGCAGAAGGTGTCACACTTGAAACAGAAGAAGAATTAGATTGTTACGTTGTTGCACTTGGTGATGAAGCGAAACAAAAATCAGTAGCGATCTTAAGTCAGCTTCGTCAAGCAGGGATAAAGAGTGACAAAGATTATTTAGATAAAAAGATGAAAGCACAATTTAAAGCAGCTGACCGATTAAAGGCGAAGTTTGTAGCTATTTTAGGTGAAGAAGAACTTTCAAAAGGAATCATCAACGTTAAGAATATGGATTCTGGAGAACAATCAGAAGTAGCGATCGAGAAGTTGAGCACATTTTTGAAGCAAGGCAAATAAGGAGGACACATCTCATGGAATATCGCACACATCAATGCGGAAAGATTACAGAACAATATATCGGTGAAAAAGTAACAATAACAGGATGGGTACAAAAAAGACGTGACTTAGGTGGACTGATCTTTATCGACCTGCGTGACCGTTCTGGAGTTGTTCAGATCGTATTCTCACCAGAAGTTTCATCTGAAGCGTTAGAAACGGCTGAAAAAGTAAGAAGTGAATATGTTTTAACGATCACAGGAAAAGTACTTGAGCGTGATCCAAGCACGGTAAACCCAGCTATGAATACGGGTAAGATTGAAATCTCTGGAGAAGAAGTTAAGATTTTAAACAGTGCAAAAACACCACCTTTCTCCATCAGCGAAGATATGGACATTACAGAAGACATTCGATTGAAGTATCGCTATCTAGATCTTCGCCGTCCGATCATGCAGGAAACGTTGAAGATGAGACATGAAGTAACTCGCTATATCCGTAACTTCCTAGAGAACGATGAATTTATGGAGATGGAAACACCGATGCTTACGAAGAGCACACCTGAAGGAGCGCGTGACTATCTAGTACCAAGCCGTGTGCACCCAGGAGAATTCTATGCATTGCCGCAATCTCCACAATTATTTAAACAGCTTTTGATGGTTTCAGGTTTTGAAAAATACTATCAGATCGTTCGCTGTTTCAGAGACGAAGATCTGCGCGCAGACCGCCAGCCAGAATTTACACAAGTCGATATCGAAACTTCTTTCATGGGTCAAGAACCTCTTTTAGCTATGATGGAAGAGATGATGACAGGGCTCGTTAAAAAAGTAAAAGGTGTAGAGATTCCAAAGCCATTCCCAAGAATGACTTATAAAGAAGCAATGGATCGTTATGGTTCAGATAAACCGGATACGCGTTTCGGCCTAGAGCTTATCAACGTATCAGAAATCGTTAAGGATTCTGGATTTAAAGTATTTGCAGCAGCGGTTGAAAACGGCGGTCAGGTTAAAGCGATCAACGTTAAAGGCAAGGCAGCAAATTATTCTAGAAAAGATATTGATGGTTTGACTGAATTCACTGCTCGATATGGAGCGAAAGGCCTTGCTTGGATGAAAGTCGAAGCAGAAGGGTTAAAAGGACCTATTTCAAAGTTCTTTAACGAAGAAGATGCAGCAAACTTAACGAACGCACTACAAGCAGAAGAGGGAGATCTGTTGTTGTTTGTAGCAGATAAGCCGTCCGTTGTAGCAGACAGCCTAGGTGCGTTAAGACAAAAGCTAGCAAAAGATTTAGATCTGATCGATCAATCAAAACACAATTTCTTATGGGTCGTTGATTTCCCTCTTGTGGAATACGATGAGGATGCAGATCGTTTTGTGGCGCTGCACCATCCATTCACGATGCCGAAGATAGAAGATCTTCACTTAATGGATTCCAATCCTGCTGAAGTAAGAGCGCAAGCGTACGACTTAGTTCTTAACGGTTATGAGCTAGGTGGCGGGTCTCAGCGTATCTACCAACGTGATGTTCAAGAAAAAATGTTTAAAACATTAGGATTCACCGAGGAGGCAGCGCGTGAGGAGTTTGGATTCCTTTTAGAGGCTTTCGAATATGGAACGCCTCCACATGGTGGAATAGCGCTAGGGCTTGATCGTATAGTGATGTTATTAGCTGGTAGAAGTAACTTAAGAGACACGATTGCTTTCCCTAAAACAGCTTCTGCATCATGTTTACTTACGAATGCACCATCTGCTGTAAATGAAAAACAGCTTGATGAACTACACCTGTCAGTTAAAGTGAAACAAGAAACCAAGTAAGTGAATATTTAGAAAAATACGAATCGTCTTAAAAAGAGACACATTTTGTCTTGTATTTGAATTACTCGTATGATAGTATGAATTTAAGCGATGGGTCCTATGGTGACCGTTAACAACCCGAAAGTTTTGAGCCAACATTAAGTATTAGGGAGTTTGTGTTTTCACACAGCGTCCATGCCCTGAAAGCTAGGGGACGGACAAAATGCGAAACAGGGCACCCACCTGCGAGAGCAGGTTCAAAACTAAGGGTATACGGCATTTTTGGGGCTCATTTTTTTGTGCGAAAAAAACCAAGTAAGCATATTGATTTTGTTTTCAAAAGTGGATATGCTGATAAAGATGCATTTTCTTTATTTTATGTGCACGTCTGAAAGGAGATTTCGCTAAATATGCTTTATCAGTTCTCAAGAAATGAACTTGCCATTGGAAAAGATGGAATAGAGGTCTTAAAAAACTCAACTGTTGCGGTGCTTGGAATCGGGGGAGTAGGTTCCTTTTCAGCTGAAGCACTAGCTCGCTCAGGAGTTGGACGTTTGATCCTTATCGATAAAGATGATGTCGATATCACGAACGTGAATCGTCAAATACATGCACTTGTAAATACCGTTGGACAGCCAAAAGTGGATCTTATGAAAGAAAGAATCGCGCTTATTAATCCAGAGTGTGAAGTAATCGCTCTTAAGATGTTCTATACGGAAGAAACGTATGAACAAATCTTTGAATATGGGCTTGATTTTGTAGTTGATGCTTCTGATACGATCTCCTATAAGATCCACCTCATGAAAGAATGTTTGAACCGCAAAATTCCGATCATCTCGAGCATGGGAGTTGCGAACAAACTAGATCCAACGCGCCTTCAGATCGTTGATATCTCTAAGACGAGCTATGACCCGATCGCTAAGGTTATTCGCCAGCGTCTAAGAAAAGAAGGAATCACAAAAGGAATTCCGGTCGTATTCTCAGATGAAAAACCAATCCAGATCCGTGAAGAAATTCGTAAAGAGATTGTACCAGAGAACGCTCCTGGCATTCGAAAAGCGAAGATGCCTCCATCTTCAAACGCATTTGTTCCATCTGTTTCAGGACTTTATATGGCAGGTTACGTGATCAACAAAATTATTGAAGATAACAATATAAAGATTGAAAGAGTCCGATAAATTTTATTGAAGAAGAGTCCTGACTGATCTAAAGTCAGGGCTTTTTTTCGTCTATTCATAAATTTATTATTACTTATAAATGTGGGTGAGTGGAATTGTGCTTTTCAGTAGGACGTTGCGAAGAAAATGTTCTTCTTAAATGAACACTACGAATTATTACGAGGTAATCTCGAATAATTCCAGGGTAATTTGAAATTTATCCAGGTATAAACAAAATAATTCCGCAGATAAAATAATTTATCCGATTTTAAAGCAAAAATCCACACAAAAAAATGACTCACAGGGATTAAAGCTTAACCCTATGAGTCATCTATTATTATTTTGCTAGTTTTTCTAGATTTCCGTTCTTGTCCATGCGGAAGGTAACGTTTGGATTCGTATCTTCGTCTTGGAACAATACCATTTTTCTTGCGCGATCCATGATCTGAATCAATGCTTGATAATCTTCCTGAACCGTTTGGTGCTCTTTCTCAAGAACAGAAAGCTGATCTTTCATCACTTTGTTCTGTTGCATCAACTCGTTCATCTGAAGACGAAGTTCCATGTTTTCTTGAACGAGCTTGCCACTCGAAGTACCGTTTCGCTTTAACCCACTTAAGAAATCTATGACTTCATCAAGTGTAAGACTACTTTCATTACTAGCTTGTGGCTGACGATAAGCGATCGGTGATGAATGTTGTTGTGACCCTTGTAAGCTTGTAACTTCTGTTGCCTCTGACTCTGGTTGCTGAACAAAACTCTGTTGTTCTGAAACTGCAGCTGAAGATGCAGCTGGTGTTAAAGCTGTTGTGTTTCTTTCATACGTAAAAGGTGTTTTGAAGAACTCTTCAGGATGATAGGTTTCATCATCATGCATCTGTGGAGCATTATTCGATTGCACTGGCTTAGCTGCAGGTTTCGACTGTTGTTGTTGCTGCTGAGACCTTGCTAGTGCACGCTGACGTTCTTTTCTTTGTTTTTTAGCGATCTTTAATGCTTGTTCGTATTTTTTTCTTACGATTGCATTCCATCTGAAACCAACTGCTGCACTCGTACGCTCTAATTTATCTCCAACCTCTTCAAAAGCATGCAACTGTGTGCTTCCTTCACGGACATGGCGTAAGACTGTTTCGGCAAGCAATAGATCGTCTTCTTCTGACCAGGCGTCCTGTCTGATTTTTGACACGGTAATCCTCTCCTTAGCTACAAAAATATTCATTTGATATTTTCATGTTTACCAATCAGAGAGAATCCTATACACACTTCTGAAGAACTTTTGCTAGTTTGCTAAGTTATAAAGTCTCATAGATTTACTTTCCTTTTTTCTTACGATCATTAAAATAGTCAAGGCGCTTCTTTATATTCTTTTCAAAACCACGTTCAGTGGGCTCATAGAAAGTCTTACCTTGCAGATGTTTCGGTAAATATTCTTGAGGTACGTATCCGTCTTCGAAGTTATGTGGATATTTATAGTCCGCGCCATGTTGAAGCTGTTTTGCTCCTTTATAATGAGCATCACGAAGATGGATGGGAACGAGTCCTGTTTTTTCTTTTTTCACTGCATCAAGCGCTTTATCGATTCCTGTTATCACTTTATTACTTTTAGGAGCAGTTGCTAGGTATAATGTGGCTTCTGCAAGTGGAATACGAGCTTCAGGCATACCGATAAAATCAGCTGCATAACTAGCAGCATGGGCAACTAATAACGCGTTTGGATCAGCTAGACCGACGTCTTCTGCAGCATGAACGAGCAGTCTTCGAGCAATAAAGCGAGGATCCTCGCCTGCATAAATCATTTTCGCAAGCCAATACAGAGCTGCGTCAGGATCTGATCCGCGTATGCTTTTAATGAAAGCGGAGACTGTATCATAATGGTTGTCTCCTTTTTTATCATATTGAAGGACTCTTTGTTGAATAGATTCTTCAGCAATTTCTAGTGTGATCACAATGTTGCCGTCTTTATCTGGTTTGGTTGTTAACACAGCAAGCTCCACCGCATTAAGTGCTGTTCTTGCATCTCCGTTTGAAATAGATACGATATGATCGACTGCATTTTTTTCCATGGTGATCGGATGCTTGCCATATCCTCTCTCTTTATCAGAAAGAGCTTGTCGGATCACTTTCGCTATATGTTCATCTGTTAGTGGTTCAAAGCGAAACAACCGAGACCTTGATAAGAGAGCGGGGTTGATCTCAAACATTGGGCTCTCTGTTGTTGCGCCAATCAAGATAACCGATCCGTCTTCCACGTATGGAAGGAGGGCGTCTTGCTGACTTTTGTTAAAACGGTGGATCTCGTCGATAAAGAGCACCGTCTTTTTTTCTTCTAATAATAGACGGTCTCTCGCAGCTCCCATGATGACTTTAAGATCAGCCACTCCAGATGTAACTGCATTAAGTTGTTCGAACCATGCAGATGTAGAATTCGCTATGATTTTTGCTAAAGTTGTTTTGCCCGTTCCTGGAGGTCCAAAAAAAATCATCGGTGTCAGCTGATCGGCTTCGATCGCTCGTCTTAATAGCTTACCTTCTCCAGCGATATGCTCCTGACCGATAAATTCCGTTATTTTTCTTGGGCGCATGCGGTTAGCAAGAGGTCTTTTTAAAGAATGGGAGCTTTCATCTTTATAAGAAAACAAGTCCATTACAATCATCCTTCCGTACACTTGTTCTAATCGTCATATGACAATACTATACAATAGTACATCATGCAAGTTGAAATGATTTCATGCTATAATAAGCTTTAGATTTATGGAATCAAACGAAATGAGACAACTTAATAGGGGAAGGATTTTGCATAGTGAAAGACCAAAAGCATTCAAGATGGAACAAGTTTTTGTTTCAGTGGTCTGTATTTTTTATTGGATTATTTATTATGGCCTTTGGAATCGCCCTTATGATTAAGGCAGACCTCGGAAGTGCTCCGTGGGACGTTCTTCATATCGGACTGTTTGCACAGTTCGGACTATCGATCGGAACATGGTCGATCATTATGGGATTCTTCGTCATCTTAGCTACATCCTTATTAACAAAAAAGAAACCTCAATCAGGTGCCTTTTTAAATATGGTGTCTGTTGGTTTGTTTATTGACTTTTATTTATGGCTTCCTTTTTTTCATGATCCTGTAACTGATTTTGGGAAATGGATGTTCTTAATCATCGGAATCTTAATCTTAGGTTTTGGTATCGGGCTATATATTTCATCAGACTGCGGTGCAGGACCAAGAGATAGTCTGATGCTCGCTCTTACAGAAAAATCAGGAATGAAAGTTTCAAATATTCGACTTCTAATGGAATTTGTTGTTCTGTTTTTTGGTTGGATGTTAAAAGGACCCGTTTCGTTTGGAACGATCCTTTTTTGTGTAACGATAGGAGCAATCGTGGGTAGGACCCTTCCGTATTGCCAAAAATTAGTGAAGTTTGTTTTAGAACGGAGTGAACAATATGAAGATATCAACAAAAGGTCGGTACGGATTAACCATCATGATGGCATTAGCAAAGAGATCAGGTGAAGGTCCGATCGCATTGAAGTTAATCGCAAAAGAATATAGTCTATCCGAACATTATTTAGAGCAGCTTATTGCTCCGCTTAGAAATGCAGGACTTGTTAAGAGTATCCGCGGTGCATATGGTGGGTATATGTTGGCAAAAGAAGCATCCACGATTACTGCTGGAGACATCATTCGTGTACTTGAAGGACCTATCTCTCCCGTTGAAGTATTGGATGATGAAGAGCCCGCAAAAAGAAATCTTTGGATCAAAATCCGAGATGCTGTAAAAGATGTATTAGATTCTACAACACTTGAAGATTTGGCAAACTATGAAGATGAGGGCGCACAGGACGCTTACATGTTTTATATATAGGAAGGAAATGAGCAATGAAAAACGTTTATTTAGATCACGCTGCAACCTCTCCTGTTCATCCTGAAGTTATAGAAGAGATGATTCCGTTTTTAACCGAACATTTTGGGAATCCTTCTAGCATCCATCAATACGGAAGACAGACTCGTAAAGCTCTTGATGATGCGAGGACCATGATTGCAACTTCTATAGGTGCTTCACGTAATGAGATCATTTTCACAAGCGGCGGTACAGAAAGTGATAACCTTGCTATTCTTGGTACAGTCTCTGCTCTAGAGAAAAAAGGAAAGCATGTTATTACGACAGAAGTAGAGCATCATGCTGTACTTCATACTTGTCAGGAGCTTGAAAAAAGAGGTTTTGACGTCACATATTTGTCTGTTGATGATAACGGAAGAATTTCTCTAGAAGAACTTAGGAAATCCCTTAGAGAAGATACGGTCCTCGTTTCGATCATGTTTTGTAACAATGAAACAGGGACAACACAAGACATTAAAGAAATCGGAAGCCTATTGAAGGAAAAAGAGATCTTGTTTCATACAGATGCAGTGCAAGCCTATGGCTTAATATCAATCGATGTAAATGAACTGAACATTGATCTGTTAAGTGCTTCTGGACATAAGATCAACAGTCCAAAAGGATCTGGGTTTTTATATGTAAAAGAAGGAGTTCCTTTTCTGCCTCAAGGCTTCGGCGGTGAACAAGAGCGAAAGCGCCGTGCTGGAACGGAGAATGTAGCAGGAATCGCTGCCTTACGAAAAGCGGCATCGATCGCTGAAAAAGAAAGAGAAGAACGCTTTAGTCAATACACAACGTATAGAGATACGATGAAAAGAATATGGACAGAAGAAGAGATATCTTTCATAGAAAACGGAAGTCCTGATCATTTTCTGCCTCACATTCTAAATGTAAGTTTTCCAGGTGTGAAGACCGAAGTGCTTTTAGTCAATCTAGATCTTGCTGGCATCGCAGCTTCTAGCGGATCAGCTTGTACGGCTGGCTCACACGAACCTTCACACGTTCTAAAAGCGATGTTTGGAGATGATGAACGCACAAAATCATCTGTTCGTTTTAGCTTCGGTCTAGGTAATAAATTGGAAAATATTGAATATGCTGCCCTTGAGACAGCAAAAATCGTGAAACGTTTAGCAAAATAAGTTACAATGTTTGTCATATGAATGAAATGAGGTGGACACGATGCAAACAGAATCAAACAAAAAGGCACCTCAAGATACACGAGTAGTTATTGGGATGAGCGGCGGTGTGGATTCTTCCGTTGCCGCACTTTTACTGAAAGAGCAAGGCTATGATGTGATCGGGATCTTTATGAAGAACTGGGATGATACCGATGAGAATGGCGTATGCACGGCAACAGAAGATTACAACGATGTGATTGCGGTCTGCAACCAGATCGGCATTCCATATTACGCGGTGAATTTTGAAAAAGAATACTGGGACAAAGTATTCACGTACTTTTTGGAAGAATATAAAGCTGGACGAACACCTAATCCAGATGTGATGTGCAACAAGGAGATCAAATTCAAAGCATTTCTTGAGCATGCCATGAACTTAGGTGCTGATTATGTAGCAACTGGCCATTACGCACGTGTGGCTGAAATAGATGGAGAAGTAAAAATGCTTCGAGGCGTTGATGAGAATAAGGACCAAACTTATTTTCTTAACCAGCTTTCTCAGGAACAATTAAGTAGGGTATTGTTTCCGATTGGTGAGTTGAAGAAGCCTGAAATCCGTAAAATTGCGGAGGCAGCTGGACTTGCTACCGCAAAGAAAAAGGACTCTACGGGTATTTGCTTTATTGGAGAAAGAGACTTCAAAGAATTCTTAAGTCAGTATCTGCCTGCAAAGCCTGGTGATATGCAAACGTTCGAAGGTGAAGTGAAGGGCAAGCACGATGGACTCATGTACCACACGATCGGTCAGCGCCATGGCCTTGGAATCGGTGGTAGCGGAGATCCTTGGTTCGTTGTCGGTAAGAATTTAAAAGACAATATATTGTATGTTGAACAAGGTTTTCATAATGAAAAACTTTACTCTGACAGCTTAAAAGCTGTAAAAGCAGGATTTGTTTCTGACAAGCCGCTACCTGCTACTTTTAAGTGTACGGCGAAGTTTAGATATCGTCAGCCTGACATGGGTGTAACCGTTCATGTGATGGAAGACGAAACGCTGCATGTAGTCTTTGATGAAGCGCAACGTGCGATCACACCTGGACAAGCTGTCGTGTTTTACGACGGAGAGGTTTGCTTAGGTGGAGCAACAATCGACACGGTATACAAAAACGACGAAGCAATCACTTATCTATAAAAGAATGTGGAAAAACTGGCTTACTAGGACAGGAAACGAACTAGTATCGCCAGTTTTTTTGCGTTATTGAAATAAGGTGCTCATGCAGCGGCATATCTATGCTCGCTGCATGAGCGATTCCAGAGATTTATGAGCGATTCCAGAGATTTATGAGCGATTCCAGAGATTT
>NZ_JACZDX010000004.1:0-274945 GCF_015903925.1 Fictibacillus sp. 23RED33 | reverse complement strand
CTTGTTTCGTGTGTCGCTCGTTTTGGCGACTTTATTAGGATATCATCTTAAAAACAAGATGTCAACCTGTTTTTTTATCGTGTTTCCCGACTGCAACATTGTTTCTGTGTGTCGCAGCGACAAGAAATAATATAGCACGATATAGATAAACAGGTCAACACCTTTTTAGAAAAAAGTTTATTCTTTTATTGAGTAGTAACGATGATACAGGTTTTTGCTCTTTGTTTCCCGCTTGATTGCCTTTATATAACCCTTGTCTTTTAAGTGAGTAAGAATCATAGGAAGATCGATCGCATAGTCTTGAACCTCATCATGTTCCATCAATTCATGATATGCCCATTCATCCTTCTCTTTAATAATACCCAACAGATGATGCGCACCTAATTTTGTTTTAGAAGAAAGTGAAAACTCTGATGCTAGTAATAGAAGTTCGATTCTTTTATCAATCGTCTCTTCTCCTGTTACAAGCTCTTCATACAACTTAAAGATTTCAGGTTGGATCATCTTCACCTGGTTCCAAACAGTAACTTCTGGATAATATCCATGTTCAATAACAGATAGACGAGCTAAATGATGAAGAGCATGCATGATGTTGTTAAATGCATCTAAATAATGGCCCGAGTGGAAGAGTTCTTTTCCATCGTTATAACGGCGAAGTAGTTTTGCAAATTCAAGACCAATCTTATGTGTTCTTTCTTCAGCAGGAAACTCGTGAAGTCGGTCTCTTAATCTTGTTATGTACTCATTACGGTTAAATAGAACTTTCCCGTTCATCACCCAATCAACCGCTCTTTTATTCGTACCGAGCATCAACCAAGAATTAAGCAGTTGTTCTGTCACAATGTGAAGCGCAGCTGAGGTTGACTCACACTCGTAGTGTTTGATCATCAAAGGCTGATCGGATTCTTTTACTATAATAAGAAGTATTGAATCAAAGTGATCCGTGCCAGGGCTGAATGGTTTATTCTTTTCAACAAAAAGCACTCCTAATGTGTTTTCGTTGCTTGCTCTCTCCTGATACAGCGGGCGTAAAATATCTTCCATGAAGGTCATCTCCCATTTTAACAAAATCCTGTTTGTTACTTTCAACATCAAATAAAGAAATCCTTTTTCTTTTCCTAAGAGTTCATATGTTATACTAATGAACGGAGGAGGGACAGGTATGATAAAGTATACGAGCAAAATCAATAAAATACGTACGTTCGCTCTTAGCCTTGTGTTTATAGGTATTATCATCATGTATGCAGGCCTGTTTTTCAAGACAAGTTTTGTCGTTATGTCTATTTTTATGGTGATTGGGTTTATCGCAACGATCGCTAGTGCTGGTGTTTACTTCTGGATAGGTATGATCTCTACTCAGGCTGTGCAGGTTGTCTGCCCAAACTGCGGAAAAGTAACGAAAGTACTAGGACGTGTAGATGCATGTATGTCATGTAACCAGCCACTTACGATGGATAAAGGTCTTGAGGGCGAAGAATTTGATGAGAAATACAACTCAAAACGCCAGATGCGCAAAGAGAATAGATAAAGCTGACTTACCGTAGTGGAAAGTCAGCTTTTTTTTAATGTTTTCTTTTGCAATCCGGGCATACTCCGTAAATTTCCATACGGTGTCGGCCTACATCAAAACCTGTTACAGATTCTGCTAGACTCTCAACCTCATCTAAACCGGGATAATGGAAATCCACTATCTTGCCGCATGAATCACAGATGATATGGTAGTGATCAGTCGTCACACAATCAAATCGGCTTGATGAATCCCCATAAGTCAGTTCTTTTACAAGACCCGCTTCTTTAAAAACTCTAAGGTTATTGTAGACTGTTGCTACACTCATATTTGGAAATTTCCCCTCCAGCGCTTTGTAAATCTCATCAGCAGTCGGATGGGACATTGATTGGATAAGATGCTCTAAGATAGCATGACGCTGAGGTGTAATCCGTACACCTACTGATTTTAAGTTGTCGATTGCCGCGTTTATCTTAGCGCTTGACATCGTCATGCACCCCATTTCTTTAAGAATTCTTACTTTATAATCGTTATAATTAGTCTACTGCTTTTCTACAGGTTTTGTCAATTGAAGTGTATGTATGCAGTATTGTATTAAGACTGATCTTCGTGTAGAACTGGCTCTTTCACTTTCATTTGTTCGTTAACGTAACGTGCAGCAACGAAGAGGAAATCAGAAAGTCTGTTAAGATAAGACAACACAAGTGGATTTACACCTTCAATTTCTACAGCAATACGTTCTGCTCGCCTCGCAATTGTTCGTGCGGTATGAAGAGCACTTGCTGACGGGGAACCACCAGGAAGAATGAACTGCTTTAAAGGTTTCAGTCCCGCCTGCCAATGATCAATCGTCTCTTCAAGAAATGAGATATCTTCTTCTTTTAATTTCCAAGCTACTTCCTTACCCGCTGGAGTCGCTAGCTCAGCTCCAACATGAAACAAAACAGTCTGTACTTTTTGCATAACAGTTGTCGCTTTTTCTGCCCATTCTTCTCTCGGCAGCAAGCTTACGCCAAATCCGATCATGCTATTCGCTTCATCACATGTGCCATACGCGTCTACCCGCACATCGTTTTTAGAAACCCGTTCACCAAAGATTAAGGATGTTGTTCCTTTATCTCCAGTTTTTGTGTAAATTTTCATACTAATACCCCCGGTCATATGGAATGATATTGATCATCTCTTTACGCTTATCATTTCTATATAGAGTTAGATTATCACAAAAGATCTCGATCGCTCTTTCTTGGTATTGAGGTGAAATCCCTGAAAGGTGCGGCGTAACCGTTACGTTCTTCATATCCCATAATGGACTTTCTTCTACTAATGGCTCTTTTTCAAACACATCGAGAACGGCGTGGCCAATTCTCTCGGTTTGCAATGCTTGGATCAGCTCTTCTTCATCTACCGTTTTTCCTCTTCCGATATTAATGAATACTGTGTTTTGCTTCATTAGAGAAAAGGCGCTCTTTCCAACGAAATGAAAAGTATGTGGTGTTGATGGGAGAACATTCACGATAAAATCACTTTCTTCATAAAGAGTGGAGATTCCTTCTTTATCCACGATTACATCACAGTTTTCAGCCGAATGCCCGCTTCTATTAAATCCGATGGTTTTCATATTAAAAGCTTTCACAAGTCTTGCTATCTCGCATCCGATTGCTCCTGTTCCTAATATACCAAGCGTCTTTCCTGAGATCTCAGTCATCGGCACTTTCCGATCCCACGTGTGCTGTTTTTGATTTTCTAAAAGCAGACTTGCTTTCCGTGAAACTTGCAGCATCATGGAAATCGTATATTCTGCCATAGGCGTTTTGTGGATGCCTCTTGCATTCGTAATCAGAATATCTTGTTTTTCTAGAGCTTTAAACGGCATTTTATCAAGACCAGCTGAAATAACCATGATCCATTGTAGTTCTTTTGATTCAGCTACTAATTCATCAGTTAGATCTTCCCCATAAGATAATAAGATTTCAGCTTGATTAAGATACGCCTTAGCTTCTTTCATGTTCTTATAAAAATGAAATTCTTCATTCGGGAACGTGTTCTTTAATCCGTCTTTTATATCATCTCTTAATCGCGCGCTGGAAAGAATCATAAGAAACACCTCTTTTCGAGTAATAGAAAAAGCGGGAACGTGCTCCCCGCTTTTTAAGTTGTTGCTGTTTTGTTTTGGCTGTTTGAGATAGGCTTTGTTGCTCTATGTGGGCGGTTGATTTCCGTTCCAGGATGCTCCCTTTCCGGGGGGCGTGCGGTGAGCCTCTTAGTGCCTTGCACTATTAAGAGTCTCACCTGTCCCGCTGATCCCCCAGGAGTCTCGCACCTTACACTCCAATCAACATTCTCACTGAAGGTAAAAGCCGAGGTATCCCTTCCAATTAAGAATACTACTTAAGATTCTCCGGATTAAGTCCTTGAAGTTCCGGGAGAACGAACAAACCGTCTTTTCTGATCAATACATCGTCAAAGTAGATTTCTCCTCCGCCGTACTCTGGACGCTGAATCAACACCATATCCCAGTGGATGCCTGATTCGTTTCCGTTGTATGCATCTTGATACGCTCTTCCAGGTGTGAAGTGAATGCTTCCGCCAATCTTCTCATCAAATAAGATATCTCCCATCGGGTGCTGGATCAGTGGATTTACCCCGATCGCAAATTCCCCAACATAACGAGCACCTTCATCTGTATTAAAGATCTCGTTTAATTTTTCGGTGTTGTCTGAAGTGGCTTCAACAATCTTTCCATCTTTGAATGTAAGTTTTACGTTGTTAAACGTGGTTCCGTGATAAGGACAAGGTGTGTTATAAGTAATGGTTCCATTCACACTGTCTTTTACGGGTGCCGTAAATACTTCTCCGTCAGGAATGTTATTTTCACCTGCACACATAACAGCTGGAATTCCTTTGATCGAGAACGTTAGATCAGTTCCCGGAGCTGTGATGCGTACTTTATCTGTACTTTCCATTAATGCATGAAGTGGTTTTTGTGCTTCAGCCATCGCCTTATAGTCCACGTTGCACACATCAAGTACAAAATCAGTGAACTTTTCTAAGCTCATTTTTGCCATTTGTGCAAGACCTGTAGTTGGGTAGTTTAATAAAACCCATTGGCGATCATTGATGATCATGTTTTGAACAGGCTTATTGATCTCCGCTTTCATCTGGAAAATCTCACTTGGAACTTCTGAGAACTCTGCATCATTGTTTTTACATTGAATAGAGATATACGCATCAATATCTTCTATGCGTGCAAGATCCCATTTCAGTTGTGCCTCAGAATGTTCTTTCGTTGAGCCCATCATTAATGCACGTGAAATTTCTTCGTCTGCTAGTTGAACGTAAGGAAAAGCTCCTAACTTGTAAGTTTCCTGTACGAGCTCTTTTACGAGTGGCTTCCCTGCTAAGAATGAAGTAATAAGTACTTTTTGCCCTTTTTCAACCTTTAGTGAATGCGTCAGCAATGTTCTAGCCAACGTCGTTAAACGTTCATCTCTCATTATGTATAACCCCCGAATTTATATGTTATAAAATTCACACTATTTCATTTTATCACGCATAAGCCATCATGCCTATTTATTAGGAACGAAAAGCATAGTCTATCAGTCTCTGTTGCATACTATTTGGCGTGGAGGTGAATGAATTCATGAACGTATCACGCGCTCAGCAGATCATTAAATCAGAAAAAGAGTTCCAAGTGCTTCACAACGGAACTCCTGTATGGCTTCAATCTGTTGATGAAAACAATCAAACCGCTAGAGCATACACAAGAGAACAACCCGATCAAGAAATGGACATACCGGTAAACGAACTTCAGGAAAGTTAAAAAGCCCCGATTTCTCAGGGCTTTTTTCTATGACAGATTTTCTTCTATAAATTTCAACGCTTCTTCTACATGATCTTTTACTTTTACTTTTCGATATTCTTTCGCGATGTTTCCTTCTCCATCAATAATAAACGTGGAGCGTTCGATTCCCATGTATTCCTTGCCAAAGTTCTTTTTCAGTTTCCAAACATCGTATAGCTCTGCAACTTTATGTTCCTCATCAGCTAAAAGGATGAACGGAAGACCATGCTTCTCGATAAATTTGTCATGTCGCGCTAGCGGGTCAGGACTAACTCCGAGAATAACGGTATTCTGTTGCTTAAAGTCTTCGTGACGATCTCTGAAATCACATGCTTGCGTTGTACATCCTGGCGTCATATCTTTTGGATAAAAGTAGAGAACCACATTTTTGCCTTTGAAATCTATTAATTTAACTTCTTCTCCATTACTTGCCGGTAATGTAAAGTCAGGTGCTTTACTTCCTGTTTTTATCGTCATTGTATTTTAGACCTCCTTAAAGTTTCATCTTCTTTAAGGGTAGCCTATATGTCCGTTTTCAAACAACTATTTTGCCATCTTGTTATGGTGAACAACCGAAGATAGCACGAAAGCAATCGGCAGCAAATACCCGATCAGCGCTTGAAGAGCGGCTATCCACCTTCCTGCTCCAACAGGTACGATGTCTCCATAACCTACTGACAAAATCGTCGTGCTGCTGAAATAGATACATGCTTCTATAAAAGAGAAAAAATCACTCTGATTCAATTCTAGTTTTATGACGGGATAGCCCATCAGAGAGATAAGGGCATAAATGAGTCCAAATCCTGAAATGATTGTTCCGTACACGATGAACAAGATCAGCAGATGACTCGCTGGCATCAGATGTTCTTTGATTCCAGGATGTTTAAAGAGCATCCATATACTTCTGATAATGAGACTAGCAGTTGTTATGATCAAGATTACTAATACGACATTTTCCATTCTGTCCACCTCTCTTTATCCTATGAAAAAGAAAGATTGAATAGGACAGCCTTATGATCAAAAAAGACAGCCTGATTTTCACAGGCTGTCTTCTTACTTTTTATTTAGCTTGGTTTACTGAAATCGCTTCTGTTAACTCTTTTAACTGAAGTGTTAACTCACGCACGCGCGTTTGTGCCAATTCATCAACGAGTACGTTGCCTTCATCAAAATTAACTGGATCTGCAACAAATTGATCTGGCAGTACTAAGCTGTATACACCGCGGAGCACAGTGCGAAGATTAGTCAATGCGTTCATTCCGCCCTTTCCGCCTCCTGCAGCAACAGCAATTGCTGACGGTTTGTTCTTAAAATGCTTTCCTCCTAAGAAATCAAGCGCATTTTTCAATGCTCCGCTTATTCCGCTGTGATACTCTGGGCTCGTTACAAAAAAGCCATCAGCTTGTTCAGCATACTCAGCTAATTTTTTTACTGCCTCATTCTGAGCTGTCGTAGCATCTCCTGTAAATAAAGGTAACTTATCGATTCCTACATCAAAATACAAGACTTCAACGTTCATCTGTTTCAACGTTTCTGCAGCGAATTGTGCAATTCCTCTTGTTCTTGATTCTGCTGTCGGACTTCCTGCAATCACCATAATTTTCATATGTATTTCCTCATTTCTGCTATGCAATGTGATTTTGTTTATATCTTACAGGATAATGAATGCTTATTTATAACAATAAGCTTTGACATGTAAAAAATCAGGTCTTAAGTCCAGAAAATAAACATTGACTTATCTCCTATTAGAATGTAAATTATTTGTAATTTTGAAATTCTCAAAAACTAATTCGATCTTCAGCTAATCAAATTATAAATCATTCAAAATGGAAGGACGATGAAAATGGCACTAGTTTCAGTTGACTTTTCCCCTTTTAACGAAATGATAATGAGCCTCCACGTTATTCAAAATCCTGCTCACCACCCATATCGACTTGCATGGGCTGAAAAAGCAAAAAAAAAATTACCGCAAGATCTTTTACTTTTAATCAACAAATGGGGACCGCATTTTTATGACTGGATGTATTTCGTTAACATTCGAAACGAATTTCAATTTAATGAATCTACCGTCGAAGAGGCCATTGAACGTATAGCGCTCATTCCAGACTTAACGTTTTCCTATCTCTTGCTAGGTGAGAAATATGGAAGTGACTCTTTGCTCAAGTGGAAAAACAGCCCTGCATCAGCACCTCTTCACTCTATTGAACGAGACATTCTTTTACATGCTGCGCCCTGGAAAAAGAAGGTTTGTGATTTCTTTTATGATTACAACCGTTACTTGTTTGCAGAAGAGCTTTTCAGAATTACGCCTTGGATTTCAAGAGCATCTGACAATTTCAAGAAAGAACTGAGTGACTCGAAAATTGAATGCTTAAACAGCATACATCCTGATGTTACAGTAACTTCTGATTCGATAAAAATTAAGAAGAATGATGTTTACACGTTTTCGTTTGAAGAGTTTCCTAGACTCGTGATTCAGCCATCTACATTCGCTACGCCACACGTCATGCTTTGCTGCAACCAAGACCGAGTTAGCATCGCACTCCATGTTGCTGTTCCGGATTCAGAAAAAAACCATGAACCACCTGAAGATTTAATTTCCTTATTAAAAGTACTGAGTGAGCCAACAAGACTTAAGATCCTGCAAGACTTGCTTCACCATCCTTACAGCACGAAACAACTTGCTTATAAATACCATCTCACTGAAGCTACCGTATCGAATCATTTAAAGCAGTTGCTTTTATGTGGTTTAGCCGAAACACAAAGAAAAGGCTATTACGTTTTTTACACCGGTAAGCGAGAAAGACTGGAATCACTTCGTACAGATGTCGCTCAATTTATGCAGCAGCCTGTTTTGGACGAATATATTTTCACGGCTGACTTAACGTGAAAGGAAGCTAAAGTCATGAAGAAGTTATTCGTATTAATGAAACCTTATTTATTGCTGTCCATAGGTGTTATTTTACTCTCAGCAACTCCGTCTTTATTTGCTGGAGAGAACACTTTGAAATTCAGCCTGTTTCGTTACGGACAGACTGTTATTGAAACAATTGTCCAACTAACCAAACCACATACGTTAACTCTTTACACACAAACACAAACACTCGCCTTTCCTAAAATGCCCGAAAACCGCTCAGTAGAGTTTCTGGATCAGATCACTGAAAGACCATTATTTCCAGAGGTTTGGAGTATTGTCATCTATACTGCAGGACTCATCATAGCTAGTTTTACTATCTCTATCATTATGGCTATAGTACTTGGATGGATGACAGAACTGCTTCCTTCCATCTTTAAGAAAGTACTTCTAAAATGCTGCAGCTTACTAGAATCGATGCCAGATTTGTTCTTTGTTTTTTGCATACAGCTATTCGTTGTTTGGATTTATAAGCAAACTGGGTGGCTTGCCGCAAATCCTTTTACATCCAGCAAAGAACCTGCTCTTTTGATTCCGCTTGCAACACTCAGTATTGTACCTGGTATCTATTTATTTAGAATGATGCTATTACTTTCAGAGACAGAGGTGGATAAGGATTATATCACTTTTGCTCGTTCAAAAGGGATCAGTAAATCCGCTATAATTTTGAAACATCTTTTAAGTAACACCATCTCTGAACTCAGTACACACTTCCCCATCATCATGCTTCTTTTATTCAGCCAGATGGTCGTATTGGAATACCTGTTTAATATGAATGGTGTTATTCAAATTCTATTAAGTGAACAACCTTATGAAACGAAGGCTATGCTTTTACTGCTGATCGTCACTCCGTTATTTGCAGCAATTAAAGGTTTACAAAAAGTGATCTTCAAGAGGAGGTATATTCATGCTGAGTAAAATTCCTCTTTTCTTTACAGGTCTCTTTTTGCTTCTGTTCATTTTGGCTGCAAGTATTGTCATTCCGCTCGCATTTTCTGAACCTGAAGTAAACCAATTTCGATACTCTGATTCCTTAAAAAAGTTGGACATTCCGCCTTATAGTCCTTCTAAAGAGAATTGGCTTGGTACAGATCGTATTGGAAAGGATTTATTTTATATCTTAGTTGACGGTGCCAAATATACGATTCTTTTTGCCTGTATCATTACGTTAGCAAGAATCTTAATTTCTGTTATTTTGGGATTGTTTTTTAAACGCTTGTTGAATAGCAGCTGGTTCAGCGGTCTGATCCAAAGCTTCCAATACGTTCCACCATCCCTTATTGTACTGCTGACTTTGTCGCCTTTTCTTTTTTACGAATTAAGAAATGAATCTGTGCTCTCAACTTCAGAAACATTATTTCTTCAGTTGCTTGTTCTTATTGCAGTTGGTGTTCTGCCGCTCGGAAAAATCATCGCTGAAACGACTGAACTGTTATCGAGGACGGATTATGTTATATGTGCCAAACTCATGGGTGCTTCTTCCTTTCAAATCACAGCAAAACATATTTTTCCCCATCTATGGCCGAGACTGTTTGTTTTAGTCGGCCGCCAATTTGCACAAGTTCTAACGTTAATGCTTCACTTAGCAATCTATCATCTTTTTATTGGCGGTGTGCAAATCACTTCCGGTCAAGAGCATGACCAATTCAACCATTATGCATCGGTTTCTAATGAATGGACTGGATTAATCTCTGCTTATCACAAGGAACTAATGCTAGAGCCATTTATCGTTATGGTTCCTGTAACCGCTTTTGCCCTTTTGGTGCTTTGCATTAACATCATGACGAAAGATTTAGAACAGCATTTTAAGAATCGATCTTTGTCTAAATGAAATGGCTGTTTTTGTATTCATTGTTGCTTTTGAGAGTAGTTGATCTCCGCTTTAAATTGATCGCTTTTCGCGGGGCAGGCGGTGTGCCATATTGGTACGTTTCACTTTCAAGTGTCATACTTGCCCAGCTGTCCTAGAACGATTATCAAAACAAGTCTAGTATGGAAAATTAAACAACAAAAACCGCTCTCTCAATTAAGGAGAACGGTTTTTCTTTAGTTACCAGCGCCTCTATACTTTGTCACTCCAACGTTCCATAACGTTACAGCGATCAAGAAAAACACGATTCCAACAACCGGTGTTAAGAACGCATACGTATACCACTCTTCACGTTCTAAGAAATAGGAAGATGGATATACACCGACAAACGCGAACGGAAGGATCCACGTTAACACATACTTGATCACTTTGTTGTAGATATCAACTGGATATCTTCCGTAGTTTCCGATGTTGTACATCATCGGCATTATATCTGTTCTCGAATCAGACCAGAACCCGATCGTTGCAAGAGCAATAAAAATACCTGCATACACGAGTGCTCCGCCTATTACTAACAGAATGAAGATGAACGGATCGTACCAGCTGATCTCGAGACCCAGCTTATCACCTGCATAGAACATGACCACTAATCCTGTAACTACACCGAACAGTGATTCTAACTCCATTCGTTCAAGTACAATTTGAAAAAGACTGTGAACGGGTCTTGTTAAGATACGATCCATCTCGCCTTTTACAATATATCTGTCTGTAAAATCCCAGATATTAAAGAAAGAAGCAAAGATCGAGAATGGAACTAAGAAGAATCCGTAAATAAAGATCATCTCATCCTTACTCCATCCGGCAAGAAGATTCGTATGGCCGAATACGACCAGGATAAAAACTAAATTTACCGCTTGAAATAATAGATCTGAAAAGATTTCGACGATCATATCAGCACGATACGTAAGCCTTGTTTTTAAATATTGTCCGACGTATTGAAAAAAGATTGAAATATACTCCATCTGCTTCTAACCCCCTTGAACCACAAGCTGACGCTTCGCCAAAATCCAAAGCCCATACACCGGAATGATAAGGAGTAGCGACCATATTGCTTGGTTAAGAAGGGCTTCATAGATCTGTGAGCCTTTAAACCCTTCAGTAAAAATCATACTCGGGATATAGCTGATCCCTTGAAACGGCAAATAGCTCATCACGTTCTGAGCCCACATCGGATAGAAACTTAACGGTAAGATAAGTCCAGAAAACAAATCGATCACGACACGTTTTGCCCGAATCAAGCCATCATTATTAAATAAGAAGAAAGTTGCGATTCCAGCTAACAGATTGATCTGTGTGTTAATGATAAAGCTGAACGTGATCGATAGGAAAAATAACAACCATGTACTTGCGTTCGTGGATAATTCAATCGGAAACACGAGCGCTACGATGATCATTCCAGGAACAGAGAAGAATAAAAGCCTGAAGATTCCTTCGCCTAAGCCTTGCATCATCTTCATGTTTAAATATGGATAAGGACGGACCATCTCAACGGCCACTTTTCCTTCTTTAATTTCCATCGCAATCTCTCGGTCGATGTTGTTAAAATAAAAGGCTCTTGCCATCCACGCAACAGCTATATACGTTGTCATCTGAGTGATAGAAAGACCTTGTATGTTTTCTTTTCCTCCATAGATGGCACTCCATAGAAAGTAATAAGCTCCTATATTAATGCTATAAATGAGTATTCCACTGTAATAGTTCGTCCGGTATGCAAGCATCATTAAAAAACGGATGCGAATCATCTCGATATACTTACCCATGACGAACAGCACCTTCAACATAAATATTTCGGATGATCTCTTCTGTTGATATCTCAAGAATCTTCAAGTCAGCAATCTTTTTAGCTGCAGTCACTTTTCCGATCACACCTGAAATCACGGTCTCGTCAGCATCAACCGAAGCAACCCATACTAGGTCACTCTCGCCTTTTTCCCAAACCACAAGATGTTCTTGTGTAAGATGCTGCAACTCTTCCAACGTTGCTTTTTCACTAAACTGAAACTGAATCTGTTTTCCTTCTGCCCAATTTTCACGAAGCTCTTTTAGTGGTCCATCATAAATAATTTTTCCTTCATCAAGCATAACCACTCGTTCACAAAGCGCTTCAATATCTGAAAGGTCATGCGTTGTTAAAAGAATCGTCGTACCGTATTTCTCGTTAATTCTCTTTAGAAACTCACGAATTTTTAACTTTACGAGCACATCAAGTCCGATTGTCGGCTCGTCCAGAAACAATAGCGGCGGATTATGAATAAGAGCTGCAGCGAGTTCACAGCGCATGCGTTGTCCGAGTGAAAGTTTGCGGACAGGCTTGTCGAGCAACGGCCCGATATCAAGCGTCTCGATCACATCTTTCATATGCTCTTCATACTGTTGATCCGGCACATTGTAGATTTTCTTTAATAATCTGAATGACTCTTGAACCGCTATATCCCACCATAACTGCGATCTTTGGCCAAAGACAACACCGATCGTTTTTACGAACTTCTCTCGTTCCTTATGCGGATTCATGCCGTTAACGACAATCTTTCCGTCAGTCGGTGTGAGGATCCCTGTCAGCATTTTAATGGAAGTCGACTTACCTGCACCGTTCTCCCCGATATAACCGACCATCTCTCCTTTTTTTATCGTAAAAGAGATGTCATCTACTGCTGTCTTAATCGTATAGTTTCGTGTAAAAAGGTCACGAAACGCCCCCTTCAGACCTGATCGGCTGGAGAAGGATTTAAATTCTTTTTTTAAACCTTGTACATCTATAATGTTCTGCATAGAAATGCCTCCGTAATTTTTTTCGCTATAAATGTTGTTCTTTAAAGTGGTTGATCTGCGCTTCAGGTGCTTCGCTTTCCGTGGGGCAGGCGGTGAGCCACTCGCCGCTTTGCGCCCTTAAGTGTCTCACCTGACCGCTAGTCCCACAGGAGTCTCGCACCTTCCGCTCCAATCAACTAGTCAATGAAGAAAATATCAAAATAGAAAGTAACCTTTCTTAGAGAATCCAATTCTTAGCCTTGTAAGGTCCCAATTTTGCAATGTGAAATTTAAAGTTTCCTAAATAAAGAAACTCAAGGCACTCGATAAGTTTACTCCAATCACATTCATAAACTCAAATAGTTGAGACTGCTTTGTTATAGTTTTCCATACCTGTTCCTCGCGCTTATTCATGCTACAATATGAATTGAACTTAACTGACGTATCGTTTACAGGAGGTATTTATAGATGAATCATACGAAATCTGAAGCTCTCTATGATGAAGCGCTTCTACATATTGTTGGCGGTGTTAACAGTCCGTCCCGATCATTTAAAGCAGTTGGCGGTGGTGCACCTGTATTTATGGAACGCGCACAAGGCGCATATTTTTGGGATGAAGACGGCAATCAGTACATCGATTATCTAGCTGCTTATGGTCCTATTATTACCGGACATGCTCATCCTCATATCACAAAGGCAATCGTGACAGCCGCACAAAACGGTGTTCTTTACGGAACGCCTACTTCTCTTGAAGTAAAATTCGCGAAGATGTTAAAAGAAGCGATGCCTGCGATGGATAAAGTTCGTTTCGTAAACTCTGGAACAGAAGCGGTCATGACAACAATCCGCGTCGCTCGTGCTTATACAGGACGCGATAAGATCATCAAGTTCGCTGGCTGCTATCACGGCCATTCCGATTTAGTTTTAGTTGCAGCTGGCTCTGGTCCTTCGACTCTAGGTACTCCTGATTCAGCTGGTGTTCCAAAATCTATCGCGCAAGAAGTGATCACCGTTCCATTTAATGATGTTGACGCTTATCGTGAGGCGATGGATAAATGGGGAGATCAGATCGCTGCTGTTTTAGTGGAACCGATCGTTGGAAACTTCGGGATCGTCGAACCGAAAGAAGGCTTTTTGCAAGCTGTTAACGATATCACCCATGAACATGGCGCACTTGTAATCTATGATGAAGTGATTACAGCTTTCCGTTTCATGTATGGAGGCGCACAAGATCTTCTTGGTGTTAAACCAGACATGACAGCGCTCGGAAAGATTATCGGCGGCGGACTGCCGATCGGCGCATATGGCGGAAAACAAGAGATCATGGAAAAAGTAGCACCACTCGGACCTGCATATCAAGCTGGAACGATGGCAGGAAACCCAGCATCGATTTCAGCGGGTATCGCTTGTTTAGAAGTTTTAAAAGAAGAAGGCGTTTACGAGGAAATGGACCGCTTGGGTGCTATTCTTGAAAAAGGTTTGCTTGAACAAGCTGAGAAACATGGTGTTTCCGTAACGATCAACCGCTTGAAAGGTGCTTTAACCCTTTATTTTTCAGATGAAAAGATCGAGAACTATGTACAAGCAGAAGCAACAGATGGTGAGATTTTCGGAAGATACTTCAAACACATGCTGCATGAAGGGATCAACCTTGCTCCATCCAAATATGAAGCGATGTTCTTAACAACAGCGCACACCGAAGAAGACGTTCGCGCAACGATCGAAGCAGCTGGCAGAGCATTCAGCTCCCTATAAGTTTTATAGAAATATGAAAGAATCCGTCATGGTACGGATTCTTTTTTTGATTTAAGGGAAAACCTGTAATAGAGCGTTTTTGTTTTTCATAAGGTATATAGGTCTGTTACTTTTCACAATTTGTTAACAGATATTTACTTGATTAAAAGGTCGAAACAGTTTATAGTGTTTGAGATTATTAACATTTTTTATGAGAAAGGAATTATTGCAGTTATGAAACTAGGAGCCCGAATGATTAAAACGGGTTTAGCCATTTCTTTATCGATCTACTTAGCGATGTTGTTTCAATTGGATCAGCCGGTCTATGCCGCGATTGCCGCTACATTTGCGATCCAGCCATCCATCTATAGATCGTATCAAACCATTTTAGAACAAGTTCAAGGTAACTTGGTGGGTGCCATTTTTGCTATTATCTTTGTAATTTTACTAGGAAACAACCCATTTGTTATCGGATTCGTTGTCGTACTTGTCATTGCAGCGAACTTAAAAATGAAGATTGAGAAAACGATTCCGTTATCCATCGTTACCGTGATCGTGATCATGGAGAGCCATACGGAAAACTTTATCGGTTTTGCGATCGACCGTTTCTTATTGATCATGCTTGGCGTATTATCAGCGTTCTTAGTTAACTTGGTATTCATGCCGCCTAAATACGAAACGAAACTGTATTATAAAATTTCCGATCACACGGACGAAATCATAAAATGGATTCGCATGATTACCCGTCATGCTACAGAACATAGTGCCATTAAAGAAGATCTGACTCATCTCAAAGAAAACCGCTTTAAGATGGATCAATATTACTTATTGTATAAAGAAGAACGTACGTATTTTAGAAGCAATAAGTACACCAAAACACGAAAACTGGTTCTTTACCGCCAGATGATACAAACGACAAACAAAGCACTAGAACTGTTGAAGAGTCTTCACCGTCATGAAAACGAATTGAACAACATGCCTGAACCTCTTCAAGAGCTGATCCAATTAAAACTTGATGGCTTGACCAACTTCCACGAACAGATGCTGTTGAAGTACACAGACAAGATCCGTGCACAGCATACGCTTGATATGGATGATGCTATCAATAAAAAAGCACTCATGAAATGCATCATGAGCTATTACAAAAATCCAGAGAACGAAGATTGGATCGAACTATTCCCCGTTTTCGCCCTGATCATAGATTACGCAGACCAATTGGAACACTTGAACACACTGGTAGAAAGCTTTAAGAACTACCACCAGGAAGACAGTGAAGTGCAGTTGGACCAGCGGTTTGAAGACTAACATGTGTATTGGAAGCCAACCCTTTTTTGAGGGTTGGTTTGTTTGTTTGTGTGGACACTTTGCTTAAACAGCCGTATCGAAATATGTCTATAATTGTAATCTCGTCAATATATGCTTAGATTTGGTCAAATTACGCATTTAATTGTTCAAATTATAGTTGTTTTCTTCTAAATTAAGTATTAAATATTTCAAATTAGTAAATTTCCACACTCAAAATAGTAATCTTACCTTTTGATTAGGACATATAAAAAATTCAAAATGAAAATGTACACAAAAAAACGGGATATTGGAGGAGTAATTATTAAAAAACATAGGAAAATTCCTATTTATATAACCAAATTATCAAAATTAATTAAACGTATGCCCCAAACACATAATAAGTTGCTTGAACTTCAACAGAAATTGAAAAACCACACCACTGGTTATAAAGGTGAAAAATCACTTGAATTTTTCTATCGATATCTACCTAAAGATGTTTATTTCCTACATAACATACGTATTCTTCAGGATGATTATTATTTTCAAATGGACACCGTAATTCTTTCTCCTAGCTTCATTACAATACTAGAAATTAAAAATTTAGTTGGACATCTATACTTTGATGATCGTTTTTCCCAACTTATTCGGACTTATGAAGGTAAAAAAGAAGCGTTCCCGAATCCCATAGAACAAGTTGAACTCCAAAAGTTACATTTATATAAAATACTAAATCAATATAAATTCACGTCACTTCCCATTGAAACCCTTGTAGTCATTACTAACCCTTCATCAATTATTGAAGCTTCTCCAACTTATCTAGAAGCTTCCGAAAAAGTAATTAGAAGCTCGAGCCTACAACATAAATACGCAAACCTATCTCGAAAGCATCCCAATATATTGTATACACATAAGGAAATAAAGAAGTTAAGTAAAATACTTTCCAAAGTAAGTTCTTCTTACGATCCAGATGTTTGTAAATTATATAAAATAAATAAAAATGAGCTAATCCGAGGTGTGTTCTGCTCAAAATGTGATCATTCTTCAATGAGCTATGTTTGGGGGAATTGGTATTGCCCTACTTGCTCATCTTCATCTAAAACAGCTCATATCACGGCACTACAAGATTATGCTCTATTAATTTCTCATACCATCACAACAAGTGAATGTAGTGATTATTTAAACTTATCATCAAAAAAACAAGCATATAATCTTTTACGATTATTAGACCTTCCTTTTACAGGGAATAGAAAATCCCGCAAATACAACCTAACCCCCCTCCTAGAAAAAACCACATAAAAAAGAAGCTCAGCCTAAGCCAAGCTTCCTCACATTCAACTAATCGCTAACTCTTCATTCGTGGATCTAGTGCATCACGCAGGCCGTCACCCATAAGGTTGAATCCGAGTACCGTGAGCATGATCGCTAAGCCTGGGAACAATACGGTCCATGGCGCTTGAATGATAAAGTCTTTTGAATCCGCGAGCATCTTACCCCACTCTGGAGTTGGTGGCTGTGCACCCATTCCTAAGAATCCAAGAGCTGCTGCTTCAATGATCGCCGTTGCGATGGCAAGTGTTCCTTGAACGATAATTGGAGCGAGACTGTTCGGGAGGATATGATGAATCAGTATCCTGAAGTCGCTCATTCCGACCGCTCGAGCTGCTGTAATGTATTCCTCTTCTTTTACACTAAGCACCCTTGAGCGCAACAAGCGTCCAAACGTTGGAATGTTTATAATCGCGATCGCGATCAACGCATTTTTTAGAGAAGGTCCAAGTACAGACACAACTGCAATAGCAAGTAAGATACTTGGAAACGCCAGTAAAATATCAAAAATACGGGAAATGATGCCATCGACCCATCTTCCATAATATCCTGCAATAATGCCAAGCAAGGAACCTACGATAACGGAGCCAGCTACCGAGAAAAATCCTACCCAAAGCGAGATGCGAGCACCATGAATGACACGGCTTAAAATATCACGGCCGAATTCATCCGTTCCAAACCAATGTTCAGCAGATGGAGCGATGTGTTTATCTTTTAGCTCAACTTCACTATAGCTGTAAGGTGCAATCAGGTCCGCGAAAATCGCAATCAAGATAAATAGCGATACGATCGATAGACCGACAAGAGCGATCTTATTCTTTTTGAAGCTTCTCCAAGCATCTTTCCAAGGAGAGATTACTTTGTCTTCCACAGGTTCCACTGGCATATGCTGTGGCTGCGGAACTACGGGAGGTGTTGATCTTGTGAGTTCTGACATTCTAATCCCTCCTACTTGAATTTAATTCTCGGGTCAATTGCTGCGTACAGCAAATCAACGAGTAGATTGATTAATACAAAAATCGTTGCGACTACTAAAATACCAGATTGGATAACCGGATAATCACGATACGAGATCGCATCATAGATGTATGTACCAATGCCCGGCCATCCGAAAATCGTCTCAGTCAGAATCGCACCGCCCAATAGCAGTCCCGTCTGAAGACCGATAACCGTTACTACTGGGATTAACGCGTTTTTCAATGAATGCTTGTATACGACCCAAAACATTTTCATCCCTTTAGCACGAGCCGTTCGGATGTAGTCTGAGCGCATAACTTCAAGCATGCTTGAGCGAGTCATACGCGCGATAATTGCCATCGGTATCGTAGCTAGTGCAGCTCCTGGCAAGATGAGATGTTTGACTACCTCAGCAAACTGATCCATTCTTCCTTGGATCAATGTGTCGATCAAATACAGATGCGTGATCGGATCAACCGGGACACGAATGTTGTCTCTTCCTGTAGTCGGTAGAAGATCAAAGTGAATAGAGAAAACATATTGCTCCATCAATCCAAGCCAGAAGATCGGCATAGAAACACCAACTAGCGCAAGAACCATAGCCGTATAATCGAACCAAGAGTTTTGAAACCACGCGGAAATGATACCTGCGTTAACTCCAATCACGATTGCAATAACCATCGCAACTAAAGCAAGTTCAATGGTAGCTGCTAGATACGGCCACACTTCTTCTGCGATCGGAACGTTCGTTTTTAATGAAACTCCTAGGTCTCCTGTAAAAAGACCTGTCAAATAATCAATAAATTGCGTGTACCACGGTTGGTCTAATCCAAGTCGCTGAGTTAATGCAGCAACAGCTTCCTTTGTGGCCTGTTGCCCTAAAATTAATTGTGCTGGATTACCCGGGATAGCGCGAATCATCATGAACACGATAAATGTCATCCCTAAAAGTACAGGAACGAGCGTTGCTAACCGTCTGATCGTATAGGCAAACATAGGGTCACCTCTTTCTTAAGAAGAATTACAAGTATGTTAGGTTACGAGTTGTGATTCTTGAAAGGCGTTGCTTTCCACTCCAGGATGCTCGCTTTCCGGGGGGCGTGCGGTGAGCCTTTTAGCGCTAGGCGCTATTAAGAGTCTCACCTGTCCCGCTGATCCCCCAGGAGTCTCGCACCTTACTTTCCAATCAACGTATCAAAGGGGTTATGAAAGACTACCTTTTAGAGAATCATTTTCCAAAAAAAGAGGAGCAGGCTATTTTAGGCCATACTCCCCGCCATACATTATTCGAAAGATACGTCCGCGAAAGATTGAGAACCTGTAGGATGTGGAACGAATCCTTTAATCTTGCTTGCTCCAGCTAACTGAGGCTTAGAGTGAACAAGTGGTACCCATGGAGCATCTTCATGGATGATTACTTGTGCTTGTTTGTAAAGCTCTTCACGCTTCGCTTCGTCAGCCGTTGTTTGAGCTTCAACTAAAAGCTTATGAACGTCTTCGTTCGCATAACGAGAGTAGTTGTTAGAGTCGATCGTGTCTTTATCAAGAAGCGTATAAAGGAAGTTATCCGCATCTCCATTGTCACCTGTCCAACCTAACATGAACATTGGTGCTTCACCTTTTTGAACTTTCTCAAGGTAAGTACCCCACTCAAATGTTACGATGTTCGCTTTAATATTCACTTTTGCAAGTTTCGCTTGAATCGCTTCAGCTACTTTTTGACCATTTGGCATATATGGACGTGCTACAGGCATTGCCCAAAGATCCATTTCGAATCCTTTTTCCATACCTGCTTTTGCTAAAAGTTCTTTTGCTTTTGCTTCGTCATACTCACGATCTTGAATCTCATCGTTGTATCCAGCGATTGAAGGAGGCATTGGGTTTTTAGCCGGCTCAGCTGTTCCTTCATAGAAGTTGTCGATGATCGCTTGCTTGTCGATCAAGTGGCTGATCGCCTGACGTACTTCTTTTTTATCAAATGGTGCTTTTTCAACGTTAAATCCTAGGTAACCAACATTCATAGATGGACGTTCGAACAACTGAAGCTTCCCATTGTCTGAAACTTTTTTCATATCAGATGGATTAAGAGCATCCATTAAGTCGATTTCGCCTTTTGTTAGTGCATTCAAACGAGAAGAGTTATCTTTGATTACTTTAAACGTTACGCCATCAAGTTTCGGCATATCTTTTACCCAATAGTCAGCATTCTTTTCAAGAACGATCGTATCGTTTGGCTTCCAGCTCTTGAATTTGAAAGGACCTGTACCAACTGGCTCTTTGCTTAGCTTGTCGCCGTCTAATGACTTAGGACTCGCGATTGCGAACGGGCTCATGGCTACGTTCTTTAAGAATGGAGCTTGTGGCTTGTTCAACGTAATAACTACTTTGTTCTCACCATCTGCTTTTACATCTTTAATGACGTGGCCTTCGTCACCTTCAAACCCACCAAACATAGATCCGTAGTATGCGAATTTCTCACCATCTTTACTTTGTGCCCAGCGGTCAAAGTTCTTTACAACTGCATCAGCGTTGAACTTCTCACCATCGTGGAACTTAACACCTTCTTCAAGCTCGAATGTATACGTCAAGCCATCTTCAGAGATCTCCCATTTCTTTGCAAGACCAGGAACGATATCTGTGTTATCTTTTCCGTAGTTTACTAGTGGCTCATAGATTTGCTCTGTTACGATGAATGATTCACCGTCAGTAACAACTGCTGGATCAAGTGCTACAGAATCTCCGCCACGACCGTAGATCATGACATTGTTCGGATCGACTTTTTCGTCGTCTCCTCCACTGCTGCTATCTCCTCCTGATGAACACCCTGCCAACGCAAGAGATAAAGCGAGCATTAAAGCAAATAAAGTTAATAAACTTTTCTTCATCTTCTTTCCCCCAGTTCTCATTTTAGTTATGCCTTTGTTTATATGTACGTGTCTGCCGTTATTCGTAAAGGTGGCAGGCAGCGTAGTGGCCTTCAGCAACTTCTTTTAAAACAGGCTTTACGGTTCCACAATGATCCATCGCTGCAGGGCAACGTGTATGGAACGGACAACCAGCAGGCGGATTCGATGGACTCGGAACATCTCCTTGCAGGATGACACGGTCCTTTCGATGCTCTACATCTGGTATAGGAACAGCTGATAAAAGAGCTTGTGTATATGGATGTTTTGGATCATCATAAAGCTTTTCACTATCAGCAAGCTCTACGATATGACCCAAATACATAACTCCCACTCGGTCACTGATATGGCGGACTACGCCAAGGTCATGCGCGATAAACAAATACGTAAGATCGAACTCTTTTTGAAGATCTTGTAAAAGGTTTAATACTTGAGATTGAATGGAAACATCCAGTGCAGATACCGGCTCGTCCGCGATAATGAGCTTCGGATTCACGGCAAGTGCTCGTGCGATTCCGATACGCTGTCTTTGTCCTCCTGAAAATTGGTGAGGATATCGCTTTGCGTGCCAGCTTGAGAGTCCTACCACTTCAAGCAGTTCTTTTACTCGTCTTTTTCGTTCCGCTTTATCTTTTACACCATGAACGATTAGTGGCTCTTCTAAAATTTTCTCAACCGTATGACGCGGGTTCAGGGAAGCAAAAGGATCTTGAAACACCATCTGCATCTCGCGGCGTTTCTTCCTCATCTCACTCGAGGATAATTTCGTAATATCCTCGCCTTCAAAGTAGATCTTTCCTTCAGTAGGTTCTAAAAGTCTTAAGAGCATGCGTCCTGTCGTGGACTTACCGCACCCGCTCTCTCCTACGAGGCCGAGTGTCTCCCCTTTTTTTATGTAAAAAGAGATTCCGTCTACTGCCTTTACTTCGCCAACGGTCTTGCTCAATAGTCCGCCTTTAATCGGAAAGTGCATCTTTAAATTTTCAACTTTAACTAATGGCTGTGTCTGACTCATGCAGATTCACTCCTTTCCCGTCCTCGTAAAGCCAGCATCTGACTTGATGACTGCCTTCTTGAGTTTTAAGATGAGGAGTTTCAGTTATACACCTTGTTCCTGCATGCTCACAACGTGGTGCGAACGAACAACCCGTTTTGACAGA
Source organism: Fictibacillus sp. 23RED33 (assembly GCF_015903925.1). Classification (NCBI taxonomy): domain Bacteria; kingdom Bacillati; phylum Bacillota; class Bacilli; order Caryophanales; family Fictibacillaceae; genus Fictibacillus; species Fictibacillus sp. 23RED33. The sequence continues at coordinate 252,701 of NZ_JACZDX010000004.1, read as the reverse complement.
ACCGGGTTTCGGTACGTTTCCTGGTATAGAGTATAGACGGCCAACCTTCTCCCTCATGTCTGGTACGGACTTGATCAACCCTACCGTATAAGGATGCTTCGGATCTTGGAAGATGGTTTTTACTTCACCTTCTTCGACCACTTTTCCAGCGTACATTACAACAACGCGCTCACACATCTCAGCAACTACACCAAGATCATGTGTAATCATCATGATGGCGGTGTCTGTTTCTTTGTTTAGTCGTTTCATCAGATCTAAAATCTGGGCTTGAATCGTAACATCCAAAGCGGTAGTAGGCTCGTCCGCTATCAGAAGTTTAGGGTCACAGATCATGGCCATGGCGATCATGACACGCTGACGCATACCTCCTGATAATTGATGAGGATATTCTTTTACAAGCTCTTCTGCCCGTGGAAGCCCCACTAGCTTAAGCATCTCAACGGCTTTGCCCATCGCTTCTTTTTTGGACCATTTTCTATGTATGCGTAGTGATTCAATAAGCTGCTCACCGATTGTTATAACCGGGTTCAAGCTTGTCATCGGCTCCTGAAAAATCATTCCGATTTCATTGCCTCTAATTTGCCGCATCCTTCTTTCTGGTGCTGAAGCAATATTTTCACCTTTAAAGAGAATCTCTCCTTCAATTTTCCCAGGCGGTGTAGGTACTAGTCCCATTACGGATAGTGACGTCACACTTTTACCGCAGCCCGATTCTCCTACGATACCAAGCACTTCACCAGGATTGACGTGGAAATCAACACCATCCACAGCAGGGATTGCGCCATCGTCTGTAAGGAAAGAAGTTCTTAAGTTCTTCACTTCTAGAACTGGATTTCCCATGAGATCTCACTCCTTTCTCTAAGCTGCCAAATTTCCTAGAATATTACTTCTCTGTTGAGAATTATGACACTACTCTGACAATTTGACAATATTTAATTTTCAGAATAGTCGACAAATATGTCTTATGTTGTAGTTCTTTCGTATGATTTTCATGTGCCTTTGAAACTACAATCCCGTTTAAAAGCTATAAAAAAGACCAGCATCTCTGCTGGTCTCGTCTAAAATTAACTTAGTTGTTGAACCATGAATAGGTCATAATAGGCGCCTTGTTTTTCCATCAATTTCTTATGGTTACCGATTTCTACGATCCTGCCGTGATCGATCACGATGATTCGATCCGCATGCGTTATAGTGGAAAGTCGGTGGGCCACAATGAACGTTGTTCGATCTTTTGCAAGTTTTTCTAAAGCTTCTTGAATTAAATGTTCACTCTCAAGGTCGAGTGCAGAAGTTGCTTCATCAAGAATAAGGAGCGGTGGATTTTTTAAAAAGACACGAGATATAGCCACTCGCTGCTTCTGACCGCCAGATAATTTGACTCCACGTTCCCCGATCTTGGTATCATAACCCTCCGGAAGGCTCATTATGAATTCATGTGCATTAGCCGCTTTAGCAGCCGCAATCATGTCTTCATCTGAAGCCTCTGGATTACCCATAAGAATATTCGCGCGAACAGATTCACTAAAAAGAATATTATCTTGAAGAACCATACCGATATTATCTCTTAGTGTTCGCACTTTAAAATCGCGGATATCCGTTCCATCGAGCTTGATGCTTCCTTCTGATACGTCATAAAAGCGTGGAATCAAGCTGATCAACGAAGATTTACCTCCGCCACTCATTCCCACAAGAGCAATCGTTTCACCTGCTTCAACCGATAAGGAAACATTATGTAACACATCCGCTTCTTCCTCGTTGTAAGTGAATGATACATTTTCAAAATCAAGCTTTCCTTTTACCGATGTTAAGGATTTCGCCTGAGGAGAGTCTTCAATATCATAGGACTCATCTAAAAACTCAAACATCCGGTCCATAGACGCGATCGATTGTGTCAGTGTTGTAGATGAATTCACTAGTCGTCTAAGTGGATTATATAGTCGATCCATATACGCTACAAAAGCAACTAAAGCCCCAATTGTAATGTTTCCTTGAATGCCTTGATACGCTGCAAACCCAATAACAAGAAGCGGCGCGATATCTGTTACAGTATTTACGACCGAGAATGTCTTTGCGTTCCATTTTGTGTGATCCATTGCACGGTCTAAGAAGTTGCGGTTTCGTTTATCAAACTGAACCTGCTCGTGATCTTCGAGTGCAAAACTGCGGATGACTGACATACCTTGAACGCGTTCATGCAGATGGCCTTGCACTTCAGCTAGAGCCTGCGAACGATCTTTCGTTAATTGACGAAGTCGGGCATAGAAAAATTTTACCGAAAACCCGTAAACCGGAAGCATGGATAAGGCTACGATCGTTAGCCAGAAATCCATAGAGAACATGATGGCCGCTGCAATAATTATCGTCGCCATATCTAGCCATACATTCATAAGACCGGTAATGACAAACGTTTTTGTTTGCTCAACGTCATGGATGACTCTTGAAATAATTTCGCCTGATTTATTGTTTGAATAAAAACGCAGACTCAAGCGTTGGATATGATCAAACATCTTATCACGAATGTCATATAAAACCTTCGTCCCCACCCACTGTGCATAATATTGTCTCCAGTATTCGATTGGTGGTCGAAGCACAACAAATATGAGTGCAGCTCCGCCCATGAGCCAGTAAAGTTTGTTTAACTTTTCATCTACCGGCAATGAGACTTGAATGATATCATCCACTACATATTTTAAAATCAGTGGTGTTAGCAACGGGATACCAAACTTGGCTAACCCGATTAAAATCGTCCAAAAGATTTGCCACTTGTATGGTTTTACAAATTTCAAATAACGTTTAATACTATCCATTTCATTTCACCATTCTTTCTTTCATAAAAAGAAAACTTGGCAAAGCGCCAAGTTAACCAAAGATAAAAAAAGGATAACCTGTTGACTCTTCAACAGGTTTTCCTTTTTATCGGAATTCTAAATATCTTTCGTACCATTGTTCCACAAATCCAGGTTCAAACGGCCCCTTTTTTTGTGTGACCATCAAGATTAATTCTTGAAGGTTCTTCTTAATAATCGTATCGAGCTGACTCGGATACCTCATCATTCTTTTATGCAGCTCATATTCATCTTCATCCAATAAGATATAAGTGCCATCTGGAAATACTTTTATATCAAGATCATAATCAATATACTTCAATGCTTCCTTGTCCCACATGAATGGTGAGCCTAGGTTGCAGTAGTAATAAATCCCGTCTTCTCGTATCATTCCGATCACGTTAAACCATTGCTTCGCGTTAAAGTAGCAAATGGCCGGTTCCCTCGTGCGCCATTGACGCCCGTCAGATTCAGTAACAAGAATCCGGTCGTTACCACAAATCACCTGACTAGGAGTCCCTTTCAAAATAACCGTATCTTCCCAGTTTCTATGAAGATAACCGTTATGCTTATAGCTTTGGATATTGATTATACTTCCGGTTGCAGGAAAACTCATCTCTCTCTCCTTTCTGCCCGAGTTCCGGAAGCTAATGTTACCTATTGAATTGTTAATTCTCCTTCCTCTTTAACCAATTGTCGGTAATTCACCAGCTCCATTAATAAACCTCGTTCTTCATTTTTTTCGATGTTTTTATTCCCGATCATTACTTTCTTTCATAACACACGCTTTTTTTCTCTTCTTTATTATATCGTTTTAAGAATAGTTTGGAAATGTACTTGTCCCTGTTTTTTTCATAAAAGCGCCTTTTTTCAAATAATTCCACTCGTCACTAGTATTCCCATCGGTCATGTTTAGAAAACGTATGTAATTCTTGTGAATGTCAGATAAAAAATGAAGAGGAACCAAAAAATGCTCCCTAGTGATTAGGGAGCATTCCTGGATAGAGGTTATTTTTGTTGTTGGTTTTTACCTTGTTGAGACTGTTGGTTTTGTTGGCGAACTTCTTGAGCGTTAGTTTCGCTAGCAAATTCAGTCCCGTAAGATTGACCAGCTTGTTGTTGTTGAGCGTTTTGTTGCTTTTGACGAGCTTGTTGTTGTTGTTGTTTTTGTTGTTTGTCCATGTTTTTCACCTCCACGAAATATAATTTACCCGGTGTAGTCCTTTTTTATAAGCACTTTTTTTATTAGATATTTCCAGTATTAAAACATTGAGATATAGGGGATAAATGAATGAATAACTAAATCTTGATAAAAGGAGGGACAACTCATGTATGTAGGAAGAGATATGACGGAATTGAGTATGACGAGTAAGACCGATTGGAAGGATGCGGAACTCGCATATTTTCACCACTCTTTGCAGCAGGTGGCTCCTTATTTAAACGAAGAAGGAACTAGCATGCACCGCGAGATCATTAAAGAGATTGAAGCAAGAGGCGGAATGAAACGAGATGAAGCCGATTGGACGCATGGGACTGAGGTTAAATACGATTGATATCCTGATTGACTGGGAATCGCTCATAAACCCTGGGAATCGCTCATAAACCCTGGGAATCGCTCATAAACCCTGGGAATCGCTCATAAACCCTGGGAATCGCTCATAAACCCTGGGAATCGCTCATAAACCCTGGGAATCGCTCGTCCAGCAAGCCTACCAGCTGCTGGACGAGCACAAACAAACAAGCCCCTGCACACTGCAGGGGCTTGTTTTTCCTTCATATCCTTTAAAAATTACTATAAGACTGTCCGCCATCCACGTTCAGCGTACTTCCAACGACCCATGATGACTTTTTGGAAGCTAAAAACACTACAACGTTGGCTACTTCTTCTACCGTCCCAAATCGGCCAGCAGAAATATGTTCTTCTACAAACGAATTGATTTTGTCTGGATCTTGTTCCAATCTTTTTTTCCAATTTCCTGTTTCATGCAAGATCGATCCAGGGGCGACGCCATTTACTCGAATCCCCTTCTTGATCATCTCGTCACCAAATGACTTTGTGAAGGAAATCATGGCTGCCTTGCTTGCATTGTACGTAGGCTTACCACCAGATTCTCGGCCAAAAATAGATGAAATATTAATAATAGCTCCACCGTCTGATTTCCCGCTCATTATCGCTGCCGCTTTCTTGCTCAGATCAACAGCTGAAAGAAAATTCAGATGCATCGCTTCTTCAAACTGCTCGATGCTTGTCTCCATAACAGAAGACCCATTGCTTCCACCTGCATTGTTAACCAAAACATCAATCGTTCCAAACTTTGTAACGAACTCATTCATCACTTCTTCACGATTATCGGCATTCGTTACATCACCTTGAAAAATTTCGATCCCATCTTTTTGAGTAGCTTCCAGATCAGCCAAGTTACGACCGACGATTCCTACTTTTGCACCTTCTTCTAAAAAGGCATGAGCAATACCTTGACCGATCCCTTTAGAACCACCTGTAACAAGCACAACTTTTCCTTCAAGATCTAAGTTCATACAATTAATGCCTCCTTTATAAGCCGAATGATTTTTTGATGAGAGACAGGAAATGGATATGTGTCAAGCTCGTCTACACTGACCCATTTCCAATCTGCCGGCAGCTGTTCTAAATTATCTTCACTTTCGATTTTTCCCTGCCAAATTTGAATTTCCCATTTTAAGTGAGAAAAAACATGCTCAATGTATCCTGCTTTATCTTCTACAGATGCTCCCAAATTCGTCTGTTCTTGTACATATCCAACCAACGCATTTATTTCTGCATCTTTGTGCTCCCCCACATACTCGGTGTTCGGAAATTCCCACATGTTAGCAAGCAAGCCTTCTGATGGTCTTTTGTGAATAAGAATTTTTCCATTACTATTCACTAGCACACCTGCAGTCATCTTAGCTGTTCTTACTTTTGTTTTTCCTAACTTTACAGGAAGTTCAGCTTGTCTTCCACTCTCAAACCCTTTGCATAATTCTCGCATCGGACATAATAAGCAAGCTGGTGATTTGGGTGTACAAATCAATGCTCCTAGCTCCATTAATGCTTGATTAAAAGAAGACGGATCTTCATGTGAGATCAGTTCCCTCACTGCTTTTTCAAAGAGTATACGCGTTTTTGGTTTACTGATGTCTTCTTCAATCAATAGAATTCGTGATAAAACACGCATAACATTACCATCAACGGCAGGTTCTGGAATACCGTACGCAATACTTAGAACCGCGCCTGCTGTATATGGGCCAACTCCCTTTAATCCAGCGATCTCTTTTGGCGTATTCGGTACTTTTCCTCCATAAGATTCGCATACTTCTCTTACTGCGGTTTGTAAGTTTCGAACTCGGGAATAATAACCTAGACCCTCCCATGCTTTTAAGACTTTTTCTTCATCCGCATAAGCGAGGTCCTGAAGCGTTGGGAACAGTTGAGTAAAACGTTCGAAATAAGGAATAACCGTATCTACTCTTGTTTGCTGAAGCATAATCTCAGAGACCCAAACACGATAGGGGTCTTGATTTTCTCTCCAAGGCAATGTTCGTTTGTTCTCGTTATACCAAGTTAACAAATGGTCTTGAAATTGTTTCACATATGAATCATTGAGGGAAAATATACTATTACTTGTTGTGTTCAATTTACAGATCTTCCTTTGTATTAAGCTTTTCAAACGCCCAGCAATGGACTTTTTCAAGTCCTCCTGTTACACATTCATTAAGTAATGAAAAAACAGGATGCTGAAGTGTAGTTCGATTTTTTTTAATCGTATCATATGATTCTTGATCATTAACTTGGAAACATTCAACATATAGGGAAGGCTGATCTGCTGCCCTATACCATTGAATATCAGAAGCTCCAAAAGCTTTAAGTTCTTGAATCACAGAAACCATTTGAGACTCATAATATTGAATGGAATCCGGACTTACTTTATACTCCATAAAAACTGTTAACATATTATTTCACTCCATTCCTACATAGGAGGTGATCGCCTTGGATACAGGCACTCATATTGTAATGGGGCTCGGGTTAGGTGGATTAGCGATGCTGGACCCTGCAATTGCAAATGATCCAGTGACCTCCCAAGCCATTCTTGCTGGGACACTAATCGGTTCCCAAGCACCAGACTTTGACACAGTACTTAAACTTAAAAATAATGCGGTATACATCCGCAATCATAGAGGGCTTACACATTCATTGCCTGCTCTTGTGATCTGGCCGCTGCTTTTATTTGGGGCTATCTCGTTATTTGTTCCTGAAGCTGATAACGGAAAGCTTTTGTTATGGACAGCGATCGCAGTTTTCCTTCATGTATTCGTTGATATCTTTAATGCTTACGGCACACAGGCACTGTACCCTGTTTCAAAGAAATGGATCGCACTAGGTGTCATCAGTATCTTTGATCCCTTTATCTTTTTCTTGCATATAGGAGGTTTGTTGCTCTGGTATGTTGGTGTTGATCCAGGATACACGTTCCTAACGGTATATATCATACTCGTCGTTTATTACATCATTCGAATCATGTCCAGGCAGCGAGTAAATAAGATTGTGCTGAAAAAGATTCCAGAAGCTGAAGAGATTTATGCTAGCCCTACGATTCGTTGGGGACAATACCATCTTGCCATTAAATCGAAGCATGAATTCTTTGTAGCCGGTTTGAAAAATGGAAAAGTTACGGTTTGGGATACGTTTGATCGTCTAGCTGTTCCAAAAACGAAATTGATCGATGCAGCGAAAAAAGATAAAAATATATCTGCCTTTCTTTCCTTTTCTCCTGTACACAGGTGGGAAGTCGAGAAAAACGATCACGGGCACCTCGTTCAATTTATTGATCTTCGATATAGAAGTAAAGGACACTATCCTTTTGTCGCGATGGTACAGTTAGATGAAAACTTGAACATCATTACTTCTTTTACAGGCTGGGTTTATTCTGAAGACCGCTTAAAAAAGAAGATGGAATTCTCTCCACTCGACCTCATCAACAATAATGAATAGGAAGAAGACGGGCTTATTGAATAGGCCCGTCTTTTTTTACAAATCGCTGAAATTTAGGATTGTTTGAAAAATACTCATGAAGCTTATGGCCATATGAAGTAATCAATTGGGTTACCATTTTCTCAGTAACCTCTTGTCCTTCATACTCCCATCCCGCTTTCGCTCGAGTAGACTCAAAATCTTCCCATAATCCTTCCACCCATTCCCTTGCTTCTTGATTTGTAAGGGCTGGGTTCTTTTCTTGCAGTAATTTCGCCAATCTGTCAAAACGCTCTTCCATTATTCTCCCTCCTTAACCAATTTTTAAAGAAACCCCCGTCACATAAAGGGTTCTCTCACGTTTCATACTAGTTGAGAACCGATAATAAGGAGGTAATCACATGCGCAATAAATCGAAAAACTTCCCTAATCGGATCTCCTTCTCAGGTGAGCCGAGATCAAAAGAAGAATTCTCTTCTAAACGGCCAGATGGATCCATTCGTGACCATCCGCAGGAACGAATGTTTTTGTCCAATCAACACCGAGATGATCAGTAACTCTTGCGGTTATGAATTTCATTCTGGGGGGTGAATCAGTTGAACAAGAAAGACTACTTCTCATCAACGCGATTTAACGGTAAATATTCTGACCCCTTTCACTCACCGCGTGCCAATTCGAAGCATGCGTACAACCAAGTGAACGGGGAGACCCAGCAAGCATTAAATAACTATGTGCTTGAAATTCAAACACGTAAGCGTTCATAGTGACGAATAAAGGAGCGGTCCTGTACCGCTTCTTTATTTTGTTTTTTATGTTTATAGTCTTTGTTGATTTCTGTTTTGAAGTTATTATCTTTAAGTGTTTACAATGCTTCTCTGACTAGTTGATTGGAGTGTAAGGTGCGAGACTCCTGGGGGATCAGCGGGACAGGTGAGACACCTAAGGGTGCAATGCGCCGAGGTGGCTCACCGCACGCCCCCCGGAAAGGGAGCACCTGAAACGGAGATCAACCACTTCCATAGACATCATTGTAAATGCTAAAACGTTTTATTCAAGAACTGAAATCGGCAATGCTTCGAGTGCACTTTGTTTATTTTTGTAACCCCAGGCAAAAATACCATTTAGGTACAGCACAGAAAAAGTCGATCCCGGGTCCCCTTGAATTCCGTACTCTTTCCCGCTTTCGATCGTTGACGGGTCCATCAGATAGCATTTACCCATCGCGATCTTGCGTTCATAAACTGCGTACTCACTTACCATACCCATTTGTTCTGCTTTTTGTGCTTTTGCTCGAAGGGAAGCAATTTCGCCTTTAATTTCAACTTCTGTCATCTCGCTGAATCTTTTTTCCATTTGATTACTTCCTTTCTTTTCTGTACCCTATATATGCTTAAGAATTAACTACATAGGAGTGATAATTTTGAGTAAGACTGTCATTATTACGGGCGGCGGTTCAGGCTTAGGACTCTCACTAGCCCGCGAATATAATAAAACGTACAACGTATATCTCGTTGGTCGTAATGAGAAAAAATTAGAGGAAGCTGTTCAATCATTCACTCACAGCGAAAACAAGGTATCGTTTAAAGTTTGTGATGTTACGAATTACGAACAAACAGAATCCATATTGCAATCCATCTTTCAAAGTGAGAACGTTCACTTGTTGATCAATAATGCAGGTATGGGAGTTTTCGAGCCTCTTGAAAACTTATCTAAAACAGATATTACAGGAATGCTTGAAACGAATGTTTATGGCACGATTTTCCCAACGAAGATTGCTTTCCCGTTATTTAAAAAACAGGGCTTTGGCAAGGTCATGAATATCATTTCCACTGCTGGCTTACGCGGAAAGGTAAATGAATCCGTCTATTGTGCTTCTAAGTTTGCCGTTAGAGGATTTACAGAAAGTCTCGTAAAGGAATGGGACGGATCGAATATCTATCCCACAGCCGTCTATATGGGTGGAATGGATACGCCATTCTGGGATGAATCCACTCATATTGCAGATCGCTCACGTTTAAAGTCTCCAGAGCAAGTTGCGTCACTAATCGTTGAACAGGACGACAACCGACCTGAAATCTTTATAGATCGTTAATTTCATCCCCGTTAAGCAGTTCTGAAATCACTTCGGAATTGAAGCCTTTGCTGTAAAGAAATTTCTTCATGCGTGACTCATATTCAAAGCCACTATACTTCTTATATTTTTGGTGAGCTTTGCGAGCATGCGCCAGCAAGGCTTCTTTTTCATCTTCAGCAGATTGACTGATCTTCGCTTCTTGAAATGCCATCTCAATAACATCCCACATATAGCCTTTTTGCTGAAGCTGCTGAGCAATCCTTTGCTTTTGTTCTTTCTCAGAACGTTTCTTTCCGCTTGAAAATTGTTTTTGAATAAACGCAATGCTAGCTTCTAGTTGTTCGTCATAACTGAACTGATCAAGTGCTTCTTCCGTGTGACGATCACTGATTCCTTTTTTCTTCAGCTCCTGCCGAATCATTCCGGGTCCTTTAAAGGATGTGTTCATACGGCTTCTTACGAGTGATTTTGCGAATGTTTGGTCATTCACAAAATCATACTCCGAAAGTTTTTGCAGAACACGTTTGATCGTGGCTTCAGGAACTTCCTTCTTTTCTAGATATACCTCGATCTCATGAGCCGTTCGCATTCGAAAAGATAAATAGTGAAGAGCTTTATTAAAAGCTTTTCGATATTGATCTTCTTCAATGATGGATTCCCATTCTTCTTCATCGATCTCCATACCTTTTTGAAGTGAAAATTTTATTAAAACATCTGCGTCTACGCTAAACGCAAATTCTTCTTTTGGGCCTTTTTGTATAAAAATATTGAATCGTTCGTCGTTTTTTTGCTGAGCAGAAATCCTTGTTATAACAGCCATCTACCCACCTTCTTTCACCAAATAGTGTACCATATCTTATGGATTTCGTACTGTTTAAACATCCTTCAAACCATCGATTTGTATCTGTATGGATTTGTTAACAAAAAGGGCACTGATCCATTCATGACATAAAAAAAGCACCCTCCCCGTTTTGGAGAGAATGCTTTTTCGTGAAAGTGCAACCTGCACTTATGAAGGCTTATCAACAACGTTTTGCATTTGCGCCATATTTATTCTCGAGCAACTCTGCAAAAAACTCTTTTTCAGTAGGCGGTGTGCGCTCTGGATGATTTTCTTTTAGGTGCTTCACATATGCTTGATAATCAGGGAGATTTGAGATGCCCTTTCCGATATATAAAAGGATCTGGAAGATGTTTTTCACCCATTGCCAAGCGGCTTGAAATGTCACGATACATCACCAAGCTTTGTTTGTACAAACGGCTCTTCTGATGTTTCTAAAGGCTTCTCGCTCTTGACCGCCTTGTACCAGATGCGCATCGCATCAATCAGCACTCCTAAAATAAGCAACATAAAAATCGCGGTTAAATACGCGTTTAACGTATTGTTGAAGACCAGCTGTTTAGCAGCTTCCATGGAAGGTACAGTTGCAGGCAAATTGCCGCTCGCTATTGCTTCCTTCATCACTTCTGCTTGTTTCAAGAAACCAATTTTCGGAACATCAGAAAAAATCTTTTGCCAAGCAGCTGAGAACGTTACGATCATCAACCAAGCAAGGGGAACTAATGTGACCCATACGAACTTCTTCTTGCCCATCTTCAAGATAACAGTTGTTGCCACGATAAGTGCGATGGCCGCTAACATTTGGTTAACGATACCGAACAACGGCCATAGTGTATTGATTCCGCCTAACGGATCAGTTACACCAACAACTAAGAAATAACCCCAGCCTGCAACGACTAACGCACTCGTGAAATATACAGCCGGCATAGAGTCTGTTTTTCGAAGCGGCTTATATATTTGTCCGAGAAGATCCTGCAACATAAACCTGCCTACCCGTGTACCTGCGTCTATGGTGGTTAGTATGAACACGGCTTCAAATAGTATCGCAAAATGGTACCAGAACGCCATCAATTGTGGCCCACCGATCACTTGCGAGAAAATTTGGGCGATCCCTACTGCTAACGAAGGAGCACCGCCTGTACGAGAAAGAATCGATTCCTCATCCACATTTTTAGCGAGCTCATTGATCTCATCTGCTGATACTGTGAAACCCCAAGAGGATATCGTGGTAGCAGCGGTCGCGACATCCGTTCCGATCGCAGCACCTGGTGAGTTGATCGCAAAGTAAATCCCTGGAGTTAATAGCGTTGCCGCTACCATCGCCATAATCGCAACAAATGATTCAGTTAACATTCCGGCGTAACCGATCATAGGAGCATGCTGCTCGTTCGCAATCAGTTTAGGAGATGTGCCTGAAGAGATCAGAGCATGGAAACCAGAGATGGCTCCGCATGCAATCGTAATGAACAAGAACGGAAAAAGGTTCCCTGCGAATACAGGCCCTGTTCCATCAATAAATTTAGTAAGTGCAGGCATCTGAATCTCAGGCATTACGATAAGAATACCGAGTGCCATCATTCCGATTACCCCTACTTTTAGAAACGTACTTAAATAGTCTCTTGGTGCAAGAAGCATCCAAACAGGTAGAACGGATGCAAGGAAGCCATAAACAATCAGCATCCAAGCTAAAGTCTCACCATCGAAAGTAAAAAGAGGTGCTAGTGTTGGTGAGTCTGCTACCCATTGGCCGCTGACCAAAGCAAATATTAACAATACAAAACCAATTATAGACGCTTCCCCTACTCTTCCCGGGCGTAAATATCGCATATAAACACCCATGAAAAGAGCGATTGGAATGGTCATGGCAATCGTATATGTACCCCATGGGCTGGACTTGAGTGCGTTAACAACTACTAGTGCAAGCACGGCAATTAAAATAACCATAATAGCAAAAACACCGATCAGCGCTAGCATTCCACCAACTGGCCCTATTTCTTCCTTTGCAATCTGACCGATTGATTTACCTCTACGTCTCATGGAAATAATTAAAATAACAAAGTCTTGTACAGCACCAGCAAGAACAGCTCCGACAATAATCCAGATGGTTCCTGGAAGATATCCCATCTGTGCCGCTAATGTTGGACCTACAAGGGGACCTGCACCTGCGATCGCTGCAAAATGATGTCCATAAAGGACCCATTTGTTAGTTGGTACATAATCCTTCCCATCTGCATACCTTTCTGCAGGTGTTGCATTGTTTTTATTAAGGCTGAAGATTTTTGTAGCAATAAATCTTGCATAAAAGCGGTATGCAATAGCATACGTACACAATGAAGCAACAACAAACCAGATCGCGTTGATCTTCTCATCTCTTTGAAGCGCGATGATCGACAAGGCGATTCCACCAGCTAAAGCAATCCCAATCCATAAGAGCGCTTTCAAAAAGGGGTTCTTCTTTTTTGCTTGCACATTTCTTTGGAGCTCCATAAGCCTTCTTTCCTCCTTAATAGGGTAATATAATATGTACAAGATGAATTATATCAAATATTCATAATTTTTAAATAAATAAATTGGAAAGAGGTGGATTACCTTGAAAAGAATCTTAGTAACCGGAGGCACTGGCTTTGTAGGGGGATTTCTAACCAAGCACCTTACAGCGCTTGGAAATGAAGTCTATATTCTGACAAGAAAAGATAAACAGTCAGAGAAAAAAGGCGTTCAATATGTGCAATGGATGGGAAGCAATGAACCTGACCTGCCTCCGATCGATGCCGTTGTTAACCTTGCTGGAGAATCTATAAATGGCAGATGGACCGATGAAAAGAAAAAATCGATTTTAAACAGCCGCTTAAAGGTGACAGAAGAATTATTAAAGCTTGTTAAGAAGATGCCTCAAAAGCCTTCTGTTTGGGTTAACGCTTCTGCCATAGGGTATTATGGTACTTCTGAAACCGAAGTGTTCACAGAGAGATCCTCAAAGCATGGCTCTGACTTTTTAGCCGAAGTCGTAAAAGCCTGGGAAACAAAAGCATCAGCAGCAGAATCCCTTGGTATCAGAACGGTTTTCACACGGTTCGGCCTCGTACTAGGTAAAGACGGTGGAGTACTTCCCCAGCTAAGCCTTCCCTATCGATTCTTTGCAGGGGGTACGGTTGGTTCAGGCGAGCAGTGGGTTTCATGGGTGCACGTAGAAGATGTAGCAAAACTCATTACAGAAGCCATAGAGAATGAACAATACTCAGGACCTGTAAATGTTACTTCCCCACATCCTGTTAAGATGAAAGAATTTGGTCAAGTAACAGCTGACGTTATGCATCGCCCACACTGGCTCCCGGCACCATCTATAGCTTTTAAAATCATGTTTGGAGAGATGAGTATGTTGATTCTCAAGGGACAGCACGTCCTTCCTGAAAAAGCGGGAAACTTAGGCTATACGTTTACATATCCTCACTTAAAGGGGGCTTTACATGATTTGTTACAATGATAATAAAAATAATTTATCAGGTGACACATTATGAAAACATTAATCCAAAAAGCAAAAGTATATCCGATTACGAGCAGCGAACTTCAGCAAGGAGATGTTCTAGTAGAAAACGGCAAAATCTCAGCTGTCGAAGCACACATAGAACCGTCAGCTGACATGGAGATCATCCAAGCTGAAAACCTGCATCTTCTACCAGGATTCATTGATGTTCATACTCATTTAGGTTTGTATGATGAAGGAACAGGCTGGGCTGGAAATGATGCTAACGAGACGCACGAGGTGCTCACTCCTCACATCCGTGCGATCGATGGCTGCCACCCTCTAGACATCGCCTTTAAAGATGCTGTTCGTTTTGGAGTAACTACTGCTCACATCATGCCCGGAAGTGCAAATGTTATTGGTGGAACAACCTCTGTTATCAAAACGCATGGTCATGACATTAGAAAGATGATTATTAAGGAAACAGCAGGACTTAAAATCGCGTTGGGTGAAAATCCAAAACGTATCCATAGTGGACGTCATAATGATTCCATCACTCGTATGGGAATTATGGGCATGCTTCGTGAAGCCTTCTATCAAGCAAAAGATTCAGCGTATCAAGATAATTTGCGTGTTGCACCGATCGCAGCTGCTTTAAACCGTGAGATTCCTGTTCGCATTCATGCTCACCGTGCAGATGATATTCTTTCGGCTATCCGTTTTGCGGAGGAATTCAACTTAGATTTTCGTATTGAACACTGTACAGAAGGCCACCTTATTGCAGACTCATTTAAAGACTTGAACTTGAAAGTAAGCGTTGGTCCTACTCTGACACGAAAGTCCAAAATCGAACTGAAGAACAAATCATGGGAAACGTATCGTATACTATCTGAAAATAATGTTGATGTTTCCATTACGACCGATCACCCTTACATCCCTATACAGTATTTAAACGTTTGTGCGGCAATTGCTGTAAGGGAAGGTTTGAGTGAAAAAAAGGCGCTTGAAGGGATCACCATCGCTCCTGCCAGAAATCTTGGAATAGATGATCGAGTAGGCAGTATCGAGCCAGGAAAAGATGCAGATTTATCCCTTTGGACCGAGCATCCGTTCCACTTTTCTGCTACCCCTGTTATGACCATGATTGACGGTGAAATAATTTACAAAAAATCTACAAAATAACTATTTTCTTTTTTGAAAAAATGTCTTATGATACAAATAGAGCAACATGCGGATTAAGCGAATCCGGAACATTTTAAAAGTCGCTCAAGAGTCAAATACAACATTATTTTCATAAATTAAATATTGAAGCAAGGGAAGGCAATTGGTGCGCCACCAGCTATGACTGGTCCTAGTGGGTTCGATTCCCACCCCGAATTAATTTTTATTCTTAATTCGAGGGTGGGGGATACTTCTGCCCTCTAGGAGGGATTAAATTGTTGAAAAAGCGTGATTTATCAGAGAGTCATGTTCTTTACAATTTAATGGTGCACCCAGACGTCTTCCCTTTTGTGCGTCAAAAAGCGGCTTCATTCGAAGAATTTCTATTTCTAACGAAGCAAACGATCGAGGAAGAGGACCAAGGAAACATTATTTCCAGAACGATTTTGGATGAGTGGCATAATCCAATCGGCACCATTAATTTATTTGATGTCCAAGATGGCTATGGCTTTCTTGGCACCTGGATTGGTCAGCCTTACTTTGGAAAAGGGTACAATTCTTTAGCAAAAGATGCTTTCTTTTCTGAATTGTTTTATGAAAAAGATATCCACACAATCTTTATGCGTATTCGTAAAGTAAATATTCGTTCACAAAAAGCAGCTGAAAAAATTCCTTATGTGACGTTAGCCAACGAAACAAGAAAAGATGTTTATGATCAGTTAAACCAAGGTCAGGATATCTATAACCTATATCAGATTGAAAAAGATAACTATCTCATGCACATGCTTCGTACTCAATCACAGCCTCTTGAAATTGTGGAAGAACAGTTAAAGGAAGCTTAATACAGGTAATGTGTACACTTACTCTGCGCATACTAATGAACATCACTCCTATTGAGTGGTGTTTATTTTTTTCTAAGGAGGTAAAGTTATGGAAAGCCGTAAACAACAAGCAAAAGAAAGAAACAACGATCTAACAAAAACACAAGAAATTCTATATAAAGAGGAATTAAAGTCTGCAGAATCAACGGCAGAGACACAAGAAATGACAAACGAAGATAATTCCTAAGTTTTTCTTCATAGGCACGTCCCGTGGAAAGCGAGCATCTGAAACGGATTTTCTAAAAGGATGATTCTTCCTATAATATTTAGCTGAAAAATGCACATTCTATAGTTGAGGACAAGTTCCTCAATTGCTTTTGTTTTACGTTTCAAACATCGTGATATCTTTAAGGAGGTATTTGTGTGGAAAAACGTAACCGAAAGTCCTCATTGCACAATAATGCTAAAGCTTCTCAAGCCAAAGGACTTGATGTCGAGTACTCAAGTGAATTGGCAGATCAAAACGATCTTGAAGCACAAGCACGTGCACAAGCCGCTGACCGACGCCAGAAAAAAAGTCGTCGCTAAGTGCAAAAAAGACCTGCTGGGATAGCAGGTCTTTTTTTAGTATAGAAATCCTTATGGTTTTAATATATTGTGGACAAAGTTATCCACAACACTGTTGATAATGTTGATATTTGAAATTAACATAATAGTTATTGTGTGCAAATTTGTGCAAAACACAATAGTTATGCACATTTTCTGTGGAAAAACATGTGGATAGTGTGTATATTTCTGAATTTTTTAAGCTTTAAATATATTATTTCATTTCAATCGTTTTAATGATTCTTGCTGGGTTACCCCCAACTACTACGTTAGCCGGAACATTTTTGGTGACTACAGCTCCAGAAGCTACAACCACATTATCTCCAATTTTTACACCTGGATTAATAATGACTCCCCCACCGAGCCAAACGTTATTTCCAATTTCAACAGGTTTTCCATACTCTACACCCGAATTTCTTTCACTTGGATCTAATGGATGTGTAGCCGCATAAACATGAACACCTGGTGCCAGCATACAATTATCTCCAAATCGAACTTCACACACATCTAAAATGGTACAGTCAAAGTTGGCATAAAAGTTTTCCCCAACATGAATGTTATAGCCATAATCACATTTAAAGTTCGGTTCTATTCCAACATTCTGACCGGTTGATCCGAATAATTTTTTTATTAAAGATGTACGCTTATCCACTTCCTCTTCTGTTGTTGCATTGTACTCTCGAGTCAGTCTTCTTGCTTGAATTCGTTCGTTTACAAGCTGCTCATCATCGGGACGATACATCTCGCCATCTATCATTTTCTCTTTTTCCGTTTTCACACAGCAGCATTCCCTTCGTATCTTGA
Source organism: Fictibacillus sp. 23RED33 (assembly GCF_015903925.1). Classification (NCBI taxonomy): domain Bacteria; kingdom Bacillati; phylum Bacillota; class Bacilli; order Caryophanales; family Fictibacillaceae; genus Fictibacillus; species Fictibacillus sp. 23RED33. Next base: position 235,116 of record NZ_JACZDX010000004.1, on the reverse strand, counting down.
CTTATTTCAGTACTAACGTACAAACAGCTTCAACTTGTGATGTTTGCGGAAACATATCCACAGGAGTGATTTGTTCTACTTTATAACCATTACTTATTAACATGTGGACATCTTTTGCTAATGTTGACGGATTACATGAAACGTAAATCATTTTTTTAGGTTTTGTTTTTATGATTGTATCTAAGAAAACAGGATCACACCCCGTTCTTGGTGGATCCACCACTACAACGTCGGGTTGCCAGCCTTCTTTAACCCATTTCGGGAGAAGTTTTTCTGCTTTTCCCGTTTCATAAAAAGCATTTTTGATGTGATGTTTGTCAGCATTTTTTCTAGCATCCATGATGGATTCTTTAATAATATCCATCCCTCTCACTTCTTGGGCATCTTTTGCAAGCCACATGCCGATCGTGCCTGACCCACAATATGCATCAACGACCTTTTCATTACCAGTAAGGTTCGCCTGCCTTTTTACCTCGTTATATAAGCTCACGGTTTGCTCAGGATTCAATTGAAAAAATGCACGCGCTGATAGCTCAAAACGAAGATCGCCAAGATGCTCAGTAATCGTATCTTTTCCGTAAATCTCATCCGTCTGATCACCAAATACAAGCGAAGTTTTCTCTTCGTTTACATTTTGAACAAGAGATGTCACTTGAGGCAGTCTTTTCTTGATCTCTTCTATAAAAAGTTCTTTTTTCGGCAACTCAGTGGTTGCAGTTACGATTACTAGCTGAATTTCATCTGTACGGAAAGCCGTCCTGACTACAATCGTACGAATGCTTCCAGTTTGTTCTTTTTCGTCATATACAGGAAGGTTCAGATCTCTAATAATCTGTTTCACTTTATTCGTTACAATATTCGTATCTTCGTGTTGTACGAGACAATGATCAATGTTAATCAGCTTGTGTGAGTTGCTGCTGTAAAGACCAGCAATGATAGTATCATCGATCTTACCCACCTGAAACTGAGACTTGTTGCGATAGGCCCAAGGCTCATCCATTCCAATTGTTTTTCTCACATTCAATTTATCCCTATGAATCTTTGTGTATCGCTCGAAGGCTTGCACAACAATATCTCGTTTTTCTTTTAGTTGCGCTGGATAGGACATATGCTGAATCTGACATCCCCCGCACGTCTCATAGATCGGGCAAGGTGGTGTTACTCTATCCTTTGACTTTTTAAATACTTTTTTAATCTTTGCTTCTGCTCGATTTGGAAAGACTTTTGTAATAATAACCGACATTTCTTCACCCGGAATCCCTCCAGGGACAAATACAACTTGTCGTTCATGAAATCCGATTCCTTCTCCATTGATACCTAATCGTTTAATGGATAAAGGAATTGTCTCGCCAATCTTCATAATGGGATTATTTTGTTTAGTATTCTTCATCATATCTTCACTCGTTTCTTAGCTAAAAGTGGCTTTCCTTATTGTAGACGAAACTTGCTTGTTCTACCAACTTCAATCTCAATCAAAAAAAGAGTTTATATAAAAATAATACTAAAGTCAGATTGTCTTGAATTTTTATAATCTCTATAATAGCTTTAACGAAAGCGCTTTCGTAAATAGCGCTTATCATTTTTTTGTATTTTCGAAACCGCTTTCGTTTCAGTATTTATAATAAAGGAGGATATTGCTCAGTGAAAAAAATCTATGCCTTTGCTCTCTCTGCTTTATTAATGATGCCTAGCGGGGGGACTGCCTCTGCAGATGACGATGTGGATAAAGAAGTACAAAAAAAGAAAGGGAAAGCGAAATGGTCTCTTACTTGGTCAGATGAATTTAACAAACCTCAAATTGACCCAAAAAAGTGGACGTATGATATCGGTAACTGGATAAAAGATGAAGATGGGAATCTCATTACACCAGGCTGGGGAAACAATGAAAAACAGTATTATACGAACTCAGATGAGAACTCATTTATCAAAGACGGTAAATTGATTATCCGTGCTAAAAAAGAAAGTACGACTGATGACTCAGGTACTTATGATTATACGTCTGCCAAATTAAAAACAAAGGGATTATTCAGTCAAACGTATGGCCGGTATGAGGTTCGCGCTAAATCTCCTACTGGTAAAGGATTGTGGCCGGCGGTTTGGATGTTGCCTGAAAAGGACCGATATGGCGGATGGGCTGCATCAGGGGAAATAGACATCATGGAAGCTTGGGGAAGTAAACCTAATAAAGTAGCTGGCACGCTCCATTATGGGGAGACTTGGCCAAACAATCGGTATACAGGAAAAGAGTTTGAATTCCCTTTTAACGAGGGAATCAATACTTGGCACACATATGCCATCGAATGGGAACCTGGTGAGATCAGATGGTATGTAGATGGTGAACTGTACCAAACGCAAAATGAGTGGTATGCAAAAGGACAAAATAATCCGATCAAGTACTCGTATCCAGCGCCATTCGATCAAAACTTTTATTTAATCATGAACCTAGCTGTTGGCGGATGGTTTGATGGAGATCCTGATGAAACGACTACGTTCCCTCAACAGATGGAGATTGATTATGTTCGTGTATATGAGATGAAAAACCGCGATTACCGAGATCCAGTGGAACCTACTCCAAAACCTGTTGAACTGCCTGAAGATGCTAAACAACCTCTTGAAGATGGAAACCTGATTTATGACGGAAACTTTGAAAGACCTTTTACACTTATCAATCAAAATGAACAGCCTTTCGATCCATCCTACTGGAATCTTGTTACCCTTCCCGACTTTGGTGGTGAAGCTTCAGCTGATAAAGAAATGATCGATAATACGAATTTTGCAGTGATCACTCCACAAGTTCCTGGAGCATTTTCACATTCTGTTCAAGCGATCCAACTTCTTTCACTCGGTAAAAGCGGACGTTACAAAGTTAGCTTTGATGCAAAAGCAGCATCTGATCGACAAATGACTGTTAAAGTTGGCGGTGGCGCAGAGCGAGGTTGGGGTAAATACTCCAATGAAGAAAATATCAAATTAGGCACTGCACTTTCAAGTTATTCCTTTACTTTTGATATGCTTGCCGATACAGACCTTGCTGCTCGATTAGAATTCAATCTAGGAAACAACGGAAGCGTTCCTGTTTGGATCGGTAACGTGCGTGTAGAAGAAGTTACAAATGAGCCCATTGATGAGTCCGCCTCTAAGCCACCACTTCGCGATGGTAACCACATTTATAACGGAACATTCGATCAAGGCGCGATGGATCGATTAACGTACTGGAACTTTGTTTCCAAACACAAAAAAGATAGAGCTGTTGTTAGCGAGAAATCTCGTGAATTTCATGCTGATTTAAAGGGACACTCTACTAACAAAACAGATAGATACCTTGTTCAAAAAGGAATCCAATTGATCAAAGGAAATGAATACCTTTTAACTTTTAAAGGAAAAGCCGATAGAGCTCGATCCATTGCAATTGGTGTGTTAGATGAAAGCGGCAAACAGTACTATGTAACACCAGCTAAAGTAACTCTGAACAAAAAGAGTGATACGCACGAGGTAAGGTTTACGTATGAAGGAGAAACGTCAGATTATAATAGCCAGTTAATCTTTTACTTAGGCGGCAATCCTGCTGATGTTTACTTAGATGATATTGTTTTGAAAAAATTAACCAACATTCCTGATTACAACGATGTGGAAATGAAACCATTAAAAAATGGAGATTTTCTTTCCGGCCTTTCATTTTGGAGCCCCTACATTCATTACGATGCTAACGCTGAAATTATGAGTGAGGAAGGCAAAGCCATGATTAACATCAATTCTGAAGGAAATGAGCCATGGAGCGTTCTTTTAGAACAAGGCAATTTAAAATTAGTTAAGGGATTGAATTACGAACTACGTTTTTCGGTTTCCTCACAGATCGCTCGCAACATAGAGGTAACGTTAGAGAACGCACAGTACAAGCGTTATTTTGCTGAGAGCATTGAAATCGGAACTGAAAAAACCACCTATACGTACAAAATAACCCCTACTGATACAGATACGTTGTCTTTAAAGTTCCTTTTTGGAAAAAGTCTAGGATCACCACTAGGCGAACATGAGATCTATCTCGATGACGTGCAGCTATCTGTTTTAAAATAATCCTTGAACGCTTAAACCACTGTTTTCTCAAAAGCAAAGGTTTAAGCGTTTTTTGTATCCTTTTAGTACAAAAAGAAACACCTTCGCAAAGTATGCAAAAGTGTTTTTAAGACTTAAACAATAATGGTGTTGGCACAGATTTCTTAAGCTGTAAGTCGTCTAAGCTTTTGAATGTGTAGCCTCTTTTTTGAAGGGCTTCAATCGTGCGTTCGAGTGCATCTGCATTGTCTTTAGAAACCGTATGCAGAAGCATGATGCTACCTGGATGAATCTGCTTCATGATCTGATTGTATGAATATTGCCAACCACGCTGTTTATTGGTTTCCCAATCTAAAAAGGCAAGTGACCAGAACACATGTGTATAGCCTTCTTGTTTAGCAAGCATAATCGTTCTTTCGCTAAACACTCCTCTTGGAGGTCGAATATAATTCATATCAGTTTTACCTGTTATCTCCGTGTATCTGTGCTTTACTTTTTCAAGCTCGTTCTTCAAACGTGCATCAGACACTTGGGTAAGATCTGGATGGTAATAAGAGTGATTCCCAACAATATGCCCTTCTTCAGCCATTCGTTTAATTAGGTGAGGGTGAGTCTTCATAAATTGTCCGGTTACAAAAAAGGCTGCAGGTACTTTCTTTCTCTTCAAAACATCCAAAACGTTATCGGTATAACCGTTTTCGTATCCGTTATCAAAGGTTAAATAGATATCTTTTTTGGTCGGGTCCCCAATAAAAAGGCTATCGTATTTATGGACGAGCTCCATGTATCTTGCATCTGTAATCGGAGGCTTCTCTTCCCCTTTTTTCTCAAAGTACCATTCCAGTCTTTGATTGGATACGCCTCTTTGAGCATAAATAACATGCGTTTGTGTAAAAAATATGATTGAAACCAATATTAGGCACAGGAGCCGATTGATTTTCATTAAACTTCCTCCTTCAAGCGACAACCTATACCTTTATTTTGGTGTAATTGTAGAAAACCATGCTAGGGATATAAAGGAAACGAGTGTAATTTGTTGAAACCAAATATCCTGGCGCTTTGTATCCGATAGTTAATATGGTGAATCCTAAAGTTTTGTGCTTCAATCCACAAATTTTGATGCCTAATCCTAAAGTTTTGTGTTTCAATCCATAAGTTTTTATGCTCAATCCTAAAGTTTTTGCGATTTATCCACGAGTCTACAAATATAGATATTTTTCGACACTCCCTATTCATCTCACGCTGTAAAAATAAAAAACCACAGTTCCATATCAGAACTGTGGCTCACACATTCATTTTATTTAAATACGGGATCTTTAAACTGCTCTAACTTCTGTAAGGACGATTTCTCCACATGCTCGTGTAGACTGTTTCCATGTGAATCCATCGTTACAACAGCTGTAAATCCATTAACACGAATGTGCCACATCGCTTCTGGAACACCGAATTCCATCAGGTCGACACCTTCAACTTTCTCCATGCACTCTGCGTAATATTGTGCAGCACCGCCGATAGCGTTTAAATAAACACCACCATGTTCTTTAAGAGCTGCTAATGTTTTTGGACCCATTCCACCTTTACCAATAACCGCGCGGATTCCGAACTTTTTCATAATATCACCTTGGTAAGGCTCCTCACGAATACTTGTAGTCGGTCCTGCCGCTTTTACAACCCAGTTTCCTTCAGCGTCTTTTGCCATTACTGGCCCGCAGTGGTAGATGATTTGACCGTTTAGATCGATTGGAGCAGGATTATCCATTAAGTGTTTATGAATAGCATCTCGACCCGTGTGCATCATTCCGTTGATCGTCACAACATCTCCGACTTTTAGCTCACGGATTTGCTCTTCGGTAATAGGAGCTTCAAGTGTGACACTTCTCGTCTTCTCTTCTTGCTGTTCAACAGCCGCAGCTGCTTCCTCTTCAGCTTTAGTGAAATCCACTTCTTCACCTTCTGTATACAACCAATCTTGAATTTCTCCCGTTTCAGCGTTAAGTTTTACCCCTAAACGACGGTAAGCCCAGCAGTTATAAGCTACTGATACAAAGAAACTCGCTGGAATACGATTGATCACACCAACTTTACAGCCTAGCAATGTCGTTTCACCGCCAAAGCCCATCGTACCGATACCGAGCTTATTCGCGTTCTCCATCACATACTCTTCAAGTTTACGAAGATTTTCGTTCGGATTAACGTCATCTACCGAACGGAATAGCATCTCTTTAGCAAGCTCATAACCTGATGTACGGTCGCCACCGATACCAACACCGATAAAGCCGGCACTACAGCCTTGGCCTTGAGCTTGGTAAACGGAGTGCATGATACATTTACGAATACCGTCTAGATCACGTCCCGCTCGTCCTAAGCCTTCTAATTCAGCAGGAAGGCTATATTGAATGTTTTTGTTCTCACAACCGCCGCCTTTTAAGATCAGACGAGCATCGATGTAATCTTCTTCCCACTGCTCAAATTTAATAACAGGCGTCCCGTCTCCTAAGTTGTCTCCACTGTTGTCTCCAGTGATCGAATCAACTGAATTCGGACGAAGTTTCGTGTCTTTTGTTGCATCCGCGATCGCTTGACGGATGGCTTTTTTCATCTTAATCTGGTTCGCTCCTACAGGAACTTTAATTTTAAAAGTAGGAAGTCCCGTATCCTGACAGATCGGCGAGACATTTTCATCTGCTTTTAAGATATTATCTGTAATCGTATCTAAAGACATCGCAGCACGTGTTCCGGCATTTTCTTTTAGCTTAGCTGCAAGAATGGCACGGCGAACGTCTTTTGGCAATTTCGTTGATGTTTCAACAATCAGCTTGTACATGCTTTCTTGAAATTTCTCCATCTCTTCACTACCCCTTTGTGACTTGCTATTGTAAGCGTAATCAAATTATTAATGAGTTCATTATAACAAAAAAAACCGTCTCTCTAATAAAGAAACGGTTTTCGAGCTTATTTTTCTTCCCAATCGTGACGGAACTGTTTGCACTTTTCTTCTAAGTCGTCCAGCATTCCGATGATTCGGTCGATCTCTTCAATTCCTGCTGTTTCAGCATCTATAGAATCTAAAACATCAACTAATAAGTCAATACGATTTTTAATATATTCTTTTTGAGAGGATTTATCCTGAATAGAGTTACCCATGTTGATCTCTCCTTTCCATCCCTTCTACTTTAACAAGGTCAACCGATTTTGCCAACAGAATATTATCCTTTTTCTTTAATGAGGCTTCGGTTAAGATAGATACTGTCCATTTATGGTCGCAAAGGAGATGTATGATGGTGTTAAAAACCGAATTAAAAGCGATTACCCCAAAGAATGATCCGTGGGAAGCTTATTTAGATATGAGTGAACATAATAAACTTCAGCTATCCAATATAGAAATAACGACAACCACATTGTGCAACATGCGTTGTGCACACTGCGCTGTCGGATACACGCTGCAAACAAAAGACCCTGAGCCTCTTCCACTTGACCTTGTCATCAAAAGACTCGATGAGATCCCTCAATTAAGAGCATTCAGTATTACTGGCGGTGAGCCGATGCTTTCCTTAAAATCAGTAAATAATTACGTTGTGCCACTTTTAAAATACGCAAGAGAACGTGGTGCACGCACTCAGATCAACTCAAATTTAACTTTAGATTTAGCACGCTACGAAAAAATTATTCCGTATTTGGATGTGCTTCACATTTCCCATAACTGGGGAACGGTGGAGGAATTTTCTGATACTGGTTTTGCGATGATGGAAAAGAAACCATCTGTTGAACAACGCCAAGCGTATTTCACCCGCTTAGTTGAAAACGCACAAGCTTTAACAAAAGCTGGTGTGATGGTATCTGCTGAAACGATGTTAAATAAGAAGACGTTGCCCTACTTAGAAGAGATACATAAACACGTTCTTGAGATGGGCTGTCAGCGCCACGAGATTCACCCTATGTATCCGAGTGACTTTGCTAGCACATTGGAAACCATCTCTTTAGAAGAAATGCGTGAAAGTATTCATCATCTACTTGATATTCGTGATAAGAATACTTGGATGCTATTTGGGACCCTACCCTTTTATGCTTGCTCTGAAAACGAAGAGGATCTGAGATTGATCAGAAGACTTCAAACAGAAGAAAATGTTACAGTGCGTAATGACCCTGATGGAAGATCGAGGTTAAACATCAACCTGTTTGATGGCAATATTATTGTTACAGACTTTGGGGATGCTCCTGCTCTCGGGAACATTAAAGACACGAGCTTGCTTGATGCTTATGAAGCATGGAACCAATCAGAACTTGCTAAAGAACTAAGCTGTCATTGCCCAGCTGTGCAATGTTTAGGACCGAACGTGCTTGTAAAGCATTCTTACTATCAAGAAGTTGATTTTAAAAATAATACCTCAAAGCTTTAAAGCGTTAAAAAGTTATAAACTTTACAAAAGTAAGTTTAAACCGTATAATAGGAGGCAAATATAGACTGTAGAAAAAGCATCGTTTTTTCATATAGATTGAGGTGAATGATAATGGATTATAGCACGATGTGTCCGAAGTACGAAGTAGCCATGGATATTATCGGCAAAAAATGGACAGGACTCATCATTCGCGTTTTGATGGATGGCCCTAAACGGTTTAAAGACATCAAGTCCCAGATTCCCGAAATGAGCGATCGTATGCTTACAGAACGGATGAAGGAATTAGAGTCTGTGGGAATTGTGAAACGTAACGTTTACCCAGAGACGCCTGTGCGAATTGAGTATTCACTGACGGATAAAGGTAATTCTTTAAAAACAATCATCAATGCCATTCAAGACTGGAGCGAACAATGGGTGGACCATTGTTAATTTTTTAAATGGTGAGAGATGGTACTTTTAAACCGTCCTCTTCATTGACAGTTGATTGAAGTGAAAGGTGCGAGACTCCTACGGGACGAGCGGTAAGGTGGAGACTCCTAATGGCGCAAAGCGGCAGGAGGCTCACCTTTCGCCCCGTGGAAAGCGAGCACATGTAGCGGAAATCAACTACTTTCAAAGTACAACAAAGGTGAAGCAAAAAGAAAGGACAGCTGATTAAGGAGCTGTCCTTTTTTACATATTGCTTGTATGAAAACTGAATGATACGTGGTCTTGAACCGGAATCCAAGCACCAATCCCTTGCTGTGTAACGTTTTGAATGACGATCTCTCTCTTACCGCCTTTTAGAACGATATACACTTCTCCGTAAGTTACTCTTCCTCTTTCATTTACGGCTGGGACATAACTATTTAAATATCCTACCTGTTTCGGTGACACATGGTATACGTTTGATTTCTTTGTACCCGCACCAACAGCAGTTTGGAACGATAACGGCAGCTTCGATTTTTCTGCTGCTGTGATGAGCATCATCTTTTGAACGGCTTCACTATTAGGAATAGAAGCTGTCAGGCCACCACTCACTTTTTTATGAGCTGTTTGATTATAAGACAATTTCGCAACGGCTTTTGCACCCCTATTGTCTAAACGGTTCGTGTTAATCTGTTGATGTTCCCAGTTCACGGTCGTCTCTGTTGATTGATAAGACAGCGGCCATTGACCTAAGTAAATTTTTGCACGGTACCAAAAAGCTACTTTTGATCCATTGATCGTCGACTCATTCAATAATCGAATGAGATCTGGATTTGTGATTGGAACATCAGACGTTTTAAGCATTGCTTTTGCGAGCTTACTCGGTTCTAAGTACGGAAGATCTTGTGCAGAGTTAGGATACGTGTTCTCTTTTGATATGCTAAGAACAGAACTCGGTACTTTTATATCTGCCTTTGGAGCAGCCTTTTCTATTTTTTCTGCTTGTTTTTGTTTTTGTTCTGGCTGTTGTTTTGTTTTTTCAGCTGCTAGCGCTGTATTGGATAACACAAAAAGCATGACAAATAACATAATAAAAATTCTCTTTTTCATAACATCCTCCTTTCCCCTATTTTTTTCTAACCCACAAAATTTATCCACGTTCCTTACTTTGTTTCGTACGGGTATTGTTGGAAAATAAAAAAACCTGATTCTCTAAAGAACCAGGGTATTATTCAAGCTTGAATGGTGAAACTTTCGGTGATTTTTATACTATCTTTAACGGACTGGACCATGGAGCAATTTTTTCGAGTTACATATAATGCTTTTTCAACCTTTTCCTCAGACAAATTCTTACCTTTTATTATAAAGTGAAGGTGAATTTCAGATACTCTGTTAGCCTCTTTTTCCACTCTAGTCTCTTTAGCTTGAACAGTAATATCTTCATAAGGCATTCTCATCCGCTCTAATACTTTACGTAGAACTCCACCACTGCATACGGCGATAGATGAAACGAGCAGTTGAAACGGCCGATAACCATACTCCGCGTTCCCGCTTATTTCGAGTGTTCCATATTCAACATCCGTTTCAAATCCATTTTCAGTCATTTTAAATTCCAAGATTACTCACTCCTCTTCCTAAACTTCCACTCAACTTTTTATGATTTCCATTGTACAATGGTTTTAGTTTGTTTTGAAAAGGAGATGCTCATGCAGCTTTCTACGTATAAATTCTCAGTTTTAGTCAGCATTGTTTTTATTTCAGGTTTCGCACAAGGCATGCTGCTTCCTTTAATTGCAGTTATTTTTGAACAGGACGGTACATCCGCTTCCTTAAATGGTTTTCATGCAACAGCTCTTTATATAGGGATTTTGATCGCTTCTCCATTTATTGAGAAGCCTCTTAGAAGGTTTGGGTATAAACCACTCATATTAGCTGGTCTGTTAGCAGTCGTACTCTGTTTTGCAATGTTTCCCGTCTGGAAAGTATTTTGGTTTTGGTTTGTATTAAGACTGTTGATCGGTATTGGAGATCATATGCTGCATTTCTCTACGCAAACTTGGATCACGACAAGTAGCCCTGAAAACAAGAGAGGCAGAAATATCTCTATATATGGGATCGCGTTCGGAGCAGGATTTGGAATCGGACCTCTTATGACGAAGATGTTAGAAGTGAACGAAAACCTTCCTTTTTGGCTTGCTGCAGGTCTTTGTTTTCTTTCTTTTCTTCTAATGACATCGATACGCAATGAAAGACCTGAAACAGAATCTGCTCGTACTTCTGGCATTACTGCCATCGATCGCTATAAAGATGTACTGAAATTAGCATGGGTATCTTTGTTGCCGCCTTTTGGTTACGGCTTTTTAGAAGCGACTCTTCACGGCTCTTTTCCCGTATTTGCACTTCGCAACGGGATAAGCTTAGATTGGGTAGCGCTTCTGCTACCAGCCTTCGTGTTAGGCAGCCTTGTTTTCCAACTGCCACTTGGAATTCTCAGTGATAAATTGGGGCGAAAACCAATTCTCATCTTTTCTTTCGTCTCCGGCTTCTTCTCGTTTTTGGCAACATATTGGAGCATGAATAACTTTTGGCTTCTTATCAGTTTGTTCTTTTTATCTGGAATGTTTGTCGGATCGATGTTCTCTCTAGGAATCGCGTATATGAGTGATCTACTTCCTAAATATCACCTGCCAGCAGGTAATATCTTAGCAGGCATCAGCTTTAGCATAGGCAGCATGTCTGGTCCTATGATCGGTGGAAGCTTCATAAGCTTGTTCGATGGCGGTGCTTTTGTATTTGCCATCTGTGGTATGTTATTTATACTCTGCTTACCGATTCTTTTTAGTAAAAATAAACATGAGATCGCGCTTAAGTCTAAAACTGCTTAAAATAATATTTTTCTTTTTACACCATATTAGTAAAGCAGGAATTTTGACTTTAGTTGTTCAATCTTTAAACTAGAAATTAGATAACTTAACCATCTTCAAAACAAGGAGTAGATTTTTTATGATGAGATTACGTTCGGATATGCCAGAACTTACTGGTGCTACACAATGGATTAATGGAGAAGTTTCTAAAAGTGACTTGATTGGAAATAAACCAACACTTATTCATTTTTGGTCTGTAAGCTGCGGATTATGTAAGGATGCAATGCCTAACATTAATCAATTCCGCGATGACTATAAAGATGAACTGAACGTTATAGCGGTTCATATGCCTCGTTCAGAAAAAGATTTGGATATCGATCAAATTAAAGAAGTAGCAGCAGAACACGATATTACACAGCCCATCTTCGTTGATAACGACCACGCTCTTACAGACGCGTTTGAAAATGAATACGTACCTGCTTATTATGTTTTTGATGCAGAAGGAAAGCTTCGTCATTACCAAGCTGGTGGGGACGGTATGAAGATGCTGACAAAGCGTGTTAACCGTGTACTAGGAAAAGAAACAAAGTAAGTATACAAAAACCGGACAGCTTTAATCGCTGTCCGGTTTCTTTTATCTTATAAAATTCTTGCTTTAGAGACGATTTATTTTAGCAATCGTTCAATCCAACGAAAGAGCACCGCTAAGAACTTATATAAAAACAGTCCTAGCATCGCACCGATACCGTTAAGAAATATATCATCAATATCAAAGATTCGTTTAAAATACTCATATTGTAGAACTTCTATAATAAAACTTGTACCAAAACCAAAAATGAAAATAAAACGCCATGAGTTAAACACTCGGTAAATTAAAGGCAGCAACAAACCAAATGGTACAAACAAAATAACATTTCCTATTATGTTCTTCAGAATGAGCCAATCATCATCGCTTCTCCACATCAGCCTTATACTGTCAAACAAAACAAGATTAGCTGATCTTCCATAAACGTACTCATTAAATGAGAAAAGAGTGGCTTTAATCAAAACTGCCATGTACACGATAAAAAGAAGTGTACCTAAAATGCTAAAGATGAATCTTACTTTTTTCATACTGCCTTTTCTCCTGCCTTTTTTAAAGAAATTCCCATAAGTGCCTTTTTAGTGTAACACGCAAAGCTCTTAAGGAGATACAGGTAAAAGACACAAACTTTCTCCCATTACCTCTACACATTTCGCATAGTTCATTCAAAACATGTACTTCTTATGTACTTTTTCATTAACATTACTGCTAAAACGAAAAAGCCGCCCTGCTAAGAGGACAGCTTCATACTTGTTCTTGTTCGATTAATGAAAGTCATTCTTTTTGTTAGAAGACTTACTCGTCTTGTGCTGACTATCATTTTTGTTGTTCTTATTGTTGTGGGTCTGTTTATTGCTTTTTCCCATATCAATAATACCTCCTTAACGACAAGGTATGTATAGTTTTCCCTAGGATTCAGCCTTTAACAAGCCCCTTTTCTTGGCAAAATCAATCTTAAACTTATGGAATGTGGCATTAAGGACTCCACCTGATAAAAGTACGATACCTGTAAGATAAAACCAAAGCATAAGAACAATAATCGCTCCAATACTTCCATAGGTAGCTGTATAATTGCCAAAATGATCCACATAAAATGCGAAACCGAACGAAACGATCTGCCAAAAGAATGTAGCAACAAGTGAACCGTACCAGATCTCACTATATTTCAGTTTTTTGCATGGAGCTAAATAATAGAGAACAGATACAACTGTCGAGATGATAAGAAAACTAATCAACCACCGTAACACTCCCCAGATTTGCAGGAACTCATCACTCAACCCTAAATAAGAAAACGCTGCGTTCCCAAGCATCTTTCCGAATACAGGAAAAACAAGTGCAACTACAAAAGCAAAAATAACACCAAACGTTAAGAAAATAGCCAACAACCTTGTTTTAATGAAACTACGGCATTCTTTAACTCCGTATGCTTCATTTAACGTCTTAATTACTGCATTAATCGCATTAGAAGCTGACCATATCGTAGCTAGAATTCCAATAGATAAGAGGCCACCGCTTCTGCCTTCTAATACAGCAAGTAAATTCTCCCGAACAGAATCCATCGCCTCTGTTGGTACAAAATGCTCTAACAGATCGAGCGCTTCTTTCGGTTCTATAAAAAAGGCACCGAGCGTTAATAAGAAGATAAGAAAAGGGAACAGGGAAAGCAGAAAATAATAAGCAAGCTGTGCTGCAAGTCCTGTAACATCTCCTCTTTGAAAACCATGCATGAATTCGATTCCAAATGCTTTGGCTTTCATATGTTTGAGTATATGCCATAACGTCAAAGTTTCTCTCACCCCTTACTTATTTTTATACATTTCCCTTTATCTTTCCCCTTACTTAGGGTGATAAAAACTTTTTTCAGGATAAGTTTATAATTTTTTATAATGGGTAACTTAAGAATAATTCCATATTACAACCTACAAAAAAAAAGGAGGAATTTTACATGAGTTTATTATGGGCACTTATAATTGGAGGAATCATCGGTTGGTTAGCAGGTCTTTTAACAGGGCGTGACGTACCAGGCGGAATCATCGGTAACATCATCGCAGGTTTTGTTGGTGCATGGTTAGGTGGATTATTGTTAGGTGATTGGGGACCAATGGTAGCAGGTTTTGCAATCGTTCCAGCTATTATCGGTGCAGTTGTAGTAGTACTTATCGTAAGCTGGATCATGCGCAGTATGCGTAGCCGTGCTTAATAAGATTTACTAAAACATAACCCCATTTACAAGAGAAAAGCTGGCTAAGGTCGATCATAACATGATCTTCCTTGGCCAGCTTTTTACTTTGCTACAATAGTTATGCAATGCATTTAGGTTGCATAAGGTTTCCCGTTCGTTTAGTCGAGATTATAGCGCTGATTAATGCTCTTACGTCAATATTTATAATCGATGCTCAGCTACCTTAAAATCTCTTTTTAAACACATAGCTCGGCATCTCATAATTCATCTTTTCTGTATAAAAACGGTGAGCGTCTTTACGGTCCACATTTGAACTCAGTGCAACACAATTACAGTTATTTTGAAGTGCAAAGGACTCCAAAAATGCAAGAAGTTCCTCACCATATCCTTTTGATCTTTCGTTTGAATCAGTGATTAGATCGTACAAATAAATATGCTTGCCGTCGTAAAGGTTTGTCAGCATTGCAAAACCAGCCACAGCAACAATTTTTCCTTCATGAACATTGGCGAATAACGTATAACCTTCTTTCTCCATCTGCAAAAATAATTCATAGAAAAGGTCTTCTGAAAGATGTGTACGAAGCTGATTCATAACCGGAAAAGCATTACGCACTTCTTGTTCTGATGATAATTGACGAATTTCACCCATCCGATATCCTCCTGATTATAACGATTCTCTATTTTTTATTTCGATTAGAAGCCTCTCACAGCCGATTGTCACAAGATCATATACTTCTTGAAAGTTACCTGTAAAGTATGGATCTGGTACATCCTCTTTTTCAACTTCAGGTACAAAGTCCATTAGTCTTGAGATCATACCTGTTTGGGTTTGCCCCGCCATCCTATGCATGTTACCGATATTCTCAGCGTCCATCCCGATGATATAATCGTAGTCTGTTAAATCTTTTGTCTTAACTTGCCGTGCTTTTTGGCCTTCATAGGATATTTGGTGTTCTTTCAAGATGTTTCTTGTTCCCTCATGCGGCGGTTCACCTGCATGCCAGTTTCCTGTTCCAGCAGAATCAATCGAAATGATTTCAGATAAGCCTTCTCGTTTTACAAGATCTCGAAAAATTGCCTCCGCCATAGGAGATCGACATATGTTTCCCAAGCATACAAAGAGTACTTTAATCATGAATCATACCCCTTTCGTCTTCCTTTTAAAGGTATAACAATTTCATCCAATAATAAAGAGGAAATATACATAAAAAGAAAACCGAGCTTCTACCAAACCCGGTTTCATTTGTTCTGTAAACTATGCTGTTGAATTTACAATAGATTGTTTCGAAAAGCTGCTTGCCCTCGGAACACGAGCATCCTGTGACGGATCGAAATCACTAAGTACTTTGGTATGAACTGGTCTTTTTGTGAAGTTCTTCTTAACTGTCTTTTCTCTCACTTCACTGACTAGTTGATTGGAGTGCAAGATGGGAGACTCCTACGGGACGAGCGGTCAGGTGGAGACTCCTAATAGCTCAAAGCGGCAGGAGGCTCACCGCACGCCCCGTGGAAAGCGAGCATCTGGAACGCAAATCAACTGCTTACAAAGCATCGTTTGCTATAACCGTCTAGTTAAGCCAGATAAGCCTCTCGAACAGACTCATTTGTAATGAGCTCATTCCCTTGACCAGCCATCACGATCTCTCCAGTCTGAAGCACATACCCTCGATTGGCGATCTGCAGAGCCTGAAATGCGTTTTGTTCAACGAGAAGAATCGTCATTCCTTCTTTATTGAGATCACTTATAATATCAAAAATTTGTTCTACAATAACAGGGGCTAATCCCATTGAAGGTTCATCAAGCAGCAATAGACGCGGCTTGGACATAAGGGCACGACCCATGGCGAGCATCTGCTGCTCACCGCCACTCATCGTACCTCCTTTTTGGGTTAAACGTTCTCTCAACCTTGGAAAATAGTCGAAGACCTGTTCCATTCGTTCCTTGATGACTTTTTTGTCTTTTACGATAAAAGCACCCATCTCTAAATTCTCTTTTACCGAAAGTCTTGGAAATATCCTTCTTCCTTCAGGAACGTGGGCAATACCCGTTTGAGCAGTAATGTGCGCAGGTTGTTTAGAGATATCCTTTCCTTCATAGATAACAGAACCTGTTTTCGGTAGAACCTGTCCGCTGATCGTCTTTAATGTTGTGGATTTCCCTGCACCGTTCGATCCGATTAATGTAACGATTTCCCCTTTTTCTACAGAAATGCTGATACCTTTTAGCGCATGAATACCACCGTAATATGTGTTAATATCTTTTAATTGCAGAATACTCATCGTTCTCCTCCTTACGCTGGTGTTACGGCACTTTTTCCAAGATAAGCTTCAATCACTTTTACATCATTACGGATTTCAGCAGGCTTACCTTCAGCGATCTTTTCACCATGATCCAATACAAAGATCTGTTCAGATATCTCCATGACTAGCTTCATATCATGTTCGATCAAAACGATTGTTACGTCTAGGTCCTCTCTCATACGATGGATAAACTCCGTTAACTCACGCGTTTCTCTCGGGTTCATCCCTGCTGCAGGTTCATCTAGCAGCAAGAGTTTAGGTTTCGTAGCCAGTGCACGCGCAATCTCTAGCCTACGCTGAGCTCCATAAGATAGATTCTGAGCATCTTCGTTCAGATGCTTGGCAAGGCCGACATATTCAAGCCAATGGTAAGCCTCTTCTTTTGCCAGCTGTTCTTCTTCTCTTACCTTTTTTGTTTGAAACAGAGTACCAACGATTCCCGCTTTCAACTGTTTATGCAACCCTACCATTACATTCTCGAGAACGGTAATGTTTGAAAAAAGACGAATGTTTTGGAACGTACGAGCAATTCCGTGCCGGGAAATCTCGTGTGGCTTCAATCCAACTAAAGAAGTCGGTCCGAGTTGCACATTCCCATTATCCGGCTGGTATACCCCTGTGATTAGGTTAAAAAAGGTAGTCTTCCCTGCTCCGTTCGGTCCGATCACAGCTGTTATCGAACCTCTTTCCACTGTCATATCAACTGAATTTACAGCAACCAGTCCACCAAACTGTTTTGTAAGATTACTAACTGTTAAAATCGACATCTTTATACCGCCTCCTATGCCTGAAACCCTTTGTCAGGTTCAACCGTAATCTGTTCTTTTCTGTGCTTTTTAGACCCCTCTTTAAGAGACTCTTCATCAAACACAGGATTTTTAGATGGTATTAACCCTTGAGGGCGATAGATGGCAAATATGATTAAAATCGCGCCAAAGATAAATCGTTGCATTTTTGCTGGAGCAAGTGCTTCTGGAAAGCTGATCACACCGTCAAGACTCAATTGATTTAAGTAATTTGTTACCTCTGTCAGTACCTGTAGATTTAGAATAGTAATGACTGCTGCACCAAGGATTACACCTGGCACACTTCCCATGCCTCCTAAGATAACCATTACTAGGATGGTGATAGATTCTAGTAATGTAAAACTCGTCGGATCAACGAATGTTTGTTTCGCTGCAAAGACAACTCCCATCATTCCTGAAAAAGAAGCCCCGATTGCAAATGCTAAAAGCTTTGTACGCACAAGGTGGATACCCATTGATTGTGCAGCGATCTCGTTCTCTCTAACCGCTTTCCATGAGCGGCCGATTTTTGAGAACTCGAATCTTCTAACAGCTAGAATGACAAGAAACAAGATACCAAGAACGATATAGTAGAATTGGTTTGGATATACAAACTGATAACCGAAGATCTCTGGAGGTTTAACAGATGCTAATCCCATTGCTCCATTCGTGATATTCACAGGTTTATCTAGATTATTAAACACAATTCTAATGATCTCACCGAAACCAAGCGTAACGATCGCTAAGTAGTCTCCTTTTACACGAAGTACAGGGATACCTAATAAGACACCAAAAAGTGCAGCTACAAAGCAGCCTATTAAAATAAAGATCCAAAAGCTCTCCCCCGATAACGGGAACGTTCCGAATGGCATAAAGTTAGCAGCTTGTCCTGTTGCAAAGATTCCATACGTATATGCCCCGATAGCAAAGAAGGCCACGAACCCGAGGTCTAGTAAACCTGCTAAACCAACTACAATATTAAGTCCCAATGCCATCGCTACATAGATACCGACAACCGTAGCGACTTCCATATACGATTGATAACCCGGTCCGGTGCTCGATACAAAGGGTATTACACCAATAAGGACTACGCCTGCGATCAACCATTTTAGCCGGTCTGGCAACTCTGTATAGTACAGAAGCAACAATGAGAACAACAGCAAGAGAAAAGCTGTTACAGATGCTTGAGCAAGATATAGGCTCAACGAGGTAATCAGTACATAAAGGACGAGCAGGATAATTTGTGCCAGCTTGTTGCCTTTTAGTTTACTTGTCAGCTTATTCATCGCTCTTCACCTACACTTTCTCAGTAACTGCTTTGCCGAACAGTCCTTCTGGTTTGAAAATTAATACGACAATTAGAATGGCGAACGCGAATACATCTTTATACTCTGCGCCGAAGATCCCACCCGTTAAGAGCTGCAGATTGGCAGCTGCGAACATCTCTAAAATCCCTAACATTAATCCTCCAGCCATAGCACCGCGTATATTTCCGATGCCTCCAAGAACAGCAGCTGTAAATGCTTTTAATCCTAGAATAAAGCCAATGTACGGATCAATCGTTCCATATTGCACAGCAAATAGAACACCTGTTGCTCCACCTAGAGCTGATCCGATAAAAAATGTCAACGAGATTACTTTGTTCACGTTGATAGACATAAGTGAAGCTGTTTCACGATCTTGAGCTACTGCTCTCATCGCCATGCCCCACTTCGTTTTATTAACGAAAAAGTCCAGTCCGATCATCATGATCACTACTGCAATGATTAAGATCAATGTAGATGTTTTAAAGAAAGCATCACTAAACGAAGAGGATATGCTAGAAAATTTTATGGAAAATTGCTCATTAAACATAGATGGACCTGTTAAGATATAATTTCCTCTTTTGTATTCCGTAATAAAACGTACGAGATCTTGCAGCAGGAACGATACACCGATCGCCGAGATCAACGTGATCAGTTTAGGCGAATTCCTGAGTGGTCTGTATGCCATCCGCTCTATCCCAACACCCATGAAACCGGTCAGGATCGACGTAACGACCAACACAAGAATTAAAGCAAGAATGGCAGGCATCGCCGCTAACCAGCCCATGCCTGTCATGAGAATCAGCATCGCAACTCCGATAAAAGCACCTGTCATAAAAATTTCACCGTGGGCGAAATTGATGAGCTCTAAAATCCCATAAACCATCGTATAACCAAGTGCAATAACTGCGTATATTGCACCAAGAGCAATACCATCTACAAGTACTTGAGGCAGACTTTGTAAAATTTCAGCTAACATAAATATTCCTCTCTTTCACGTCTGGGGAGTGTATGTAAAAAAGAAGAGGGACATGGCCGTTAGGGTCATTCCCTCTCTTGTAAACATAAGTTTACTTACTGATTTCGCCTTCTTGAACGCCTGGATATTTAGCTTCACTGAACTTGTAGATGTATACTTTTGCAAACTTGTTGTCTCCGATATCATCGAAACCAACCTTCGTAACAACACCTTGGAAATCTTGAATCTTACGAATTTCTTCTGCTACTTTCTCACGTGCCGGAAGGTCTCCGTCACTTCCTTCGATCGCTGCCTCTAATCCTTTTAATAGAACGCTCATAGAATCATAGCCATAAGCTGAATACGATTCTACGTTTTTGTTGAACTTCTCTTTGTATTTAGAAGAGAAATCTTTGCCTTCTGTTGATTTGCTCGCATCAGCTGCTACAGAAGTATAATAAACGTCTTTTACAGAATCTCCTGCGATCTCAACTAGAGTAGAGGAATCCATACCATCTCCGCCCATGAATGGAATCTTAATTCCTTTGTCACGAGCTTGTCTGATCAACTGACCGCCTTCTGTGTATAATCCACCAAAGAAAACTAAATCAGGTTTCTTTGATAATACTTGTGTGAGTACACCGTTAAAGTCTTTCTCACCAACGGTAATTCCTTCGTAACCAAGAATTTCTGCTCCAGCTTCTTCAGCTGCCTCCTTAAATGCATCGGCAAGCCCTGTTCCGTAAGCTGTTTTGTCTTGGATAACGAAGATCTTTTTTGCTCCTAATTTATTGATCGCAAAGTCTGCACCTGCAGGACCTTGGAAATCATCACGTGCTACGATACGGTTCACTGTTTTAAGTCCTCGGTCCGTTACCTCTGTCGCAGTATTTGCTGGGGATACCATCGGGACTTTATATTTTTCATAAACTTCAGATGAAGGGATGGATACGCCTGAATTCAAGTGACCTACTACCCCAAGGATCGATTTATCTGACCCAATCAGCTGTGCATTTGCTACACCTTTTTTAGGATCTGCTTGATCATCATACGGCTGAAGCTGGAGCTTGTACCCTAAGTCTTCAAACTTCTTCTTGTTTTCTTCCAACGCCAGTTGCGCACCAAGCTTAATAGATTCCCCAAGTGTTGCACTACCGCCAGACAAAGGAGTTTGCGTTGCAATCTTGATTACTTTTCCGCTTCCTCCCCCTCCATTGCTTCCTTCTGAGCCACCAGAAGAATTACAACCTGCCAAAAGTCCTAGTGATAATGCGGAAACCGCTAATACTTTTAACCCTCTCTTAATCCCCACCTAAAATCCCCCTTGTTTGAATATTATGATAATTTCCACTATTTAAAAAAATAGTACATGAAGAAAAGGGATTAGACAACTAAATTTTTGGAAAAATAGAATTTTTATGTTAAATTTAAAAGTTTTCCCTATTATTCAACATATTTCTTTTTCATTCGATACCTAGAACTTTAGTAGGAAATAAAAAAGGTTTACTGTTATATCCTTTAAATTCAAGACTTTGCTATTTCTACTGTTTCTTCACAAAAACTGACGAGGCAGAATAATTAAAAAAGGACTTTCACTGTGTACATGTAATATATATATTGAATAATGCAATATATATGTTACAATTTATTTATAAGGAGGGATTATATCATTTGGAAAACAAAGTTAAGATAGCTCGTATACAGGTTGATTTAACGCAACAACAGTTAGCTGAAAGAATAGGTGTTACTCGACAAACAATTAGCTTGATAGAAAAAGGAAAATATAATCCAACATTAAAGTTGTGTCTGGATATTTGCTATGCAGTTAATAAAACATTAGATGAAGTATTTTGGATAGAAAGGAAGAGTGATTAATAATGAACAAAATAACAGATGAACGTTTAGTATTGCAGAATTTAAAAAATATCCGCATTGCGTATATTGTTCAAACAGTTGGTATTCTTGGAATTTTAGGATATGACTTTGTTACAAAAGGGTTAGATGGAATGAGAGAAAATCCCCTATGGCTTGTATTTATATTAACCACAGCTATTTTCGCTTATTTATCAATGAGTATTAGTGCAGACCACGAAAGCAATAAAATTAACCCCAAAAAGAGTCTAAGTATTTCATTGGTTGTGATTGTTTTCATTTCAACTGTTGTCGGATTTTTTGTATCTCTTACTGATGGTTTTGATATAGTTGATGGAGTAATTATGGGTGGAATTTTATTTATTTGCGGCTTTATTCCAATAGTCTATATCTATAGTCTAAGGAAAAAAAGACAAGATGCCGATGAATAGGACTTTTCACTAACAAGGGCTTTACTTGAATGACAGAATTAAAACAGGATGAAAAACGCTTGAAGAAATCTTCAAGCGTTTTTTTGTGCTACATTAACTGTAAATTGTATCGCTATCTCTATTGCTTTTTGTAATTGAAATAGGACTGTTCATTTTAATTTTCTTCACATTAACTGAACTCCTTAGTTATATCAGTGAACCTTCTTTTATGGATATATTTATTTGTTCAAAATCTTCACATGATACTTTCGTGTCCGTGGACCATCAAACTCACAAAAGTAAATCCCTTGCCAAGTCCCTAAGAGAAGCTTGCCGTTTTGAATAAACACAACTTGCGAAGAACCAACAGTACTTGCTTTAAGATGTGAAGCGGAGTTGCCTTCAGCATGGCGATACTTCGGGTGTTCCCACGGATATATCTCATCCAGTCGCATAAGCATATCATGAACAACATCCGGATCTGCATTCTCGTTAATTGTTATTCCTGCTGTCGTATGCGGACAATATATGTACATCACACCATCGTTTACACGCTGCTCTTCTAGATAAGCCTCCAATGTACTCGTAATCTCATACATCTCATCTCTTTGATGCGTTTGTATCGTAAATACATGTGCCATCTTATCCCTCCTCAATCTTCTTATTTTGATGTTTCCCTATGAAAATCCTTTTTAATACTTGAAAGTTAATCGATCAGTATCAATAGGCAAAAAAAGAGAGGAGTGGCCATAAAACCATTCCTCTTCTATTTCAATTATTTACGATGAACGCGCGTACGGTCACCAGCGAGTTTTTTCCACTTTGCTCTTTCGGCATTCGCTAACTTCTGATCTTCTTTGCGAGCGAAGTACGCTAATTCACGTTGAAGTTTTACATAACTGTTATAGCGATCTTCTTTTAACTCACCTGTTTCAATCGCTTCTTGCACTTTGCACCCTGGTTCATTTTGATGGGTACAATCACGAAAACGGCATTGCTCCGCATATCCTTCAACATCCTGAAAGCTTTGGCTTAAACTGTTGTCGCCTTCCCACAATTGAAGCTCTCTCATTCCCGGAGTATCGATTAAGATTCCACCACTTTCAAGAACAAGCAGTTCACGATGTGTGGTCGTATGTTTTCCTTTTCCATCTTCTTCACGAATAACGTTTGTTTTCAATACCTCTGAGCCGAAAAGTTTGTTTGCAAGCGTCGATTTCCCAACACCGGATGAACCTAATAGAGCAACGGTTTCACCCTCTGTAATATATGCTGCAAGTTCATCAAGACCCGAACCAGTTTCTGCACTAACTGCAAATGTAGGAACACCAAACGCAATGGTTTCCACTTCATCTAAGAACTTTTGAACATCATCACAAAGATCCGCCTTGCTTAAAACGATAACAGGAGTCGCACCGCTTTCCCAAGCCATTAACAAATAGCGTTCAAGTCTACGAAGGTTGAAGTCCTGATTTAAAGCATTCACTAAAAAGACTGTATCTACGTTTGTCGCGACAATCTGTTCATCTGTTGTTAAGCCTGCTGCTTTTCGAGAAAACTTACTCTTGCGGGGCAGTATACCGTGAACGTAAGCTTTTCCTTCATGCGGAATAGCCTGAACAGCGACCCAATCTCCAACAGCCGGAAAATCATGACGCCCTGTTGCATTAAAGCGAATCTTCCCTGTGATCTCACCTAGTAATTCACCATGCTCCGTTAGAACACTATATAGTCCTTTATGTTCTACACTAATTCTTCCTGGAACAAAATCTTGATTTTCATATGTTTTAAACGATTCTTCAAATGTTTGATTCCAACCTAGTGATTTTAAATTCAATGTAATACCCTCCGAATAAATGTTGTCATTTTTTTAGTCTTTTTTTCGCAAATTATGTCGCTTTTGAAAGTGTTGATTTCCGTTCCAGGTTGCTCGCTTTCCACGGGGCAGGCGGTGAGCCACATTCGAATGATTCACATTTAGTGTCTCACCTGTCTAGTTGCAGTGGCTAGCCCCTCGAGGTCAAAAGTTAAATAGACCATGAAGGTAAAGAACACCTTCCTTGTCTATTTACCTTTTGCTTGTCGGGGCTGGACGAGCCACTTCCACTTTTAGGACAGCCCGCCTGTCCCGTAGGAGTCTCGCATCTTCCACTCCAATCAACTTTCAAAGATGTAAAGAGTTAAAAGCAACAATCCTTTAGCGTTTTACAAAATAAAATAGAAAAAGAACCTAAAGTTATACTTAGGTTCTTTACGAAAGAAAGGTACACAAATACCCCTCTTCATATAAAAAACCATGGCACTGTTGTACAGCCCATGGTTAAATGACAAATTTAAGCGAAGAAATTACACGCAAATAAACTACTAGCGGTTCTTCATTGTCCCAATAGGCTGTACATAAATTACACTCTCTGAAGTCATTCCATTAAGTTGTCTCATGATACATACCTCCTTGGGTTTCATTAAGAATTAGTTACTTTACATATACACTATAGCAGGATATGCATAAATTGTAAATAGATGCATATTTTTATTTTTGAACAGAAGCATTCTGATACCCTTCAATGATTCGTTTGATCATAGGCATATCCATATGAAGGGGTGCAGCTTCTATTTCTTCTAGCATTTGTTGAGTGTTGCTGTCATCAAACGTAATGTTTCTGTTCAAGTAGTTTTTATAAACGTCAATCACGCTGTTGAGAAGCTTTTCTTCTTCATTTAAAGAAGGCTCGTAATCATAAGGAGCAAGCTTAAACAGCTGTAGTCCCGCTTTTTCCCTCATAACCTGAAAAACATCTGCACTAAGCGGCGGATTGTTATTTGTAATATGATAGATCTTTGTTTCTCTTCCCTTTTTTAGAACACCAGAT
Source organism: Fictibacillus sp. 23RED33 (assembly GCF_015903925.1). Taxonomy (NCBI): domain Bacteria; kingdom Bacillati; phylum Bacillota; class Bacilli; order Caryophanales; family Fictibacillaceae; genus Fictibacillus; species Fictibacillus sp. 23RED33. The sequence continues at coordinate 210,129 of NZ_JACZDX010000004.1, read as the reverse complement.
AAAATATCTGCTACATAATCAACAGGAACAAGATTCTGCGTACTTCCTTCTTCACACAGTAAGTGGAATACACGATCACCCATTCCTTTTCTTTGAAATCTCTTTTTAAAGACTTCAAGGCTACGGAGTAAACCATACAAGGTAAACTTAGAATCTGCTTCTCCTGTTTTAGAGTCGCCAATAATGATCGCCGGTCTTAAGATACTTACGTTAAAACGATCTGTAAACTCCATACATAGATGTTCAGCTTTACACTTACTTTCTTCATAAGGATTGTTGAATGTATTGTTCAAACTGTGCAATTCTTCTTTAGCAGATTCGTCTTTGCCAAGAGTATATGCTGTGCTTACATAATAAAAATGCTCAACCCCCATTTTTTTTGCAGCATGTAGTGCATGTTGTGTACCTGTATAATTTATTTGAAAAAGTTCATCTTTAAGGTCCAAGTCAAATTTCACAAGAGCAGCCATATGATAAAACACATCAATTTTATCTGAAAGTTCTTGCTCCGCTTCCTTCGTCATACCTAAGTGAGGAGCTGTGATATCCCCTTGTATGATATGAATAACGCCGTTCAAATCAGCTGTCTTGTGAAGAAGCTGCTCAGCTTTTTGTAAGTTTCGCGCTAACACATAAAGTGTATGACCTTCACGCGCCAAGTTTTGAATTAAGCGACCACCTAAAAAACCAGTTGCTCCGGTTAAAAATATATTCATTCAGCTGTTCCTTCCTATTCCTATATCAGCATACTTCTGCTTATATAGTACCACAACATTACTTGTATGTTGCCGGTTTCAAGAGATATGCTAAATAAAGCCCAAAAATAAAAGCTGCTAAAAAGCAGCCTTATTTTTCATCATCGGGTTTAGCAATATTAACAGCGGGCATCTCACTATTCATATAATCAGTGGGATGGCCATCGGTTTGTTTTTTCTCGTCATAAAAATAAGCGTTGATCTCTTGTTCTGCATGAGCAGTCGGATCTTCAATGGGTTTATGATTCTTTCTTTCTTGGTCCATAGTTAATCTCCTTTTCCACATGTTTCACAAGCTTTAAATACTTCTTCATACTGAAGTTTTTCATTCGCATCAAACGAATGGTTGCTGAATTGAACAATGCCTTCTTGATCGATAACAAAACATGATCGAATGGCAGTTCCATTCTCTTCGTTAAGAACACCGAACTTCTGTGTTACTTTTTTATGCCAATCGGCTAAAAGGGGGTAAGGCAAGGCTCCTAAAGCTGCCGCAAAGACATTGTGTGAGTATATGTGATCAACACTGATCGCGAGCACTTCTGTATTTGCATCTTCAAAGCGTTTATAATCCTCTTTCCAAGAGGTAATTTCCTTAATTCAACCAGGTGTGAAATCTAGTGGATAAAAAGCCACAAGGACATTTTTCTTTCCTTTATAGTCTGACAATGAAATATCTTTTTTTAATGTGGATGGTAACGTAAAATCAGGTGCAACATCACCTTTTTGTAGCAACTATCCCACCTCCTTGCGTCTTTAAGAATATACTTCCCCTAACATATAAAAGAAAACGTTGGAATATATAGTCATTGTAAGGTGTTGGGATGTCTAAAAGCTGAAGACTTATAAAACCCATTTCAAGACTTATAAATTTTTTTGAGGACGTATAAAAAAGTTTGGAGACTTATAAATTTTTCCGAGGACTTATAAAAAAATATTTCAGTACAAAAAAGCCAGGGACCGCGTACCCCTGACTTCATAATTACTATAATGTTTCCGTTTCTATTGTGATTTCAACTGTTTTTTCAGTTGTATCTTCTAAAAAACACTTCAACTGCCAAAATTGCGGCTTTAATAGCTTCATGTAGCTTTGCATTATAGAAGCGTGCTCAGCTGCTAATGAACGAATGATATACTATTTTTACACATGAAACTTTGATGTTGCTTGCACGTACTTTTAAGTATGGAAAGAAGGAGGAATTTTCATGAGAAGTGCGAATCCTGCATTAAAAGGCTCCACTTTTGATAAGTTCAGGGGGACGTCTTTTAGCAAGAAAATGACTTTATCAGGAACAGTAAACAAAACGTTTATTCTTCTGCTAATCTTGATGGCATCTGCAATATTTACTTGGTATCAATACAATTTAGGTAACCCTGTCGGTCATTTTATCGTGATCGGTTTGGTCGGAGGTCTTGTAACAGCGTTAATCGTTGCTTTCGTTCCTAAAACAGCACCATTACTTGCACCGGTATATGCTGCACTGGAAGGTCTAGCAGTTGGGGGAATATCCGCAAACTATGAGGCTCAATTTAATGGTATTACATTACAAGCTGTTGCTTTAACTTTTGGAACTTTGTTTGCCTTACTGCTCGCATATATGTTTAGGATCATAAAAGTGACTCACAATTTCCGATTGATTGTTTTCTCAGCCACTATGGGAATCATGCTTGTTTATCTTACAAGCTTTATCTTAGGTTTTTTCGGAATGAGTGTACCTTATCTACACAGCACAGGTCCGATTGGGATTGGAATTTCCCTATTTATCGTAGTGATTGCTGCACTTAATTTAGTTTTGGATTTTGATTTTATTGAATATGGAGCAGATCGTGGGGCGCCTAAATACATGGAATGGTACGGCGCCTTCGGACTTATGGTTACGTTAATCTGGCTGTACTTTGAAATTTTACATCTGCTTGCTAAATTAAGAAGAAACTAAAAAAAGAAGCCCTCAAAAGTGAACTGCACCCCTTAGACACATTCTAAGGGGTGCAGTTCAAAAAAGGCTTCTTTTTTCTTATGTCAAAATGTTTGTCCATCTGTATATCGTCCAGCATCCTATACCTATATTTATTGCAAACAATGCTACTTGCATGATTTTATTGTGATAAGTAACCAGTTGGACGAAATATAACGTTCCCCATAGAATGAGAATAAGCAATGCCCATATGAGGCTGCGATCATTTCCTTGCATGACTGCTCCATAGCTAAAGATCCATGTATACGGAAGTAAGAGGCTTCCTGTAATAAAGTATATGCTATGAACACCGTGGGTTTGAAGTCTGTTAGCTAAAGGTGCTTCTTTAATCATTAGCCCATAAAGTAAACATATCCCAATGGCGATACCAAGGAAAAATCCGATCTGAAAAATTTCATAAAAGAATACAGGCAATACGGAAAATGCCTCTAACCAAAACAATCTGCTAAAAAAAAGTATGGTTAGTCCGAACAAGATATAAGGAATGGAATAAAGCGTGCGAATCCCCTTCCAAACTGTATGACCTAACAAGAGTAAGCCATAAATAAAAAACAAAAAACCCAGCAGTTTGCTGGAAAAAAGCATCAGGAAACTGTATAAACAGAAAAGAACGGCAAACGCAATATGATAGAAGTAATCATATTTTGTATGCCTAGCTTTTTCGAACGTATTATTTATTAAAATCATGTTGCACCTGCCAAGACTAGTCGTGTTTATACATTTATCGTCAAAGACTGGTTATTTTTCAAGTTAGTCCTTTGGCACTTTAACCACGCCTCGAATGTGCCAGAGATGAATGAGCTCTAATCGTTTTCGATATTGTTTCGCCTGAAGCCTTCCTTTTTTGTATCTTTTCTTCAATAGCTGCATATAATCTTCAATCTTGATATGATAGTCATCCATTCTTTTACCCACCCTCACCAATTATCTCATTGTCATATTCCCGAATTTAGTCGAAATGTAACATGAAATTTTAAATAAATGAGAAAAAGTAAGAAAAAAGGATTACTCGCCTAATTGCTTAATATCGTTCAATAAGTCAGTGTACACTTTCACATCTTCTAGCAAACCACTCTTCTCCAAGAAATCAGGGGTTATTTCTCCGCTCTCTACCGCAGTTAAATATTTATCTATTCCATCTTGGAACGTTTGATTCTGTTCCATCACCTGATTATGAATATCTTCAAATACAGACGGTGGGGATAGTTCATTAAATTCTTCAATCGTCGTATTCATTTCTTGTAGTGCCTTCTCTAACTCAACACGTGCATTCTGATCTGAGACAGCTTTCTCAGCTAATGAAGGAATTTCTTTAGAAAATTGTTGAACGTCGTTAATGTATTCAGTTGCTTCTGGTACATAATTAATACCGTTCGTTACGTCTTCCACCGCTGAACAACCTGTAAGAACACTGAATGATAAAAGAACTGCCAATAGTGTTTTTTTCATATGATCTCCTCATTTCGATTGGGTTTACTATATTTGAATCTCTTGTATTCGATTTTTCACTTATTATTTTATACGAGTTTGCCGAAAATAAGTTTCGAAATAGGACAATCTAATACTAGTCCAAAAAAGAAAGGCTGATCAAAATGGCTAAAAAAGATAGAGAAAATGAAGGAAAAAAAGATTTATATTTAGACGTTGACCGGATGATGAATGAAGGAATGGCCGGTGGTACGGTGGCTGACAAAAAAGATTTGAATCAGATCGGCTATGATTCTGGAATAACTGAGCAAGAAGAACCACCAGTAAAAATAGATAAAAACAAGTAGAGCCGCTCATGTGAACGGCTCTTTTCTTTATGACCTTAACTTGTTAATCGTGCTTAAAACCTCTTTGTACCTCTGATCGAGATTTACTTTTTCCCTTACGTCTAAACATGTGGAAAGCTGACTGATCAGTTCCGTCATCTCAAACTGCAGCTTGAGCAACTTATCGGCATCCTCCTGGTTACCCTCGTTCTGATTTTCGTTTCGTTTATTATACTCTGCATAATTTCCTTCGAACCAAGATGCTTTCGGTTGCTCTAGCACTAAAATGTGTGTAGCTGTCTTTTCCATTAGACGTCTATCGTGTGTGGCCAAGATGAACGTACCGGGATAGGCTACCAAGACTTCTTCTAACGCTTCTCTTGTAAACAAATCCAAATAATTAGAAGGTTCATCTAACAACAATACATTGTAGTCACTCAAGAAAAGTTTTGCTAAAGCTGTCTTCATCTTTTCGCCGCCACTTAACACTTCTACTCGTTTAAAAACATCCTCACGTTTAAACAACATTCTAGCTAAGACTGTTCTCACCCATGTTTCATCGTAAAGACTATGTTCCATCACGTTCTCAAGAATACTTTTTAGTGGATCTAAAATATTTAGATGCTGGTGGAAGTAGCCTACTTTGAGCTGATTGGACTTTACGATCGCTTCATTTCCGTTATAGATTTCTTGAAGCAAGGTGGATTTCCCGGTTCCGTTCTTGCCTGTCAAAACGATCTTCATCCCCGGTTTTACAGAGAACGTAAGATTTTTAATCAGCTGCTTCCCATTAAATCCTAAAGTGAGATCTTTAACGGCTAACACTTGCTTACCACAAACTCTAGAGAATCGCTGTATATCGAATTCAACATTTTGCTGTTTCTTTGGCTTTTCTTTTTTATCTAGCATTTCAATTCTTTTTTCGATTACTTTTGATTTTTTTTCAAGTTGGCGTTTTGCACCTTGAAGCTTTCCTTTCCCTAGCTTTGCTTCACTATAAGACATGCGTGATGGTTTATCTCTCATACTCTTGGCTTTCAATGCTTTATCTTTTGCCGTTTTCTCTAGCCTTGTTTTTTCTTTTACATATTGTTCATATTCAAAATGCTTTCTCTTTAGCTGCTGATCTTTTTGGATCAGATAATCTGAATAGTTGCCAGGGTACGTTGTGAATGTTTGTTGATCCAAATCAATTATCTTTGTACATACCATATCTAAAAATACCCGGTCATGAGAGACGAGTAATAGCGCTCCTTTAAAATGTTGAAGAACTCCTGCGAGCTGATCCATTCCTTCAACATCGAGATGAGAAGTAGGTTCATCTAAGATGAGGATATCTGGATTTTGTTCTAGGGCAGCAGCAATTTGAGTACGCGTTCTTTCACCACCACTCATCGTGTCATAACTTTTGCCCTGCAGATTCCATGCTGCCTCACTTTTTGAAGTAATACTTTGCTCTCCTTGTTCAAATTGACTCACGATCGCTAGGGTTCCGTAATGCTGGACGGTTCCAGCATCTCTTTCCTCCGTTTCTGCCAATAATTTGAGAAACGTTGACTTTCCAGTACCGTTCAAACCAACTAAACCCACTCGGTCGTTAGCAAAAAGTTGTAGCGGTTCTGTTTGCTTTAAAATTAATTTTCCATCATACGATTTTTCTAGATGCTTTGCTTCTAATAAAAGCATAAAAAAACCTCCCCTATTAACTAGAGAGGTCTGCCCAAGCCAAAATAGATATCACAAAAAAAACGTAGTATTGTGTTTTTTTGCAAACAAAAAACAGGCCTGTAATGAAGTCCTAAAAATGGGCAGAGAAATCCTATCTAGCGTTCTACTTTTTATTTAAGTAAATGGCTAAAATCAGATTAATTGCGCATTGGACGTATACACCTGTTCCTTCCGTTGTTTTCCTAAATTGTAAGCGAGCTCATAGCTGTTCGTCAAGCTTTCACTCGCTACTCCTGCACCCAGTTCAGATTGACCTTTCGTTGATTAGCTCCAGGTCGTGTATCTTTTAATAACCGAATAAACAACAACCCTTTTCGATAAAAAGCTTGAACAGGCTCCTGAAGAACTTTTTCAGGTAAATGAATCTCTCGATTAAAAGTACCAAGTTGAAATTCCTCTGAACTTAAGTGATAGGAATCTAGCGTCAATGATAACTTGCCTTGTACGGTCAGCTTAAACGGGTCGACCATCACTTCAACATCCTCTGTGCGATTCAAACCGGGAAGTGCCAACACACAACATATTTCCTGTGGTGTGTCATAGATGTTACAAAGCGGACTTTCGTTATTTTGATTAGCATTCGACCTTTGATTCTGATTCGGTGTAAAGAACTGATCACCAAAGTATTCTTCGGCCATCCTTTTCCAGTCCATCATTTGTTTCCAAGTGTCCAATTCAATCACCTCTTATGAAGGCGGCCCTAAAGGAACAGAAGGAGTATCTGGATCCGGAATCTGAGGGGCAGGACCTGTAAAACCGCCTGTGTTAAATAATTGCGATATCGGCTGTATAACCCCGGCGCTTCCTATTTGGAGCACAGATGAGTTTTGTATGCCATCCACTCTTATCTGCTGAATAACGATCGTCTGACTAACAAAAAGGTTCATGATTCCTCCTCCTCACTTTCCGGATTAGGATTAGTTAAGAAATTACGAACATGCTTAACACGAGATTGAAGCTTTATATCATGGACTGATCCGATATGAAGGATCGATGAACTGGACACCCCAAGAATATCTATTTTTCCAACTCTGATATATGGGTTCGCATGATACGTTTGTTTAATCTTATACACCGGACAAACTGGAACTAATACCGGCTGTGAAAAAACTTTGTATTTGCTGTATGGAACATTGAAAGTTCCAAACTTTGTACTTTCTCTCTGGATAGCAAGAGCTGCAGAAAAACTATTGATCTTGTCAGTATCTCCTGTTTGTAGGACACCTGAATTAGCAAGTGAATTTAGGATGACACAGTCTACGACAGATGTTCGATACATAGTGCACCTCTTATAGGGGAACGAGTGATGTACCTAAAACCAATGATTCAGGAGGTGTGTCAAAGGCAGAACCCAAGCTGATACAATCTGTATCTCCGATTAATACGACCGATGACAGCCCCACGCCGATGATGTTAATCTCTCCCACAAACAACTCATGATTGGTTACGCAAAATTTCACTTTCATCCCCTCCAGTAGACTTAGAATCTCTCAAATGCACGATAAAAGTTTCGATTCCACGATAGATGTCCTCTTTTGTTTTTTGAATGATATCTCTTCTTCCCCGCTCATCCTTAGGCTCATATTTAGTCAGATAGTGCTTGATTCTTCCTGGAACTTGTCGCTGAACATCTTCTAATATGAAGATTCGATAAGGTTCATCTAAAGGAATATTCATTTTACTTTCAAGTGATTTTAAATAGACAGGAGCTTCTTTCTCAAAAAAACCATCCATCACTTGAATCATCTCACGGTAGTTTGGATTTTCAATCGTACTTCGTTCCATCTTTCCTGGCATCTGAAGGGTATTCTGACCAATATTGAACTGTTCGATCAAGTCTTTGCTATCATCTGAATGCCCAAGTCCAATGTGCAGAGTGCCTTCGAGTTTTTCTATCTTTAACTGATCAAACTTATATTCTACATTTTGAGGTTGGGACGTTAGATCGCTCACTTGTTTCTTTAATGCTTTTATCTGGTCTTCTAAGTCTCTTATCTTATCATTCTGATCGAGAATCATCTGTTGAAGCTTGCTCAAGTAATAGTTGCTCTCTTCATTCATACAATCAGCTCCTTAGTTAGATGTATGCCTTCTACCTAAGGAATTTGCTTGTTGTTTAAAAATTTGCTGCTGCGTTACTATCATTTACATCAGGGTCTTGCGTAAACGTAACATTATAGCCGTTCTCTAGACGAAGATTATCCCCTGTATTGAACGATCCTGCCCCGGCATACGTTTTCGCATAACTTACTGGGCATATGGTCTGGACGTCTCCTACATGAAAAACGCTGCCGCTCGATATGGAGTTTACTGATACAGATCCCACAATTGCTGGCATATACGTTCATCCCCACTTTCAAGTACTTCTCACATAATATGCATCCGCCCAATCTTTTGTGCCTAAACCTTCCCATTCACCATTAGGCTTCTACCTACATAACTTATCTGTAAAGGACGACGTCACAATCGTTATTTCTTAGACAAAGGGAGGTGCTAAAAGTGCCCTGTTTAATTGTAGCTCCTATCAATATTAATGCGGCAGAAGGGGTTGTGAATTTTGGCGATACCCTCGTCATCAATCCCAAATCAACAGGCAAAGGATACAACGGCTCTGGCGGAGGAAACACAGGGAATTTTATACAAACAACCAATGTGGTTAACGCAACAAACACATTAGATCCTGATATCTTTGATTCAAATAATGCCGGCAATGCTTAGGGGGGTATAAGGATGTTAGGCAAAGGTCCATTGATGCCTTTTTTTAATAACCGTTCTATGGATGACTGGCTAAAATCTTTTGACCAATATGTCAACAAAGGACTCACTCAGTTTGAGAAATTTGCAGACCAGATGTCTTTTGAAGTGGATACAGAAGAAACAGCGGACGACTACAAGATTCGTGCAAATCTAAAAGACTATAACCCAGAAGATCTTCAGATTGAAATCCTCAATCAAGGACTTCAAATAAAGGCACAACGAGAAGAAATCCGATCCACAAAAAATAAAAGAACAGGGCATTTTCAACAAAGAAAGTCCATGAAACGAACGGAGCGGTTCGTACAATTGCCTTTTATGTTTAGAAACGAAGATGTTAACGCTCAATATACGAATGGGATCTTAACCATTTCCGTTAACAAAAATGGCGGAGAAGTGATGAATCCGACCGTACCCATACAAGTAAATTCAAACGAGACCAGCGGTACAGTTGCTGAGAACAGCATGAACGCTAATAACACAACGAATCAAACAACTGACAACGGGCAGTTTGAAGAGTAGGTGCAGCTTTTAGATCTCATTTCAAGATGTACTTCTTGTGACTTAATGTGTGTTGAGGCTTTAGATCCCAACAAAAAAAATGCTGACACGAAAGGATGAGGCATTCAACCTTTCATGTCAGCTTTTTCTTTTATCTTCCTAGTGTCGGTGCTATCCACACCTCGCCGGTTCCTTCAAAAACGTGCAGGTAACCCTCTCCACTTGTCGCCGAACCGATGATAGAAGAGGAAGCTCGTTTAACAGAAAAATCGATATCCCCTTTTCTTAAAAGTGCAAAATTACCATCCACTTGGAGCTTTTCATCATGAAGCTCTACCTTCATAATCTGTTGAAGCGGAACAGGACTTTGAAGCACGCAAAAGCCAGAGCCTCTTAATCTCGTTTGAAACAGCCCGTCTTCTCCTTTTATAGAAGAAGTTAGTTTTTGTCTGGCTACACCTAATTGTACGGATGGTTCTGCCGCATAAAACATTCCGCGATCAGCAACTACTTCTTCGTCATTTAAGTTCAACAACAAATAGTGACCATACGACGGCTCTAAGTAGATTTCTCCCGTTCCTTCATACAATGGTTTAAACAAAGATTCTTCCGTTAAAATATTGGAAGCCATCTTCTTCATGAATCCTCCAACTCCACCTGCATTACTTTTCAGTCCTAGATCACCTTTCATAAACTGCAATGCTCCCGCCTCAGCTTGAACAGCTCCTTGGCGCAATGTGATACGAACTTGTTTTAACGATATCCCGGTTTCTTTGGCATAATATGAGGAACTTGAACCTGCACTTGTTACAGGCAACTGCTTATATTCAAGGACTTCAAATGTCGCTCGACGTCCTTCTTCTTTTTCAATAACGGTAAAAAGAGATTCATTCATAACCATCATCCTCCTCTTTCTAGCATAACAAACTCTGACTTTGTTTAAACAAAGCGTGGTATAATTCACACAAAGATATTGGCTATCGCCAAAAGAATATGAGAGAGGCGTGATTTGACGTGCAGAACAAAATCATTCTTGTAACAACTGACTCATTTGGTACTGGCAATGATCCTGCTCTTGGAGAAAATGTAATGGAAACGTATTTTACTGTTTTAAAACAGCAATCTGATCTTCCAGCTGCTATCTTTTTCATGAATCGCGGCGTATATTGTCTCACAGAACAGTCTCTATGTTCGCTGCATCTTAAGGAAATTGAAGAAAAAGGTGTTAAAGTATTCGCCTGCAAGACATGTGTTGACCACTATAACGTTGAAAATGAGCTTGCGGCTGGGGAAATTTCAGGAATGGCACACTTTGTAGAGCTTTCTGCTACATATGAAGTGATTACGATTGCATAATATATAAGTGATTCAAGGTATTTTTTCGCACTCGATGTTGGGATTGAATGTGGTTGATTTCCGCTCCAGGTTGCTCGCTTTCCGCGGGGCAGGCGGTGAGCCACTTGCCGCTTTGCGCCACTAAATGTCTCCCCTGCCCACCTGTCCCGCAGGAGTCTCGCACCTTCCACTCCAATCAACTTGCAATGAAGTGAAGAAAAAAATTTAAGGGCAACAATCCTCGAACAAAAAAGAAGATTATCTACTTCCCATCTTCGTTTTTCTTCTAATTAATGTGACATAAAAAAGCGTACACCTAATTTGCCGGTGTACGCTTTTTTAGTTCTATCTTTTTTCTTCTCGTATGATTCTCTTTTCTCTAGTCGTTGCCTCGTCTCGGATAACGGGTTCTTCTCTAATCACCGTTTCACGATGAACGTGATCTGCTTTTCTTACTGAGAAAAGCCTTTTTAGCAGCATGCCCACTACGCCATACACAATGATTGCAACAATCGTAGACAATTCGATCAGAAATCCATTGGCTAGTTCGACGTTTGGAAAAATCGCTGCAAATGGTAATAGAAGCGGTTGGCTCAGACCGTATATTAGCTGTGCGAAAGCTGCTCCTTCATTTGCATTAAACAGCTGGAAAATAAAACGTAAAATTAAGATAAGCTGAATGATACCGACTATGAATGAAATAATTGTGGCTGGAACGGAACGCCTCATCGCAATTCCCTCATTTCATTGGATTTGCTACTAAACATACCCTTCTTTTCACAACATTAAGCATGCTCAATCGGTTTATTACTTTGGTCATACTGGCTTAGCCAATTCTCCGTAAAGTCTACGAGTTCTTTCTGTGGAATCAGTCGACAATCAGCCATCCCAACTTTTCCTTTCTTGACTGGATAACTATTTTGCTCGTAAACCTCTCCAATCTCTTCAAACAATTCTTCTCGATAAGAGATCTGAGTGAACGACTTCCAAACTCTTTTTCCATCGCTAAAAAACGGGCCTGCATTTTGTTCTGTTTTGGGTGATGGTACGCGATGTTCTGCTAAGTGCATGGAGGTATTCGAATCATAGTCTACACCTAATAAAAGAACATGACCTTGAAGTTCGTAAACTCTTCCAAGAGGTGACTGTTCGCCTAAACCGAAATCCACTGAATGATCGTTTATGATCGTTTCTTTATTTTTTCCCCATGCAGCAAAAGATTCTGTTGGATGATTGCTTCTTAAGACACCCGGAAACGTGCGAAATGCTTCTACAATCGCTCCCATAAAATAGGTCGGTGTTACAGCTGAATCAAACGCAGGCATCTCTTCTATGATTGTTGGCCACCAATCCTTTGGAACTGGTGGATTCAGCCACCCTGCCGGATCAGAATAATGAGCCGTGTGTGTAGGCATAACCAATGTTCCTTCTTCCGTTATAACGTCCATTAACGCTTGTACAACTGCCACAGGTCCTCCTACAACCCAACCTAGTGACTTCAAACTAGAGTGAACGATAACGGTCATTCCTTTTTTTAATCCAAATAATCTAAGATCCTCTGCTAAAGTCACCCTCGTTTTTGGATAATCTGTATGTAATTCTATACTACTCACACTTCTCACAACCTTCAGCTTTTTATGTACCCTCATTATACCAAAAGAAATGGAATACTTTGACTGTGGCTGATTTTGATTATTTTTGGTTGTTTATGATTGAAAAATGTAAGGGCTTACGTTAAAATGATGTCAAAGATAAAGAACATTTGGAGGTGTCAGGATGCTTACACCTGAAAGACATCGTAAGATTATTGAAGTTTTAGGCGAAAAGTCAGTAGTAACCATACAAGAACTCGTAGAAGCAACAAGTTCATCTGAATCAACAATACGCAGGGATCTCAGTCAGCTTCAGAAAGAAAAGAAATTAAAACGCGTACATGGCGGAGCATCACTTACTCACCAAAAAAGCGAGGAATTGAGCGTATTTGAAAAATCAGATAGAAACTCTTTAGAAAAACAAAGAATTGCACAATATGCTTGCGACTTAGTTGAGACTGGAGATTGTATCTATCTCGATGCAGGTACGACAACACTAAAGATGATTCCTCATCTAAAGGATAGAGAGATTACGGTTGTAACGAATGCCATCTCACACCTCGATGCGTTAAGTGAGCACGAGATTAAGACGTACTTAATAGGTGGACTCGTAAAGTCTAAAACGAAAGCACTGGTTGGCAGCAGTGCGATTAAGAGTTTGAGTTCCTATCGATTTGACAAGGTGTTTCTTGGGATGAACGGCATTCATATGGAGGCAGGCTTCACTACACCAGATCCGGAAGAAGCAGCAGTAAAAGGTTTAGCGATCTCTCTTTCACAAAAAGCATTCATATTAGCTGATCATACGAAGTTTCATGAGACTTCGTTCTCAAAAGTAGCTGACTTAAGTGAGGCTATTATTATTACGAACGAAATTGATGATGACGTCATCTATGACTTTCAAGACAAGACAGAGATAAGGGTTGTGACACCATGATTTATACTTGCACACTCAATCCATCCATCGATTATATAGCTCGAGTGGAGGATTTTAAAGAAGGACATTTAAACCGCACATCAGACACCTTTGTATACCCCGGTGGAAAAGGCATCAACGTTTCACGCGTCCTAAAGCATCTTGGAATAGAGAGTACTGCACTTGGATACACCGGTGGCTTTACTGGTGCTTTTTTAAAAGACTTTTTAACAGAAGAGCATATTTTTCATGATTTTATAAATGTTTCAGAAGTTACGAGAATTAATGTGAAGCTCAAGTCTCATAAGGAAACAGAGATTAATGGTCTTGGACCTTCTATCTCTATAGAAAAACAACATGATTTACTTCAAAAGATCGACCACATGAGCGAAGGTGATTTCCTCCTTCTTGCTGGAAGCATTCCACCATCGATCTCAGAGGATTTTTATGCAGAGATCGCAAAAAAGTGTAAGGACCAAGGCATTCACGCGGTCATTGATACGGCTGGAGAAGCACTGCGGAAGACGTTATCGTTTCAGCCCTTTTTAATCAAACCAAACCACCATGAACTGGGAGAACTTTTTCAAACAGACGTTAACAGTAAAGAGGATGCTATTTTTTACGGCAAAAAGCTGTTAGAAGCTGGTGTACAGAATGTCATCGTTTCTATGGCTGGAGATGGCGCAATCTTTCTTAACAAAGATACTGTCCTAATATCAAACGTACCCGTTGGAACCGTTAAAAATTCAGTAGGTGCAGGTGATTCGGTTGTAGCAGGATTCCTATCTCAGATCATCCAAGAGCGTGACCTCTCAACCGCGTTTCAATACGGAGTCGCTGCAGGAAGTGCCACTGCATTTTCAGAAGACTTGTGCACGCTAGAACAGGTAGAATCGTTACGCAAACAGATCGTTATAGAAGAAGTAACACGATAACGAGGAGGAATGATGATGAAAATCACGGATTTATTAACAAAAGATACAATCTTATTAAACTTACAGTCTCAATCCAAAGAAGCAGTAATCGATGAATTAATTGAGAAACTGCATACAGCTGGAAAACTAAGTGATAAAAAAGGATATAAAGAAGCAATCTTAGCCAGAGAAAGCCAAAGTACAACAGGTATTGGTGAAGGAATCGCCATACCTCATGCAAAAACAAATGCTGTAAGCGAGCCTGCTATCGCTTTCGGCCGTTCAACAGACGGCATCGATTATGAATCTTTGGATGGTCAAAACGCGCATCTGTTTTTTATGATTGCTGCATATGAAGGCGCTAACAATGACCATTTAGCAACACTCTCTAGACTCTCAAGCTTTTTGATGGACCCTAATTTCAGATCGAAACTCCAATCTGCTACAACAGAAAAAGAGATCTTAGATGCGATTGATGCTAAAGAAAAAGAGATGGAGAAAGAAGATGCTCCGACCTCTTCTTCATCAAAACAAAAAATACTAGCCGTTACAGCCTGTCCTACAGGAATTGCTCATACGTATATGGCCGCTGATGCGCTAAAAGCAAAAGCGAAGGAAATGGACGTCAACTTAAAAGTAGAAACAAATGGTTCGAGCGGAATTAAAAACGCACTTACGAAAGAAGATATTGATGAAGCTCATGCGATTATTGTCGCTGCAGACAAACAAGTTGAGATGGAGCGTTTCAACGGCAAGCACGTAATTCAAGTCCCAGTTGCTCAAGGAATTCGAAAGCCTCAACAGCTCATTCAGCAAGCGTTAGATCAAGATGCACCCGTTTATAAAAGTAACGGAGAAACCAAGGGTGTTGATAATAAGAAAGCTGCTTCACCAGCAGGAAGATCTGGTTTTTATAAACACTTGATGAGCGGTGTCTCCAACATGCTTCCCTTCGTTGTTGGTGGAGGAATTCTGATTGCGATCTCGTTTATTTTCGGCATTAACGCAGCTGATCCGAAAGATCCTTCTTATCATCCGATCGCTGAAGCACTGAGCACGATAGGTGGCGGTAACGCGTTTGCTTTAATGATCCCTGTTTTAGCAGGTTTTATTGCGATGAGTATCGCAGATCGTCCAGGATTTGCGCCTGGTATGGTCGGAGGATTTATGGCCGCAACAGGCGGAGCTGGTTTCCTTGGCGGGCTGATCGCTGGTTTCTTAGCAGGATATATAGTTCTTGGATTAAAAAAGTTGTTTAGCAGCTTGCCTCAATCACTAGAAGGAATCAAACCTGTTCTTCTTTATCCTTTATTCGGTATCCTTCTCACCGGTCTGATCATGATGTTCATTGTGATTGAACCCGTGAAAGCATTGAACGACGCATTAACGTTGTGGTTAAAAGGGATGGGAACCGGAAATCTTGTATTCTTAGGTTTAATTCTAGGCGGAATGATGGCTGTCGATATGGGTGGACCTATCAATAAAGCCGCTTTCACATTCGGTATCGCGATGATCGATGCAGGTAACTTTGCCCCACATGCAGCCATTATGGCTGGTGGTATGGTGCCACCACTTGGTCTCGCACTATCAACAACATTGTTTAAAAAGAAATATACAAAAGCAGAGCGAGAAGCAGGGAAAACAAATTACATTATGGGAGCTTCTTTTATTACAGAAGGTGCTATACCATTCGCCGCTGCCGATCCTGGTCGTGTAATCCCGGCCGCCGTTATAGGATCCGCTGTAGCTGGTGCATTATCTATGGTATTCGGCATCGGACTTCCCGCTCCACATGGAGGCGCGTTCGTTATCCCAATCGTAAACGGAAATCCGTTGTTATATGTATTAGCGATTCTAATCGGTTCAATCGTTACCGCTTTTATCGCGGGTATTCTAAAAAAAGAAGTTCAAGAAGACAAAAAAGAACTCGCAGCGTGATGTGAGGGGAAAAATTGAAACAGAAAAAGGATAAAACTAACTCGACATGACGAGTAGTTTTATCCTTTTTTCTTATGTGATGTTTTATTAACTAAATCAATATACTCATCCTAAAACCGTTCCGTTATCAAGTAGAGGTTTAGCAAAAGGTTGTTTTTATGTTTTTCTCTTCATATGCGAGTTGATTGTAGCGCAAGGTGCGAGACTCCTATGGGACGAGCGGTCAGACCGAAAAAGTGGAAGTGGCTCGTTCAGCCCCGACAAGCAAAAGGTGAATGGGCTAGGAAGGCGCACTTTGCCTTCTTGACCGTTTAACTTTTGACCTCGAGGGGCTAGTCACTGCAACTAGGCAAGGGGCTCACCGGTCGCCCCATGGAAAGCGAGCAACCTGGAGCGGAGATCAACTACTATTGAGAGCTACTATTGAAGCAGCTTTTTAGTTTGATAATTAAACTTCTCTCGGAATCCATTCACCAAGAAGCTCACCCATTTTAACTTTTCCTTTTTTCCCTGTAAACTTCAAAGCACCTTGTGGAATACACAATACTACGGTAGAGCCGAACGAAAAGTACCCAAATGAATCTCCTCTTTTTACAGCAGGCTCATAATTCGTACGTTCAATCGTATTTACATTCAAAGCACCGACCATAACATGTGCAAGAGGTTGACCACCTGCATTCATTCTAGTAACTAATCTGTAATTCCGTGTTAACGGTCGTAATCCATGACGTAATCCAAGCTCGTTGACCGGGGCAGCTTCTCTTCCTAATGTGTATACGGACTCAACTTCAGCATCCACAGGTACATGGACTTGATGGTAATCCGTAGGACTTAAATAGAAAACAAATACTTGTCCCCCACTGTATTTCTTTGCTTCTGATTCAGAACCTAATAACTCAGCCACCGTATATTCCTGTCCCTTTACAGTAAAACGGCTCTCTTCAGTAAGATGATCTACTACTGATAACACAGCATCACAAGGACTTACAAATGCATGAGCATCTGTTGGAACTGGACGAGCATCAGATTTTAAATCACGGATAAAAACATCATGAAGAGAATGATACTCTTTTAGCTCACGAGTGGCTTCGTTAATGTTTATTTTATATAGTTTCACGAATGAAGGAATGAAAGGTTTACTCGCTTTAGATTGTGCGAATTTTTTTAATGAACGTGCCACGACTGGGTGGCCATTCAGTTCAAATAAATTTCTGTAAAATCTAGTCATGTTCATGCTCTATCACCTAACTTTTAATTTTATGGAATGTTATCATTATTAATAACGGTATTCATTTGGTATTTTTTGATATGAATACAGTATAATGCATACTGCTAAATATATCAGCGTTTCATCTTCTTACATACTCTTTTTAGGCTCAGGTACCAACATCTGAACGAGCTTAACCCTTTTATTATTCTTCGAAGGTCTGTTTGGCACATATTTGCCGATTAGTTCCTGCATTCCCTGACTAAGTTCTTCCCACTCTTCATCATTTAAATAAAGATCCAACTGGTTATATCCAAAAATGTCTGTTTTAAGATTTGTATTGCCGTTTAAATAAGCTTCCACTTCGCCCGTAACATTGGATACAAACGTCATAAACATTTTCATATGTTCTTCTTTTGATAAGTTAGCAGCTTCTTCAGCAGATATATATGCTGAATTCTGGTCCAGAGCATACGTACGCTCGACCGCACCTCGTACTTTTCTTTCTTCAACAACATATATGATCTCATTTTTACTAAGTAGATTTAAATGTCTGTATAACGTCGCTTGAGGAACTTCAGACACCCATTCTTTTAATTCCATTACGGTAGCAGGACCTTTAGAAAGCTGCTGTATAATTTTCATTCGAACAGGATGTAAGATAAAATCTGCTTTGCTTTGCATAATACAGAATCATCCTTTTTTATTATTGTTATCGATAATGATAATAATAAACCTCTTTATTGTCAATGAAAAAGAAGCATCCCTCAAGATGCTTCTCATTATTTGTTATGCTGCTGTATGACCATTATCTATTTGATTAGTTTTTTTTTGCCCGATACTCCAACCTGTATAAGCGAGTAATAATGTAAACATTGGAGACAGCCATAAGAATAATGCATATGGAATGTATTCTATAACTGATACACCTAATGTTGATGCAAAGAATGCACCACTCACACTCCAAGGAACGAGTGGATTTACAAGTGTTCCTCCATCTTCTACCGTTCTAGATAAGTTTTTTAACGGGACGCCGGACTTAATGTATGCATCCTTTAATGCCTGTCCCGGTAACAGGATGGAAAGGTACATCTCTCCTGCAAGTAAATTGATTCCTACTGAAGAAGCTAGGGTAGTCGCGATTAACTTGCTTGCTTTTTGAGTCGTGTTTTTCACAGCTCCAAACAATAGATCAAACATTCCTAACGCTTGAATCACTCCACCTAAACCTAATGCAATTAGTACTAGCGAGATCGACCACATCATAGACATTAATCCACCTTTGTTTACGATGGTATCTACTGTTTCATTACCAGTCTGTGTTTGTAAACCATTCTGCATAACATTGATCACTTTTTGTAGCGTCAGGTCTGGTACTAAGAAAAATCCAACGATGATCGACACCGTTACCCCAGCTAAAAGAATAGGTATGATAGGCAATTTACGAAATGCCAAAACCAGTACAACGACTGGTGATATCAAAGTTAAAAGATGGATTGGGAATTCGCTCGAAAGTACAGATTGTATTTCTTTGATTTCTTGAAGATTCGCGTTGCCTCCACTTCCACCAAGTATGAAAAAGGCAATAGCAGTCAGAATGAATGCCGGAACCGTTGTCCACATCATGTGTCGAATGTGCTCAAACATATTTACGCCAACGACTCCTGGTGCAAAGTTTGTTGAATCAGACAGTGGTGACATCTTGTCTCCGAAACATGCTCCGGAGACAATAGCACCTGCAGCTAATGCTGGGTTCACTCCAAGCACGTGACTGATACCCATTAAGGCTACACCAACCGTACCAACGGTTGTAAACGAACTTCCTGTAAAAGACGAAACAATAACAGTAATGATGAGCGCACTTACTGCAAACCATTCAGGCTGAATGATATCCATCCCATAAAACAGTAACGTGGGCACTGTTCCACTTAACATCCAACTTGCTATAACAAGTCCTACTGTTAATAGAATCATGATCGGCTGCAATCCGGCTATGATTCCGTTCAATATTCCTTTTTCTACCGTCTTCCATGATGCGCCAAAGACAACGCCTACTACTCCCAATAAGATCAAGCAGGCTAACAATGGTATATGTGGTTCAACTTTTATATACACGAGACTCGTGAACATCACTGCAAAAATCATTGTGAATAATCCAAGAGCCACCGGTAGTTTCATTTGTTTTTTCATGAAAATCTCTCCGTTCATCTTCTTACGCTTATTTACTTAAACGCTTTTACGCGTTGAAGCGTGTTGGTAACTGTTATAATACTAACGAACTTTACAGAAGCTGTCAACATTACAGACATGGTAAATTAAAGAAGACATATTTACGGAGGCCTGACAATATGAACAGAATTAGAAGTTCAGTGAAAGCATTAATCATTCATGATCATCATGTTTTAACGATTAAAAAAGGAAACGAATATGAAGCAAAATATGTTATACCAGGTGGTGGACAGGATTTTAATGAATCTTTATCAGACGCTGTGATTCGAGAATGCTTAGAAGAACTAGGTGTAAAAGTAGAAGTTGGTCCATTGTTGTGGGTTCGGGAATTCATTAGCAAAAATCACGTCGTGAATCAAAAAGAGGAGGACCGAATACATATTGTAGAGCATATCTTTGAGGCTTTCTTAGAAAATGTTCCATCACGTTTTCAGCCGCTTTCTCCAGATTCTACTCAATTAGCCATCAAGTGGCTGCCGATCGATCGGCTCTTAGAGTATAATTATTATCCCCAAGAAATCATTACGTTGATTCAGGAAAAGAGCTTTTCAAAATACAACGGACCTACTTATGTTGGCGATATAAATTAATTCTAAGGTAAAATCACTTTAATAAAAGGGGGTATTACTTTGTGGTGGTTGCTACTATTCATCATCGGAATTTTAGCATTAGCATTTATCATAGATTATAGAAGAAAGAAAAGAAATGATAAACATACCAATGACGTTGATCCTCGTGTACGACAAGGTGAAGTTGGCAGTCATTGGAATAGCGGTGATGGTCCTAATGGATTTTAGTCACAAAAAAAACGCAGAGGATTTTAATTTCTCTGCGGTTTTTTGTGTGATTCTCCTGCTATCATTCATCTTCCCCGCCTCGCAAAATCGACAAATCGGAAGCGATCTAGGCGATGGCGAGATTCTGTGTATTGAAACAGACTCGCATCTTCCAGGTACACATAGTTTTTTACAACGACAATATGCTCGAAAGTACCAAGATCCAACAATTTCTTATCTTCTTCTGTACAATCTACGACGACAATTTCCTTTTTTGCAAAACTGATCTTCAGTCCCAACTCATGCTCTAAATAAGCGTAAATGGACTGTTCAGCAATTTCTTTCGTGAGCTTGGGTACGTATTTTTTCAAGAAGTAATCCTTGTCCAAAATGATGCGCTCTCCATCAAGCTGTCGTGATCGAATGACTTTCCATGTTAGCTCTTCAGACTCTGTTTGAAGCTGCTGCTGAAGAAACGCATCAGGCTCTATCAAGTCAAATTCATGAACAGTCGTTACACTGTTTTTCCCCATGGACTCTGACAACTCTTGAAAACTTACCAATCCCGAAACAGGAAAGCTAAACTTATTTGTTTCTAGAACGATTGATCCCCTACCACGGATTTTTTGTATAAAGCCATTTTGTGATAAAAGGTTTAGTGCCTTTCTTACAGTTTCCCTCGAAGTTTCGTATTGGTCTGCTAGATCGTGCTCGGAGGGAAGCTGAGTATTGGCTTTTAAGACACCCTCTTGAATTTGATCAGATATTTCCTGATAGATTTCTTGAAATTTATTTTTTCTCATCATTATTCACCATAATTAGTGTAGCATTATTTTTTCAAGTGAAAAACGATAGATTCATACGGCCGTAATGAAAATGAAGAAAAATCTGTAGGTGTTTCCTCATAGTTACTAATCAACACTTCCGCAGATAGACCTGTAAGATCAATGGATTTTGGCAATTCAAAATCTGTGCTCTTACGATAGAAGTTATTCACGACAAGAAGTTTTTCACCATTCTCTGCGTTACGAACATACGCAAAAATATCAGGATGATTCTCTAGGATTAACTCATAATCCCCGTATGTTACTATATCTAGTTCTTTCCTTAAATGATTGAGCTTCTGATAATGATAGAAAATAGAGTTCTCATCATTTACAGCTGCTTCGGCATTGATTTCATTATAGTTAGACGCAACCGGTATCCAAGGTTCTCCTGTCGTGAACCCAGCATTTTCACTATCATTCCATTGAACAGGAGTACGAGAATTATCACGTGATTTATGTTTAAGAATCTCTAGTACTTCTTCTTCACTATTGCCTTCTTCTTTTAATAGGTTAAACATGTTTAACGACTCAACATCACGGTACTGATCGATCTTCGTGAATTTAGGGTTTGTCATCCCGAACTCTTCACCTTGATAGATATAAGGCGTTCCTTGCATCATATGAATCGCAGTCGCAAGCATCTTGGCTGATTGTACACGGTATTCACCATCATCACCGTAACGTGAAACGATTCGTGGCTGATCGTGGTTGCACCAGAATAACGCGTTCCACCCACCGCCTTTATGCATCTCAACTTGCCATGTCGAAAGAATTTCCTTTAATTTAAGAAAATCAAAATCAGCTATACTCCATTTCTCACCATTCGGATAATCGACCTTTAAATGATGAAAGTTGAATGTCATGCTTAATTCGTTTCGGTCAGGATTCGTATACTTGATGCAGTTATCTATCGTTGTGGATGACATCTCACCTACTGTGAGGACATCATATTTTGAGAACACTTCCTTGTTCATCTCTTGCATGTATTCATGCACGCGCGGGCCATCTGTGTAGAATCTCCGTCCATCTCCTGGTGCTATGGAGCCATCATCGTTAGGGAAATCTTGGTTTTTTGAAATAAGGTTGATTACATCTAAGCGGAAGCCATCCACGCCTTTTTCAAACCAATAGTTCATCATCTCATAAACTCTTTGACGAACTTCTGTGTTTTCCCAGTTTAAATCCGCTTGTGTCACATCGAATAAGTGGAGATAGTATTGACCTGTTTCCTCATCAAGCTTCCAAGCTGATCCACCAAATTTTGAAATCCAATTAGATGGTTCTCCACCTTCAACAGAATCTTTCCAAATATAAAAGTCACGGTAAGGATTGTCTTTTGATGAGCGTGATTGTTGAAACCATTCATGCTCTGTACTTGTATGGTTCACTACGATATCCATAATGATCTTCAAATCTCTTTGATGTGCCTCTTGAAGCAGACGATCAAAGTCTTCCATCGTCCCATAATCTTCAAAGATTTTATAATAGTCTCGAATGTCATAGCCGTTGTCTCGTTGAGGAGAGTCATAGATCGGAGTTAGCCATAATACGTCTACTCCTAATTTTTTTAGATAATCTAACTTCTCAATGATTCCGTCGATATCTCCTGTTCCGTTTCCTGTCGTATCGTTAAAGCTCTTTGGGTAGATCTGATACACAACAGATCGCTTCCACCATGGTTCCTTCTTCATACTTTCACCGCCATATATGTTTTAGTAATGAAAACAACCGGAAATAAAATGTTGCTATCCCGGTCGTTTTTGTTTAATTGTCTTACTTAGATTTTTTTACTTTTGCATAAAGGTACGTTAATACAAACGGTACGACAAGTGCGATTCCCATACCGAAAAAGAATGATCCCCAGCTTCCTGGTAAGATTGAAAGGAAACCAGGTATACCTCCAACGCCAATAGATGACGCACGAACGCCCGCAACAGTAATCACGATTCCAGCAATTGCAGAACCAATCATCGCGAAGATGAACGGATAACGGAAGCGTAAGTTTACTCCAAACATCGCTGGCTCAGTGATTCCCAGATATGCTGATAATGCTGACGTTCCAGCAAGCCCTTTAAGCTTTTCATCACGTGTTGCCATAAACATCGCAAGTGCTGCAGAACCTTGTGCAATGTTTGATAGTGCAAGCATCGGCCACAGAAAAGTACCACCTGTATTAGAAATAAGCTGCAGGTCGACTGCTAAGAACGTATGATGCATACCAGTAACAACAAGCAATGAGTAGAAACCACCATAGATCAACCCGCCTAGCCATGCAAAGTTATCAAAGATTGATACGAAAAAGTCCGTAATGCTATTACCGATCGTAAACGTGATCGGTCCGATAACGATAAACGCTAAAAATCCTGTTACTAATAATGTGATCGGTGCTACCAATAATAACTGCAAGGCATCAGGAATACGTTTTTTCAAGAATAGCTCTATTTTTGCTAAAAAATATGATGCGATCAGAACGGGCAACACTTGACCTTGATAACCTACTTTTTCAATCGGTAGACCGAATAAATTCCATGTTGGGATATCCTTTGTCTTTCCATAATCCCATGCGTTTAAAAGATCTGGATGGACAAGCATCAGTCCAAGAACGATACCAAGTAATGGACTTCCTCCAAACTTTTTAACAGCGGACCAACCGATCAGACCTGGTAAGAACACGAAAGCAGTATTGGCGATCAAGTTAATCATTCCAGCAAGATCCGCCCAGTTCTGGTGAACATCAATGAATGATTTCTTATCATAAAAAATACCTGGACCAGTCAGAATATTGTTAATCCCCATCAATAGACCTGCCGTTACGATTGCAGGAAGAATCGGGATAAAAATATCTGCTAACGCTTTTATCGCGCGTTGAAGTGGATTAAGCTTCTTACTCGCTTCATCCTTAATGTCTTCTTTAGACGCGCGCCCTGTACCCGTAATATCAATGAACTCGTTGTACACTTTGTCTACTGTTCCTTGCCCAATGACGACTTGATATTGGCCGTTTGTTGAGAAAGAACCTTTAACGAGATCAATATTCTCCAGAGCTCTCTCGTCTACTTTTCCTTCATCCTTAAGAGCAAGACGAAGGCGCGTCACGCAGTGAGTAGCTGCTGATATATTTTCTTTACCGCCGAGAGCTTCGACGATTTGTTCAGCTGATTCGCGTATTTTACTCATTCTGTTCCCTCCTAGAAACCGTTTCCATTTCATTTTAAAAAAAGTGATATACCTCTATACCCTTAATTAGCATTCAATGAAAACTTGTTCACTTCTTTAATGTGTCTAAGCGTTTTCATAAAAACTAAACTTGTATATACATCTCACAAAAATAATTTAACCTGTATATACAAATATGTCAATCACTTCGATTACTTGGTGGAATTTACCGTTGTAAGCTACTTTTTCTTTTCTCCTTATTTTTTGCTATAATCTGTTACATATAGAGAAACGAGAATAAAGGAGATTTTATGATGTCACCTAAAAAAGCACTTACGATTGCAGGATCCGATACAAGCGGTGGAGCAGGTATTCAAGCAGATTTAAAAACATTTCAAGAGCTAGGCGTATACGGAATGACTGCTCTAAATGTTGTGGTCGCACAAGACCCACATCGTGAATGGTTTCATGAAGTATTCTTGCTTCCTAACGATCTTTTTAAAGCACAATTAGAAACGGTTGTTTCCGGAATCGGTGTTGATGCACTTAAAACAGGCATGCTTGCTTCAATTGAAGCTATCGAGATAACTGCGGATCTGATCGAAAAACACGATCTTCAAAACGTTGTAGTGGACCCTGTTATGGTTTGTAAAGGTGCAGAACCCCTTCACCCTGAACTTGCTAGCACACTTCAAAATGTATTGGTACCTAAAGCGACGGTTGTAACGCCAAACCTATTTGAAGCTGCACAACTTGCTGGTATGGAACCAATCACAACTGTTGAACAGATGATGGAAGCTGCTCATAAGATTCAAGCAAATGGCGCAAAGTATGTAATCGTTAAAGGCGGCGCTAAATTAGAACACGAAAATGCCGTTGACGTTCTTTATGATGGACAAGAATTTGAAGTTTTAGAATCTGAAAGAATTGAAACAACGTGGACGCATGGCGCAGGATGCACATTCTCAGCAGCGATTACGGCAGAACTTGCTAAAGGAAAGCCAGTCCGAGAAGCTATCTTAACAGCAAAAGATTTCATTACAGAAGCCATCGCAGCAGGGTTCGAAATCAACCAATATGTAGGACCAACATGGCATGGTGCTTACCGTGATAAATTAAACAAATAATTATTTAGTGAAGACTGATCATCTTTGATCGGTCTTTTTTGTTCTATAAATGTTTTGGGACTACTAATCTGATTCGACATCATGTGTGGACCCACTAACGTTGTTCAAGTCTTTAAAACAAACTAACTTAATGATTTATGTTTTTTACTTCAATGCCAAAGTGATTGGAGTGCAAAGAGCGAGACTCCTGCGGGACGAGCGGTCAGACCGAAAAGTGGAAGTGGCTCGTTCAGCCCCGACAAGCAAAAGGTGAATCGGCTAGGAATGCGCTTTTTGCCTTCATTACCATTTAACTTTTGACCTCGAGGGGCTAGCCACTGCAACTAGACAGGTGAGACCCCTTAGGGCGCAGGGGGCTCACCATACGCCCCGCGGAAAGCGAAGCACCTGGAGCGGAAATCAACTACCTTCCAAAAATCTTTGAGGTTTACAAAATGATAGGCATATCATACACGTTATTTAAGAATTTGAATTATAATAAGTACATCTATTCTGCACTGGAGTGTGAAGATATGCAGCTCATACAAACCAACGAAGTCCAGGAAACACTGGATCAGCTTATTGGAAAAGAACTTTATCTACATTTAGAAACAACCAATGGCGCCTATGCCAATCATAATAACGAAAGTGTTCTAACCGTTAACGCATATATTCGAAACGGTAAAGTCACACCATTATCAGGAAAAATCATGGGGAGCGGTCCATACCGTGTTGGCTTGAAGATTGAGCTAGGTTGGATTTATGCAGAAGGGTTAACACATTGGGAAATCGACTCAGAGGGAAGATTACTAATGGCAGGTCACGATGCTGAAGGTCGACTTGCAGTAGCTCTTCAACTCAGTTCTTCCCCATTTGACGTATAAGGAGGTTATATAATTGGATGATCATTTACTCGTGATCTTTCCCCACCCAGATGATGAAGCATTCGGGGTGTCCGGGACGATTGCACAACATACAAAGAAAGGCTTACCCGTTACTTATATCTGCTTAACGCTCGGTCAGATGGGTAGAAATATGGGAAATCCACCATTCGCTACTCGTGAATCGCTTCCTCTTATCCGCCAAAAAGAGCTTGAGGATGCATGTGCCGCAGTAGGCATTCAAGATCTGCGACAATTCGGGTTCCGTGACAAAACAGTAGAATTTGAAGATGAGAAGTTTTTAGCTGATCAGTTCTTAGCTGTCATTGATGAGGTAAAACCAACGCGTATCATCACATTTTATCCAGGATATAGCGTGCACCCTGACCATGAGGCGACAGCAAGAGCTGTTGTGCGTGCGGTAGGAAGCATGCCTGAGATGGATCGTCCGGAACTATTATGTGTCGCTTTTGCAAAAAACTCTGAGGCCGACCTAGGAGCTCCACATGTAGTGACTGATATCTCTGATGTTTTTGAAGAAAAAATGAACTGCATCAAAGCGCATCGATCTCAAACACAATGGCTTGTTGATAGCGTTGATAAAGATCCTGCCATGTTGGCTTGGGTAAAAAATGAAAGATTCTGGCGTTATCCCTTTTAAATTCATAGACTAAGAACCCGCTGTCCTACCTAGGCTACGGGTTCTTTTTTTAGTATTAATACTTGAATTTTCAAAAAAATGTACAAATCCATGTAGCATTTTCCTGATATTGTGGTATACTAATTGTAACAAATCGTTCACAATTTAGACGCTAATTCGTCAAAATTGTAAGCGCAAACAATACTTCAAGGGGTTGATTAGTAATGGATGTTTTTATGGTTTACTTATTCGTAGCGACTGCCACGCCATTATTCTTATGGAATGATAGTCGTAAGTTAGCCTTATGGCAAACGCCGTTCATCGCCCTTTTATGGACTTACGTTGTGTTATTCATGGCTAATGATAGCTTAAGCTTATTCGTTCACAGTTTCTTCATCACCGTATTCATCGCAAACGTTGTTTTTGCTCATTATGCAGCATACATCGTATGGGGCCGTCCATATTTGGCGAAGCGCAAGATGGAAAAAGCTAAATATTAATTTAAATTTTAATCCCCTCTTTTTAGAGGGGTTTTTGCATTTATTGGTATTTTTTCTCATTCAAATATCCTGATATACTCTTTCCTACCACTGTCTAGTACCCCCTCATCTCCTATAACCTATATATCCCGTTTTTCTTCTGTTTTCTTCACTTTTTGCTTGTTTTCTACACTATCTCATCAATACCTGTTGTGTTTAAATCTCACCATGTTATACTCGTTACCGTTGAAATTTTGATCGGAAAATGAGTTGATATAACTTACAAAACAGGAGTGATTTTTAACACATATGATATTAAATGAATCAAAAAACAAACGAATTGTTATTAAAATTGGATCTAGTTCTTTAACGAGTAGACTTGGTGATATTAGTAGACATAAATTAGAGCGACTTGTTGATGAGGTCGTGAAATTGAAAGATGAAGGACACGAGGTGTTGCTCGTATCTTCCGGCGCAGTTGCCGCAGGGTATAGACGTTTAGGTTGTTTGAACCGTCCGACTTCCCTAGCCGAAAAACAAGCGGCTGCATCAATAGGACAAGGTTTATTAATGGAATCTTACTCTGAACGCTTTATCTCTCACGGTTATACCGCTTCACAGATCTTAATTACGAGAAGCGACTTTTCTGATCGTGATCGGTATCATAACGCTCGAAATACAATCAACGTTCTTTTAGATCGCGGAATCATACCAATCGTCAATGAAAATGACACAGTTACAGTAGAACGACTTAAGTTCGGTGACAACGACACGCTTTCTGCTAAAGTGGCAGGACTTGTGGATGCCGATCAGCTCATCATTCTCTCTGATATCGATGGCCTGTACACGGATGATCCTCGAAAAAATCCTGATGCAAAACTCCTAACAAAAGTTAGTGAAATCACACCAGAAATTGAGGAATCTGCAGGAGAACCCGGAAGTGCAGTGGGTACAGGCGGCATGCGTTCAAAGATCGATGCAGTTAAAATTGCGATGGCATCTGGCATTTCATCTTTCCTTGGGAATGCAACATCACCAGATATCATTCACAAAGCAGTCATCGGCAAAGCTAGAGGAACATACTTTATCCCTGGTAAAAATGAATTCAACCTGGATACGAAGCGTCAATGGATTGCTTTCCATTCTGGTCCAGAAGGTGAAATTGTAGTCTCAAATAAAGCTAAAAAAGGCATTGATGAGCTCAAAAGCCTTTATCCTACAGGCATTCGCTACGTAAGTGGTCATTTTAAAAAAGGGTCTGTGGTTCGTATTAAAGATTTAGATGGAAATGAAGTTGGTCTTGGTGTTTCAAATTATTCTTCTAAACAGTTAATCAAGATTAAAGGTATCTCTCGAGACGAGCTAGCTGATGTAGGACCTGAAGAAGCCATCAATAACAATGATTTAGTCTGCCACACTCGTTTGGCAGTTCCCATTCACTAATATATCGTTACGAAAATGTGAGATTTAAAAATACAAGGAGGCGTTGGATGAGTACTTTTAAAAGTACAACCAAAAATATCGATGTGAAAGACCAAGCAAAGTTAGCACAGGAAGCTTCAAAAAAGCTCGCACTGCTTAGTGAAAAAGAAAAGAACGAAGCATTATTTGTGATTGCAGATACGTTAGAAAGAGAAACAGATTACATCTTAGAAGAGAATGAGAAAGATTTAGTTAACGGGAAGGAAAATAATTTTTCAGAAGCCTTGATGGATCGCTTGCGTTTAACAGAAGATCGCGTTAAAGAGTTTGCAAACGGACTACGCGAGGTTGTGAAGTTAAAGGATCCTGTAGGTGAAATCTTGTCTGACTGGACACTAGAAAACGGATTAAACGTAGAGCAAGTTCGTGTACCTTTAGGTGTAATTGGTATGATTTATGAAGCACGACCAAATGTAACAGTTGATGCGACTGGACTTGCATTAAAGTCTGGAAACGCCATCGTACTAAAAGGCGGTTCAAACGCTATACATTCAAACTCAGCGATTGTATTCGTCATTCATAAAGCATTAACAGCAACAAAAATCCCAGATGATGCTGTTCAATTTATCGCATCTACAGATCGCGAAGCGGCGGGTCAATTGTTTACGATGAAGGAGCATATCGATGTGTTAATTCCTCGTGGTGGCGGTAATCTGATTAAAACAGTTGTCGAGAATGCTACAGTGCCTGTCTTAGAGACAGGTGTCGGCAATTGCCACATTTATATTGATCAGTTCGCTGATGTTAATAAAGCTCTCGCAATCATGGAGAATGCTAAAACAGATCGACCAGCAGTTTGTAACGCTGCAGAGACGTTCATTTTTCATGAAGCATGGCTGAATGAGCATGCGGAACAAGTTACTGCTCTTTTTGAAAAGTACGGTATTGAAGTGCATGGTGATGAAAAAGCTGCAGAGTTATTACCGGATGTGATACCAGCCAATGAAAAGGATTGGGCTGAAGAGTATTTAAGTTTGGCTGTAGCAGTTAAAGTAGTTAGTTCTGTCGAAGAAGCTGTCTCTCATATTGAACGTTATGGCACAAAGCATTCAGAAGCGATCGTGACAGAAAATGCAGAGAATGCCGTTGCTTTCTTAAACAGTGTTGACGCAGCTGCCGTTTACCATAACGCGTCTACCCGCTTTACTGATGGGTCAGCGCTTGGGTTCGGTGCTGAGATCGGTATTTCCACGCAAAAATTACATGCTCGTGGTCCAATGGGTCTACCAGCACTAACAACGATTAAATATTGTATGACTGGTGACGGGCAGGTTAGATAATTTTTATGTGAGCAGTCCCTTTTTTAGGGGCTGTTTTTTGTGTGTTTTTGTAGAAATAAAGAAGGTAAAGTTAGGGTGGTCAGAGAATGTTTTTAAAAAGGAGGTCTTATATGTTAGTTAAAGATCGCGGAAAGTCTATAAGGATAAGAAAGCTTGAAGTTATGCAACGAAGAGTGATTAAGCTTCATCCCAAATATTTAACCATGGAAGATGAATTAAGCGGTATTGTTAGCCGGACATTTTGGCGAGCAGTCAAATGACTACTTTTTAAAACCTTTCCGGGACTTTTCCGTTATGCACGACCTGAGGCTTACAGCGCACGAAAGTTATTTTCAGATCGACACCCTGCTTCTCTCCCCTCGTTATCTCTTAAACCTCGAAGTGAAATTCATTACCGGAACCTTGGTTTTTGACCATCTCAACCAAGTCATCAGAGTAAAGGATGATGGATCCGAAGAAGCTTTTCGAAACCCTATTTTCCAAGTGAAGCGCCAACAATCTCACCTTATTGAATGGATGACAAAGAACCGTATTCCTCCCATTCCCGTTCGCTCGCTAGTAGTCATGAGCAATCCGAGAACCATTATTAAAGCACCACCCTCAAATAAAGATGTACTTCATTATATTACCCATAGTCCCTATTTGCAGGAGAAAATTAAAGTGATTGATAAGATGTATACGGACGAGAAGCTGACGATAAAAGAAGTCACTAAACTCTCCAATATGCTTGTTCGACATCATGTCCCTGAAAACCCTGATCTTTTAAAAAGGTATGGTATTGAAGACAAAGATATTATCAAGGGTGTTTATTGTACGGAGTGTTTTTATTTGCCCTGTGGTGCGAAAAAAAGCTGTTTGGCTTTGTCCTAAATGTTTGAATAAAAGTAAAGACCTTCACCTTTCTTCACTTTCTGATTATGTACTTTTGTTTGGGAAAAACATCACTAATAAAAAGTTATGTGAGTTTCTGTGTCTTTCATCCAGACATACAGGGAAGCGACTACTTAATGAAATGAACTTACCTCATACTGGTGGAAAGAAAGGGAGAGTTTACACACTACCTGATCCGTATTGAGATTATTCATGAGTCGATGACAAACTTTTTAAATCGCTCACAAACTTCTCGAATCGCTCACAAATCGACAATTTACTTAATACAAACACGTGCAAGAGCCAATAAACACAAAAAACCCCTTGCTAAAAGATCAATCCCTTAGCAAGAGGCTTTCACATACTAATTCTTATTAATGACTCCCATGATCACCAGAATCATGTTCACTTCCGCCACCATGAGAACCGTGATCTTCATGATTCTCAGTGTCAGGTGCGTGCTGATGCTTATCATGCTTCGCGTGACCTGCTGTCATAACCCATACAGAACCGATTACGATAACAATCGCAACGAATGCTGCAAAGAGGATGTTACCGATCTGTACGCGGCTTGTAAGGTTACTCTTCGTAGAGTTCTCTGTTACGTGCATGAACATCAAGAGCTGAAGAGCAGCTTGTAGGAACGCAAAACCAAAAATGATAATTAAAATCCAAGTCATCGAAAGATCTGTTTCAAGCGCAATCCAAAGTGCGAATAATGTTAGCACGATGGATAACACAAAACCGATTAAATGTTTCCACGGAAAACCGTGGTGTTCATTAGCTGCAGTTTTACTAGCCATTATGCATCACCATCCCCATCAGATAAACGGCTGTGAAGATAAAGATCCACACTACGTCTAAGAAATGCCAGTATAGACTGGTGATGAAAACTTTTGCAGATGTAGCTGGCGTTAGACCGCGCTTCGCTACTTGAATCAAGACCATCGTTACCCAGAAGATACCGAACGTTACGTGGGCACCGTGAGTACCGACAAGAACGAAGAACCCTGACCATGCTGCACTTGTACCGATGTTAGCACCTTCATGAATGAAGTGTAAGAACTCTTCAATCTCAAAGTAAAGGAATCCAAGACCAAGACCTAAAGTGATGGCCATCCACGTGATCAAACCTTTAACATTTTGACGACGCATCTCATGAACCGCAAGTCCACAGGTAAAACTACTTGTTAAGAGCAAGAAAGTTTGGATCAACAAACTCTTTACTTCGAATAATTCACCTGGTGATGGACCATCAGCGATACGATGTTCTAAAACCATATAAGTTGCAAATAATGTTGCGAACAACGCAATTTCTGCCCCGAGGAAAATCCAGAAACCGAGAATATTTAAACGCCCAGTCTCCGAACGATACTCTAAAGGCGTGTTGGGGTCGTGTGTTTCTGCATGTGCCATTTTTTCACGCCTCCTTATTTAGAAATCTTTTCTGTTTCGATTACTTCTTCAACACTTACATAATAACCATCATTATACTCAAATGAACGATAGATCAATGTTGCAAATACACCAATCATTCCGGCGATCGCCATCCACATCCAGTCGAATACCATTCCGAAGCCGGCAACAAAGAAGAAGGATGCCATGATGAATGGAACACCAGAGTTACTTGGCATATGAATCGGTTTAATATCTTCAGCTTTTAACTTCTCAACTTTTCCAGCTTGCTTCTGTCTCCAGAAGTGATCAAGACCTGTTACTTCAGGAATCTTAGCAAAGTTATAGAATGGAGGCATTGCTGTTGGAGTAGACCATTCTAAAGTACGGCCATCCCAAGCATCTCCAGTTGTTTCCCGCTTCGCGTAACGGAAGCTGTAGTACATGTTGTAAACAAGTATTAAGAACGCAATTCCCATCATGAATCCACCGATTGTAGATACCATGTTCAATGGACCCCAGCCAGACTCTTCGCTGTACGTGTAAACACGACGAGGCATACCGTCTAGACCAAGGAAGTATTGTGGGAAGAAACATACGTTAAATCCGATTGTGAATACCCAGAATACCCATTTACCGATACGTTCGTTCAGTTTATAACCAAACATCTTCGGATACCAGTAGATTAAACCAGCGAAACAAGCAAATACTGTACCTGCGATCAACACATAGTGGAAGTGAGATACTAGGAAGTATGTGTTGTGGTACTGATAGTCAGCAGCTGCCATAGCTAGCATGACACCTGTAACACCACCGATTACGAAGTTCACGATAAATCCGAGTGACCAAAGCATCGGGGTCGTAAATTGAATCTTACCTCTGTACATCGTAAACAACCAGTTAAAGATCTTAACCCCGGTCGGTATACCAATCGCCATCGTTGTGATGGAGAATACAGAGTTAACAAGTGCTCCTGAACCCATCGTAAAGAAGTGATGGACCCATACCAAGAAACTGTATCCTGCGATTAAAAGCATAGACCAGATCATGGCTTTGTAACCAAATAGCGTTTTTCTAGAGAACGTAGAGATGATCTCTGAGAACATACCAAACGCCGGTAGAATTACGATATATACCTCTGGGTGGCCCCATAGCCAGAAAAGGTTCGCCCAAAGCATATCCATTCCCGCTCCTTGCAGAGTGAAGAAATGGCTGCCGAATAAACGGTCAAATGTCATAAGTGCTAGTGCTACAGTAAGGATTGGGAAAGCGAAAATAATGATTACCATTGTTACAAGTGATGACCAAGTGAACATCGGCATACGGAACAATGTCATTCCCGGTGCACGCATCTTAAGGATCGTAACTAAGAAGTTAATCCCCGTTAAGAGCGTACCAATACCTGCGATCTGCAGACCGAGCAGATAGTAGTTCTGTCCAGGTCCTGGACTGAGCTCGTTACTCGCAAGCGGCATGTAACTCGTCCAACCTGCTGATGGAGATCCACCAATAACGAATGAGATGTTGAACAACATCGCACCAATAAAGAACGTCCAGAAACTAACTGCGTTTAAATAAGGATAAGCTACGTCACGTGCTCCAATTTGCAATGGAACAACAACGTTAATCAAACCAATCAAGAACGGCATCGCCATGAAGATGATCATGATCGTACCGTGTGTTGTAAAGATTTCGTTATAGTGCTGCGAATCGAGGAACTTAGCCTCTGGAACTGCAAGCTGTGTACGCATTAAGAGGGCATCTACCCCACCGCGGAACAACATTAATACAGCGGAAACGATATACATGATACCAAGTTTTTTATGGTCAACTGTTGTAAGCCATTCGTCCCACAACCATTTCCACTTTTTATATTTAGTAAGATAGAACAGGATACCCACCATCGTTAATACGATGGATACGTCAGCACCATATATCATCGGGTCGCCTGTTACGAAAAATTCATCCCATTTCATATTGAAATGCCTCCTCTGTTAATGGGCATGAGAATCCCCATGAGACTCTGATTCTGATTCTTCTAGCTTCTTCATCTCTTCTTCACGCTTTTTCTTTTCTTCCTTCGCTGCTCTTGAGTGAGGAATCTTCTCTTCATAACCTAAACGTTCGCGAGCATCTAGCGCGTACTCAGCGTTTGTAGCATGGTCTACCCAATCTAAGTGAGTAGAAGAGAAAGTCATTTCTTTCACGTGACCAGGAAGCATCAGCTTGTCATACTGCCCCTTTGAAAGTTCAGGAGCATCAGCCTTCGTTTCACTCGCCCATTTTTCAAACTCTGCATCAGACATAGCCATCACATCAAACGTATGATTAGTGAATCCTTCTCCTGTAAAGTTGGAGTTACGTCCTTCATACGTCCCTTGCTCGTCAGCTTGCAGATAAAGCTCTGTCTCCATGCCAGCCATCGCATATTTCTGACCACCTAATTGAGGTACCCAGAATGATGCCATTGAATCGGCAGAAGTCAGCTTGAACAAAACAGGCCGATCTTCAGGAATATGAAGATAGTTAACTGTTTCAATATCTTGCTCTGGATAAGAGAATACCCATTTCCAGTTTACAGATGTTGCATGAATCACCAACGGCTTTTGATCTTTCGATTCTTCAGGAGGTCCTTCAAGAGAATAGATACTCTTTACCGTTGGAATCGCTAATGCAATAACGATGATGATAGGAATGATCCACCAAATCGTTTCAAGAAGATGACTTCCTTCATTATCTGGATCATAGCCTTTATGGTTTTTGCGATCACGATATTTATAAACAATAAAAGCAGTAAGTGCGTAAACAACTATTAGGATAAATAACATAAACCAGATGGAATACATGATCAGATCCCTCTGTTCTGCTCCTACAGGTCCTTTTGGATCTAAAACAATCATATCGCTGCAGCCGCTAAGCATAAATACGGCCATCAATAACCCGAATGTAAAAAACGGCTTCAACCGTCGCATCACCAGGTCCACCTTCCTTTCTCTATTTACAAGCATTTACTTTTGCCTAATAAAAAACGAACCAAGAGTGATTATAGAGCATTGTGAATTAAATCACAATGTAAAACATAGGCAAAAATTTAAATGACAAAAACCTTTGCTTTCATAGTACCAGAATCCTAATAAAAGTGACTCTATCCACAACAAATGTCACGATTACTTCAAATAAAGCTCACAACTTTATCACAGTTTCGACATAGAATGTTCACGATTTTGGAAGAGACTTCTTTCATTGGTAAAGACTCATGAGCTTTTTAAAAGTTCAGTTTTTACTTTTTACCCTAAATTCCACCAACGTACACCTGCCTATGTAAATTTTTCAATTAAAAAACGACCTTGCCTATATAGACAAGATCGCTCATTTTTTTATATCTTATGCACTTACTTCAACTTGATTTTCGGTGTCATTGTAAACATTTGTATCAAGCTGATTTTGCACCTTACTTGTTAATAATCCTGATGTCATCGAACCACTTACGTTAACAGCGGTACGGCCCATGTCGATTAATGGCTCAACTGAGATCAATAGACCTGCTAAAGCGATAGGAAGATCCATTGCGGAAAGTACAAGTATGGCCGCGAACGTTGCTCCACCACCAACACCTGCTACACCGAACGAACTTAGTGCTACGACTACTACAAGCGTCAACAAGAACGATGGAGACAACGGATCGATTCCAACTGTCGGAGCGATCATAACGGCTAGCATCGCTGGATAAATTCCAGCACATCCGTTTTGTCCGATAGAAAGACCGAATGAACCTGAGAAGTTTGCGATTCCGTCAGGCACACCCATGCTCTTTTGCGTACGAATATTTAACGGAAGTGCTCCTGCACTCGTACGAGAAGTGAAAGCAAAGGATAGTACCGGGAAAGATTTTTTCATATAAGTAATCGGGTTTAATCCTGCAAACGTTATAAGCAATAAGTGAATGCCGAACATGATCAACAAAGCTACATATGAAGCAATAACGAACTTACCTAGCTTTGCGATTGCATCCATATCACTCAGTGCAACTGTTTTCGTCATGAGCGCGAGAACCCCATACGGAGTTAGACGCAGAATCAACGTTACTACTCTCATGATAACCGCATAAAACGCATCAACAATCTTAGCAAAAAGCTCTGCATGCTCCTCTTGCTTACGTTTTACCCCTAAATAAGCAACGCCCAGGAATGCAGCAAAGATAACTACAGCGATGGTCGAAGTCGGACGAGCTCCTGTGAAATCTAAGAATGGATTAGCTGGTAATAATGATAGAACTTGTTGCGGAAGCGTCAGATCTTTTACCTCTGCAAACGTACCTTCCATCTGCTCACCACGAGCCGTTTCTGCATCTCCTTGCTCGATCTGCACAGCTTCAAGATCAAAAACCGTCGAAGTTGCAATTCCGACAACAGCGGCAATTGCAGTCGTACCTATCAAGATTCCTATGATCAATCCACTAAGTTTTCCGATATTTCCTTTTAAGTTCAGACGCGTAAACGCTGAAAGGATTGAAATAAATACAAGTGGTACAACGATCATTTTTAAGAACGTTACATAACCGCCACCGACTAGATTGAACCAGTCAGTCGATTTAGCAGCAACCTCAGAGTCTGCTCCATATCCGTACTGAAGTCCGAGTCCGAACAAAATCCCTAGACCTAGCCCCGTAAAAACACGCTTAGAGAAAGAAACGTGCTTTTTTTGCATGTAATACAAAACACCCAATAGTATAAGCATAATTGCAATATTCGATAAAACTAAACCAGTAGTCACCTACAAGCCCCCCTTTAGTTAACTAAATTAAATTAATACAATAAAACCTATCTGTCAAGTAGGGATTACGAGCAGGATATTTTTAGCAGCCACCTCCTCAAACAAAAAATGACAAGCTTTAATAAAAGTAAGCGAGTCATTAGTGTGTTTATGCTTTAGTCACAGGTGAAATATTTAGTTGTGATTCAGATATATTCAACTTAAAACTAAGATATGCTTGTTTTTGTAACAAATTCTTATGACTTGGTGCTAAATGTAATATCTTCGCGTGCTTTATTTCATTCATAAACACACCTCTTCATGGGCAAAATATTCTCTAAAGAGATGAGGAGTGAAAAATATGGCACGCGGAAAATCGTTTGAACATAAAAAACAAGGTCATCCAGGAAGGTTTCCTGATAACACCCTTCAAAATCGCCTGGTTGAAAAGTCTGATGAAACAGATTCAGTAAACCTTGCAACAAAAGAAGCATTCAAGAACCGAACTGGTGAACAAGAATAGATCGCATCATGGCACTCTTGGAAAATCTTCCATGGGTGCTTTTTCTTTTATAAGATTACGCATGCACCTATTGAGTTCCTTCCCCATTCAATACTATAATCAAGAGGGTACAAATTACTGACAGAAAAGGTGTTATATAGATGAGTATTTTAACGGTGCAAGGCTTAAGCCATGGTTTCGGCGATCGTGCCATATTTAATGATGTTTCCTTCCGCCTGCTTAAAGGTGAGCACATCGGATTGATTGGTGCGAACGGTGAAGGTAAATCAACGTTTATGAATATTATTACAGGTAAATTAAAGCCTGATGAAGGTAAAGTAGAGTGGGCAAAAAAAGTACGTGTAGGCTATCTTGATCAGCACACGGTCCTTCAAAAAGGCATGTCGATTCGCGATGTATTGAAAAGTGCATTCCAATACTTGCTCGACATGGAAAACGAAATGAACAGCATGTACGAAAAAATGGGTGAAGCAACACCTGAAGAGCTTGAAAAGATGCTTGAAGATGTTGGTGTCATTCAAGATACATTAACAAACAACGACTTTTACGTGATCGATGCAAAAGTTGAAGAGATCGCGCGCGGACTTGGTCTTGATGATATCGGTTTAGATCGTGACGTACATGATTTAAGTGGTGGACAGCGTACGAAAGTATTGCTTGCTAAGCTTTTATTAGAAAAGCCAGAGATTCTATTGCTGGATGAGCCAACAAACTATCTGGATGAACAGCATATCGAGTGGCTGAAGCG
The DNA here is from genome assembly GCF_015903925.1 of Fictibacillus sp. 23RED33. Taxonomy (NCBI): domain Bacteria; kingdom Bacillati; phylum Bacillota; class Bacilli; order Caryophanales; family Fictibacillaceae; genus Fictibacillus; species Fictibacillus sp. 23RED33. The sequence continues at coordinate 171,615 of NZ_JACZDX010000004.1, read as the reverse complement.
TTATTTGCAGGAGTACGAAAATGCGTTCATCTTAATTTCGCATGATATTCCTTTCTTAAACAGCGTAATCAACTTGATCTATCACATGGAAAATCAGGAATTAAACCGTTATGTAGGAGATTACGATCACTTCAAATCCGTTCATGAGATGAAAAAATCTCAGTTGGAAGCAGCATTTAAGCGTCAACAGCAAGAGATTGCCGGATTGAAGGATTTCGTTGCACGTAATAAAGCACGTGTTTCCACTCGAAACATGGCAATGTCTCGACAGAAGAAACTCGATAAAATGGATGTTATTGAACTAGCCAAAGAAAAGCCAAAGCCAGAGTTCAACTTTAAAGAAGCTCGCACGCCAAGCAAACTGATCTTTGAAACGAAAGATCTTGTTATCGGTTATGACGAGCCACTTTCTAAACCGTTGAACCTTCGTATGGAACGCGGTCAAAAAATTGCTTTAGTCGGTGCGAACGGTATCGGTAAAACGACATTGCTAAAAAGCATTCTTGGTGAGATCACGCCTGTTTCAGGTTCCGTTGAGCGCGGTGAAAACCTGGAGATCGGTTACTTCGAGCAAGAAGTAAAGTCAGCGAACTACAACACATGTATTGATGAAATCTGGAGCGAGTTTCCTGGCTTCTCTCATCATGAAGTTCGTGCTGCTCTTGCGAAGTGTGGTCTAACGACAAAACACATCGAGAGTAAAGTAGAAGTGCTGAGCGGTGGAGAAAAAGCGAAGGTTCGTCTCTGTAAGCTCATCAACCATGAAAACAATGTTCTCGTTCTCGATGAGCCGACAAACCATCTAGACGTAGAAGCGAAAGACGAGTTAATGCGTGCACTGAGAGCTTTCAAAGGCAGTGTGCTGTTGATTTCCCATGAACCTGAATTTTATAAAGAAGTGGCTAATGACGTCTGGAACTGTGAAAGCTGGACTACAAAAGTATTTTAATTCTGAGACCCTCACATTGGTGGGGGTTTTTATTATGTAGATTATTTGGGCAGAGGGATGGTATAGGTTGCGGCTTTTCTTGAGCCGTTGGGCTTCAGTTTCATACTATACAGGAGTTTTTTTACGGATGATTGTGATTCCATGTGTAGAAACGAGCGTAGATCTTTGTTTTTGACCACAGGACTAAACAAAAGTGCATAATCAATGATTGCTTTTTTATGAGCATCCATATAAGTTTTGGAACACCTTGTACACAACCAGTTTCTTTTTATTCTAATTAATGCGACCTGCGTACAGTTCGGACAAAAAACGCCTGTTAAAATTTCATGGCGATAAATATTGAACAATTTTAGAATGTCAGGATTATGCGAAGTATGTTCTCTTAAGAGCAGAGAAGAAATTCTTTTTATATCTCGCTTTTGAAGAATAACTTCAGATTCTAACTTTTCAATTTCTTTTATTTTGTTAGGTAAGGTCCTACCTCTTATAATTTTTTTTGCGTTTGATCCGTACTTTGGAGAAATTCGAATATAAGATTTTGGATTCGTGATTACAACTAGGGTATGAATCGGCATTAGAGGAAATTTGTGTCTGAATAGCCATTTAGACAAATGTTTCTTTTGTATTTCAACTTGATTTATAGGGTCTGGGAAGGTTTCATCTATCCCTTCTCTAGTACGTACAATCTGATCATATTGATGATCAAAATACAAATTTCCTATTAAGTTCTTAATTTCAATTATGATACAAAATCTTGGGTGGAGAATTAATGCGTCTAGTTGGAAATAAAGTTGGTTGTTATCGTATCTGGGGATTCGCAAATCGTGGAAAATGTGGTAATCATCATGTGGTAATTCAGAAAGGAAATAATCTAGCGTTAACTCTCCTCTAAAGCCTGCTAGGTATTTTCTATAGTTGGTCTCAATCAGTTGCTTCTGCGTTTGACTTGGGAGAATTCTTTCTAGTAAAACTTCAAATTTTAATAGTTTAAGCGGTTTCGTTCTAGGTTTTTTAATCAATTTATCTCTCCCTCTTATACTTGGACATGAACAGTTGATTCGCTAACTATGGTGTAGAATCCTTTTTTAGTAATAGATATTTTTATAGGCCCTAAATTTGGTTTTATAGGCCGTAATTTTCTATTTATGGGCCTTCAAAAAATTTTATGGTCCTTCAAGTAATTTTATAGGCCTTCAAAATCATTTATAGGCTTTTCGACAAATAACGCCAACCGCCGCCCCTTCCCACAAAAAAACACCTCCTGCTAACAGCAAGAGGTGCCCACCCAATCAACTATCCAACTCTTCCACTAATAGAGAAAGCACTTCCCAACGTTCCATCGCAGCTTCAAGCTCGTTCTCTACTTTTTTCTGCTCAGCCATAAGCTCGCTGATCTTCCCAAAATCGCTGCCAGCAGCGACGATCTCAGATTCAATCTGCTCTTTTTTCTCTTCTAAGTTCATGATACGTTCTTCAATCGTATCCCAATCTTGCTGATCTTTGTACGACAGCTTCTTCTTCTTTTCTTTGCGATGCTGTCCAACTGTTTCCGTCGGTTTTTCAGAGGCTTCTTTCTTCACCGCAGCAGCCATTTCATCACGCTCTTTTTTCTCGTCCATGTAGTCCGTATAGCTGCCTTGAAACCTTACAACATTTGCGTTCCCTTCGAATGCGAGAAGATGATCGACAACCCGGTCTAAAAAGTAGCGGTCATGAGAAACCGTCAACACTACACCAGGAAAATTTTCTAAATACTCTTCCAAAATTCCTAACGTTTGAATGTCCAGATCGTTTGTAGGCTCATCCAAAAACAGAACGTTCGGCTCTTCCATTAACACTTTGAGCATGTATAAGCGGCGTTTCTCTCCACCTGATAACTTCCGAATATACGTATATTGCATATAGCGAGGAAACAGGAAACGTTCGAGCATCTGTTCAGCTGTAATCGACTGGCCATCTACTGTCGTGATGACCTGTGCAGTTTCTTTGATATAATCGACAACCCGCAAGTTGCCGTCGAGTTCTTCGTGATCTTGTGTGTAGTAGCCAATCTTAACCGTTTCCCCTACTTCAACGATACCGGAATCAGGTGTCATTCTCCCTGCTAACATATTTAGTAGAGTCGTCTTTCCGCTTCCATTTGGCCCGATGATTCCAAGTCGTTCACCAGGAACGATCAGATAGTCGAGGTTTTTAACTAGCTCTTTTCCATCTAAACTTTTACTCAACCCTTCAACTTCAATCACTTTTTTACCAAGTCGTTGAGACCCGATCGCAAATTCAACAGAGCCCTTTGCTGTAGGTCCTGTTTCTTCTTGTAAACTTTCCACGCGTTGAATTCTGGCTTTTTGTTTTGTCGTTCGTGCTTTTGCACCACGGCGCAACCAGGCTAATTCGCGGCGTAGAGTATTTTGCCGCTTATCTTCGTTCTGCAGAGCGATTTCTTCTCGTTCAGCTTTTTTCTCCAAGTATGTTTCGTAATTTCCCTCATATAAATATAGCTTCCCATTATCGAGCTCGAAGATATTGTTAGTTACGCGGTTTAAAAAATACCGGTCATGGGTAACCATCAGTAAGGCGCCTTTATAGTTTCCTAAGAATGTTTCTAGCCATTCAACTGTTTCGTTATCAAGATGATTTGTTGGCTCGTCCAAAATGAGCAAATCAGCAGGTTGAATGAGTGCTTTTGCAATCGCTACTCGCTTCTTTTGTCCACCGCTTAAATGCTTCAATTGACGAGAAAAATCACGAAGACCAAGCTTAGTAAGCACTGTTTTTGCGATGGTGTTTGCTTCCCATGCCTCATTTTCATCCATCTTTTGCTGACTGTTCATCAAACGCTTCAGCTTCTTTTCGTTGGACGGATCCGATTCCAGATCGAGTAAGGCTTGTTCATATTCACGCATCGTTTTCATGATGAGAGAATCTCCGTAATAAATTTGATCTAAAACGGATAATTCTTCGTCTAGTTCAGGTTCTTGTGCCACATATTCAATCTGAAAGTTATTCGCATGTGATAGCGTTCCTCGTTCGGCAGGTTCGAATCCAGCTATCGCTTTCAATAATGAGGACTTACCTGTTCCATTCGGTCCGATGAGTCCGATTCTTTGCTTGTCGCTTATCGAAAAAGTAATATCGTCGAACAGCGTTTTTTCACCATATGTTTTATATAAATTTTCAACTAATAAAATACTCAAAACCATATCATTCCTTAGGCTAATGTCTTTGTTTTCTATTGTATCTTAACCGTGTCAGAATAGCATCTCTCGGTTATGATTTGCATTCTTTTCGGAATTTTTGTTATAGTGATAAACATGTTCTGAAAAGAAGTGGGCACGTTTTTTGCTCAAAACGGATGCCACCTATTTTCAATTCACACATCGGCTTTGCTTTTTTCTTGTAGTTGATGCTGGGTTTATTTAATCCAGCAAGTTTTTTAAATGCGTTTTTCGACCGCGCTTTTGACTTCAAGTTTTTTCTGCTATTCCCCGCAAGCTCTTTTTGCAAATAAAAAGCTCTAAGAAACAACCTGCCAACTTTTTCATAAACAAGTCATCCGTTGAGCAAACTAACATGACCCATTTCATGAAAAAAGAAAAGGAGAGAAATTTTTACATGCAAACAGGAGTTATTATTTCTTTAGTTATTTACATGGCCGGTATGCTTTATATCGGGTACTGGGCTTACAAAAAAACATCTGATTTAAATGACTACATGTTAGGTGGACGAGGACTAGGTCCTGCTGTTACTGCACTTTCAGCTGGCGCATCTGATATGAGTGGTTGGATGATGATGGGTATTCCGGGTGCGATGTTCACTGACGGAATAAGCAGTATTTGGATCGCTGTTGGACTCACGATTGGTGCATATTTAAACTATCTTCTAGTAGCACCCCGTCTTCGTACGTATACAGAAGTTGCGGATGATTCCATTACGATTCCTGATTATCTTGAGAATCGCTTTAATGATACACAGAAAATTCTACGTATCGTTTCAGGGCTCGTTATCATTATCTTCTTCACACTTTATGCATCTGCCGGACTTGTTTCTGGTGGTAAGCTGTTTGAAAGTGCATTCGGTACAACTTATCTAACTGGTATGTTAATTACGGTTGGGGTAGTTGTAGCTTATACACTATTTGGTGGATTCCTTGCAGTAAGTTGGACGGATTTCGTTCAAGGCTGTATCATGTTCATCGCTTTAATCTTAGTGCCAATCGTTGCATTTACAGACATTGGTGACTCACAAACAGTAATTGACACAATTCGCGGTGTTGATCCATCCCTTCTTCAAGTATCAAAAGGATTGACCACTCTTGGATTAATCTCTTTACTAGCTTGGGGATTAGGTTACTTCGGTCAACCACATATTATTGTTCGTTTTATGGCTATCACATCTGTTAAAGACATTAAAACAGCAAGAAGAATCGGTATGAGCTGGATGATCATCTCTCTTATCGGTGCTTCTCTTACAGGATTGATTGGTGTAGCTTGGTTTGCTAGAGAAGGAAGAGAACTTGCTGATCCTGAAACAGTATTTATCGAATTTGCGAATCTGTTATTCCATCCGCTTATTACTGGTTTCTTATTAGCTGCCATACTAGCTGCAATCATGAGTACCATCTCATCTCAGCTGTTAGTAACTTCGTCTTCTGTGACAGAAGACTTTTACAAGCAATTCTTAAAGAAGAATGCTTCTCAGAAAGAACTTGTTATGATCGGACGTATTGCGGTACTAATTGTAGCTGTAATTGCAGTATTGTTGTCCTTGAACCCTAGTGATACTATTCTTAGCCTTGTAGGCTATGCATGGGCAGGATTTGGTTCAGCATTTGGACCACTCGTCCTATTAAGCCTGTTCTGGAAGAAGATGACGAAGTGGGGAGCTCTAGCAGGTATCATCGTTGGTGCTGTAACAGTTCTTACTTGGGTTCAGTTCCCTGATTTAAAAGAACAAGTGTATGAAATGATCCCTGGATTCTTCTTAAGCTTAATCGCCATTATTATTGTAAGCTTATTAACGAAAAATCCATCTAAAAAGGTTCAAAACCAATTTGATGACATGGAAGAAACACTTGATGAATTAAAATAAATACAAACAAAAGCGTTCCTGACTACTCAGGAGCGCTTTTTTAAATTTTCTTTATGAGTCGATCTGAATGTGCAAGTTCTTCTATACGACTAGCACCTATACCAAACATAGCCGCACGCATCTCAAATTCGATTCGTTCCATCTGTATGAGCAACGCTTCAACATCATTTTCTACAGCTGATGGCAGTAGCAGCCTTCCAAAACCAGCAAGATTAGCACCTAGAGCAATCGTTTTTGCAGCATCAACACCGTTTTTTAGTCCTCCACTTGCGATCAAGGGAATATCAAAATTGTTCTTTCTCACAGCAAGAATACTTTCAGCAGTCGGCAGTCCCCAATCTAGAAAAGCTTCAGCAGCTTCTTTTCGAATGCTGTCGTTTGAACGATAACTTTCTACTTGTATCCATGACGTTCCACCTGCTCCAGCTACATCAATGAACTGAATACCAGCGGATGTAAGGCGATCTGCCGTTTTATCATCGATACCCATTCCTACTTCTTTCACACCGACCGGCACATGAAGAGAATTTGCGATTTCTTCAATTTTAGAAAGCAATTTCGAGAAATTCGTATCTCCTTCTGGCTGAAACACTTCCTGTAACGTGTTTAAGTGCAGTACAAGCATATCTGCTTCAGCCATCTCCACCGCTTTTTTACATTGAACTGCCCCAAAGTCATAATTCAGCTGAACCGCTCCGATGTTCGCGATAATCGGAATATTAGGAGCATACTTTCGAATCTGAAACGTATAGGCAAGATCCTCGTTCTCTACCGCTGCTCTCATTGAACCGAGGCCGATCGCCCATCCCTTTTCTTCGGCAGCCATAGCTAAATGTTGATTGATTTGATAGGCGGTATCTGTTCCACCAGTCATGGAAGAAATCAAAAAAGGCGTCCGCATCGATTTATTTAAAAATGTAGTTGAAAGCGTAATTTCATCGAATGATAATTCAGGCAGTGCGTTGGGTACGAACCGATAGCTTTCAAGCCCTGTCGTAATGTTCTTACCTTCCACATCTTCATTCAAGCTAATTCTAATATGTTCAGTTTTCCGCTTTTCCGTAAGGTCCTTCGAAATATCCAACAACTTTCCTCCTCTTTCGTTCAAGCGTTTTGTTCTTAAGGTTCAGGATTCGAATCAGCCTGAACCTGTTATATCTCTGGATAAATATAAAAGGAAGATTGAACAGAACGGCATACAGAATCATGATGTTGCCGATCCAAACAGGGTTCCATAAGAAAAATAACAAAGCTGGTGGCATGGAAAGCCAATGCGTTAGTTCTGCACGACGTGTTTCTGCTAAAAAACGGGCTAGATACTCTAGGGAATCCCCCTCTAGTGTTTTCTTCGCGAAACCTCCCCGATAAAAATCTCCACCATCAGGCAGTATCGTTTTCCATTTGCGTATTCCTATTTTTTCATACCATCCTCCACTGTTTTCCCAGCCAAAAGCCGTATCCCATCTACTCTCTTTCGTGAAGGAAGAAAAAGGAATTCGATGAATGATATAAGCTACAGTTAAATGAAAGATGAGCCAGGCAAGAATATTGATCGTTACCGTCCAAAACGGAGAAAGTTCAATCAGCATTTACGCATCTCCTTTTTCAGAAACCGAGATTTCTCTACCTTTCCACTTTACTTCTTTTTTGATCATACTCAAAATAAAAGACCAGATGTACACTAAAGAAAAAAACAAGAAGTGAAACGGGTGTGATAGAGCTGAAAGTATTGAATTCGTTCCTATTTTCTTCATTAAGGTCTTAATCTGAATCGCAAAAAGCAGATAGAAGATTCCCCACATCAAAACTTCGTTGATTTCTTGAACCAACAAGAAAGGAAGCTGAATGGCTAGACTTATTCCGCCTGTTATCCATGCTACTGTCAGCACTAAGGGCAGGAGAGGCGTTTTGGCTGAACCAAGTGCAAAACTTTTACACCATCCGAAAAATAATGCTGTTAGACCTTCTGAATACATTCTGAAATAAACCGCCTTGTATCCTGAGAAACAAGTAACGTTTACATCTTGATTCATAGCCACCCTTCCCATTTCCATATGTTCAAGAACTTGGTGCTTAATCCCTTCATGGCCACCAATCTCTGTATAGGTTTTTCTATCGATCATTAAGCACGGACCAAACGCACCAGCAGGTTTTTTACGAAATAGTGTAAAGCATTGCATGGCCGCCATTACGATAATGTTAAATAGAGAAGATAATTTTTCTCGTGCACTCTTCATCTGATGAAAAGGCTGGACACTGATCAATCCCCTGTTTCTTTCCCATTCACCACATAAGCGTTCAATTCCGTCTCTCTCAATTTCTAAATCTGCATCTAAAAATAACAATAGAGAACCTGTTGCATATTTTGCTCCATTCCAGCATGCCCATGGTTTTCCAAGCCAACCGATCGGAAGACGCTCTGGTTTCACAACAGTTACACCGAATTCCCGAGCGACTTCTTCTGTTCGATCATCAGAATCATCGTTAACAACAATTACTTCATGAAGTTTCATACTTTGGTTACTCAACGTCGGCAATAAATTTTTTAAGTTTGCTTCCTCATTCCTTGCGGGAATAATAACTGAAACAGAGTGTGGTTCATAAGGAGTTTTATCACTTAGAGTGCGAATATTCCATAGCATGAACCATCCACAAAGCCACATGATTGATAGATACAAAATGGTAGAAAGCATGTCGACTGTCTCCTTTAGAAAATAAGTTGTAGTTACAGCTTGGGCTTTGTATTCTTTTTTCAAACAATTCTTAAAAAAAGAGGAGTTTTTATATTCAGTCAAGAACTGAAAATAAAGAATGACTTTCTGAATATGTTGAAAAAGCGTTCAATAATTTTACAATGGTTGTACATAAACTATACAATACAGAGGAACAGTCGTACAGCAACAGCTAAGAAACAACCTTAACCTTTCATTCCCAATACCGAGGAGGATTTTGATGAAGAAAAAAGTGTTAGTTGTAGGCGGCGGACTTGGAGGACTATCAGCAGCTCTTCGATTAGCAGCTGATGGACACGAGGTAACTGTACTCGAAAAAAATGAACGTATTGGCGGCAAATTGAATCAGCGTTCTGGAAAAGGCTATACCTTTGATACAGGGCCTTCCATCTTAACCATGCCATGGGTGCTTGAACAGCTATTTGAATCTGCTGGAAAGAACATCCACGATTACATAAACATTCAGCGTATCGAGCCACAGTGGAGAACGTTCTTTGAAGATGGCACGGTTATTGATGTGACGAGCGACCTGCCAGAGATGCTGAAAGAAATCAGTAAAGTAAATCCGCAAGATGCTGCTTCGTTCTTTAAATATCTGGATTATTGCAGCCAAATGTACGAACTTAGCATGAAGAGTTTTTATAAGAAAAGTTTAACTGGATTAAACGATCTGCGCACTCTTCACAGCTTTAAAGAGCTTCTTGCGATGGATCCTGTAAAATCAATGGACCAAGCAACGAAAAAGTTCATTAAAGACAAACACCTTCAACAACTATTTAATTTCTTCATCATGTATATCGGTTCCTCCCCTTATCAGGCACCAGCTGTTCTTTCTCAGTTGATACACGTTCAGCTAGGCCTTGGTATTTATTATGTGGAAGGCGGAATGTACAAAATTGCTGAATCGATCTTAAGTGTTTTAAACGAATATAACGTTGATGTTCGAACGAATCAAAAAGTAGTAGGTATCTTAACAGAAGGCACTACGGCTAAAGGAGTAAAGCTTGAGAACGGCGAAGAGATGTATGCAGATATTGTTGTTTCTAACTTAGAAGCGATACCAGCATACAAGTCACTTCTCTCAAATCATCCGCAAGCTAAAAAAGCAGCAGAAGATCTAAGTAAATACGAACCTACTGTTTCTGGTCTCGTCTTATTGCTTGGAGTTGATAAGAAGTACGATGAGTTTGCGCATCACAATTTCTTCTTCTCTCAAAGTGGGGAAAGGGAATTCGATCAAATCTTTAACACTGGTATTCTTGCAGACGACCCAACCGTTTATGTGGGGATTTCATCAAAAACCGATCCAACTCAAGCACCTGAAGGTAAAGATAACTGGTTCGTCCTAACGCATGTACCACCTCTTAAAGAAGGCGAAACGTGGGAAAGCAACCTTGAAAGCTACCGTGAGCTTGTCTTGAACAAACTTGAGCGCATGGGAGCTAAAGACTTACGGCAGCACGTGGAGTGGGAATACACGTTTACACCTGACACTTTAAAAGAACTGTACGGACCGAACGGAGGATCTATCTACGGCATTCGAACAGACCGTAAGATGAACGGCGGATTTAAGATTCCGAGCAGAAGCAATCAGTTTACAAATCTATATTTTGTAGGCGGTTCTACACACCCTGGCGGAGGCGTTCCAATGGTAACACTATCTGGACAGCTGACAGCTGATTTAATAGGGGAAGATTTAAAAAATGTTTCAAAGGAGATCGGGTAATATTGCAACCAGCACAGCAGCATGGCACCATCGATAAAGTACTTTTTCGGTTCTTTATCTTTTGGTACAGCGTAGGATTAATACTTCTTGTTTTTGATATTCTTCCTCCTTCTCTGGAGTGGGCAAACAGCGTGTTTCTAATCGCATGCGGTGTTCTTGGAGGATTTTACTTTTATCGAACTTACGGTAACTTTGGCGCTGTTTTTACATTATTTGTTCTGTTTGGAAGTATCGTAGCTGAAAGTATCGGCGTTAAAACCGGCCTGATTTTCGGCCACTATAATTATAGCGATCAGCTCGGTTTACAATGGTTGGGTGTTCCTGTTGCCATCGGATTCGCGTGGGTGATGATTATCGCTGTCTCACACGCGATCGCTGGTGGAATCGTTAATCCATATAAAGGTCAAACAGCGATAAAACTTCCACTCTATGTCGTTACAGGTGGTCTGATCGCTGTTGTCATGGATGGGATTATCGATCCTGTCGCTTACCTTGTTAAAGGTTACTGGTTCTGGGATGGCTCAGGGATGTATTACGGAATACCGTTGCAGAATTTTGTTGGCTGGTTTCTTTTGGCTAGCTTCTTTCATATCGTTTTAGTTACAGGATTGAACATTACAAAAAAAACAGCAACCATTCCGCATCCTTATTGGCATTCTCGTACGGTCGCTGTGTTTTTAATGGTCACGAGCATGTTTGTGGTACTAGGATTAACATCAGAGCTGTATCTAGCTTCAATCGGTGTGACTCTCGCTAGTATCATCTTGTTGAGTTTATATCGCATTAACAATAAACCACTTTCTCTAAATCGCAGTATAGCTTATAGCCCGGGGAAAAGGTGATAATGATGGTTCTCTTATTTATTGCAGCTGCCATTCTCTTTTTAGCGGCAACCCTATTAAATAGTCTCTTTTTACCCTCTCTAAAAAAGCCCTCTTTACGGGCTACTCATTCAGAGAGGGTTGCTGTTTTTGTACCGATGCGTAATGAAGAGAATAACGTAGCTGGTCTTGTTAGCACTTTAAAAGGACTGACTCATCATCCTATATCTTTTACCATATTGGATGATCATTCAGATGATGAAACCTATAACTTGCTGTTGGAGCACATTGATAACGACAACCGTTTTACCGTTCTACAAGGAAAGAAACTTCCTGCCGGTTGGGCTGGTAAAGTTCATGCCTGTCACCAGCTTAGTCAAAGTGCCACAGGTGATTACCTTTTGTTTATCGATGCGGACGTTCGCCTCCATCCTCATACGATCGAGACTTCACTGACACTATTAAAAAAGCGGAAAGCTAGTCTATTGTCTGGATTTCCAAAGTTTCCTGTAACTTTGTTTTTTGAGAAGCTGATTGTTCCTCTACAGCATTTTGTTATCCTTTTTCATCTTCCGCTTCTTTTTGCGAACTTTACAAAATGGCCACCCGCAACAGCTGCACATGGTGCGTTCATGTTGTTTAAGAGTAAGGATTACCACGCGATTGGTGGTCATGCTAGCATAAAAAACTCTTTAGTTGATGATGTGGATTTGGCTAAAGCTATGAAGCGAGGGCGTCATGAAGTTGTACTCGCGAACGTAACGAAATATGTATCGTGTTTCATGTATCACAGTAATAAAGAAGTATGGAACGGCTTTACAAAAAACCTGTTTCCTGGATTAGGTCGTTCCATCTTTCTTGTAATTTTTTTATCTGTTTTTTACACCGTATTTTACATAGCACCTTTGTTTTTCTTCATATACGGCATACTCACTGTGCAATTTTTATGGCTGCTTCCTTATTTGATCACGGTCATCCAAAAAGCTTATGTCGACCTCTTCACGGGACAAAAAGCTTACCTTGCCTTCACTATGCCGTTATCTGCAATCGGTTTGGTCGTGCTTGTGAATGCATCGATGTGGAAAGCACTGAAAAAGCAAGGCTACGAATGGAAAGGACGTTCTTATCAATGAGAAAAATCGCAATTGTCGGAGGCGGCCTTGGCGGATTATCTGCAAGTATCTCTCTTGCTAGTAACGGTTGTGAGGTTCATGTATATGAAAAAAACGAGCATTTTGGCGGGAAGCTGATGCCGGTAGGTTTAGGTACTCACACGTTTGATTTCGGACCGAACACCATCACGATGCCTCAAATATTTGACGAAGTGTTTCTGGATGCTGATGAGGATCCTAGAAACTATTTTGAATGGATCAAATTAGATACGCATACTCGAAATATTAGCAGCCACGGGGAAATTTTTGAGATGTCGACCGATGTAGATCATGTAATGAATCAATTAAAAGAACTTGATCCCTATGCGGCACAGCGATATTCAGATTACCTTGCAGAAGTGACTCGTTTGTATCATCTAGCAGAGAAAGAGTTTTTCCCTAGGACTTTTACGAGTATGAAAGACTATCTTTCACCCTCACTTTTTAATGCTTTTACAAAAGTGCGGCCACTGCAATCTATGGACAGCTTTCATCGTAAATATTTTAAGCATCCGCTATTGCTGCAAACCTTTAACCGGTATGCCACTTACATAGGTTCATCCCCCTTTCAGGCACCTGCTACATTCTCTTTGATCGCTTATCTAGAGATGGTTCAAGGCGTTTTTTACGTAAAAGGCGGCAACGTGAAGATTGCTGAAAGTATGGTCCGCCTAGCAAAAAAGCTTGGGGTTCATTTACATGCAGGGGTAGAAGTTACAAAAATAAGCGTTATGGATGCTGAAGCAAAATCTCTGATCCTTTCAAACGGAGAAGAAGTTACGTTCGATGCTGTCGTAATGAACGGAGATCTGCTCGAAGCGTATCCTAAGCTCGTAGAAGAACGCTACAGACCTTCTATGAAAAATAAAAAGGTCGAGAGCTACTCTCCTTCGATTTCTGCGTTTGTTCTTTTAGTAGGACTAAACAAACGTTTAGATAATCTGTTGCATCATCAAGTGTATTTCTCGAGCGATTACAAACGAGAATTCGAAACGTTATTCAACGGAGATTATCCCGATGATCCAACCATCTATATTTCAAATTCTTCTGTAACCGATTCATCCGTCTCACCTGAAGGAGATAACCTTTTTATATTAGTTAACGCACCGCCTATAAAAGCTGCTGCTTCTAAAAGTCTTGATGCGTATGAGCAATACAAACATTTAGTATACGACCGTCTAGAGTCGTTCGGTCTACATTTAAGGCCGCATATCATGCATGAGAAGATGATAACCCCTCACGACATACAAGCTAAATTTGGAGCTTTTAAAGGGGCATTATATGGTATTTCAGCGAATGAACGTAAGAACACGTTTTTACGCCCTTCTAACCGCTCTAAAGACATCAGCAATTTGTATTTCGCTGGAGGTACAACCCATCCTGGTGGCGGCTCCCCAATGGTCATCATGAGCGGGCGCAACGTCGCCCGCGAACTGCTGAAGGGACTAAAGGGGTCAGTCCCCAAACAATTATCATAAATCAATAAAAACGAGCAAACACCCTAGGCGTTTGCTCGTTTTTAAATTCATCTTTCATATTACTTCCATTTTGTGGTACACTAATTTTTAAAAATATTGGGGGATATCATATGGAAGTCCGACTCTTAAAACCTGATGACGCAAAAGCATATTGGGAGCTTCGACTAGAGGCATTGAAATCAAACCCCGAAGCGTTTGCTTCGAGTTATGAAGAAGCAATCCAAAGAAAAGAGCCTATCAAAGAAGTAGCGAGCAGATTACAAGAAGAAGGCAGTTATACGTTCGGTATGTTTAATGAAGGGAACCTGATCGGCAACGTTACTTTAGTACAAGAAAAAGTGTTAAAGATGCAGCACCGCGGCAACATTTATGCCATGTATGTGAGCGCTGAGAACAGAAAAGCTGGCGTAGGCCGCTCCCTCATGAAAGCAGTTATCGAACACGCAAAAACCATACCAGTGCTTGAAAAACTGAACTTAACGGTAGAAGCAAAAAATGAAAAAGCAAAAAACCTTTATACATCACTTGGATTCAAATCATACGGATATGAAGAAAAAGCACTTAAAGTAGATGGTCAGTTTCACGACGAAGAACACATGGTGTTGTTTTTATAGTGATTTTATAAGTTTTAAGAGAGTATGTTTAAGAATTAATCTGTCTTCGTCACTTTGATTCATGAAATGTGTACTGTTGTTGCACTCGCATATCCTTTGAAGTTATACCAGTAGGGGTATACCACACTTATATTCAGTAAATTTCAGCTATAATTCTTGAAATAACTGAATGAATACAGCGAGATTCGGCCAGAATACGGCGAGTTTTGCACATATATCGGCAAGTCGACATTATTCGACTCCGAACACATAGCTTTATACCCCTTTGCTGAGAAACCTGAAGCACCTCTACCGAGAAACCTGTTGCAACTGAAACAGAAGCTAAGATCAAAATAAAATTTAAAAAGAGCTGACAACAGGCAACGACCTGTTTATCAGCTCTTTTACAAGTATAAAGGTTATTTCACAGCAATCTGCTTCAACAGATCCCCTTTTTCAGCACTTGATACAAACACTCTTCCGCTAAACACTTTATAATTCTGCTTACGAACCTTGTTTAGAATCTCGCGATAATAGATCGCTGCTAGCTGCACAGGCATTCTTGATTCGATCGGATAGTGTTCTAGTGTTTCATTAAATTTTGCATAAAAGACTTCCGCACGAATCGCTATACTCTCCCATGCCGCAATAAAGCGATCATCAACGATTTCCTTTTTCAGATCTTCTTCTGTATAGCTGTGTTCAGTCATCACTTTCGCTGGAACATATACTCTGTCACGATCTAAGTCTTCTGCGATATCCCGCAGTACATTCGTAAACTGCATACCGATGCCTAGTGAAATCGCTCCTTCGCGAAGCAGATCTTTTTGTTCAGGAGCTAATATCGGCAACAACATCAAGCCAACTGTACTAGCAACATGATACGAGTAGTATTCTAGCTCTTCCACCGTATCATAATGGGTCTTATATAGATCCATTTCCTGACCTTTAATCATATCTAAAAAGGCTTGATGATCCATCTCAAAGTTTTGAAAAACATCCTGCAGTGCGATCCACATTGGCTCGGCTGCAGGAATCACGCCGTTAAGAAACTGGTTGAACTCTGCCTTAAAGACAGCTAGCTCTTCCTTTGGGCTATCTCCCTCATCTACAATGTCATCTACCGTTCTGCAAAATGAGTACACGGCCCAAACGGCACGTCGCTTGTCTTCCGGTAAAAATGAAAATGCTTTATAAAAGGTTTTAGAATGAACTTTAATGATACTTTCACAATAAGAATAAGATTCCTGAACCGTTACCAACTGTTTCACGCCCTTTCAAGATATTTGGCTAGATGTTTTGCACTCTGCATAACGATGGGAACGCCACCACCTGGATGGATGGATGCACCGACCGCGTACAGATTTTCGTATGGAAGAGGTTTGATCTGAGGCCGGAAGACGCCAGATTGTTTGAGAGTCGGCGCGATACCAAAACTGCCACCTTGGTACAACCCATCAGTGAGTGCATCATTAGGTGTGCGGATTTCGCTCCACACGATAGACTGCTTCAGACCTGGATATCCTCTTTTTTCCAAAGAATCAATAATAAAATCAGCATAAGCTTGTTTTTCAGACTCCCAATCTACTGTGTCTCCTGATGGAACTGGAACAAGTACGTACAAAACGCTTTTCCCTTCTGGTGCGAGTGTCTGATCTATTTTTGAAGGATAGAACGTATAAATAGCTGGATCCTGAGGCAACTTCTTTTGTAAAAACACTTCTCGCATATGTTCATCGAAGTGATCAGTCATAAAGAACTGATGAACATCCGCCTCATCAAACATTCTGTCTAGACCAAGATATAAAAGGAAACAGCCAGAAGAAGATTCGTAGTTTTTCTTGACCGGCTTTGGTCCTGGAATGAGATGGTGAATACCAGGAAAGTCACCATTATAAATGACCATGTCATGCAGGTGAGTGCCTTCTTCTGTCACCACCCCGTTACAGAAATTGCCTTGTAACGATAATGCTTCTACTGGGGTACTCAATCGAATCTCCACCCCTTGCTCGACTAACTTTCTTTGCAGCAAGTCTACAACACTTCCATACCCACCTTTTACATACCAGATCCCATGAGCATGTTCACTAAATGGCACTAGCGAATACATGGCTGGGGAGTTTTCGGGTGAACCTCCGATATATAAGGTTTGAAACGAAAAAGCTTCCTGCATTCTAGGATGGCTGAAATATGCTTCTGCTAATCTTTTTACAGATTGATAAGCTTTTAGTTTTGTAAGTGTGTGCAGATTTTTCGGTGTCCAGAAATCCCTTCGGTTTACGAAAGAACGATCTAAGAATGCTGTTTTCCCCTGGTGAAAACGCTCGTACATATCCGTAACGTACCGTAAGAATCCTTGCTCTTCACCTGGAAACATTCTCGTGATCTCGTTCAACTGTCCAGGCAGGTCACTCGTTTTATAAAAATGAGATCCGTCTGGATAATTCAGCTTATACATTGGACTGCATAAGATCAGCTCTAGCTCATCGCGCTCAATGCCAACCTCACTTAAAATTTCATAGATCATTTCAGGAAGCAGCACGATTGTAGGTCCGCTATCAATTTTGTATCCTTCTTTTTCAAAAAAGTTCAGCCTGCCGCCAAGTCTGGAACTTTTCTCGTAGATTGTAACCTCTTTACCTTGTTTTCTTAAGTAGAGTGCTGTAATTAAGCCACCTATACCTCCGCCAACAATTCCAGCATTCATACGGATCGAACCTCCATCGAGCTATGTTTCTCTGCCATCATCGTAGTTGTGATACGGGCAGATTCCATAATCGTAGGAAGGCCGCTTCCTGGATGGGTACCTCCGCCTACGAGCCACAACCCTTCAATCTCTTTTTGCTTATTATGTGGTCTAAAGTACATCATCTGGGTTAATTGATGCCCAAGGTTAAACGTTGCACCTTTGTATACAGAGAGTTCGTTTTCCCAATCAAGCGGTGTAAACATATATTCTGTTTCGATATGCTGTTCCAAGTCTTTAAAATCCGTCCGTTCTTGAAGCTGCTCTAGAACAAGCTTTTTAAAAGCATGCTTATGATGTTCCCAGTCGATCAAACTAAAATTGTTAGGAACAGGAGCTAAGATGTAAAGAGCAGACTTTCCTTCAGGTGCAAGGGTCGGATCAGTTACAGAAGGATTATGAATATAGATAGAAGGGTCTTGAGACAAAATCTTCTTCTTCGTAATCTCTTCAACATTCTTACGATAATCTTCAGAAAAAACGATCGTATGATGCGGAAGGTCGTATTTCTTATCCACACCCACGTATAGCATAAAAGCAGAACAAGAATAGCTCTTCTTCAGCAATTTATCGCTCGTATACTTTTTAGTAGATCCTTTAGGCATCAACTTTTCCATCGCATGAGCGAAGTCCGCATTAATCACTACTTCATCCGCAAATACCTTTTCGCCTGAATCCAGTTGAAGGCCCTTCACTTTTCCTTTTTCGATAATAAGTTCTTTTACTCCTGATGAAGTTACTACTTCACCACCATATTCTTTAATTACTTTAACCATTGCTTCTGTAATTTTGTTAACACCACCTACAGGATGGTACACCCCGTAAGCATGTTCCATATAAGAAAGAATCGTAAACGCACCAGGACATTCCCATGGAGACATCCCTAAGTATTTTGCTTGGAACGTAAACGCAAGTCGCAGCCTTTCATCAGAGAAATACGTTGAGAGCTGATCGTGCAATGAATCGGTTATCGTTAACTTTGGCAGTGCTTTAATAAACTTAAACTGCAAATAATCCAACAGAGAGTCATGCTTATTTTGTAGAATGGGCATGAGCGCTTCAAATTTTTCTTTTTCTTTCTTCATAAAACGTCTATATCCTTCGCCGTTTCCAGGAAAGACTGTCTCAATATTCTTATACATCTCGGATTGGTCTGTTGTTGAATCAATCGTTGCATCTTTAAATTTTAGTTGATACATTGGTTCAAGTTTTTTTAACTCGATATAATCTTCTAAGCGTCGATCCGCAAGCTGAAACATTTCTTCCAAGATGTGAGGCATATTTAAAAAGGTCGGACCCCGATCAAACGTATAACCATCTTGATGAAAAGCAGAAGTACGCCCGCCGATAAACGGTTGTTTTTCGTATACTGTCACTTGATATCCCTTACTGGCTAATAGCATGCCCGCTGTTAGACCACCAGGACCCGCACCAATTACAGCTACAGATTTCATACATACATACCTACCTTCTACTTTTACAAACTTTATACAAAATATTATACAAAAATTATACGATGCGTGTTCTATGATTGGCAAATTTAAAAGATATAAAAAAGCACACTCAAAAAAGTTTCGTTGATGTGTGCTTCTTCACATATGATGTGTATGTAACTTCGACGTAAGAAATAGAAAACCTTCCCAAAAGTTTAAATAAAATAAACTTTAAACATAAAACATAAAATATGACAAATTACCAAAAAAGCCTGTAGCTTCTACAGGCTTTCTGAACATCATTCTTTTGAATGTTTTTCTTTGTGATTAAGATAGTCTTCTTCTTCATTTTTTGGTTTTTTCTTTCTAGCTTGGCGCACGATTAATATAACAATAATGACAACTAACAATAAGCTGACATTTAAGAAGCCTCCAAAAAACTTAAAGAGTTCAGACATAAAGTTATCCATGCTGCTTCACCTCTTCTCAGCATTTTCCCCCTTTTTACGGTTTTTAAACCGTTTCTCTACTAAGAAGGTGAGTAAGAGGCAGTGTAACACTAACTTTCGTCCCTTTTCCCAACTTACTCGTATAATCTACTCTTCCACCCATTGATTCAATGATTCGCGTAGATACCATCGTTCCTAAACCGGTTCCTTGCTCTTTCGTGGAAAAGAAAAGTGAACCCACCCGTGCAAGCTGTTCTTTCGTCATTCCTTTACCTGTATCCCTCACAATAATCTTTACGCTATCATCCTCTTCTATTAATTTTATAGTCACGCGTCCTTCTTTCGGTGTTGCCTCTACAGCATTTTTCAAAATATTTATAAGTGCTTGTTTTAACTGATTGCGGTCCGTAGTTATGACAGCGTCTGATTCAATAGTGTGTGTGAGCGAAATTCCTTCCTTTAACGCATAAGGGTTTAATAGAATGCTTAATTCCATTACTAATAAGGGAAGAGGGAATGTCTCAATCTTTTTAAATTCAGGTTTTGCAAAATTCAAGTAATCGCTAATAATATTTTCAGCTCTTCCTAGTTCACTAAGGATGAGTGGATAGTAATGCTTATGTCTCTCGTCTTCACCTTCCATCAACTGAAGAAACCCTTTTACAACAGTTAGTGGATTACGAACTTCATGTGCGATGGATGCTGCGAGCTCTCCAAGCGTATGCTGCTTCTCAGAACGACGGATCTCATCTTTCATCAAGTTTCTTTCAATGACAGATTCATTAAGAACAGCTGCGAAAACAACTGCTAAGATCTGAATGGTGCCAAACACACCTATGTATAGTACTAATTTTTGATCAAACACTAAAAAATCCTGATTAAAAGACAGATAGATCAACAGGATGATCAACTGAACAAGCGCTGGCCATGACCCTATTATTATTGAGAGATGAACCCTCTTCTTCGGGGTGGATTTCCAGAAGTATTTATAGATGAAAAAAGGGACTGAGCAAGCAATTACTGCTACGATATACGCTAAGAACAGGGTTTCGCCACCCATAGCTGTTCTAGTCAGCATAAGAGCAGCTATCGTTATTATTCCAGAAATCGGACCACCATAAAAAATAGACAGGACGACTGGAACATACCTTAGATCCCAGTACAGTGAAGAATCATAATAGGCAAAATACATACAAAGCGATGCGGCCGAACCATATAATAAGCCTAAGAAATATGGTGACCTGCCTATTTTCCGATGTTCGAACAAAAAGCTATAGCTCAATACGGGCGCAAGAACAATTAAAACATGTAAAAGCAGCTTCTCAACAATCATTCTATACTCCTTAGTCCGAGTGTCTTATGTTTTATCAATACGACAAAAAAAGGGCAATTCCTTCAAGAATCGCCCTTTTGTTATGACTAAAGTCTCATTCACCAATCATATTCACTTATCATGCATCTTGTTTTAATTGACTGTGATAAAGAGAATAATAGAATTTCTTGTTTTTTAGCAGCTCTCCGTGTGTCCCTTTTTCTAGGATACCACCATCGTGAAGGACTAAAATTTGATCAGCCTGTTGAATCGTGTTCAATCGATGTGCGATCACAAAGCTCGTTCTACCCTGCATAAGACGTTGCAGAGCTTCTTGTATCTTCATCTCAGTAATCGTATCAATGGAGCTAGTCGCTTCATCTAAAATCAGTAAAGACGGATCTGCCAATATCGCTCTTGCGATAGATAAAAGCTGCTTTTGTCCCTGGCTAATGCCGCTGCCTTCTTGGTTCAGTATCGTTTGATATCCTTTAGGCAGCTTCTGAACGAAAGAATGAGCATTCGCTAGTTTTGCAGCATTTACTACTTCTTCATCCGTCGCATTCAACCGTCCATACCGAATATTCTCAAGGATTGTTCCCTCAAACAAAAAAGAATCTTGAAGAACAAACCCCATATGACTACGGAGCGAGCTTCTTTTCACTTTTTTAATGTCATGTCCATCGATTAAGATCTGACCACTATCGCTTTCATAAAACCTAGAAAGCAGATTTACGATGGTAGTTTTTCCTGCACCAGTCGGACCGACCAAGGCAACCGTCTCCCCCTCTTTCACAGAAAAACTCAATCCACTCACGGTTTTTTCATCCTTTTCATAAGAGAACGAAACATCTTTAAATTCTACTTTTCCTTTTACAGAAGGCAGTTCAGCAGCCCCGGTTTCATCCTTCTCTTCTTGGGATTCATCAAGGATTTCAAAGACTCTCTCTGCTCCAGCAACCGCAGATAGTAACGTATTAAATTGGTTGGCTAAATCATTGAGTGGTCTCGTAAATTGTCTCGAATACTCAACAAATATAACGATTACACCGATTGAAACTTTTCCCTCTAGAGCAAGCATGCCACCGATTCCAGCAATTAATGCAAAGCTTCCATTGTTGAGCACGTTCATCAATTTCGGTATAAAACCGGAGAAGGTCTGCGCCCAATAACCAGACTCTTTCAACCGCTCATTCTTAACCATAAATTCTTCCATCACTCTTTTTTCCTGCGAAAAGGATTTTACGATACGCTGACCAGAAGTGATCTCTTCGATATATCCATTGATCTCACCCAGATTTCTTTGTTGCTCTTTAAACCGCGCACCTGTTCTTTTTGTAATCCACTTTAGACCAAAGAACATGAGTGGAACGATAGATAAAGAGATCAGCGTTAGTATGGGACTTAAATAGATCATGACACCGACTGTTCCAACAAGGGTGAGTATGCTTGAGAATACTTGAATAAATGAACTGTTCAACGTGGAGCTGACATTTTCTATATCATTCGTCACCCGGCTCATCAGTTCACCATGTTGCCGTTTATCAAAAAAGGAAATCGATAATCGGTGAAACTGGTTAAACAGATCGTTTCTCATTCTTAATACGGTATCTTGTGCGATGCCGATCATCCAATAGTTTTGCAGCCAAGTCGAAAGAGATTGACCTACAAATACAAAGATAAGACCGAATAAAAGTTTGTTTAATCCATCTATATTTTCTTTTACGATATACGAATCTATAGCCATCCCGATCAAAAAAGGACCGAGTAAGCTTAAAGCCGAGCTTATGATGACCATGAGCAACACTAGACTCAGAAGGAATTTTTGATCAGAAAAATAACTTCCGATCCGTTTGATCGTACTTGCCCAATTTTTAGGTTTTACTTTTTTTCCAAAAAAATGATTATGTGGATGAGGTCTGTTTGAATCCTTTGACATGCTGAAAGTCCTCCTCCCCAAACTGTGATTGAACGATTTTTACATACAATGGTGAGGTATTCATCAATTCGGTATGTGTTCCCCATGCCTCAACTGCTCCATCGTCTAAGAGCAGAATATGATCCGCTTCCATCGCAGTACTGATTTTTTGCGTAATAATAAACGTTGTGCAAGAATACGTTTTTAGCGCTCTTAACAGCTTTGCTTCCGTTTTCAAATCCAATGCACTCGTACTATCATCCAGCATAAGTATCTTAGGTTTGCGAAGTAGTGCTCTTGCAATAGACAAACGCTGTTTCTGTCCACCAGAGAGGTTGACACCGCGCTGCCCCACTCGGGTATCATACTGATTCGGCAATTTTTCTACAGTCTCATGAATTTGTGCATCGACTGCCGCTGATACAACTTCATCAGAAGTAGCTCCCTCTTTTCCCCATCCAATATTCTCTGAGATGGACCCAGTAAAAAGAACGGCTTCTTGTGGGACAACACCGATTGCTTTTCGAAGCGTTTCAATCGGATAGTTCTTTACATTTATCCCATCAACAAGTACTTCACCTTCTGTTACATCATAAAGCCTAGGTACGAGTTGAAAGAGTGAAGTCTTACCAGAACCTGTTGAACCAAGAATCGCTAACGTCTGTCCTGAATTTACAGAAAAAGTGAGATTTCGAAGAACAGGTATATCGCTTTCTGGATAGTGGAAAGAAACATTCTTAAATTCGACTAATCCGTTACCTATCTTCAGAGAGTGATCTGTATCTTGAGATTCAACGAGGTCTATCTCTGTATCTAGGACTTCTCCAATTCGCTGTGCAGATGCTTTTGCACGGGAGAAAGCCATAATAATAAACGATATAATCGTCAGTACAGAGGAAATACGGAATGAGTAGTTTACGATCGCTACCACTTCTCCTACCTCAATTGACCCCATACTCACCTGTCTGCTGCCGAACCAAAGGATGAACAAAATCCCAATATTCATGACAAACAATAAGACAGGAATTGATACCTCAATTAAGCGAAGAGATGAGACTGTCTTTTCCTTCAATTCTCCGCTCGCTTGTTCAAAGCGATTTTTCTCGAAATCTCTTCGTAAAAAGGCTTTAATCAGACGCATTCCCATCAGATTTTCACGCATCACACGATTCACGCCATCTAGCTTGTCTTGAACATCCCTAAACATACTGCCCGCAGTCTGGAGAACCCATTTTAAGAAAAATAACAAGAACGGTAATAAAACAACTAGCACTAGAGCCAGTTTCCAGTTCACGATTAAAGACATGATCACGCCACCTGCTAGTAACAAAGGTGCTCTAAGCATGATCCGCAAACTCATAAATACTGTATTCTGAAGCTGCGTCACATCATTTGTCATTCGTGTTATTAACGACGAGGCAGGGAACTTATTGAAATTCACAAAAGAAAAAGACTGCACCTTCTCAAAAACACGCCGTCTAATATCAAAACCATAGTTCTGACTAACATGTGCTGAGAAGAACGAATTCGCAATACCGGCTGCAAATGCGACTAGAGCAAGCCCAAACATGACAGCTCCCCAATACTTAACAACGCTTAAATCACTTTTTAAGATACCATCATCAATAATTTTCGCCATAATTAACGGCTGCAGAAGTTCAACTCCAAGTTCAGTTAACGTTAAAAAAAGAGCAACACCTATCGCGACACGGTACGCTTTTAAATACGAAAATACTTTCCACATAATTTATCCCCCGAACATTACCGATGTTTAACAAACTTAACCATCTATCATTATATTATCCTTTTTCTTAAAAATATTTAACTATTTCGACTTCTTATCCAGTTTTTTTCTAAATGAAAAACCCGCCAATATGCTTAGCGAGTCTTCTCCACCTTATCTTCTTTTCCGTTCACTTCAATTTCTGCTTTCTTTGGCCATGTTTTTACATGGTCAGTTTCTAAGATCCCCATTGTAACATCACCAATGTCGGTATCTTCTAAAAGCTTATCTCTCACCCGATACTTAATATCATCAGCATCAGCCAAAGTAAATCCTTCCTTTAATTCAATATAGCTTTCTACGTGATACCTTCTACCTTCTTGTAGGATTCTTAGCTCTTTTATGTCCACGACATCTTGGTCTGAAAGAATCACATTCGCAATTCGATCTTCAACTACTTTTGGTGCTGCGACTCCAATCAGCCCTCGTGTGTTTTCAATTCCTAACTTAAATGCTACAACGACCAAAAGGATTCCGATCAATAACGTACCGATACCATCTAATATGTACGCTCCGGTTAGGTCGGCTAATACGATAGATATAAGGGCTAACAAAGCACCAGAAGTCGCGATTAAGTCTTCGTAAAAGACTAAGCGTGTAGGTGGTGCAGCTAAAGCAACATTCTTAAAAGACTCCTTTACGATCCCGAATCCTTTTGCATCACTTCTTGTCTCGTGAACAATCTCCTTCATCGCCTTTATGAGGATAAAGCCATCAACTAAGATCGCTAGTATCATGATAGATATATTTAATAATAGATTCGTTGAAGATTGTGGATCCTGTATGAGTTTCCACCCTTTTAATATCGTTTCGTACGCCATGATCGAAACTACGATAACAGCTACCAGTACGAACAAATTCACAACACGGCCAAACCCTGCTGGAAATCGTTTAGTCGGTTCTTTTTCAGAAAGAGCACTTCCGAAAAATACAAATGCCTGGTTTAATGCATCTGCAGCCGAGTGCAGAGTTGTCGCAAACATAGCACCACTTCCGCTGACTGCGGCAGCAATTCCTTTAGCAATAGCAAGTACTGTGTTTCCTAATGCGGCAATGCCAGACGACTTATTTCCTTTTTTAAGTAGTTCAATCAAAGGTCTGCCTCCACTCTTGTTTTGTTTTTTAACATAAAAAAATAGTCAGGTATTTCATTTATCCTTATTGACTACGTGAGCGAAACGTATTGCGTGTCCACATCAATAGCTAATTGGGTTAGGAAGCTTTTGCCTCTCCTTAGAAAGCAAGTATCTGGAAACGGGAACAATACTTCCAAAAACAACAAAGGATATGAAAACATCTTTTTAATAAGAATTCCTGTAATGCTTCTTATTTAAACCACAATAAAAAAACAGGCTGCTACAAACAGCCTGTTCATAATCGTTCACTATGATACTTTTTCTTCGTTATTACCTTGTGACTCTTTATATCCGCCTTCCCAATACTCAGCATTCTTAATGCCCAGTTTGGTTGAATCAAAAACTGGATCAAGCCCAGCTTTCTTTTGCTCCTCGTAATCTTTTAATACACGAAGTGCTGGCTTAGCTAAAATCAGGATAGCGATTAAGTTCAGCCAAACCATGATACCTAGGCCGAGGTCTCCTAGTGCCCAAGCTAAGTCTGCTGTTTTCACTGCTCCGTAATACGTCGTTCCTAACATTACAATCTTAAGCAAGAACATAGGAATTTTGTTGTTACGGCCTCTCATAAGGTATGCGATATTCGTTTCTGCAATATAGTAGTACGCCATAATCGTTGTGAATGCAAAGAAGAATAATGATACAGCGACAAAGCCAGAACCGAACCCAGGAAGAACAGATTCAATCGCCTCTTGAGTAAAAGCAGTCCCCGCTTCTACGTTAGGAAGGTTCTCAACAATAAACGACTTGTCTGCTTCATTTTGAACATTGTACATTCCTGTAAAAAGAATCATGAACGCTGTTGCTGTACATACAAGCCATGTATCAATATATACAGAGAACGCTTGTACAAGTCCTTGTTTAGCAGGATGCGATACTTCAGCTGCTGCAGCTGGATGAGGCCCAGTACCTTGCCCCGCTTCGTTTGAATAGATTCCGCGCTTAACGCCCCACATGATCGCAGAACCTACAATTCCACCAAATGCAGAATCAAAAGAAAACGCACTCCTGAAAATTAGAGAAAGTACTTCAGGAATCTGAGGGATATGGAAAGCAACAATGATTAATGAAACAAGCACATAGCCAATTGCCATAAACGGAACCACATATTGCGCTACATTGGCAATCCTTTTAACACCACCAAAAATGATAGCGGCTAAAATAACAATTAAGAAAATACCCGTTACGGACGGATTGATGTTAAAAGCATTATCAAGTCCAGCAGCAATCGAGTTAGACTGAATCCCCGGCATCAGTAGTGCCATAGCAGCTAAAGCTGATATGGCGAATATAATCCCGTACCATTTCCAACCTATACCCTTTTCAATGTAATACGCAGGGCCACCACGATATTCCCCGTCCTGTTTCACTTTATACACTTGAGCAAGTGCTGATTCAACAAAAGCACTAGAAGCACCGATAAATGCGATCATCCACATCCAGAAAACCGCACCAGGTCCACCAAACCCGATCGCAGTTGCTGTTCCTGCGATGTTACCCGTTCCTACTCGGCCTGATAACGCAATCGCCAAAGCTTGGAAAGAGGAGACTCCCGCTTTCGAACTTTTTCCTTCTAACATGAGTTTGATCATTTCTTTAAAGTGACGAACTTGCAAAAATCTCGTTAAAATTGAAAATAATAGCCCTACACCTAAACAAAAATAAATCATCGGCTGACTCCACAGAATCGCCACTGCATCTCCTACAAACGTTTCAAAGCTGTTCAAAAACTTTACCCCCTTGTATTTGACTGAAAATTTTCTCTATTTGTAATTATATGATAAATCATATATGAATACAAATTGTGACTAGAAACGCCAAAATCATTTACGGTTTTTTACCTATTATGAAGTTAGTCATGGTAAGAAAACAATATAAAATTCTTTCCAGTATGGACATTTGTATCTTTTGTCGTGTACAGTTCCTAGTTGAATCTCAAATATTTAGAAAAAAATAGTAGAATATAAGCATGAATAAATGTGCAATAAAAAAAACCACCTGATCATCAGATGGTTTTACATAACTATTATTAGGGTTAGTGTGTTTTGTTTACAATCGTCTTAAGCTTTGATTTCCGAATAATCTGGTTGATGACTTCAGAGAAAACAAGACCGATCGCAATAGAACCTGAAATCATAAAGGCTTTAGCAGCTAGATTAATTGCAAGATTATAATCATTCTCCACGAAGCTTCTCATTGCATTGTATGCAATACCGCCTGGTACTAAAGGAATGATGCCAGCTACGCTATATATGATAACGGGTGTCTTGTACTTTTTGGCAAAGTATTGTGAAGCGATAGCGATCGTAAACGATGCGATAACCGTTGCTAATACCATATCTACACCATTTGTTTCTAATAAAAAATAGAAAATCCATCCGATCATTCCTACTAATCCACAGTGAAACAGGGAGCGCTTCGGACCGTTAAAAATGATAACAAACGCTGCTGACGCTATAAAACTTGTAATGATCTGTTCAACAATTGTCATCGTGAACGCTCCTTCTTAAAAAAATGAAAAGATAACAGCGATTCCTGCACCTATTGCAAAAGCTGTTAAAAAAGCATCTGCGCCTTTAGCCAGGCCCGAGATAAGGTGTCCTGCCATTAAATCACGAACAGCATTCGTAATCAGCAAACCCGGTACCAAAGGCATAACGGACCCAATAATAATTTTGTCCAACTCACCACCAATTCCTGTCGAAACAAAGAAGAGAGCTTGTAATCCAATTAAAAGGGAAGCAGAAAACTCCGAGAAAAATTTTATAGGAACTAGCTGGTGAAAATAAAGTAGGGACAAGAACCCTAGTCCACCTGTGATAAAAGCGGGCAAAAAGTCTCTCCATTCCCCTTGAAACATGATTAGGAAACAGCCTGAAGAGACAGCTGCTGCTAATACGTGAATCCACAAAGAATAAGGAGAACCTGATGCACTAATCATTTTTAGCTCTTTATATGCTTCTTCGATTGTAAATTCACCAGCGCTGATTCTACGCGATATACCATTCACTTGTGCGACCTTCTCTAGATCTGTTGTCCGTTCGACAATTCGAATCAGCTTCGTCTTTGTAGGCTCATCACCTTCTACAGAAAAAAGAATTCCTGTTGGTGTTACGTAAGGGTGCGACTGATAAGCACCAAAAGAAGAAGCGATACGCATCATCGTATCCTCCACACGGTACGTTTCAGCTCCGCTTTGCAGCATAATTTTGCCTGCTAGTAGACAAACTGCCATTATGTCGTAGGTTTCTTGTTTCTCCATTTCCATTTAGCATACTCTCCAATTAATTACTTACCTTCATTCTACCCAAAAGTAGAGCGTTAATATTTTTACAGTTTAACTGATTGTGACTAATTTCGGCAATGGAGTTGAACAAGTTTACAGATGTTACTACAATAAATTTAATAGGTTAGTCACCATACACATCAAACAAATAACTGAACTGATCCTTTTTATCCCTTTTCTTTTGGGGCAGTCCGCATTTTTCCTGAAGTGAAACTGTAAACGAAGACAGGTACAGGACTGAGATGCACATAAAACTAAGACTAACAATGCCAGTTAAAATCACCATACGGCATACCTCCTTTTGGATATATACAAAGGGTATGGTATGAAACGCGTTTCAGAGCAAGAAAAACTTTTTTAAAAGAAAAGGTGAAGGCATGACCAATATAAGAGATATCGCAAAGATGGCCGGTGTTTCTGTTACGACAGTCTCCCGTGTGATCAATAATCATCCGTATGTAAGTGAGGATAAAGTATCAGCCGTTAAAGCTGCTATGAAAAAGTTCAATTATCACCGTAACATTAACGCCGTTCATCTGAGCAGAGGAGAGACGCACTTGATAGGTGTAGTCGTTCCTTTCTCTAACCACCCTTATTTTGGTTTATTGATCGAGGGAATCGCGAACGCAGCATTGAACCACAACTATAAGCTTGCTCTTATTCAAACCAATTATGAAGAAGCGAAAGAAATGGACGCTTTAAGGATGCTTGAAGATAAGCAGATTGATGCACTGATCATCTGCTCTAGGATCTGTGAGTGGGACGTCATTGAAAGTTACAGAAAGTATGGACCAATCGTCCTTTGTGAAGATTCAAGAAACGATAAGATATCCTCTACATTTATTGATCACTATAAAACATTTACAATGGCTCTAGATTATCTGTACAAAAAAGGGCATCACCATATTGGCTACACGATTGGGAGACAGACTGGAACTAACAGCAAGCAACGAGATGCTGCTTATAAAGAATTTCTAACAAGGTATTCCTTACGTTATGAACCAAATTATATTTTCACAAGCCGTTTCGATGTAGAAGATGGGGTCAGTGTGGTAGAGAATTTATTGGATATGAAAAATCGTCCGACCGCTTTACTTGTCACGAGTGATCAAGTAGCTGCAGGAATCTTAACAGCATGCAGAGAAAACGGTTTGTTTGTACCTGACGACGTCGCAATCATGAGCTTTGATAATCAACCCATCTCAAAAGTAATGCATATTACAACACTTGAAATACCTTTTGTTGAAGTCGGCAAAAAACTTTTTCAGCAAGCATTGAACGGTCAGGAAGTTTCGCATGAAGAGATCCAGGTACGATTGATCGAGAGGAAGACGGTTTAAAGGGAATAATTCTCCATGCTTTTATTCTTTCTATTGTAATAGTACTTTTATCGGTGAAAGATCAGTTCGATTTTCTCTATTCATTGAAACAACTTCTGGATATACCATTTAGTAGTTTACATCATCGGCAATTTTTCCTAACTGTAATTCTCTATATTGCTAAACGTCTTCTGAGTGTTCAATCCTATTCACTACACCATTACTCAAATAGAAAAACCTGCAGAAGTTATACAACTTCTGCAGGTTTTTCTACTAGATTCTATAATAATCGGCTTTCCAGTTCGTAATCGCTTCTTTTATTTCCTTTGGTTTCATGTTCTCAGCTGCTGCTTTCTCAGCCAGAAGTGGAAGTTCCTCGTCTGGTGCGAATCGAAGGGCTACGATCTGCCCTGCAGTAAGTCTTCCATCCAACAACTTTCCTGTTAAAACATAATAGCGCAAGTTCTCTTCTGCACGGATTGCTCGATCTTGAGCTTTTAATGGGTACATGCGAAGTAAAGCAAACGTCACTAACAGGCTGAGAGACATCACGATTAATATTACGCCTAGTAACTTATCTTCTGCTTTAAACACATAAACAATGCTTGCGATGAGACCTCCAAGCACAAGCAATGAAAGTACATAATGATAGATGGGATGCATCCGTGCATGATTGTTATAATTTTGTGTATTCATTTCGTTCTCCTCTTTCTGTTATTTATCTATTCCCACTTAAACGTAAAACTTGCTACGATAAACGCTCCGATTAACCAGCCTCCTAGAATCAGCGCTTCCATACCGAGATCTAAGAACGAAGCTCCAACGTTCATCGTCTCACGAAGAGCATGGCTTAAGTGAGCGATCGGAAGAATTTGTACAAACGGCTGCAAAAACTCGGGCATGTCTCGTATCGGAAAGAATACTCCTCCTAAAAACAGCATCGGAAACGATAGAAAACCAGCAATCGGTCCAGCACTCTCAGGAGTCTTGGCAATACCTGCGATGATAAAACCGATTGCCATAAAGGCTAACGTCCCAAGGGTTACAAACGCAATTACGGTTAACCACGAACCTCTCACTTCAATGCCGAACGCCGCCCAAGCGACAGCTAATACAATCATCGCTTGCAAACCGTTCAGCATAAAACGAGCGGTAATTTGCGCCGCAATAAATGTAGATGCTTTTAGTGTTGTTCCTTGCATACGACGTAAGATTCCTCGTTCACGCCATGACGAGATCTGGCCTGCCACACCATTCATATTGTTGCTCATGATCATCATCGCCACGATTCCCGGTACTAGGAAGTCGATGTAACGAAGGTTCAGTGCTTCTACACCTTTTGACTCTGTTACAACAACAGGCTCGTAATTCACAGATTTTTTACTGATCGTGTCAACCGCATTATTGACAAGCTGAAGACCAACTTGGGACATCGCCATGTTCGTTTCATTATAGTAAACAGGCAGTTTGAACGGATCTGCTTTATTTCCAGCAGAAAGATTTTCACCATAGCCTTTTGGAATAGTAACTACGAGCGTTAGGTCACCTTGTTTTAGCTGACTTAACACATCTTTTTCGTTTGAACTTTTTTCAAGAGATACCGCTTCGTTTTTTTCTATTTCTTTTACTAAGTTCTTCGACTGTTCACTCTTATCCTGATCAACAACAGCTGCCGTAATGGAAACGCCATTACCGTTTCCTAAGAATGAACCTAACATAACCATCAGTACGATCGGAAAGGCAAGGGTCCAGAACAGTACTTGTCTGTTTCTAAGGAAGATGCGAAGCTGCGCGAGTGTTAGTAAGTAGTATGATTTCATCCTTCTCTTAACCTTCTTCCTGTCATATGGATAAACACATCTTCAAGTGTTGCCGTTCTCGTTTGGAGATCTACAAGCTTCAACTGTTTTTCAGAAGCAATAGCGATTAAACTCGTTAAAGTCTTCTGTAGATCATCTGTATAGAGAACGTGTACATCTTTCTGACTGCCCACCTGCTTCACTCCGTCAATCTCTGATAAAACAATATCTACTTCATCGTTAAACTTAAATTCAACTGCGCTATCCGACTGAAGATTTCTCACAAGTTCACTAGGCGTATCGAGAGCTATTAGCTTTCCTTGGTCCATAATGGCGATACGATCGCATAGCACGTGTGCCTCATCCATGTAATGAGTCGTCAGTACAACGGTTTTGCCACGTTCCTTCAATCGTAAAACAATGTCCCATAACGTACGGCGTGCTTGTGGATCGAGTCCAGTCGTAGGTTCGTCCAAGAAAATAATCTGCGGATCATGCACGAGTGCAAGCGCGATCGCAAGTCTCTGCTTTTGACCACCAGACAAACCTTTTATTCTGCTATTCTTTTTCTCTGTTAAAAGCATGTCATCAATTAGTTCAGGAATCGAAATATGTTCGCGGTAAAAACTGCCGTAAAGATGAAGGATCTCATCTACGGTCAATAGCTCAAAAAGAGTTGTAGATTGAAGCTGTACACCGATTACTTCTTTTACTTTATCAAGCTCTTTTGTAATATCGAATCCACCAACGATCGCTGTTCCTTCATCTGGTTTACGAAGACCTACTAACATCTCAAGTGTTGTCGTCTTCCCCGCTCCGTTCGGGCCCAGCAGACCAAACACCTCTCCATTATGTACAGAGAATTCACTTCCATCCACGGCAGTGAAATCTCCATATCGTTTCACAATCTTCTGCACCTTTATTATTTCATCCTGCGTTTCCATTGTTCACTCTCCAAGCATACGTTTCACTGCTTTTTTTGCTTGCTGCAGCAAAACATACCTTCAAATTTTGTCCAAAGCTCTTTAAGCGTAGAAATCCAT
Source organism: Fictibacillus sp. 23RED33 (assembly GCF_015903925.1). Classification (NCBI taxonomy): domain Bacteria; kingdom Bacillati; phylum Bacillota; class Bacilli; order Caryophanales; family Fictibacillaceae; genus Fictibacillus; species Fictibacillus sp. 23RED33. The sequence goes on along the minus strand of NZ_JACZDX010000004.1, from coordinate 138,850 downwards.
TCACATGCTTCATCCATTGAATCCGGTTTTATCGCGTAATAGCGATAACGTCCCTCTTTTCGGTGTGTGACAAGACCTGCATTCTCTAAAACTTTCAAATGCTTCGAGATCGCAGGCAGCGACATATCAAAAGGCTGGGCTAACTCTTGCACACTCCTTTCTCCTTTTGATAGCTGCTCGATGATCGTACGCCGAGTCGAATCAGATAGAACTGAAAATACATCATTTAAATTATCCGCGTTATATTTAACCATTTGGTTAAGTATAATGTGACACATATTCACCTGTCAATTTACACCTGTCCTTCCTAACTATACGTGTATTGGATCTTGACAGAGGCTGTGATCTTATTCTCGCCTGGCTGTATATGGGTTTCCGCACTTTGTGCATACATTACGGCTTGAAACGGAACAGGTCTAGGGGGCAGTGACTGAGATACTTCTTGAACGATTATCGGTACCGGCCGAAGTGTAACTTGTAATGCCCTTGCCATCGAAATAGCTTTTTGTTGAGCATTTTGAATTGCTAGTGACAACGCTTGATTATAAAAGGCATCTGGGTTTGAAACGGTGAATTGAATGGACGATACAGAGTTAGCTCCGTTCGCTGCCGCTTGATCGATCGCCTGACCTGTTTGCCGAATATCTTTTACCGTGACCTGCAGCTGGTGCTCTACACGATATCCTCTAAATTGTTGCTGTCCATTTTCATAGTTATATTGAGGTTCAATTCGAAAACTAGCTGTTTGAATATCGCTTTGAGAAATACCTAGTGATATCAGTGTTCGAATAACAGAAGCCGTTTTATCAGCGTTATCCTTTTGAGCCACACTTAAATTTTGGTTTTCTGTAATGACTCCTATTGTAAGCAGAGCTCGATCTGGCACAGCAGAAACAGAGCCTTCACCCGATACAATTAGGCGATTCATCATTGTGAGGTCGTCTTGCCTCATTCCTGTATTTTGAAAACCTGGATGATTGTAATACATATACAGACTCCTTCCGCTTACTTGTTCTATATAAGCTATGAGAGTTTATAGGAGAAAAGAAGAGCATATGAAGTGGGCTTTTGTGGAAGTTTTGCTAGGTAAAGATGACTTATGCTCGGTCGTGTGGTTTTATGATCGTTCGCAGATTCTCCATAGAAAAAAGCTGACATCCAAGAAGAAAGCCAGCTTTACCTTACAAACTATATTTTAGAAATAAAATTCAAGAAGTTTTGAGACGCAAATCCACGGACTTCTTCTTCAGAATAATGCTTCAATAACTCATTGATTAAGTTTTGAGTCATAGATGCATCTTCTAAACCTGTAATAAGTTGCGAGATGCCGTCAAAATCAGAGCCGAGCCCAATTTGTCTTACCCCGCCAAGTCCACAAAAATGGTCGATGTGCTTAATTAAGTCAACAATACTTGCTGATCCTTCATTCTTCGTAAATGGCGGGTTATACACAACGTGCACCACTCCACCTTTACCAAACATCTCTTTTGCCATCTCATCGGTCAGGTTACGCGGATGGTCACACAATACGCGTGAATTAGAATGGCTGGCAAGCGGATAATCGGCAATTTCCATCACATCCCAAAAAGCGCGATCACATAAATGAGATACATCGGTTAAAATTTTATTTTTATTATTGAACGCTACAATTTCTTTTCCAAACACCGTCAGACCAGCTCCACGCGGTTCTTGTGCACCATCAGCTGCAAGATTTGCGTGATTCCATGTTAGACCGATCAAAAGAACACCGAGTTGATGCAGGATGCTTAACTTCGTGAGATCGTCCCCAATCGCGTCCACTCCTTCAAGCGTAAGCACTGCTCCAATTTCTCCATCCTTCAATGCTTGAAAGTCATTCCAGTTCTTCAAATGCTTCATCTCTGGATTTTTACCAAGAACCTCTTTATAAAAATAATCCACTTGTTGAAGAGCAGATTGGAACTTTTGATCACTTGGAATAAAGGGTTCAATAAAAATCGCAAAGAACTGAACGTTCACTTTTCCTTTTTGCAGTCGTTTCTTATTTGTAGCAAGCTGTGGCGCATCCGCATAACTGAGCCTGCCGTCCGTTTCCCATAGTTTCAATAATGCATCGCAATGCAAGTCAATGACATTCATGTTGATCCCACCATTTCTTTGATAAATAATCTCCGTATCCCTAAAAGAATACGTTTAGTTGAAATTTATTTTTGTTATAATGTAAAGTATATCTTAGTTTACATATAAGGAAAGGCTTGATACGGGATGGAGAATAGTTCTTCTAATTTTATTAAAACAATCATCCAAAACGATCTGGAATCCGGAAAGCATAAGAAAGTCGTTACTCGTTTCCCTCCAGAACCTAATGGATATCTTCATATTGGACATGCAAAATCAATTGTAATCAATTTTGGACTTGCGGACGAGTTTGGCGGAGAAACAAATCTGCGCTTTGATGATACGAACCCATTAAAAGAAGACCAAGAATACGTTGATGCGATTAAGAACGACGTCGAGTGGCTTGGGTTTGAATGGGAGAACCTTCGCTTTGCTTCCGATTACTTTGAAGAGATGTATGCGCGCGCTGTGCTTTTAATTAAAAAAGGAAAAGCGTATGTGGATGACCTTACGGCTGATGAGATTCGTGAGTATCGCGGAACGTTGACAGAGCCAGGGAAAGAAAGTCCTCACCGTAGCCGTTCTGTAGAAGAGAACTTAGATCTATTCGATCGCATGCGTAAAGGTGAGTTCGAGAACGGTCAAAAAGTACTTCGTGCGAAGATCGACATGAGTTCACCTAATATTAACTTACGTGACCCAGTCATTTATCGTGTCTCTCACGCAACTCATCACAATACAGGTGATACGTGGTGCATCTATCCGATGTATGCATTTGCTCATCCGATTGAGGATGCGATCGAAGGCGTTACACATTCGCTTTGTACAACAGAATTTGAAGATCAACGCCCTCTTTACAACTGGGTTGTGGAAGAGTGTGAGATGGAAAGCCAACCACAGCAGATCGAATTCGGCCGCCTAGGATTGACGAATACGGTAATGAGTAAACGTAAGCTTAAGCAGCTGGTAGACGAAGGCTATGTAGATGGATGGGATGATCCACGTATGCCGACAATCTCTGGATTACGCCGTAAAGGCTACACGCCTGAGTCAATTGTTGAGTTTGTAAAAGCAGCTGGTGTTTCTAAAGGGTCTGGTGTAACCGACACAGCGATGCTTGAGCACTTCATCCGTGAAGATCTTAAGGTAAAAGCACCTCGTACGATGGGTATTGTTGATCCATTAAAAGTGGTCATCACAAACTACCCTGAAGGACAGGTTGAAATGTTAGATGCTGAGATCAACCCAGAGAATCCTGAAATGGGATCACGTCAGATTCCGTTCTCGCGTGAAATCTATATCGAGCGTGAAGACTTTATGGAAGATCCTCCGAAAAAGTATTTCCGTCTCTTCCCTGGTAACGAAGTACGCTTAAAGCATGCTTACTTCATTAAATGCGAAGATTTCATAAAAGATGAAAACGGTCATGTCGTTGAACTACATTGTACGTATGATGTGGAGACGAAATCCGGCTCAGGTTTTACAGGCCGTAAAGTAAAAGGTACACTTCACTGGGTTGAAGCGACACAAGCCGTACCTGCAGAATTCCGTATTTATGAGCCACTCATCTCTGATGAAGATATGGAAAAGGAAGAAGATAGCGAAGGCAAGACATTCTTGGATTACGTGAACAAAGATTCTCTTATCGTAAAACAAGGATTTATTGAAGCAAACATGAAGGACGCGAAACCTCAAGATAAGTTCCAGTTCTTCCGTCATGGCTACTTCAATGTTGATCCGAAGCATACAACTGATGAAAAAATTGTGTTTAACGAAATTGTTTCACTGAAGAGTTCGTTTAAGCTTTAAATCATAATAATGAAAGAAGGGCTTCCAGCTGTGGAGACCCTTCTTTTCTTATTAGGCCCTAAAAATGAGTTTATAGGCCCTTCAAATCCATTTTTAGGCCTTCATAAATTTTTATAGGCCGTTACAAGATATTTATAGTCCTTGAAATTAATTTATAGGCTTTTCGACAAATAACCTCAATTATTACTTAATTCCCAGCTTAGCTCATTGAACTTTTTTATTGTTGGGTGGTCTTTCCCCATACTGCAACTCCCGAATACTCAACCCAAAGTCCATCTCAAGGTGCGGGTAATCCTTAAAACCAGCCCAATCTCCACCCCACTCGAAACCTAAATCTTTGGCAATCGTAACTACTTCCATCCAATCCGACTGCCCATTCCCATTGTCATCTCGTTCAAGATCCCAGACGACAGAATCATCATCCAGTTTAAGAGCAAAATCAATCGCTAGACCGTAGTTATGATAAGATTCGCCACCTTCTACATGAGTCACAATGGTTCCTTCTCTTGAACGGCCTTGTTCATACAGCCGATCCTGTTCTGCTGCGGATCGAAAATCATCGGTTATTACAATATTAATTCCTTTTTCGGACGCTTTTTGTATTAAAAAATCACGGTTCTCTGCCACGATCGGATGCAATTCAGTAGGCAGTGGTGTATTCTTCTTTTTCCATTCCAATGTGATCAGATAAAAGATAGATGCAAGGATCGCGAGAAACAGTATACTTTTGAATATTTTCAATGAAACAAACTCCTTTTGTCATGCAGCACTCTACCTACATTTTATATCAACGAATGGATTGCGGAAAAGCAAACACTCTTTTAGGATCGTATTTTTGATTGATTCGCTGAAGTCTCTCCACATTTCTGCCAAAATACTCTTTTTCATAGTCATTCAGTTCGCTGTATGGAAAATTAACAAATGACCCTTTCGTGATGGTCTTCAAATATCTGAACCTTTTTTCCACCCATCTTCTATTTTCTTCTGCGACGGCCGGATCTTCCCATACGGATTGAATGCCTAAGATATAACGTGCTTTTCGGTAATAAAAAGCAGACTCTGTTTTACCAACATTTCGAATCTGACCTCCCATCGCATACACAGTGAGTGCTGCAAACACGGAACCTTCCGCACGCTTTTTCACAAGATTCACGATCGCTTCCACTTCTTCTCGATCGTATTCCTTGTATACGAAGCGTCCGGTCGATTTAAACTTTTCATATGGCGGATAGGTAGACTGTACCTCCGTGACAGCTTCTAAAAATGTTAAAGATTTAGCATTGATTTGAAATCCTTCTATTTTTCTATATACATCTAACAGTTTCAATGCTTCTTCCTTCGTTCCATAAAAAAATCCCCTACCAAAGATAGCAAGTCCCTCAGACACAGCGTTATACATGCTAGCATTCAAACACATTCGTTCATCTAAATTTACAAGCCACTTCTGCCATATTCGCAAGAACTTGCCTAGCTCTTTTGTTGTGGCACTGGGCTTATATAGCTCAAACAATGTCACTTGTTCAATTTTAGGTGGCAGTTTGAACGTCATAGAAACGACAACTCCAAAGTTACCTCCTCCTGCACCTTTGCATGCCCAAAACAGATCACTATTTTCTGTTTCATTCACTTTTAAAATTTCACCTCTGTAGTTGATTAACTCTAGTTCCACCAAGCTGTCACAACCTAAACCGAATAATCGACTAGAAAAACCCCATCCTGCACCAAGTACAAAACCACTTACGCCTACAGTCGGACACGTTCCTCCTGGAAAAGGGTATCCTCTAGAACCTACCGCTTGATAGAGATCTTTGTTCTGAATCCCTCCTTGAACGGTAACAGTTCCTTCCTCTTCATTAATAGCCACACCATTTAATCGACTGATATCTATGACCAAAACACCATTACCCGTCGAATAACCTTCATAGTGATGACCTCCTGATCGGATTCGAATATCTTTACAATACTTTTGTGCCCAAAGAATGGCAGAGCTCACATCTCCATATTCAGAACAATAGACAATAACACTAGGAAATTTTTGAATGGCTCTGTTCCATTCTTGACGTGCAGTGTCATATTGCGGATCATTCGGTAAAATTATTTCCCCCGTTAAACCTTGAAAGATATCCATCCTCAACACCCTTTTAAGAAAATGAATTACATTTTAAAGTTTATGAGAAGGTGGCATGGCCCAATTCTGATATACGAAAATAATAAAAGACCAGGTTCCCCTGGTCTTCATTCACTCATGTATTCGTTATTGTTGTGAACCGATCGCTTGAGCGAGGTTCGATTTAATGGAAACTTTCTCAAAGGATAAACCTAATTGAATAGCGGTCATTGCAATTTCAGGTCGGATGCCAGACAAGGTTGACTTTACTCCGATAAGGCCAAGCGTTTCAATAAGAGAGAAAATCTGCTGAGCGACCATCGTATCAATAATTAGTACACCAGAGAGATCGATAAAAAGATGTGTAATCTCTTTTTCGGTACACTGCTCGAGCGTATTTTCAACAATGTACTTTGCTCTTTGTGTATCGATCACACCAATTAATGGCAACAGGCCCATATGATTATTCAGTGCGATGACAGGTGAGCTTAGCTCGTTGATCATCTCTTGCTGCGCGATTAATTTCTCTTCGCTATACTTTTGGTTTTCTTCAACAAACCATGTCACAATTTTATTAAATGTTTCAATAATAATCTCGTTCCAAGCATCGATGATGGTTTGAGGATATTCACCTTGATGAATATTAACAAATTCTTGAACCAGATTTAAATACTGTTTTTGTACATTGAAGAATTCTTTCATGATCACTGTAACAGGTGTGTTTAAATGCTCATCATCTTGAGCAATCATAAGCACCCATCTTTCAAAGTCTTTTAGAAATTTACTTTCTTCTGTAACAAAAACCTCACAAAAATGTTCATGAAATTCATGATTTTGCTGTTTAAGCGTTTCGATCGTCTTGGGATTTGTGGAAGCGTATACCCCCGTGGCCTTTGATTTATCAATTGATTGGTACCAATCTTCCGTCAACTGCCATGTTTTTTCAATTAAAAAAGAATGCAGTGCCTTATCTCTATGCATCTCTTTTCCACTCTCCCCATCTACCCTAATTTATCATTGCTCTAATCTTCGTCTTTTGCATCCCAATCTTCTGGAATGGGTTCACTCAAGTACTCCTCAACCATTTTCTTATATTTTTCTAACTGTTCAAAATGAGTATTGAACTGTTCTTTGTTAATAAGATGCTGGTTACCGTCAAAAATGGTACGGATTTTATTCTGCTGAACTAAGCTTTCAACTGCCGCTTCAGGCATCGATAAATATTCAGCCGTTTCTTTTATTGTAAGATACATACTCATACATCCTGTCTAACTTTTGTTTAATCTTAGCTTACAGCAAGTACGGTATGGATTCAATATACCCTAAATAATAGCTTCTAAAATCTAATTGAAGGATTTTTTATTTTGTATTAAATGTTTTCTCATTAAAATGACAAAAAGGAGTAGGAGTACATCTACAAATCCATATACCAAACCGTAACTACCAAGATGATAGAGAAAACTGCCTAACAGGGGTCCGATCGACATCCCCATGTATCTGAAAAAGTTATAAGCACCAATTGCTGTAGCACGATTGGCTTGGAACTCTTGTGTAAGGAGAGCTGTCTGTACGGGTAATGACATACCTAAGAATAGACCAACGAATGAGATCGAAATGATCAATAAGATGAGCGAGACGTTTGAGACTAGGATAAACAACAATAAAGAAATGACGTTTAAAAAGGCAGAGTATACGATCACTTTTCGTTCATTGTATTTTCTCATTTTGCCGCCAATAAAGCTGCCCACTACGATGCCGAGAGATAATGGTAGAAATACTAGACCTTTTTGTTCTACAGACAATTCGTACCTTTCACTCATAATAGCAGGTAGGAACACTAGGAAGTTATACAGAGCGTAATACTGAATGAATCCTAAGCCGATCACAGTGTAACCGATACGGTTTTGCAAAATAGTAAGGAAATCTGAAAACCTAAAGTTCTGCTTCTTTGACGTACTTGGTTTTGTTTCGTGCAAAAAGATAAAATTTCCTGCAAAGATAATAAATCCAACACACATTAACGCAATAAAAATCATATGAAAATCGAACGAAGCACTTAAAAAGCCACCAACTACAGGACCTAAAACAGGGCCAAGCGAAACCATCATCTGAAATGTTCCCATCGGCTGAATCCGATCTTTCCCTTCGAACAGATCCCCAATAACAGTTACTGCTACAACAGAACCCGCAGCAATTCCGATGGCTTGCATAGAGCGAAACACTAAAAGAAATTCAATGGATGAAGAAAAATAACATCCGATCGTAGCCGCTAAGTAAATCAGGATACCTGTTAGCATCACTTTACGCCGTCCGATCGAATCCGTAAGTGGTCCATAGACCATCTGCATCAAAGCCAGGAAAATCGTATAGATCGAGATCGAAAAATTAACCAAGAAAGATGTTGTATGAAGTTCTTTCGTCACTTCAGGAATAAGAGGTACGTAGATCGTTTGAGAAAAAGGACCGAGAAACGCAGCAAGTGCAACAAGGTAGACTAACAATCTGCGGTGCTTCACAAATAAAAACTCCTAACATTTATAAAATAAAAAAGTCTGCTGAAAAAATTCAGTCAGACTTCCCTTACATTAACTTTTTAAATTATACACCTTGTGAAGCACTTTTAATAAGATTTAGCTTATTCAGGGTGTTAGCGTATCTTGTTCTTCCGATTCATTCATCTTTTCAATATCTTTTCGGTGTTTTTCATGATAAATGGCCGGTTTAAGTTCTCTAAGAATTACTGGCAAGAAGATAAGTACCGGTGACAGAAAACTGAAAAAGAAAATTTCAAACGATAAAGCCAGTGTAAACTTCTCTGAAACCTTACTAATAAGACCATCTACTGTATATGTTGCCACTATCCATGAAAAGATTGTAACAAACGCATATTGAATACAATGCTTAATATTGATGTGAGAAATCATGTAGATATAAATTGAGAAAAACAGTATGAATCCTGTGTAGAAATAAATACGAGAAGTTAATGTCAACATTTCATCCGATGTATATTCATTATGTAAGAAATAAATAAATAACGTCATCGCTAGAAATTGAACACTATAGATTGCCACTTTGGGGATTCTAAATTTCACCAATTTGTTAGAAGCTAGTTTTTCCTTTGTTTCTGGTAAAGTATAATCATTAGGTTTTTCCCTAGTTACCCCTACATTTAAATCTTCTATAGAATATCTATAAAAATACGGTCTTCTATCTACTTCATCCATAACAACACTAAGATAGTCTTTTTGAGATACATACCTTAAATCATAATCCGTGATTTCAAGGGGAATTTCGTTCTCCCTCAAAGTTCTAAGCCATAGATGTATTTCCTCTTCGTCATGATGCGTAAATTTCATCACTTCCAACTTGCCCTTACCCGTTCGAAACAAAATATTAAAAGTTATATGCTTATTGTAAATCGTTTCAAATGATTCTATTGCAGACGGGCGAATGATGGAATGAGGCGAAAGTAAACACTTTTCCATATCTGAATATAGAATTTCTACTTTTAATGATTTTAGTGTATTGGTGTCGATAAAAGTTGTCACATACCCTGTGTCTGTAAGCTCTGAATCACTAACAATACTGGTTTGTGACTTTGTTTCCTTAATAATAAAAACTATGAGTGCAGTTAATATGACAACTGGTACAAGCATTACAAACGATACGACAGGATCTTCTTTTAAATTACGAATTACAAAATACAAACAAATGATTAAAAAGAAGGAAAGAAATACCGTTAGATGGATAGTCGTTTCTTTCCCCGCCTGACTCAATCTTGTCGTATATTTCCCATTCTTACCGTTAACCTCCATTGCTACCTCCTATACTATTTAATCTCAATGACCAGTTTATCTGATTTCGCACGTGATACACAGGGAATCAAACAATTATTTGCGACTTTTTGTTCATCACTGAGAAATGAATCATAATGATGAACTTCTCCCTCTATCATAGAGAGTTCACAAGTGCCACAACGACCAATTTGGCAGGAATATGGAGCATTGATACCATGTTTATGGAGCGCTTCTAGTATCGTTTCCGTTTTGGATACGTTTATCGTAGCTCCATTAAGAACCTTAACTTGAAATGCATTTAAGACCTTAGGCTTTGGCGGGCTAAAACGTTCAAAATGAACACATGAATGCGGATAGCCCATCTCTATTGCGGATGTCCTAAACTGCTCAATAAACCCTTCAGGTCCACAAAGATAAACATGCGTTCCGATCGGATGGTTTTCTAAGGAGGCGGTTTGCAAACGTTGTTGTTGATCGGAAAAGTAAAAGTGGCTTTGATTAGGATAGTGTTTTTTTATGTATGTATAAAATGCACAGTTATCCTCAGATTTAGAGGCGTAATGAAGTTCAAAGGTTTGTCCGTTAACTGAGAAATCCTGCATCATAGAAAGGAATGGGGTAATCCCGATGCCTGCCGCGTAAAATACGTGATGTCTCGCTTTAAAGCTAAGAGAAAAATGATTCTTGGGGTAACTGATTTGAAGTCGATCACCGACTTTCATTCCCTGATGCCAGTAGAGTGAACCACCTTTAGAATCCTCACATAATCGCACAGCAATTTCATATTTCGTACGATCGTCTGGATGACTTATTAAAGAGTATTGTCTCACAATAAGTCCTGATCGTGTCTTTAGGTAGGTTGAAATATGCGCACCTCCACTAAATCTTGGAAGTCCCTTTCCCGTTTCTTGGGACAGCGTAAACTTCTTAACCTGCTTCGTTATCTTTTCTATAGATGAAACCCGTACAAATAAATTAGGTTCAATAGACAAATAGACTCCCTCCTAACTTGTAGCTGGATAGCCTAAAAATGCATGGTGCAGTTCAGAATAGTGGTCTGACACTTTAAGCTTTAATTCACATTGATGGCAAGTTAATTCGGTAAGTTGTTCTTCCGCTCTGTTCAGTTCATGACAACGGCAACAGAATATACTTATCCACTTCTCGCCATAACCAATAAATAGTGACTCATCACTCGAAAAACCGATACGAGCTGTCATCGTTTGTACGCTATGAAGTTCAGAATAAGGCAGCACCACATATAGAAAAGTTCCCATCTTTTGCTGTCTTAGAAATTCTTCTAGGCAATCTCTATTTTCAGCAGAAAAATGATACCACTCATAAGCCAACTTCTCTTTCTTCACGTGTTCGAACACACTGCTTAAAACTCTTAATCCAGACTTATCTGAACAAAATATATATTTTCTTTTTCCTTCAATGAAGACCGCATCCATACTCATAACGTCTTCAGCTGTTGGAGCTGACCTTCTAAATACTCCAACACAGCTGTTTTATAAGCAGAGATTCCTTTGTATTCAACAATATGAGAGGGAAGTTCGGACATGATTTCGTAAAATTGCTGCAGCCATTCTCTGTTTGTTGATAGTTGTTCAAGGGACAGCAAATGTGTGTGAATGGAAAAGAGGATGCTATTCGTTCTTGGCAGTCTGAATAACTTCTGCACCTCTACTCGTATATGAACAAGCTCACCTGCGTTCTCCCTCGTTACGTGTTTGCGCAGCTTACCCCACTGATAAAAGGTTTCAAGAGATGTATCAAGTCGATCACCTGCCATAAGCGACCAATTCAAACGTTCCCAAGGTGTTCCGGCTTCAAGCCTCATTAGAAATTGTAGAATTCGTTGATCTAGCCCCTCTTCCTTAAACCGAGGGATAGGATGATGAATGTTTTTAAATTTCATTCCTATGTTAAAAACGAGAGACCAGTTAGCAGGAAAACAGAGCTGTCCTGCATCCAAATACAGATCATCGTCACGCTGTCTCATATAAATAAGATCTTCTTGCACATGATGACTAATAAAGAATAACGGTTCACATGAAAGAGAGTTTTCATCACCAAAGATAAATTCTACTTTTTCGTCCAATATCTTATTGAAAAAAATCCAACTATTATTCTCTTTCTCTACTGAAAAATGTTGTGGGTATTGTGAAACTAAGTGATCGATCACGAGCTCAACAATCTCCCACTGCCCTATAATAGAATGTGGCAGCGATTGATAACAACGCTCGGGGTGATCACTTAATAATTTCCGCTTTAATAGCATCTCTTTTTTGTAGCTCGGGGTAACTTCTATGCAAAAAGGCTGTTTCATGGGGATTGAATTGTTGGAATAACGATACGTTGAATCTTTAAACGGATAAGGAAAATGTGCAAGATCACCTGTCCATTTCATACCTTCACCCTTTACAGAATATTCTTATAATTAATTGTAAAGAAAATCTATTGTTTTGGAAAGACAAAAAAGAGAGCCGACTTTTAACAAGTCAGCTCTCCTTCTTCTTGTCCGGATAATCACACAGCTCAATAATCTGCCCTTGTGAATGTGCGGGGTTCATATAAATTAACCTTCTGCCAAAAGGATTTGTCCGATACGTATCTTTTAAAAAGGTATACCCTCTAGCTTCAAAGTCATCAATCGTTTGAAGAAGATCGTCCACTTCATAAGCCAGGTGATGCACACCCTTTCCCTTCTGCCTAATGAACCGCTCGATTGGAGATGTCTTACTCGTAGGTTCAAGAAGTTCAATTACCTGATTTTCAAGCTCAATCACGGCAATGTGGGTTTCTACTCCAGGCTTCTCACTTGTATATCGTTCAGTTAGCTTTCCGCCTAGTACATTCGTATAAAATTCAATGGCTTCATCTATTCGTCTCACGGCAATTCCGGTATGGTCTAGTCTCATCACGTTCACCTCATTTAACTAGCATTATAGAGGGTAGTAGGGATTTAAGCAAAAAGATAGCCCTTTATTGAAAGGACCACCTTCATAGATTATTTAATTCTAATTTTTTCGTTACCTTTGATCCACTCTGGATAAAAACTTAAGTCAATGGTTAGAGGATTTTGGGAGCGATCTATTTGAGGTAGCTCTATTCCTAGTCGGGTTGTGCCTTTTTCTTCTTCAGTACCCATGGACTGTGAGCTCACTTCAATTTCTTTACCTTGTGCATCAGTTATTGTGCTAAAGATCGCCGAACGGAAAGGTTTTTTTGTATGCAGATCAAAGACGAGCTGCCCATCTTCTTTCCTTAGATTTCTTAACTTGTTTCCATTAGGCTGTTTTAGAATCTTCATTTTTTCTGTATCCACCACAATGACTGCATTCTCTTTATCTATGGCTTGAGCACTATTTAAGACCAGATACAATTCTTTTGGTTCTTTAAAATAGTTACTTTGCAGATAAACTTCCCTCTCAGTGTCTTTATCGCCCGAACCGGTAATACCATTTGTTATATTCCCCCACACTTCATTGTTTTCATCAACTAATCGTAGGTCATCAAGTTGCAGGATGTATTTTTCATTTTCATCGTTCATCTTTAATTTCACAACAGCTCGTAATGGATAGATGGTTACCTTCTCAATATTGATTTTTTGACCTTCTAAGTCCATCGTTTGTTGGACTGCATATTCTTTTTTCTTCTTAAATTCATTAAGTTTTAAATTGATTGTAAAATTCATATCCTTTATTTTGAGATCTACAATATATTCTTTTGCTTCAATAGGCTCTTCAAAGAAATATTCAATTTCTCCACTAAACTTAGTCTCGCCTTTATCTGTTGAATGGGCATCACCGAATGAATTATACGCTTCATCTAATACGGTACCGTCTTTTGCTCTGATCTTTACATCATCAAACATAACCTCTTTTATTTTTTCTTTGGATTCAATCGAATAAAAAAGCACCATGCCCATCTCATCTGCTATCGTTCCATCGATAGTAACTTTCAACCCATCTTTTTCATCTGATACGCCTTGTTTTTGATAATATTTTTTTTCAACAGCTGCTATTCTTCCTTTATCATCACGGATCATACTCACTATTTTTTCCATGCCTGGTATTTCAGAAATGTAATTAGCTAAAGCCGGTGAAATCTTAATAGAAGAAAATAATCCAATGAGTAAAAGAGCTGCCGCTATAAAACCAAAAGCACTTCTCTTCTTCTTAATTCTAGATTTTCGTTCTTCTGTTTTTGCCTTCTGAAATCCACTTAATATCGCCTGATCAATAGAATCTAGTGAAATCGGTATATTTTCATATTCTTTCTTCAAATTGTTTAGTTGTGCTTTCTCTCTTTCAAACATGTAGATTACCTCCTTTCTCATCTAGCTTTTCTCTTAATGCTCGTAATGCCTTATTCAGCCACGTTTTAACTGTACCTTCTGGACACTGCATCATGATCGCTATATCTTTAATCTTTACGTCATTAAAATATTTCAAGGTAAGGATTTCGCGTGACCTGTCGTCTAAATCTAACATCGCGTCCTTCAGCTCTAATTGTATATGGTCCTCTGAAATACCTAACGAATTCAACATTTCTTCATTCATGACGACTCGCTTTTTTAGTTTCAACTGATCATTACAATAGTTGATCATAATTCGAATCAACCACGTTTTGAAATAGAACTCGTTCTTTAACTTTTTTATGTTTTTGTAAGCACGATACGTAACTTCTTGAATTGCCTCGAGTGCTTCTTCTTCATTACGCAAAAAAGATAGAGCTGTCTTATATAAATCGACTTTATACGTTTGAATCAATTTCAAAAACGCCTCGTCGTTTCCTTTTATCGCTTCCTTCACTAGCTGTTCTGTCTCCAATTTCTAGCCTCCTGACCCTTACCTATATATTAGACCGTGGAAAGTAAAAAAAGTTTTATAAAAAATAAAAAAATCAGCCTTTTTAACAAAGACTGATTTCATGAGCTATTTTTTTGCAAGCAGGTACATAAAGTACGGAGCACCAATGATGGTCACAATGATTCCTGCTGGTATCCCACTTGGATCTAATACTACTCTTCCGATCGTGTCAGCTGCCAGGAGTAAGATGCCTCCGATTAATGCTGCAACGGGAAGGAAGACTTGGTGTCTCGGGCCGACTAGTGAGCGTGCGATATGTGGAGCCATCAATCCTACAAAAGCAATACCACCACTGACTGCAACAGAGGCTGACGCAAGTGCTACCGAGATCATGATCAAAGAAATTCGTTCTCTACTTACATTCACACCTACACCGACAGATACGTTCTCGTGCAAATTCAACGTATTTAATACATTGGATTTAAACATCGTATAAGGGATAAGCAGCAAGATCCATGGCAGCAATGATAAAACAAACGTCCAATCATCGCCCCAAATCCTGCCTGCCATCCAGTTCGCCATGAACGAATAATCTTCCATATCTAATCTCGTAGATAGTGTCAATGTTGCTCCATATAAGGCGGCTGCTAAACCTACACCGACTAAGACGAGCCGGGTCGGTTCAACACCTTCACCTTTGATGTAAGACATGATGTAGATCACAAACGCTGTTAGCATACCGCCAAATAGGGCAAATAACGGCAGTACGTATAAAAAGCTTGTGGTTTCCACTGTAAAAAACATGATATACACCACAACCATCAGACCAGCACCAGCATTTATTCCTAAAATACCAGGGTCTGAAAGCGGGTTCTTCGTGATACTTTGGAGGATGGCACCAGATACAGCGAGCCCCATCCCCGCAAGAATAGCAACGATGATACGTGGTAAACGGAACTCAAAAAGAATAAGATTCTCTCTCGGTGTTCCTTGCCCCATTATGGTTCGAAATAATTCTGAAGGTGTTAATGAAGCAAAACCAGTTGCAACACTTATAATAAAAACGGCTATCAGCAACAAGATCGCCGCAATCGTCGTTACTCTTACTCTCTTCATCTGGTGTGCATTCATCATGATAGTTTTCTCCCTCCCTTTCTTGCAAGGTAGAGGAAGAACGGTACCCCGATCATAGCGACTACTGCACCAACTGGTGTTTCATAAGGAGCGTTTACCGTTCGGGCAAACGTATCTGCTAGCACCATGAGCACACTCCCGAAGATCGCGGAACATGGAATGATCCACCGATAGTCCGTTCCAACTAAGAACCGCACGATATGCGGAACCATAAGACCTACAAATGCAATAGCACCAACGAGTGAAACGGCAGCACCCGCTAAGATCAACACCACCGTCATGAGAACGATTTTCGTAAATAGAGTTCGTTGACCAAGGCCGCGTGCTACTTCTTCACCGAAGCTTAATATAGTTAACTGCCTTGAGAACATGACAGCTACAATGATTCCAACCAACACGACAGGTACGATAATTTTCAGCTGTGCCCAGTTTGTGCCTGATACACCACCTGCCGTCCAAAACGCAAGGTCCTGAGAAAGCTTAAAATATAACGCAATGCCTTCTCCTAAGGAAGAAAGCAGTGCTGAAACTGCTGCACCTGCTAACGTAATCCGGATTGGGGTCAATCCACCTCGGCTCATAGAGCCAAGCCCGAATACTAGCATCGCACCTATTCCTGCACCTATAAAAGATAGAATCATCACGGTAAGATAGTTCGCTTCTGTATTAAAAGCGAACACACAAGCGAGAGCAAGGCTTGCTCCCGCGTTCAAACCAAGTAGACCAGGGTCTGCTAACGGGTTTCTAGTCATCCCTTGCATGATTGCTCCACTTACAGCAAACGCCGCACCGACGATTGCTGCACCAAGCTCTCTCGGTAATCGTAGACTCATAATGATACGGTCAGCTTCCCTAGTAGGATCATAGTTGATCACAGCGTTCCAAACTGTCAGAAACTGAATCTTAGCGGCTCCCACAGATATCGCAAGAACGATACTCAACAAAAGAAGTGCGAACCCTAGCAATAAAATCGCTGTCCCTACCGCTGGCCTAGAAAACACTTTATTCTCTTTTATAAGCTTGGTTTTTGTTTTGAACATAGCGTTTGTCCCTTTTTATAAAGTGCTTATTATTTCTTTTTCGTTAACTCTTCAACGATAATATCTAATTCTTTTTCTAGTGAAATCGGGTCATTGAAATAGAATGACTCTGAATCAAACTTAATTGCGTTACCGTTCTTCACAGCCGGCAATTCTTTCCACACATCTGACTCCATGAATGAGTTATCTGGATTTCCTGCTCCTGTTCCTACAAAGATATAATCTCCAGCGTATGTTGGGATCACTTCGGTTGAAATGGCTTTCCAGCCTGGGCCAAATACATCTTCTTCTAACTTCTTAGGAGCTTTAAGTTCTAGCGCTTGATAGATAACTTCTGTACCACGGCCCCAGTTCTCACCGTATACATACATGTCTTTTCCGTATGCTTCCATAACCATGAACGTCTTGTCTTCACCGATTGCCGATTTTACTTTTTCACGAGCATCAGCGGCTTTCTTCTTCCACTCTTCTACCCATGATTTTGCTTCTTTTTCTTTGTTAACCATCTTTCCGATCTCTACGTGCTGTTCCATGTAGTCATACTTGTCATACGTCATTGTAACCGTTGGAGCAATCTCTTCATATTTCTTAATATTTTTGTCATCAGAATACGTAATGATTAGATCTGGATCTAATTCTAGAAGTTTTTCATATGAATCAGCAGTTACCACTTCAGCTTTGTCTAATTTGTTTCCATAAAACTTGTTTGCTTTTGGGTATTCATTTACTGCTACTGGTGTGATCCCTAAGTCTAGCAAGTTACCTGCATACGTTGCAGCCATCATCGCAACACGTTTCGGTTCAGCTGGCACTTCAATCTCTTTACCTTTTTCGTCTTTATAGATTCTCGTTTCTTTTTTCGACGATTCCTTCTCACTAGTGCTTGCGCCTTCTTCTGATTTGTTTCCGCATGCGGCTAGTACAAACACTAAAAGTAATGCCATAAAGCTAACGAGTAATTGTTTTGATGTTCTTTTCATTTTGTTATCCCCCTATATTTGACAATAAAAATCATTCTCAATTAACTGTAAAAAAGAAAGGCGAATTTACGCCAAGTTCTCAACTAACTTTACATTCTTAATCAGATCATACGTAAGACAAACAGGTTTTCTCGTCCTCGGGTCAACACCGATCTCTGCATCAATATGAAATACATTGCGTAGGACCGTACGTGTCATTACCTCTTCAGCCGTACCTTCTTTTAAAATAGATCCGTCTTTCATCGCGACCATATGATGAGCAAAGCGAGCGGCATGGTTCAAATCATGAATGACCATTACGATCGTTCTCTTCTCGTCCCGGTTCAACTGGTATAACAACTCTAGAACTTCCAATTGATGAGACAAATCCAAGTATGTAGTCGGTTCATCCAACAAGATAATATCCGTTTCCTGAGCCAATGCCATCGCGATCCATACCCGCTGGCGTTGCCCACCTGAAAGCGCGTCTACAGAACGATCTTTGAACTCAAGGACACCTGTAACGTCTAATGCCCAATCTATTACTTCAAAATCTTTTTTCGTAAGCTTTCCGAAGCCTTTTTGATAAGGAAATCTTCCGTAAGAAACAAGTTCACCGACCGTAAGTCCTTCTGGTGAATCTGGTGACTGAGGAAGAATCGCCATCTTTTGAGCAATCTTTTTCGTAGATTCTTTGCTGACGGCTTTACCATCTAGATAAACCACACCGGATTTAGGATTTAGAATGCGCGACAACGTTTTCAAAACCGTTGACTTCCCACACCCGTTAGGTCCAATGATTGTCGTGATTTTACCGTCTGGAATGGAAATGTTAAGATCCTTTACGATGTCTCGTTCACCATATGAGATTTGCAAATGCTCAGCATACAGTCTAGACACTTTATTCGCCCTCCTCTATAACAGTAATTTGAAATATATTTAAAGCACTGAACTTAATTGAAAATGATTATCAATCTCGTTCTCATTTTATTGGATATCGAGGAGTGTGTCAACGGGATTTTTTTGAAATTCATTAGTGAAGAATTAGATAACCTAAAATGTTATGATAATCTTAACTATAAAATTTACGGAGGAGAACATTGAAGAAGCTCGTTAAAGTAGTTGCAGCTATAATTGAAAATGATAATGATGAAATCTTATGTGCTTTAAGATCTCCTAACATGGCAATACCAAATATGTGGGAGTTCCCTGGTGGAAAGGTAGAGCAAGGAGAGGACTTATATTCTGCTTTAAAAAGGGAAATTAGTGAAGAATTAGGGTGTTTAATTGAGACGAAGATTCTCTTTAACGATCATACCCATGAATATGAGAATTTTACGATTAACCTAATTACAATCAAAAGTAAAATTATTGATAGAAATCCAATCCCTAAAGAACATTCAAAACTAATTTGGTTAAAGAGAGAAAATTTATCATCATTAATTTGGGCACCAGCCGATATTCCAGCGGTAGAACAACTCATAAACGAATAAAAGTATAGACTTCTCATCTGAGAAGTCTATACTTTTATCGTAAATTCATTATATAAACTAGCAGGTACTTCATTCTCAAGTTTAATCTTTACAGTTATCGGCTTTTCACCTTTGTAATCAATCGAGTCCCCTTTGCCAATATAAATGTAAGGTTCCGTTTTTCCATCTAAATTTCTATACTTCCTGACAAATAGATGTAGGTTAACTCCTCTTTGTTTATTCTTAATAATATTTTGTCCTCTTTCAGAAAGTTGTGTAGTACTGTTAACTGATTGCCATTGAAAGAGTTGCTCGCTAAGAAATTTGTCTTTATATTTAATACTTTGTTTAATATCTTCTTCTTTGTGTAAGTCAATAAACAAAAAGTATTCTTTACCATTTGCCAATAGACCAGAGCCTCTAAAGGAACTATGAGTTTTTCTGTAATTAGAAAGAAATGCAGCGTCCATCATCTGATATTGCTCATATAGTTTAAAATGCGGAACACCATAGTATTCTTCTTTGTATTCTTTTTCATATCTAAAAATACCATAAGTCACAATATCTTCTAAGAACTTTTTGTATTCGTTATTTTCTAAAACTCTCGTAAAAAGTTCAGTTTTAGTCAACTTACCGTCTTCTAAAACAAATAATCGCGGCTTACTTTTCTTTTGTCCACTGTCGGAGTATTTCTGATCTAGACATTCAAAAGCATGTAGAATACTATCTCCATCTACATTTTTAATCAATTTGAGTATTTCATTTTTTGCCTTCCCAATATTAATTTCCTCATGATCTAATAAATAATTTATAATGACAAACTCATAAACCCTCTTAAGTGGAAGGTGACTAGATAGCTCTTTTAAAGTAGACTCAAAAACATCATTTAACAAAAGTGTCTTTAGTTTTTCATCCTTTTCTACTTTTGCTACAAATTGCAAATAGGATTTTTCTTTACTAATAAATTTGATAGGATCAGGTGCACCATCATATTTAAGATAATCGATTAATAAGTATGGGATATGCCCTTGATTTAAATTCTTAAATTCAAAGTATTCTTCTTTTAGATACTTCATAGAGTTGAAATTTTCTTTGTCGATTTGTTCTAGTATTCTTTCTTGCGAGATTTTATCCATTTGGATATGCGTACATCCTGGTATATTAGCAAAGCCAGTAACTAGCGCAATCTTTAAACTCTCTTTATCGTAATACCGACTTCCGTTCAGAGCCAAAGCAATTAAAAATGTTTTATTATGATTACCTATAAAATCTAACACTGTAAGAAAGCTTTTGTTAGCATGCTTTCTAAGTCCTCTCCCTAACTGTTGAATAAAAACAATAGGAGAATTTGTTGGTCTTAACATCAAAACAGAGTTAACAGAAGGAATATCAACACCCTCATTGAAGATATCAACGGTAAATATAAATTCTAATTCATCTGTGTCCTCTTCTAATCTATTAATATACATTTCTCGTTGATAGGGAGAGTGCTCTCCCAATAAACAAACACTGTTGTAGCCTCTTTTATTGAATTCAGCCGCCATATATTGCGCATGTTCTATACTTGCACAAAATCCTAAACACTTTCTTTTATCGCCATCATGACCATAAAAGTCCATCTTTTCAATTATGAAGTCTACACGTTCGTTAACCTTTAATCTTTTAGTAATTTCAGCTATGTCATCAATATGAACATCACTAAGATCTACACTTTCAATGTCTGTTATTCCAAAGTAATGAAAAGGAATTACAAGTTCATCCTCTAAAGCCTCATGCAATCTCACTTCTAAAGCCACGTTATTATCAAAAAGATCAAATACATTTCCACTGTCACTTCTCTCTGGTGTTGCAGTCATGCCCAAAGTGAATTTAGGGTCAAAGTAATTTAAGACCGCTCGATAGGATGGACTGGTAGCGTGGTGGGCTTCATCAATAATTAGATATTCAAATTCATTTCTATCAAATTCCCGGTAGCATTTAGATAGGGTTTGAATGGTAGCGAAAACATAATCTACATTTTTCTGTTTGTAATTACCCGTTAATAAACCAAACGTAAGACCTTCGTTAGGTAAAAGTATTTCAAATGTTTCTTTAGCTTTTTTAAGAATTTCTTCTCTGTGTACGATGAACAATAATTTTCTTGGCATGTACCGTTTTACATCAAAAGCTGACATGTATGTTTTACCCGTTCCTGTAGCAGCAATTACGAGCGCTTTTTTCTCGTCAAAATGTCGGAGTCTCTCTAGATTTTCTATGGCTCGCTTCTGCATCCGATTAGGTACAATATAGCCTTTATTTTCATAGATAACTTGTTGTGTTGGTGTTTTATTAATACTCTTTAAGAATGCTTCATAATCTTGAATAAAATCATTATTAGCTTCAGCACTAAATTCCCATAACGAATTGTATTCTTTTAATACTTTTTTTATAAAATTTGCATCCTCTTTAGCAATAACCTCAACATTCCATTCAATATTACTTTTGAGGGCACTCTGAGTAATATTTGATGAACCGATAATAACTTTGAATGAATCCTGGTATTCAAATATATAAGCCTTTGTATGAAATCCAACTTCTTTATCTGTAACGAAAACCTTTAGTTCTATGTTATCAAATTCTTTAATTTTTTCTAATGCCTTAGCCTCTGTAAAGTTTAGGTAAGTTGAAGTAATAATCTTTCCTTTTACGCCTTTTTCTTGCGCCTCTTTCAAAGGATCAAGCAAAAGCTGAAGACCGCTAAAATTCACAAAAGCCACACTAAAATAAAATGAGATACACTCATTCATTGAACGAACAAGCTCGCCTAGCAAATTTTCTTTATCTGAGTTGACGATTAACTTCTTCTCAAAGTCCATAATAATCCCCTAATACCATAATTTTCTTTCTATTACTTAGACATACTACTATAAGTACTGCTTAATAAAAAGATCATTTTGCAAACAGTAATTTCTACATAAAAAAGAACTCTATAAAGAGCTCTTTTAATCAATACACCTTATTAAAACATTCCGAGCGCTTTTTTAGTCGCTGGACCTACCACACCATCAACTGTGAGCTTCTTAGCTTTTTGAAATTTACGAACGGCAGCATCAGTGTTGGCGCCAAATATACCGTCGATTCCTTTTGTGCTGTACCCTAGATTCGTAAGCCTACGTTGAAGCTCCATGACTTCGGCACCACGGCTACCCTTTTTTAGATTAACGACTGAGAAGACAGGCACCGTCGAACTGTTTGTTACCTTGTATCCATTCGCTGCTGCTAGAGCAGGGAATGATTTACCTGAAGTTGTGATCACAACAGGGGTATTAACCGAAATCCTAGCATATAACCACTGCACCTCGTTGTTGTACATACGGATACAGCCTGCACTTACATACTTACCTATGGAACTTGCATTATTGTTTCCATGGATGGCATACGTTGTGCCCCATGTTCCGTTTGCGTTTAAGCCTAACCATCTGTTTCCTAAGGGATTGCGCGGATCTCCACCTGGGATATTACCTGTATAATAAGGCCGATTCGTGATTTTGTTTACAATTTTAAACTTACCTTCTGGTGTGTAAGATGGCAGTTTACCTGTAGCCACTTTGAAAACCTTCGATAATTTATTATTTTCAAAATACGCTAGCTGGTTTGTTGATTTATTTATGACGATAAATGATGAAGCTGCTGCCTTTGCTGGTTGAACGAGTAAGAACATGAAACCAAACATCAGTAATGCATTTAGTATCTTTTTCGTTTTCATTCCTTCTCTCCTATTCTTTATTGAAATAACAAATCCTCATATTCTATGCGAGGGTATAGGAGATGCATTACTACTTTTGTTAAAAATTTAATCAAAAAAACATGAATAATAAGCTTGTACGATGAATAGACTGGTAGGTTATATTTGTCTTATACATATGAACAGAAAGAAGATGGAATGATGCGAAATGTTATGTTAAAGAACACTCATAGAGTGGAAATTCGCGAAGCTGTAAGTGATGATGCAGTGAACATCATCGATTTTTATAATGTGGTTGGCGGTGAAAGTGATTTTTTATCCTTTGGAGCTGGTGAATTCAAACGAGAAATAGAGGATTATAGTAATTACATTGTCTCTGTCTCAAATGAATCGAACTCTATCATGCTGCTTGCGACAATCGGTTCAGAGATTATTGCGATTGCAACCATTAACTCATCGCAGAAGGAAAGAACCAAACATGTTGGAACATTGGGGATTGTTGTTTCTAAAAACTATGCGGGGTTGGGTTTAGGCAAAGCATTGATGAATGAACTTATAGTGTGGGCAAGACAAAATGGAATCACTAGAAAGATTAGTCTCGTAACAAACGAGCATAATACGAAGGCAATCGACCTTTATAAAAAGTTCGGTTTTGACGAGGAAGGTTTGCTGAAGCAAGATAACTTTATTAATGGAACCTATCAGAACACGGTAATGATGGGGTTGATTTTATAGTAAAAGGTACCTGCATTTAAACAGGTACCTTCTTTTGTTTATTCACCTTTAATCTCAAGCAGCTTCTGCCTTAAACCGATTTCCATCGTAGCTAGCTCTTCTTCTGCAAGACGTCGCTTTACTCGTCCCTCTTCTTGAATACGGAGTGTCTCTTCTAATGTTGAAAGAAGATTCTCCTGCGTTTTCTTTAACGTTTCAATATCAATCAAGCCGCGTTCGTTTTCTTTTGCGGTTTCAATCGTATTGGTTTTTAACATCTCTGCATTTTTTAGTAAAAGCTCGTTCGTCGTTTTGGAAACTTGTTTTTGAGCTTCTACTGCATTACGCTGCCTGATTAACGTTAATGCAATAGCGACTTGGTTCTTCCATAATGGAATAGCTGTCATGATGGACGACTGAATTTTTTCTACCAGCGCTTGGTTCGTGTTTTGAATAAGGCGAATTTGTGGTGCACTTTGAATCGTAATCTCACGACTTAGTTTTAAGTCATGTACACGTTTATCTAAACGATCGGCAAACTGAACCATATCATTTACTTCTTGGAACTTCATCTGATCGTTCGTCTGTTCAGCTACTCTTCTCATCTCAGGAATCGTAACCTGGTTTAGCTCATCCAGCTTAAGTTCTCCCGCCGCTATATATACGTTCAACGCTTGAAAATACTCTTTGTTGTTTTCATACAATTTTTCAAGCATGACGATATCGGACATAAGAACATTCTTGCTGCCATCGAGCTTTACCGAAATACGATCAATCTGAGCTCCTGTTTTTTGATATTTTGATAGGACCTCCTGAACAGAGCCCGAGATCTTTCCGAACATGCGGCCGATCAATGTAGGTTTGTTTGACTTTAATTCTTCAGGATTGACATCTTGAAGCTTTCTCATCAAATCTCCAATGATCTCACCGATTTGCCCTGTGTCTTTCTTTTTCACATGATCGAGCATCGTGTTCGAAAAAGAATGAAGCTTTGCCTGTGCAGGTGCCCCGTACGTGATCATCGTCTGGTGATTCGTCGGATCGATCTGTTTCGCCAGCTGATACGCTTTTTCTTTATTTTCTTCTGGCAGAACATCGATTAATCGTACCTGCTTGTTTTCACTAGAAGGCACAGTAGATTCTTGCTGTTCGCCAAAAGGATTTGCCAACAAGTCATCCATTAGATTTGTCGGTTCATCTGAATGGTTAAGTGGTGCATTATTTTCTTTCATTTATATCTCCTGCCTTTTTTATGGATTGGGAGTCATTTTGAGATTTAATTGAGTACTTCGCTACATCGATCTCATAATGTAGGTCATCTATATCATTTGACAATACTTGGTATAAATCCTTTTCGATCTGAACGATCAGTTCGTCTAGAGTTCTTCTCGTTTCTACTAAAGAATGTGTCAATTCCCTCGATTTTCTTGGCTGTGAGGATAGAAACATATATTTTTCAGTGAGCTCTACGGCTGAATCCAAATGAGAAAAATAGAACTGTTCAGCTTGATAAAAACGTCTTGGCTCTTTTTGGGTTAAACTCTGGATCTTTCTAACTACACGTACAAGATCCGCTCTTTGTTTTAAAGTTGGCAGGTCACGGACTGAAAACATTGCTTTTTGTAGTCTGTAAATTTTAGGTTTTGCTTCATCTAAATTTTTTCTGATGTATTTATACTCTCTTCTAGATAAGTGATGTTCACTTAGAAATCTCTGTTTTTGAAGAAGTCCTGTTGCTGTGTATGCGGCAGCTCCTCCAGCTACTGCGATCCCTGACGACAAAAGGTAGGTCTGGTCATACCCGATAATACTTGCCAGCCATACTCCTACTGAAGCTGGGATAGCAACAAACATGCGGATAAAAAAAGCTAAAAATCCGTTCATTGTAATCGACTCCTGACATAAACTCTTTACTATTCATACGGATGTAACGGTTTCTGAGTTTCGTTTAAATAAAAAAAGTTCATCTATACTATGTTTCTATTATTACCTTATCGAAACCTTCCTAAAATCACCATGGCTTTAAGAAGTAATGTGTTCTAAGACTTGAGGCGTATATATAAAAACTCATAATGGAGCTGAGTATTCAAATTTAGGATATAAACAAAACAAAGACGCTGAATATGTATACATCACATAAACAGCGCCTTTAGCTTAAAATCACTTTATTCACTTAAACGTTCTTTCCTTTCTTACTAATACACAAATGCTAGTTATTGTCCCTAACTAGACTTCAATTAATTGTTCGTTCAATCAATTGCCTTGCATTAGATCTTATTTTTCCTCTACTTCTGGTAAATTCCCACACGCCCACATGCTGCGAAAATAGTTTTCACCGGCTATTTCCATCTGCAACACGATCTTAGCATGCTTCGCTCACATACGTCATTGGAATCATCCTCTTTCGTTATGTGTATTTGCGCGTTCCCACATATCCACACATCTCGAAATCAGTTTTCACTGGCTGATCTCTAACTGGATGTGATTTGATATGCTTCGCTTCCTTATTTCATTGGAATCACGCCTTCCTTTATTTGAAGTAGTGTTTCTTTGTTAACTACATATTAACCCATTCTAAATTTTATTTAAATATTCAGAATAATCAATATTATGTGATTTAGGGTGTATTTATTCCACTTTTTTAAGCCATACTCCTTCATTCGTAAAATTTCTTTTTATTTCATCATATTTCAACAATTTAAATAATAAATGTGTTTTTTAGGCTTTCACCTATTCCAGCTTCCCAACATAACATGCATGTAGAAACACAACTACAAAAAAGAGGAGTGTTTTGAACCTTGACTGGAAAAATTCTGAATTATTATGCTGGTGGCAATACAGCTAGAGGTTTTCACAACTTATTTACATCAAATCTTAAAGGTCTTGATCGCCTCTTTATTTTAAAGGGCGGACCTGGCACTGGTAAGTCTACACTCATGAAAGCGGTCGGGGAAAAGTGGAACAAGGAAGGCTACGATATCGAATACATCCATTGCGCTTCAGACAACGGATCCATTGATGGCGTGATTATCCGAGAACTAGGAATAGGAATAGTGGATGGTACTTCTCCACATGTTATTGAACCAAAAGCACCTGGGGCAATCGAGGAATACGTAAATTTAGGTGAAGCGTGGGATTCTAAAAAGCTGGCCAACAAAAAGGCGGAAATTTTAAAGATTACTGATTCCATTTCTGCTGATTATCAAAAAGCATATGCGACTTTCCATGAAGCGCTCCTTATCCATGATGAATGGGAAGAAATTTATATTATGAACATGAATTATGAAAAAGCAAACGACCTTACGGATGAACTGATGCATCAATTTTTTTCTAAGAAAGTAAATAAACCCGCTAATGTTTATCACCGTTTTCTAGGTGCAGCTACCCCAAAAGGTGCTGTCGATTTTGTGCCTAACTTAACTGAAGGTCTGGAAAAGAGATATTTTATTAAGGGAAGACCTGGGTCTGGAAAATCAACTTTATTAAAAAAGCTGGCCGCAAATGCAGAAGCTTCAGGTTATGATGTTGAGATTTATCATTGTGGGTTCGATCCCAACAGCTTGGATATGGTGATCGTGAGAGAGCTCGGCTTCGCGATTTTTGACAGTACAGCACCTCATGAGTATTTCCCTGAACGTAAAGGTGACTCCATCATAGACATGTATGAAAAGACGATCAAAAAGGGTACGGATGAAAAATTCTTTGATAATTTAAAAGAGATCAGTGGGCGTTATTCAAAAAAGATGAAAGAAGCGATCGGATATCTAGCAGACGCAAAAAGTAAGCACGATGATTTAGAAAAGATTTATATTGCAGCGATGAATTTTTCAAGAATCGACAAAATTCATAAGAAGATTGATCTAGAAATCGAAAAACTAACCGCTGCACAACAACAAAAATAATATTTGATGCAGCCACTATTTTGAGGATGGTGGCTGTTTTGTTATGATGAACATAAGACACTTTTACATATGGAGGACAGGTTGAGTGATGCAAACAGAACATACAAAAGCTGTTGAAGATTTATATTTTAACTTCTTACATGCGTGGAACGAGCGGAATTCACGTGCTATGGCTGATTATTTTACTGAAGACGGTGAGATGGTTGGATATGATGGGAGTCAGGCATTCGGTCCTGAAGAGATTCATGCTCATCTCGAGCCCATTTTTAGCAGCTTCCCAACTCCACCTTATTACGCAAAAGTGAAGAACGTATCTTTCTTAAGCGATGAGGCTGTCATGGTTCGCGCTATTGCTGGCATGATACCAGTAGGGAAAACGGAACTATCTCAAGAGTTAAACACACATCATACGGTAATTGCCGTTAGAGTTGAGGGTAAATGGTTCATTAAACTTTTTCAAAACACACCTGCTCAATTTCACGGACGTCCTGAGCTTTTAGATCAGATGACAGAAGAGCTTCGTGATTTGCTTCCTAAATAAAAACAAGGAAACCCGCTTAAGTTTCAGCGGGTTTCTTCATGTCTATTTTCTTAATATTTCCTTGAGCCCTTTATAAATTAATACAGCTCCAAAAACAAGAACCGTTAAAATCGCGATAATTTTAACAGCTGGACCGAATGCAGCTAAAAACGTGCCGCCTAGTGGAAGTGCAAGTAGAAAATAACCAGCTAACAAAGCCCCAATCAGTGTTAATACATTTGTATTAGACATATTGCGCCTCCTTATAACAGTTTTTCTTCTCGTTATAAGGTATGCGCTGATGTGGAGAGTGGTTAATTCCTTATCATGCAGATTTTATTAGGTAATCTGTCCAATCTAGGAGTTAATCTGTCCAATGTTCACTTTAATCTGTCCGATTCCCAAGATAATCTGTCCAATGTCCCTAATAATCTATCCAATCTAAGAATTAATTTGTCCATTCTTAAATTTTCAGTAGTTTCGTATAATCCTTCTTCGGTACGATGCCTTCTTCTCCAGCCCGGTTCAATAGAGTCGTAATGGCCTCGAAGCCCTTCTCTCCAAGATCAGCGGTAAAATCATTCACATACAGATCGATGTGGGATTTCGCTACATCCTCAGAGAGTTCGCTCGCATGCTGCATCACATAATCTTTAGATGCCTTAGGATTTCGCCATGCGTACTCTACTGATTCACGTATCCAAGCTGTAATAGACTCTAAATCTAGTGAACGGCGCGCGATGATCGCTCCGAGGGGAATGGGCAGTCCCGTATCTTCTTCCCACCAGCTTCCCATATCCGCCAACAGATTTAACCTGTAATTTTGATACGTAAAGCGAGCTTCATGGATTACAAGACCTGCATCAATCTTGCCGTCTTTTACAGCAGGCATGATTTCATTAAACGGCATAACGATGATCTCGCCCACTCCGCCTGGTACATTTTGAGCCGCCCATAAACGGAACAGCATGTAAGCGGTAGAGCGTTCACTTGGAACAGCCACCTTTGCTCCTGATAGCATGTCAGGCGTAACATCACCTGGCTCCTTCACAAGAACTAACGGACCACATCCACGACCAAGTGCACCTCCGCATGGAAGCAGAGCATATTTATCCAAAACATAAGGAAGCGCTGCGTATGAGATCTTTAATATATCAAGTTCATCTGACTCAGCAGCTAATCCGTTTGTGATATCTATATCTGCATATGTAACATCAAGTTCTGGAGCACCAGGAACAAGCCCATGAACCAATGCATGAAAAACAAACGTATCATTGGGACAAGGTGAAAACGCAATACTCATTTTACTCATAACAAAACCTCCGCGATAACTTTACTAGCTCTCTCTAGTGTATCGAACGCTTCCTTCATACGCCAAGCAGAACGATCTCGCGGACCAATCGGATTTGATATGGAACGTATCTCAAGTACCGGCTTTCCAAATTCTTGTGCCGCAAGCGCTACACCATAGCCTTCCATCGCTTCTGCTACAGCATCAGGCTCACGATCCTGAAGATTCTTCGTTGTTTCAGAAGTTCCTGTCACAGTAGATAGCGTTAGAACGTGACCGAGTTGAACAGGTACTCCTGCGAGTTTTAATGACGTTAAACAGTGCATGACCAGTTCGCTGTCTGCTTTTATGCGCGTTGAAGCACCAAAACCAAGCTCATCTAATGTGATGAACGCTTCAGGAGATTCTGCCCCAAGATCTCCTGAAATCATCTCATCTGCAATCACAACTGTCCCAACATCTGCTTTATCACGAAAGCCTCCAGCAATCCCCATGTTAATGACAAGGTCATAGTCTTTTGTTAATAAAGCTTTTGTTGTTTGGATACCAGCTGATATCGGACCAACTCCAGCTAATACCACATCAACGGAAGACGTTTGGCCAATTCCTTTTAAGATTGCCTCTTTTTCAGCAGCTACAGAAGTCATAATTAAAATACGGCGTTCGTTATTCATCGACATGAAGATCCCCTTTCGCCGGTTAGCTTAATTTTTCAATGAACACTACTTTTAAATAGTTACCCTCTTTGAACTCTTTGTGTGTTTTAAAATCTTGTGGAAGCTTAAACTCTTCTAAAATGTTATACGTGCCGCCTGTTTGTTTAAAAGCTGATGATATCATCTCTTTAAACTTTTTCATCCCAAACGTTGAGCAGTTAGAAGAGGCTACGATTACACCGTTTCTTTCTGTAATCTGGATCGCTTGTGCTAATAAATCAGGATAATCTTTCCCAGCACTGAACGTGTGTTTCTTAGAACGTGCAAAGCTCGGAGGATCTAAGATTACTAGGTCGAACGACAGCTCTTTTCGAACAGCATATTTAAAGTAGTTGAATACATCTTCTACAATGATGTCGTGGTCCTCATAGTTCAGACCGTTCACACTGAACTGTTCTTGTGTCTTGCTTCGACTTCTATTCGCTAAATCAACGCTTGTCGTTTTCAGAGCACCGCCAAGAGCAGCCGCAACTGAAAACGCACCTGTATAAGAGAACGTATTCAGAACGGTTTTCCCTTTCGCATATTGATCACGAATGGTTCTGCGCACATCACGCTGATCTAAGAACACACCGACCATTGCACCATCATTTAGATAAACGGCAAAGTGGATGCCGTTCTCTCTTACGATTAGTGGACTTGGTGCTTGTTCACCTTCAACAAAATCGTTATCATCAATATATTTTCCTTTTACAGCAAAACGCTTCTTTTCATAGATCCCTTTTACTTTAACAAGTTCTTTAAGTGAGGCGATCACTTCCTCTTTAAAAGAGTAGATGCCTTCACTATACCAAGTTAGAACGTAGTAGCCGTTATAGTGGTCGATCGTCAGCCCACCAATTCCGTCTCCCTCACCGTTAAAAACGCGGAATGCTGTTGTTTCATAATTGTTAAAAAGATCTTGGCGATGGTTGATCGCTTTTTTTATTTTCTTTTCAAAGAATTCTTGATCGATGAGTTCTTGTGAATTTTGCGTGAGTACCCATCCACGGCCTTTGTTCTGTTTACCGTAGTATCCCTTACCGAGGAACACATTCTTTTCATCAAACAGTTCTATGATCGTTCCTTCTTCTTTTACGTTGCTTATATTTTGAACAGCATCTTCCGTGATCAATGGAAAACCTGTTTTTAAACCTTTAACATAAGATGGTTTTACTTTTAATCGGACATTCTTCTTCATCTTGTCACCCGTTTCTTATTTTCGTTTTGCAGCAAGTACACTTTAATCATAAAGTAACTTACTTCTTCAGGAAGTAATTCTTTGATCGGCTTTAACTTTTCTCCGCCAGCTTGTTGAATGGCATGTTCGATTTCTGAGACATATTCATCTGGAATGAGATCCTCCATATGAACGTCCATTCCATCTTGTATGCATTGAACGAGATGACTCTCGACCGTACTCACGGCTAGATTGCGCTGTTCAGCAATCTCATTGACTGACATCTTCTCTTTATAGAGAGTGTATGTTTCAAGATGAGAATCAGGCGTTGTCTTTTTGGCAGGCTCTTTTGCAACGGTGCTCTGATCCGTACTTTCTCTTCGCTCTGGATGCTCAACCAAATAAGTAGAAATAGCAGAGATAAACTGCTCTCCGTACTTCTCAAGCTTATTTTGACCAACACCCGTCACACTCAAAAATTCAGTTCTTGACTCAGGCAGCTTCACACACATATCTTTTAACGCGGTATCTGCGAAAATAACGAACGGTGGAACGTTCTCTTGTTCAGCTATTGTCTTACGCACGATTCGAAGCTCTTCAAATAACGGATCATCTGCAGCCACTTGTTTCGTTACGACCGCTTCTTTACGCATGATCTGTTCTTTTCCGAGCAGGATGTCTTTTCCTTTTTCCTTTATATAAAGAGTTGGGAACGTCCCATGCTCAACAGCGATGATCTCTTGTGAGATAAAAAACTCGATGAGATCTGTAATTTCTTTCGTGCTTTTATTTTTCAGCATGCCGTATGTTGGCAGCTTATTAAATCTCATCTCTAAAACCTTTTTATTCTTAGACCCGGTCAGTACTTGCGCAATCAACGTCTTACCGAACCGCTTCTGTCCCATCCGCACGATACAGGACAATACGATCTGCGCTTCTCTTGTTACATCGATGCTATCGCGATTATCCGTACAGTTGCCGCACCGGCCGCATGGTGGTATTTCTTCATCACTAAAATAACGGACGATTGATTGCTGCAAACAACTTTCTGTGTAGCAATAGTCCACCATGAGCTGAAGCTTCTCCAGCTCTTGCGCCATTCGATCCTGCTCACTAGACTGGTCGATCAGAAAACGCTGTACCTGAACGTCTTGCGAAGAATATAGCAGTATACATTCACTTGGAAGTCCATCACGACCAGCACGACCGGCTTCTTGATAATAACTCTCCATGTTTTTAGGAAGCTGAAAATGGATAACATATCTGATATTCGATTTATCGATACCCATCCCAAACGCAGAAGTAGCCACCATAACCGATGATTCATCTTGAAGAAATTGTTCTTGTTGTTCCATACGCTCGTTGTCATTCATTCCTGCATGATAACGAGAAACGTTGATACCATTTTTTTGGAGTGTTTCATAAAGCTGATCAACCGTTTTACGTGTTGCTGCGTATATGATTCCCGCTTCTTTCTCGTTCTTTTTGAGAAAATCTTTTAAGTAAGAAAGACGATCTTGTCCCTTAATCACAGAAAAAGATAAGTTTTCACGTTCAAATCCTGTTAATACTGTCTTGTTCTCATCAATATCGAGCGACCAACAGATGTCCTGGCGAACACGCGGTGTAGCTGTTGCCGTTAACGCGAGCACTACCGGACGATTCGGCAGATTTCCGATCATTCTTTGAATACGTTGGTAGCTCGGTCTGAAGTCGTGTCCCCATTGCGAGATACAGTGGGCTTCGTCTACCGCGATTAAAGGTATATCGATCTGTCTCAAATGATCCATAAAGTCATAGGATTCTAAGCGTTCTGGTGCAATATATAAAAGTTTATACTCACCGCTTTTCGCCTTTTCAATTCGTTCTCTCGCCTCTGCTGCTGTAAGTGAAGAATTGATGAAGGCCGCGGAAATACCCAACTGCAATAATGTATCAACCTGATCTTTCATTAATGAAATTAAAGGAGAAATAACAATTGTTGTTCCTTCAAAAACAAGGGCAGGTATTTGATAGCAGATCGATTTTCCGCCACCAGTAGGCATAACACAGAGTGTATCGTCACCCGCTAAAACCGATTGTATCGCTTGCTCTTGTCCGTTCCGGAATGAAGAATAACCGTAATGCAAATTCAGCATTTGCTTTGCTTTTTCTATCAAAACTTAAATTAGCCTCCCTCAGGTAGAGTCATCTCTTGATTATAAAGGTACTGACTCAACATAGCAAAGACACATCTTACCGTTTTCTTCCGATAAAAATAGACAGACTACTTAATAAAGTGTGATACATTAGGAATTGGAGAAATGGAAAAGGAGTTTTTACATATGACAATTCAAGAAAACAACAATTTGCCACCAAAAACATGTTCAATTGAAAGACTCGTAACGATGCCAGCTGATGTTGCTAAAGTTCTAGAAGGCAAGAAAACGGCAACTCGCCGAAACGGACGCTATGCTGACATTGGGGAAATCATGGAATTAGAAGGGCATTCGTTCGTAGTGAACAACGTATACCGACAATCTCTTGGTGAACTAACTGACCAACACGCCCAAGACGAAGGCTTTGCAACGGTTGAAGAGTATAAGAACGCTATTCTTTCATACCACCCTGGTATGCCGTGGCTTCCTCATATGCAAGTATGGGTTCACGAATTCAGTCCTGCTAAAGGCTAGATCTGAACTCCATGGATGTTTTGTATCCTATTTTCTTGTATATCCATATTTTAAGCGTGATTATTTCAGTTGGACCGTTTTTTATCCTGTTCCCACTGATCAAAAAACTGAGAACCGCTAGAGAAGATGAGATGCAGGCTCACCTCGGCACATTTCGGTTTGTCGTTTGGCTCGCCAAACACGCGGGTCACGTCTTAGTATTGTCAGGTTTATTGCTCGTGTTCACAGGACCTTGGACGTGGGACACACCATGGATCCTCATGACTTTAATCATCTTGTTCTGCTCACTGTTCTTTTTAGCGCGCGCCTTTTCACCGACGCTTCGAAAGTTTGATGATGAAACGCATGATAAAACGGCGCTAGCTCAGAAACTCCAGCGTGCCGTTTGGATATACCTCGGATTATTGATGATTATGCTTTGGTTTATGGTCGGAAAACCATATTTGTGGTTTGGATAGGTTGGCGGAAGCTGCTCCCTTTTGTTGTGAGGGTGCAGCTTTTTCGTTGCGTCCATATGGAGTGGACAAATTTAACTTGGTAGACAAAAAATGTGGATTGGAGCCTAAAACTCGTGGATTAAACAGCTAAACTTTTGGATTAAGCATGCAAATTTCTGGATTCAGAAGCTATTTTTGTGGATTCATTATCTTGGTGTCCAGCTGGCATAGAAATGGCCGCCTATGTAAGAAGAAATTCGCCTCTCTATATAGAATAAACTGTGAGACAGCACGGTCTTAGCATGCCGGATGGTTCTGAAAGAATAGAAGGTAAACATCAGCGAAAAGATTGGTAACAAAAAATAAAACCTCCTTTGGTTGGAGGCCTTACGGTTACAATGAATCTCGTGTTGTTATAGTCAGTTCCCAACCTCTGTTAATGGCTCCTACGTCTTGAGTAAATTGATCATATACATACAGTTGCCATGCGCCATTTGGATTCGTACCATTAAAAACGCTAAGCGTCGTTCCATATGGAAGACCTGGCGCACCTGGTAATGCTGTAACTGGAGGAAAAGTGCTTGGTTTATAAATGCCTGGTGGAGGAATTGTATTTTCTGTCATTGAATTTACTGCTGTATCACTGAACGTATACGTAACATTTACAACTCCAGGATTAGTGCCTCCAACAGTAGACATTAAGATGACATTCTGTCCTTGAGGACCGACAAGTAGTACCTGCAGATCTGATAGATATGAATGTGTAAGGTTACGAAGAGTTACCGTTACATTTGTAATTGTCCCAAATAAACCTGATACATTAATAATCGATGGATACGGTGTTGCTGCTCCGCTATCAGGAATTGTAATGACGGTAGGATTAGCAAAGCGATTTGTGTTTACTGCAGTCCTTCCACAGATAATGGCTGTAATACATCCGCAGTCTAAAGCTAGCAATTGATTACCACTCGTGATTCCTACGACACAATTCCCTCTAATCCCTTGAAAAATAAAAGGAACTTGCCTACCACCCACTACTAACACAACGACTTGTCCGTAATTCAAACATTTTAACGTGTGACAAACACATGAATGAATCATTGTTTCCCACCTCCCTCTTATACGGTTACTTCTACTATATGCTAGTCTCCGATTTTCGCTTAGGTAACACAGTATTTAATTTCACAGCTAATGAAAACACTTTCATTATCTAATAATATTAAATATTTTAAAAATTTATATAATTACCCTTGTCCCTATCTTTTTAAGCTGTTATGATTGTGAACATTATCTTTCTAAAAACACCACAGAAGGGACACATGCAGCATGAAGAAATTATTATTGATTGTATTGATTTCCGCTCCATTTATCGCACAACTGGTCGTTCTACCGTTCGTAAACAGGATCGATCCTATCATTTTCGGACTACCGTTTCTTCAGTTTTGGTTGTTTTTGTGGATTGTGCTAACTCCTTTTTGCACATTAGGAATCTATCAACTTCAGAAATCAGAAGGGAGCCTGGACTAAATGCAGCAAGGTAATCTTACAGCACTATCTATCACGATTTTTATTATCTTAACAGTCGTTCTGATCGGCTTTCTTGCCGGAAGGGACAAAGCTACCCGAAGCTCAGTTGAAGAATGGTCTGTTGGTGGAAGACGCTTTGGCGGCTTACTCGTTTGGTTTCTAGTCGGTGCAGATCTTTACACAGCTTATACGTTCCTAGGATTAACAAGTACCGCTTACAC
Source organism: Fictibacillus sp. 23RED33 (assembly GCF_015903925.1). NCBI lineage: Bacteria > Bacillati > Bacillota > Bacilli > Caryophanales > Fictibacillaceae > Fictibacillus > Fictibacillus sp. 23RED33. The sequence continues at coordinate 102,735 of NZ_JACZDX010000004.1, read as the reverse complement.
AGCAGGAAGTCTCGCCTTCTTCGCGATTCCCTACTCGGTTCTAGCCTATTTTATCTCTTATTTTTTCCTTCCGAAGTTATGGAAAGTGGCGAATGAGCATAAGTTAACCACTCTAGCAGACTATGCTCGCGAACGTTTTGACTCTAAGTTATTATCTTCACTCATCGCCATCGTCGGCGTACTTATGCTGATTCCGTATATCTGTTTGCAGCTGAGTGGTATTCAAGATACGCTTCAGGTTGCTGGGACAGGCTTTATCAATGTAAAAGTGGTCGTGATCACCTCTTTCTTGCTTGTTGCACTTTATACATTTTTCAGTGGGATCAAAGGACCGACTTATACAGCGATTATTAAGGATGTTTTAGTGTGGGCAATCATGTTATTCATGGTCGTGTCTCTTCCAATCATGCACTTTGGTGGCTGGAATCCTATGGTTGATAAAATCGTAACGGAAGCTCCTCACCTCTTAACGATTCCAGACTCTGGGCCAAAAGGTGTTACATGGTTCATTACAGCAGCTTTTGTATCATCACTCGCTCTTTTTATGTGGGCACATGCGGCAACAGGCGTTTTCACAGCAAAAAGTGCAGATGCCATTCGAAAAAATGCACTGTTTCTGCCGCTTTATAATATCGTTTTAATTCTTGTTGTTTTCCTTGGATTCATCGCTTTTCTTGTTTTACCAGATGGGACGGATCCTAGGTTTGCTCTTCTTGCATTGATTCAAACGTCTTATGGTGGAATCGGTCAGGGTTTAGCGTACTCAACAATCGCACTGGCTTCACTCATTCCTTGTTCCATCATGGCGATCGGTGCATCGAACCTATTTGCAAACAACATCTATCGTGACCTCATCAATCCGAAAGTAAAAGGACCGAAACTAACGATGATCACTCGTGGCATGGTTTTCGTTGTTATCGGACTTGCGTTATTGTTCGGTCTTGTGTTTCCACAAGCGCTCGTTTCCCTACAGTTGCTTGGTGTATCAGGAATGGTGCAGATTTTCCCTGCAATCGTTATCAGCTTGTTCTGGAGAAATCAATCTAGAGAAGCTACCATTATTGGCCTGATTGTCGGACTCGTGGTTACCTTCACAGTCTACTCAACAGGTACAAGCCTTGGAATCTATGAAGGTTTCTGGGGATTGATGGCTAACTTTATAACGGTAGTTGGGTTGAACCCTTTCTTTGTTAAAAAAGCGAAGCATTCCTCAAACGCTGTAAAGAAATACTTGTTTGATCAGTCATCAAAGGAAGAACAACTTGTACGAAAAGGAGCATAACAAAAAAGCGTGAGTCCAAATCGTTTGGACTCACGCTTTTTTAGCTCATAGAGAACTTGATGCTTCACTGACGAAAGAAGCCAGTTGTTCGGAATCAATCGTGTCACCTTTCCGCAGCTTAATAGTTTTACGTTCTGGAGGGCCACTGAAGAGACCTTCTGGAAGTTTTAATGAATTTGCATTAAAAATCGTAAAACTTACGGCATCTTTGGATGTCGAGATCACTGCAGCGTATTTTCCGTTTTTTAAGAAGTGAGGCTTTTTATACTGAATCCGCTCATGAACTTCAGGTATCGCTTGGTGAACAACTCCGCGTAGATTCGTAGATAACTCTACCTGCCAGGATTCTTTTAATTCGTCAATAAATTGGGTCACATCGTTATTCATCGTTTACTGTCTCCTTTATTTTTGTCCTATCGGCCTTTTGCAACATAAATATATGTTCTTCTAAGTCCTTTTTCAGACTTTCTTTACTTGGACTCGAAAGTGGTGGCTTTCGACGTAATGAATGATGTCCCTTGCTTTCTACTTTACCTCTCTGATATCGCATCCATCGTTTCCTCCTTTGGATTGTGATCAGCTTTCCTACCTTTACTACGAAACTGAACATCTATAATCGACTAGGTTTGAAAAAAACTTCGTTCAAGACTCACATTCTTTTACTCTGGTCATCAGAAGGCTTTTCTCTTTTTCATTCTTAGTCATAGATGCAGCGCGTTTAAATTCTATACGAGCGTCATCAAATCTTTTCAATTTAAAAAGAAGATCTCCACGCACGCTATAAAGAAGGTGATACTCCTGTAAAGAAGATTCCCCACTTAATTCATCTACAAGTTGAAGTCCTATAGAAGGACCAAATGCCATTGAGATGGCAACAGCGTGGTTTAATTCAACGATAGGTGAAGGAGATACCCTGTATAACGCCTCATAAAGCGCAGCTATTTTTACCCAGTTCGTTTCTTCAACCGAATGAGCCTCTGCATGACAAGCAGAGATTTTCGCTTGAATCGCATATTGTCCGAGTGGTACACCTATCCTTTCACTTCGCTCGAGTGCAGCTAATCCACGACGAATCAGTAAACGATCCCATTGTGCTCGATTTTGATCCATGAGTAAGATTGGTTCCCCTTTTGCATTTACCCTAGTCTTCAACCGTGAAGATTGTATTTCCATTAATGCTACTAGACCATGTACTTCTGATTCACTTTGGGCGAGCTCAGCAAGAATGCGCCCTAATCTCAATGCCTCCTGACACAATAAAGGACGAACCCAATGATCGCCTGATGTTGCCGCATACCCTTCGTTATACATCAGATAAATAACTTCAAGCACCGTTGATAGACGTTCTTTTCGATCTTCGTTTGCTGGAACTTCAAAAGGAATTTTTTCAGATTTAAGTGTCCTTTTGGCACGTACAATTCGTTGCGCTACAGTAGATTCTGACAGAAGAAAAGAACGGGCGATCTCATCAGTAGTTAAACCACATAATAAACGCAATGTTAGTGCAACCCGAGCTTCTTGTGATAACACCGGATGACAGGTCATAAAGATTAAACGAAGAAGTTCATCTCCAATTTCTTCGTTTATCACATGATCAACATCTTCTTCCGTGTAAAGATCAGTTCCTCTGGCCAGCTCGGAATATTTTTGTTCACGTTTTTTTGTACGCCTTATTAAGTCAATCGCACGCCGTTTGGCCACAGTCATCAGCCATGCCCCCGGATTATCTGGGATACCGATATTTGGCCATTTTTCTAATGCGACGATTAATGCATCATGAGCAATATCTTCAGCGATACCTACATCTCGCAGCATGTGCGTTAAGCTTGCGACCAACTTCGCAGATTCTATTCTCCATATCTCTTCGATCGCTCGATTTACATCGACCATTGTCACGCTTTTTGCTGCTCCTCAGCCTTTTTTCGAATTTCTCTTTCTTTCATTAAATGAATAGGGTTTTCCATTATTTCCTCCGCTTCAAAAACCTGTCGCAGTTCAATCTCACCATGCCCATATCCATGTGGATCCGGCATACGCAGAGCCCACTGAATTGCTTCTTCTCTTGACTTCACTTCAATGAGCGTATAGCCTGCAATTAGTTCTTTTACTTCTGTAAACGGGCCGTCAATTACTTTAGGACGACCGCCCCGTTCCGGGTAAGAAATTCGTATACCACTTGAACTAGGTTGTAAGCCGTCTGCAGCAAGAAGCACACCTGCCTTTACTAATTCCTCGTTATATTTTTGCATGGCATCTATTAATTCCTGGCTCGGCATAACCCCCGCCTCTGAATCTGCTGTCGCTTTAACGATCATCATAAATCTCATGTGTAGTTGCCTCCTCATTTTTAACTCTTCATTTTAATGATCTGCACGATAAATCTATAAAAAGGTTTCGGTATTTGTTAAAAAAATCCTTTAGTGATTTTCTCTAGTTTATACAGCAGAAAAAAATAAGACGAGCTCAGAAGAAATACTTTTAACATTAAGCTGTTTCGTATGTCCAAGTCCCTTCTTACTTATTAATTCAGCATTAGGAAGCACTTTTACTAAAGCATCTGCTCCGTCACGAAGCATTAAAGGACTTTCTGTACCTTTAAGTACAATTGTTGGCACTGTAACGTTATTCCAAAAATCTTCAGGCAATGACTTTCCTTCCATATATCCTTCTAATAATGTCGCATCGTACGGAAGGGTATGTGCAACCGCCATAAGCTTGGACCAAACACCAGGCATCATACGCATCATAGTTACAACGAATGAAGGAGCCCCCATGCCCTTCGTCATGAAATATTTAATCGTATCGGCACTGCGATCATCAGCAACAAGTTCACTAACCTTTTTTGAAAAATCCCTTGGTGGTACATGATCTTTGTCATTGACGATAAATGGTGGTTCGTGGAGCGCTAATTTTGCAATGCTCGCTCCATGAGCAGCTGCTTGTAAAGCAAGAACAGCTCCTGATGATAACCCCCAAACGAATGCCGTTCCTCCTGCTATTGAGATAATTGCATCCAGATCTTCATACTCTCGTACGGGTTCATACTGTTCTGCGTCACCGCTATCCCCACGGCCACGTCGGTCGTATGTGTAAACTGTAAAATGGTCTGATAATAATTTTGCAAGTTTAACCATGCCTGGGAACTTTCGATAACTGAATGCGCCTCCGATTAAGATGAGTGAAGGTCCATTCCCTACCTTGTCATAAACAATTTTTGTTCCATCTTTTGAAATTACAGTATTCATATGAATCTCTCCTTAGCATTTCAATTGTTTTTTAAGTTGATTTACTTATACGACGAAGAGGAGACGATAATATCGACACACTTTTTTAATACTTTTCAGTTTTTTTTACAGAAAAAGAATAATCGCAACGAAGTCGCTGCGATTATGATTGTTACCCCACTATACTCTTAAAAAAAATTTTATAAACTAGCGAACTTGATTCTGCTTTCGATAATGCTGCATCTTCTGATTGAATTGAAATCCTAGCACTTTAAAATAGATAGTGAACCCAAGTATGCCGCCCAGATAAAGAATGTGAAACAGAACCAACATCATATAAAATGTTTTACTTCCCCACTCGAACCAGTTAAATACTTGGGCCATCCCTATTAAAACGAAGCCGAGAATAAAATATTGTATGATCAGTTTCCAACTATTTGTTAACTTTACTTTAGTGTCCTCCGTCCAAAATAAGTAATGCAAACCAGTAACCAGAATACTGATAAAAAAGATTTGAACGATCATCTCGAAGGCGATCTCCCTTTTTCCGAGCATATAGCCGAACACAACATAGATGATGATTCCTGCCGAAAAGAATAAGCTCATAATCGTTTTAAATGCTACCGTATACGCCATTACTTTTTTAAACATATCATCGCCTCCTTTAATTTAAAAACCTAACTTTGCCTTTAAAACAGGCACATACTGACGGGACACTAATAGGTTCTCTCCGTTCTCCATTTTCACTTCTAACCTGCCTCCAATTCGTGGGGAAATGGATTGTAATCGATCGAGATTCAATATACTTGCTTTTGTAGCACGAAAAAAATTCACATCACCGAAGAGCTCTTCAATTTGATACAACCTTAATGACACCTCATAGACCGATTTTTCGGTATAAGCAAATGTCTTTTTATCAACTGACTCAAAATAATAAATATCATTTGGTAAAAGAAGATAGACCTTTCCATCCTTTGTACCCAATACTTTTCTTTCAAGGGACCTCAACGAAGTTAGAACTTTAATAACTTCATCATTTAACATTTTGCATTTCACAATGATTTCCAAGCCTTCATGATCATCACTTTCAAGTATTGTAAGCTTCATCTCACGCCCCCTTTATGTGTTTCACTTTATTTTTAACCAGTATATGTCATGATCTTCTCATCGTAAATCCACTTCTGACCAACCTGTCACAAGCCGTTACCAAGTTGCACACTCAGCTTCATGAATAACAAAAATAATTAACGTTCAGTTTATTAGAAATGCTAGTTACTCCTAATCCATAATATTAATCATTAAAAAAACACTTGTAAGTTACACAAGTGCTATCTATGTCAATTATTCAATTCTCTTCTTACAATATCTAAGAGGACGGTGTTCTGATCGGTCTGGATATCACCTTTGTTTTCAAGGTTTTTCAAGTAGTAAGGTAGTTCCAACACATCCTTCAGTCTTCCTTCTGTTAAGAATGGAACGGTAACTTTTAATCGGATGTCTTCTCGCTTTACCGGTAATGTCGAAGCGAGGACATAACCCCAATCCACACCCGTCTTGTTAGAGAAATTATGAAAAGGAATTGTGAAAAGTCCACATTCTTTTAACGTCTTTTCGATGCTCCACATATATTCTGGCATCAGGTTGACGGTTGAACAAGCAATGGATACAACACCACCCGGGTTTAAGTGTTCTTTTAATTGATGATAAAACTCTAAAGAAAACAATTGGGATAGACTTGGACATCTTTCAGTCGGTTCTGGTATGTCTACAATGATCACATCCCACGTTTCTAGGCTTTCTTCTACAAAATGTCTGCCATCTTCAATCACCGTTCTCACTCTGTGATGATTTAATGAACCCTCATTGAATGTAACTAAACGATCGAAGTTCTTTCCAAGATCCATCATCTCCGCATCAACATCTACAGCGATAATTTCCTCAACGTTCTCATAACGCAAAACCTCTCGCACACTGATTCCGCCTCCGCCACCGATGATTAAGATGCGTTTAGTCTCTTTCGCTGCGGCCATCGGAACATGTACGATCACTTCTGCATACTCATTTTCATCTTGTTTCGTGCCAAACATGATTTCACCATTGCTGTAGACCCATACTTCTCCTGAGACATCGATTAGTGCAATTCTTTGTGTCAACGTTTTGAACGTCTGAATCAGTTTGAAGTCTCTTTCGGGTCTCTGACCATCATTTATATAGAGTTTAAGTGAGCCACTTCCCAAAAACCTCCAATATAAATAACCACCCGCTTCTATTATAAAAACTGCGGCTGCACCGATCGCTAGCCACATGAGTTCATCCACTATAAACACTCCTTATTTTTCAACGAGCTATATGCTCATTCTTATTCATGCATCGGACATGTGGTGTTTAAATCTTTGTGTATAAACAAAATTTAGGCGTGTGCATATACTAATGCGACAATCATTTTTTTGGAGGTTATCTTGATGAGCTATATGAACCCACAACAACAGCAACAAGACACCGGACAACAGCAGAGTGATGGGCAGCAGCAAGCACTTCAACTATCTCTTCAACTCATTAGAGAAGCTGTTGCTGGCGAAAGGGAAGATGAATTATTTTACGACTATTTAATTTCTGAGGCACCCACAAACGAACAAAAATTAATCATCGCATCTATTCGAGATGATGAGAAAAGGCATAACAAACTCTTTAGAATGATCTACAAAGATCTTACCGGCCAAGAAGTTCCACCAATGAACGGAGAAGAGTTTCAGAAACCGAAAACCTATAAAGACGGACTTGTAAAAGCGCTGTTTGGCGAACTTGCTGCCGTAGAGAAATATCGCGTTATTCGCCAAGGACTTCCTAATACGTATTATCGAGATATTCTCTTTAACATCATTACAGATGAGATCAAGCACAGCGCTAAGTACAACTATTTATTCACGTTAAACAGTACATCAAGTGCTCCTCGTTCTTTTCATCAAGAACACAGAATGCCTCAAACGGAGAGCTTAGCAGACCAATGGGTTTCGTACATTGATCCGTTAGTACAAAGAGCATTAAAAGAGACCGAAGAAGGCATTAACTTAACTCATCTCTATCAGGAATTTATTTTATCTGGTGTTCTTGTTGGTCAAGGATTTACACCTCAACAAGCTATTGAACAGGTAGAAGAGTGGGAAAAAACAGGAGAGTCTCAGCTGTTGAAAAAGAGCAAGATGATGGGAAACCAAGGAAGATAGGAGAAGAGAGGGATGGAATCTACACAAACATTTTCAAAGCCTTTTATTGGCGATCAATTTCCGGAGATGACGGTTCATACAACCCTTGGGGAACTTGTCCTCCCAACAAGCTATCAAGGTCATTGGTTTGTCCTCTTTAGCCATCCGGGTGACTTTACACCCGTATGCACAACAGAGTTTGTTGCGTTTCAAAAGCTCATGCCTGAGTTTAAAAAGCTCAACACTTACTTAATCGGATTATCTGTAGAACAAGTATACTCACACTTAAAATGGATCGAATGGATACAGCAGAATTTAAAAGTAGAGATTACTTTTCCGATCATCGCGGATAGTCTAGGCCGGATTGCTACTAGACTAGGAATGATACACCCTACGATGGGAACAAGAACAGTACGGAGTGTTTATATCGTAGATCCGACAGGCAAGATTCGTCTTATCCTTACGTATCCTGAAAATGTTGGCCGTAATATCAACGAGATCCTAAGAGCGGTTAAGGCGCTGCAGACAGCAGATAGAAATAAAGCAGCAACACCTGCAAACTGGCCGAAAAACGAGCTTGTTGGAGACCGTCTTATCGTTCCTCCAGCTGCCACAGTACAAGAAGCTAAAAAACGGGCAGAACAAGCACAAGCAGGAGAGATCGAGTGCTACGATTGGTGGTTATGTACAAAGCCTCTTCATGATAGATAAAGAGAGCAGCCTTTGATTAGGCTGCTCTCTTTATCTCCACACATTCTCTATGCCGTTTTAATTTTAACGATAAAATAATAATATTTATACATCACCACAAGAATCAAAATCACTCTTGCGATCATACTGTCTGTAAGGATAAAAGTAATCAAGATCATCGAATCTGAAAACAGGCTGATCATGATCTTTTTCTTTTTAGTGAGCGAACGATTCCTAACAAAATCATCTAGATGTTTTTTATAAATGTCGGTTCCTTTAAACCACACTTCAAACTTTTTTGAACCTTTTACGAAGAAATAAGATGCCAATAATAAAAGAGGTGTGGTAGGAAGCAACGGCAAGACGATACCGATAACGCCTAAACCTAGGAAAAAGAACCCCAATGCTACAAATATGATATTTTTAATTTTCATTGGGATTCTCACTTCCTTTTCCTTTTAAAATAGGTTTATTTGTATACATTGTTGCTTTTGTTAGTTGTTGGTTTCCGCTCCAGGTTGCACGCTTTCCACGGGGCGAACGGTGAGCCTCCTGCCGCTTTGCGCCATTAGGAGTCTCCATCTGACCGCTTCAAAGTTGTCTCTTTGCTCCTGCGTCTACAAGTTTATGCTAGAAAGTGGACTTCCTCGTCGCATGCCTTGCGAGAAGCTTCTCATGTAGCAGGCAGGCAACCTTCCGCTACAACCAACTTACAAAGAAGAAAGAAAAAAACTACAACTATAACTTTTAAAGAAACCTTAAATTTTGTTTACATTTTTATATAACAAACGCCTTTCTTTCCTTAGTGGAGCACCTTTAAAGAGTGCTTCTTCCTCTTCTGTCTCAGGAATGACACTCGGTACCGGAAACGGCTTACCGTTTTGATCAATGGCCACCATCGTTAAGATTGACGTGGTGTTCAACGTCATGTTCCCCGTCTCTAGATTTTGACACTCCACTTTTACGTATACTTCCATAGACGTTCTTCCCGTTGAGATCACTACACCTTCTAATATGAGGATGTCTCCCACTTTAGCTGACGATAAGAAGTTTACATTATCAATGGATGCGGTGACAACCACTTTCTTGCTGTGCTTCATGGCGGCAATCGCTGCGATTTCATCAATGTACGATAAAACGGTACCACCGAATATCGTTCCCATGTGATTCGTGTCAGGCGGCAATACCAACTTTGTTTGAATCGTTCTTGAGATGTTTGCTGATAACTGCTGTTCCATACCATACCCTCTTTTCTGAAGCTTGAAAGCTCCTCTTATTTTGAGGGAGTTAGTGAACAAAGAAAAATACCCATCACGAAAGACGGGTACGTAAGAATAAATAACAGAAAGAATGATCTATTAAATACCCCTCGTCCTATCTTCCCAACTCCCGAAGAAGATCAACGCTATAAAGATGGCAGGTCTCCTGACTCGTGCATCAGCCTACTCTAAGCCCTTCCCGTCAGATAGACAGTGGTTTTGCTTATTTCGTCAGCACTTACAGTTGCGGGTACAGTCCTGGCCTCACACCAGATTCCCTATTAAGTCTGCAACAGACACCATAATTATCGGATCTTATGAAATTTTGAATCTATCTTATTGTACCACTAACAATTTTTACTTTTTACAAAACCTTTTAGTCTTCTTCATATCACGTTTAAAATCTCCTGCTATTCTTATCTCAAAAGACTGGGGAGGTTTTCTAATGATACGTCCAACAGCATTAATCCTTACAGCTAACTATGGCAGCGGTCATGTTCAAGTGGCTAATGTCCTCGCTGAAGAAATGAAGAGTAAAGGATTTCAACCTGTCATATCTGATTTATTTGGTGAAGCTCACCCCATCATGTCCCAAGTTACGCAATCCATATTTATCAAAAGCTTTTCACACGGCTCTTCTTTTTATAAATGGTTTTATTATGGAACAAACAAATTGAATGCCAATACGATTACACAATTCTCTCGTTATTTAGGAAGAAAAAGATTTCTAGAATTGATTAAAGAACATCAACCCCGTTTTGTAATAACAACCTTTCCCCTTCACGCTGCGCCATTTCTTATTAAAAAATCACGGTTTAACATCCCCATCTATACCGTGATCACTGATTATTTCGCTCATCCATTTTGGATCAATCCAGCGATTGATCATTATTTTGTTGCATCTGATTCAGTCAAAAACGGACTGATCAAACATGGTGTGGCAGAAAATAGAATTACTGTTAGCGGTATTCCCATTCGTTCAGACTTTTATCGCCCAATTCATAAAGAGAAAGTGTTTACTAAATACGGAGTTACGCCAAGTAAACGTGTCGTGACGATCCTAGCTGGTGCTCAAGGTGTGCTAAGGAATGTTAAGGTTCTTACTCAGCTTTTATTAAAAGATCCTTCTCTGCGAGTAATTGTAGTATGTGGCAAGAATAAAACGTTGTATGAGAAATTAACACCACTAGCCGAACAACATCCAGGTTCATTCCGATTATTCGGTTACGTAGACGAACTTCATGAAGTCTTAAAGATTTCACATTGCGTAGTAACCAAGCCAGGTGGCATCTCCATTACTGAAGCTGCTGCTGTAAGAGTGCCACTTATTCTATATAAGCCCGTTCCTGGCCAAGAAGGAGAAAATGCTAAGTATTTTGAAGAAAAAGGTGCTGCAATAGTTGTTCATACCGCAGACGAAATTGTGGAGAATGTTCAGAGGCTATTTAATAACGAAGCTTTATTATGTAACATGCAGAAAAGTTTAGAACTCATTCATAAATCTCACTCTTCCTCATTGATTGCTGATTATGCTGTTGAAGATATACAACAGCTAACTCAAATTACACGTTAAGTAGCTATTGATGGATATAGCTTCTGATAAAACTGGGCGGGGTTTGCGACTACTATCTTGAGAAATTTTTGAAATAATACTAGAAATTTCGGATTTATTCCGGCGAGTTTTGGTCATAAACCGGCGAGTCGTCACACTTCGACAAGACACACTAGCCCTATACCTCCTACCTCAACATAGCAGTGCAAACTTAACTTATTCGCGCACTCCAAAAAATAAACTGGCAGAATCGCTATCATCAGCGTTTCTGCCAGTTTTAAAACTTTAATCTTCCTTAGCACAGTCTTCCGCAATGGCCCGAAGGTCTGCATAGAAAAAATCATCATTGCATAAAGGGGAATGTTCCTTTTTATTATCATAGCTCTCAACGATTTCCTTCAATTCACCCGTATCACCTTTTGCATTGATGATCTCTACTAACTCATTCATTCCGTCTGATGTTTCTTCATCGATTCGTTCCTCATTCTTATCCTTCATATCTATCCCTCCTATACGTTTTTAGCTTCTCCACTCAGGAAAATTTTACACAGAACAAAAAAGTCCCTAACCTATGTCAGGGACTTCAATGGTTATTATTATCTTAGAAATAAATTAGCTTACTGAAATAGCATCTGTTTCTTTGTTGCTGTTATTGGTCCCTCTGTTTTTCACGATCTCTGCATAACGGTATGCGCTATCTTTCCAGATTCGCTCCTGAGAATCAAAATCTACGTAGATGATTCCAAATCGTTTGTCATAGCCGAAGCTCCACTCAAAGTTATCCATCAGAGACCATAGGTAGTACCCTTCAATATTCATGCCTTCATCGTTCAGATCAGAAACCGCTTGAAGATGCTTTTCGATATAATCCACACGGCCAGAGTCGTGGACGCGTCCGTTCTCTAGCACGTCATCAAAGGCTGCACCATTCTCGGTAATATAGATAGGAAGATCCGTATACTCCTGTCTCAATCTTCTGATCAGATCTTTAAATTCTTCTGGCGCTATGTCCCATCCCATGCCGGTCTTTTCATAATCAGAATGAGCCCCTCTATGTAAGAAGTCATTCGCTGCAGAGAACTCAACAATCCCTCGGCTATAATAGTTGATGCCAAAGAAATCACAAGACGTTGAGATGATTTCCATATCCCCTGCTTTAATAAAATCATACGAATGAACGTATTTAGAGAACAGGTTCATCATATCAACAGGGTACTGCCCTTTGAAAACAGGATCTAAGAACCAGCGATTGGAATAACCGTCAGCATTATTCGCTGCAAGCTGATCGTTCGCAGAATCTGTTTTTGCATAGATCGGTGACAGGTTTAACGTAATACCGATCGGCGTTTTGGATTGAAGCTCGTTCTTTAAATATTGTACAGCTTTTCCGTGAGAAAGAAGCATGTGGTGTACCGCTTTAACAGCTTCGTCCATGTTCGTATGTCCTGGCGCATGAAATCCTTGATGATAACCTAAGAAACCAGCACACCACGGCTCGTTATGCGTAATCCAAGAATCCACCTCTGCATCAAGCTCTTGGAAGCAAACTTTTGCTAACTCCATAAACCAATCGACTGACTCACGGTTTACCCATCCGCCTTCTTCATGGGCCCATAGTGGGAGGTCCCAGTGGTAAAGCGTAATCGCAGGTTTGATTCCTTCTTCACGTAAACGCTGCGTTAATTTCTTGTAGAAGTCCATTCCCTCTGCATTCAAAACACCCTTTTCAGGAAAAATACGAGGCCAGGAAACTGAGAAGCGATACGTTTCTACGCCAAGCTTCTTAATCTGCTGAATATCTTCTTCAAATCGGTAGTAATGATCACACGCTATGCTTCCATTATGCTGTTGATATACTTTTCCAGGCGTATCACAGAACGTATCCCAGATTGAAAGTGTTCTGCCTCCTTCAAGACGAGCTCCCTCAATTTGATAAGAAGATGTTGCTGTACCAAACACGAATGACTTATTAAAATGCATAACTGTTTCTCTCCTCTATTCTTTGATAGAACCTGCTGAAATGCTGTTAACGATATATTTTGATAAAAATAGGAACGCTACCATGATCGGCACCACGGAGATCGCGATACCTAAATACATAGACCCCAAGTTTTGAGCCACTTGTGAACCTTTTAAGAAGCCCATCAACACAGGAAGCGTGAACTTTTCAGGTGAGAATAATACAACTAACGGCATGATGTAGTTGTTCCACGACCCGATAAACGTAAAGATAGACATGGTCGCGATCGCTGGCATCATGATTGGAATCGCGATCGTATGAAAGATTTTAAATTCACTTGCTCCATCAATTCGTGCCGCCTCAATCAAACTTGGATGCAGCGTTGTTAAAATGTACTGGCGCAGGAAGAACACCACGAAAGGACTCGCTGCTGCGGGAATGATTAATGGAATATACGTATCCAATATCCCTAAGTTCTTACAAAGCTCATAAAAGCCGATCAACCCTAACTGGCCTGGGACCATCATCATCACTAACATGAAAACGAACATCGCATTCTTGCCCTTAAACACGTAGAACGCAAAACCATAAGCCGTTAATGCTGAAAAGTAACCCGACAATAATGTCACGAGAACGGAAATGATTAAGCTGTTCTTAAAACCCGCCCAAATATTGATATAGCTCATCATCGTTTGATAGTTTTCAACGATTGCACTACCTGGAAGCAAGGTGAAGCCTGAAAGAATTGCTTCATTTGAGCGTGTGGCGTTAACAAGCATCATTAAGAACGGAATGAAACACACGATTGCCATAACGATCAATACGGTATAGATCAGAATTTTTGGTATGCTGACTTTTCGCTTCGGTTTTGTTTCTATAACACTTTTCTTTTCAACAGAATTTGAAAGGCTATTATCTACCGCTGTTTTTCCTATCATGCTTTACACCTGCCTTGGTTGTTTACGTTCTTTCCCATACATCCCTTTGAAAATGAAAGCAGAGAAGATGAGCGTTATAACAAATAGCCCGTATGCGACTGCTGCAGCATATCCGTAATTGTTATACTTGAAGGCTTGATTGTATAAATAGAGCACCATCGTATTTAACGAGCCATCTGGTGATCCTATTCCATCTGTTAAAAGCATCGGTAGATCAAACAATTGAAGACCTCCAATGAGCGAGGTAATCATGATATAAAGCAGGATAGGCTTCAATAGCGGAATCGTAATCTTAGAAAACGTCTGCCAGCGATTTGCACCATCGATCAATGCTGCTTCGTAGTAGTCTTTCGATATACCTGATACGCCTGCCATCACAACGATAAAAGAGTGCCCAAACCACATCCACGTTAAAATCAATGAGATCGATAACTGTGCACTCGTTGGTTCGTTAAGCCAGTTGATCGGATCTGAAATGATTCCTACCTTCATCAACATCATGTTTAATGAACCGTGCTGCCAATCTAGTAAAATCCCGAATAATAGAGCAACCGAACTGATCGTAATTAAATTTGGTAGATAAAAGATCGCTCGAAAGAATGCGATACCTTTTAATTTCACTCTCATATCTGAAAAGATCATAGCCAGGATAAGAGCAAGTCCCATTTGAAGTGCGAAGTTCACACCCCATATCTTCCATGTGTTAAAAAAAGCTTCAACAAAATATGTGTCTGTAAGGAGTCGTTTATAGTTTGCTAAACCTACTAACTGTGCTTCACCACTGCCTGTATAATTTGTAAAGCTATAATAAAAGGTTAGGGCGACGGGATATATACTGAACACTAAGAAGACGAGCCAAAACGGAGCAATAAAAAAATAGCCATAACGGTTTAAATTTTTCATCTCTCCTCCCCCTTTCAATAGATAGGTCAGTGGCGAGAAAAAGTTTCCCGCCACCGTCCATAAAACTTATTTTTTCGGTACTTTGATGTCTGGATAAGCATTTTGTGCTTTTTGATAAAATTCTTTAATCGCTTCTTTTTTAGATTTCTTACCTGTTACATATTGCTGAACGGCATTTCCGTAAAGCGTATCTAGCTGCTGATCGTACTTCGTCACGATCCCAGGTGTAATCTTAGTAGATTGATCCAGGAAGAATTGATAGTTGTTCTGTCCACCTAAGAATTTGTCGCTAAAGTCATCTTTAATTGTCTCTGTTACAGGTAGATAAGAAAGGACATCACCTGTTTCTTTACTCCAAGATGTTAAGAACTCATCGTCTTGTGTCATCATTTTCACAAATTTATAAGCAAGTTCCTTATTATCCGATTTGTTGTATACACCAAGCCATGTTCCACCCCAGAAATAAGGACTCGGACCACTCGTTACCGCCCAGTCACCAACAGATTCCTTAACATTGGTTTTCAGGACGCTATGTAATCCCCATGTAGGAAGAACATATGAAAACACTTGCGTTTCTTTTTCCTTGCCACCCTCTTTTACCTTGATCGGCTTATCCATGCCTTCGAACCAAGATGGTGACCATTCAGGTGCTAGAGCAGTGTATTGATTATCACGAAGCTTTTTCGAGTAATCCATGTACTCCATTTTTTCTTCCGTTAACTGAAGCTCATTCTTGTCGTTTACCCAAGGCTGTGGATTGTCACCTTGTGTGAACCAGCGGATCGCACCTTCATCTGGGAACATGCTATAGCCTTTTGACTTCATCTTTTCTGCTACTTCAAACACCTTATCCATAGAGCTCATCATTTCACCAACTTGAGTTGGATCGTCTGTTCCTAATACTTCCTTTGCAATGCTTCGCTTATAATAGATGCCTCCTGGCGTTGTTTGCCAAGAAAGAGCGCGTACATCGCCATCTTTATCTTTACCAAGGTCAAATACATAAGGTACATACTTATCAGAAAGCTTATCTGCGTTATAAGGCTTTTCAGATAAGTTCTCCCAATAGCCTGCATCAACCCATTGTTTTAAGAATGCAATCTCGCCCGTGAAAACGTCAGGAGCTCCAACACCACTCTCAAGTACTGGCTTTAACTTTGTCGGGTAGTCAGCGATCGGAACAATCGTTAACTCCACTTTTACGCCGTTCTTTTCCTCAAATGTTTTGATCGGTTTCTTTAATTCATCTGTAAACGACCAGATTCTTAGATCAACATCTTTCTTGCCATTACCAGATGTTTTCGAATCGCTTGAACAACCTGCAAATAATCCCACCAACAAAATCGATACCAAAAAGATACTTAACTTCCTTTTCATGTATAAACCCCTTCCTTCTTTAAAATTTATAGAGCGAAAGCGGTTTCGTTTTGTTTCAAAATAAATATTCGAAACCGCTTTCGAATTATCCTAAAAAAATTTTTATTTTTTTTGTGAGCATGATTCTCGAATGATTAGTTCGACTGGAATACGTTTGGATGTGATCAGTTTTTTCTTTTGGATAATTTGTTTCATCAACAACTTTGCTGCTTGGTATCCAATCATATCCGTATCTTGCTTAATCGTCGTTAACTTCGGTGTAATGTATGCTGCCATTTCAATATCATCATAACCGATGATTGAAATATCTTCGGGTACAGATAAACCCTTCTCTTTTATGGCCTCAATTGCACCGATAGCCATATGATCTCCTGCAACAAATACCGCTGTAGGTACATCATCTAACATCAACAGCTTTTCCATGGCCGCTTTGCCTTCACCGATTGAGAACAATCCACCATTGATAAGGTAGCCTTCATGAATCGGCAGGTTCAACTCATTCATCGCTTTTTTAAATCCTTTAATTCTTTCTGCACCTGCATCAGTTAAAGCATCGCCAGCGATATGAGCGATCTTTGTATGACCAAGTGAATGCAAGTAGTTAACTGCCAGCTTTCCACCTTCAATATTATCCGAGAAGACAAGACTGCAGTTCTGTTTGTTCATATCTATAACAACGATAGGAATCGTGCTGTTTATCATCTCTTGTACTTGCGGATCTTGTGGATCAGAACAGATTACTACAATGCCATCAACGGCACGGTAAGAAAAGTGTTCCAAATAGCTGATATCCCGATTACGCAGATTTCTTGAAGCGAAGATCAGATCATATCCCTCTCGTTCTGCATTCTTTCTAAAACTTTCTATTATGGCACTAAAGAAAGGATGTTTCATTCCTACTTCATTCGATTCAGAAAACATCACACCAATCGTCCAAGACTTTTTTGTAGAAAGCGATTGGGCATGTGCATTAGGCAGATATCCCATTTCTTCGACTGCTTGTAGAATCTTCTGCTTCGTTTTCTCACTCACATCAGAATAGTTATTGAGTGCCTTTGAGACGGTTGTCGTTGAGAAACCCGTCTTTTTTGCAATATCATAGATTGTAGCCATTGTTATCTCCTCTTTACCGAAAGCGCTTTCGTTAATAAAAATTATAACTGACAGTAAAATAACTTTCAATATAAATTTTCTAACTTTTTCGAACAAAAAAAGACAGGGGACTTTTTATCCAACCTATCTTGCATGACTTTATTTAATCTCTAGCTAGAAACAGAGAGGAAATTTCAATTGCTTTCTCGTACTGCTTCGTATCGGCATAATAGTGGTATAGCTGCTTTCCAAACTTATCGATCCTGCTAAATTGATTATGAGCTTGAAAAAATGGCATTGCTATATTTTCTAAGTAACTGAAATAAGCCTCCATCTCGCCCTTTAAGATATACAGGTGAAGTTGAAACAAATGCAAATATAACTGGTGCTTTACCATTTTGGCTGCTGTTAATCCTTCTTCTGCACTTTTTAAATTCTGCCTTTGAGACTGAAGTTTTCCATCGATACTATTGTCCAAAAAATTATACAATCGATTTAAATAGATCGCTGTTTTTTTATCAGCCATCTTTAACGCTTTTCGATAATAGATGTGCGCATTCTCATAATCTTTTCTTTTGAAAAATTCAAGCCCTAGATTATGCAGAAGCATTCCGATAATACCAATTTCGTTTAGCGTTTCACTATCCTGAATCAACTGAAGGTAACGGTTAACTTTTTGTTCAAATTCATGCTGAGTGGCGCATTCTATTTGAAGCAGCATGACTGATTCTGCTTGGATGGCTCTTGAGAAGTTGTTGTTTCTCTTAAAATAGTCCACTGCTTTTTTGGCATTGATATAAGCCATCGTTTTTGATTCAACCCATTGATAAGCCATCGCTAAATGATAACAGTATTCTTCATTTCCATAGGCAATCTTATCAATCGTACTCAAGAGCTCGATCGCTTTCTTGCGATTCTCAACATAAAAATTGTTGTACTTCTCCAAATAATAGATTCCTTTTACATGCTTATACATGTTGTATTCAAAAGGAGTCAGATGCTCAGTTTTTATTCGGTTTAAAATCTCTGCTGTTTTTTGTGGCTCTTTTTTTAAAAGATAATAACGAGCAAGCACTAGCTGATAAAGTGCTGCATGTTTTGAGGATTTAACAATCGGAAATTGATCTAATTCACTTTTTGTTTTCTCTACTTCCTTCATTCTTTGCATGATAATAGAGTTGTGCCATTGATGAAGTTTCTTCTCCATATCTTGAAAGAACTGCATCTCCTTCTGTATGTCGATATCTAGCCGTTTTGAGAATAAGGTTATAATCTCCGTTGAATACTTCGTCTGCCCCCGCTCAATTTTACTAACATGTGTTGTCGTACAAATATCTTTGCCCAGTTGCTCTTGAGAAAGTCCTCTTCTTTTCCGATAAAATTTAATAATTTCTCCCTCGATCATACGTGTCTCTCCTCATGAACAAATGTTTAATGATAAAAGTTTCTTTCTGAATTATTTTTTTCCTTCTAAAGTCATGTTTTTGAGTCTTAATGCTCACCATTTTTCCATAAAAAATCCACGAAAGAATACTCTCTCGTGGATCACATTGCTTATTGAGCCGGTACACCAATCGCATCGTATGCTGCCATTACCGCTTTTGTTTCGGCAGATGGAGCTCCATTTCGGTCTGGATAAAGATCTCGAGCGGATTGAATCGCTGCAGCACGCATCTCTTTGAATCCTGATGACGGTACAAGATAGTTCGTTAACGCACGGTAAAAGATTTTCTCTGTTTTCGAACGTGTGATACCCGTGACTTTAACTCCGTGGTGCTCTCCTCCTTCAGAGATGAGATAAGCTGCTTTATTGTTGATGGAGCTGTTAATATGAACCCCACCCTTATCCAGTTCACCTAAGTAACGGTCTTCATAGTGATCAGGATATGCATTATCCTTCAATCCATAAGCTGCAGATAGCTTTCTGGACTTAGGATTACTCATGGAACGAAGTCCGCCATCACCAGGTACGTTTGGTGTGTAAATGTCTTCACCCATCTCCCACTCAGATGGACTTGTTAATCCGTGTGAATGCATCTCAGACAACGCACCGAAGATATCAGCTAGTGATTCATTAATCGCACCTGATTCTCCTTGATAGGTTAAGTTTGCTGTTTTTGAGATTACACCATGTGTCATCTCATGACCTGCAACATCCATCGCACCTGCTAATGAACTGAACAGAATACCGTCACCATCTCCGTAAAGCATCTGCTTTCCGTTCCATGCTGCATTGTTCCATTTAGACCCAATGTGGACCGTGCTTATGATCGGCATTCCGTTTCCATCGATACTGTTACGTTTGTGGATATTTTGGTAATACGTATTTACTTTGATAGAGTTCGTATGAGCTGAAACCGCTGCTGGATCAGCAAAGAAAGACGTACCTGTTTCTACTTCAAAACCTGAGAACCCAAAAAGTCCGGATAGTAGGATGAAAGGTGTCTCACCCATGCGGTTCGCTTTGTACGTATGAACTGGGACGATGTTCGGATTCGTCGTTGTTCCTCCTCCTATTGCCGCACCATGCAGATAGCTTTTCCCGGATGTACTATCTTTTACAGCGATAAAATTTTGAACTTTACCGAATAAATCTAGTCCTCTTCCTGTTATCGGTGTTACTGCTGGAGCATCTGCTTCATGTACCGCGTTAAACTGATCAACAATCTCTCCAGTAGTTGCATCAATAAAATAATGAAAATACCCAGGTGCAGGAACAGAAGTCGAAACTTTGACTAAGTATGTTAAGTAGTTTCTTCCTTCATGCGGATAGATTGTTAATTCGGTTTCTACTCCGTCATACTGCTTAACTTCTCCAATCTTAGCAACTACTTGCTCTTTCGCTGTTCTTTCTGCAGCTTCCTTCGATATGGACGGATCTGTCGAAATGATCGATCGACCTAGTTTTTGAGTTACCTTCCCAAATGATGCGTACACATTGTTGTTTGCATCTAATGCAACGGTTTGTCCACTGCCGTAGATGGGAATCCCGTTGTATTGCTCAATAGTACGCACGTGGTATGTATTTGTGCTACTATCTGTAAACTCTTCTACGATCTTAAACTGCTCTCCTATTGTAGATGCTGATTTCGCTCCAACCTCGGAAACGACCTGTGATTGAAGATACGCTTTAACGATTTCAGCTTTACTCAACCCTTCAGGAGCTTGGAATAAAACAGTTGTAGGATTCGCGTGTGCATTAGATCCAGGTAATGAAAATCCTCCAAGTGTAACGGACAATGCTAGAACTGCTGGAATTACCACTTTTTTGTTCAATCGTTTTTGTCTTTTCTTTTTCAACCCATTCACCTCTTCATCAAATTGTGCTTCCGGAATAATTCCAATTATTAAGAACATTACAAATGTGGTCAATTGGGTTAATTTATCCTTAGTTTTTCAAGGGTTAATAGCTTTTAAGGACTTCATTCGACAAAAAATGTCCATATTTCTTGAATAATTAACCCAATAACAATCTCGAACACATTCTGCAATAATAGGGTCAAATCACTAGACGAGGAGGGCTGATATGAAAGGCAAGCTTCATAAAGGAACTGTTCTATTGGGGTTGTGCTCTCTATCTTTTTATTGTGGTGCTCAAATTACCGGTCAAACTGAAGCTGCCTTTTCAAGCCGAGCTCAAATAAAACCGGTTGAACTTTCAGCTGCAATTGTCTTTCCAGACACAGTGGGAGATCTTAATGGAAAAGCTATGATCATTTATTCGGACATACTCTCTCTATACAATACCGTTCCGAACGCCGCTGATGATGCAAGTTTACAGGAGCTAAAAAAAACGATCGAGAAGATTACAAGAATAGAACAAGCACTTCACTCACTTCTCAATGATTTTCAAGACATACATAATGAGCTCTTGAACTATGAGAAACAGGTAAAGAATCTGGATTCAAAGACATACCAATTTGTCTATGAAGGGTGTAATGAGGCAAACGAATTGAGCAAAAAAATAAAAGAAACAGTGAACTTACAACCTATTAAACAATTACAC
Organism: Fictibacillus sp. 23RED33; assembly: GCF_015903925.1. Taxonomy (NCBI): domain Bacteria; kingdom Bacillati; phylum Bacillota; class Bacilli; order Caryophanales; family Fictibacillaceae; genus Fictibacillus; species Fictibacillus sp. 23RED33. The sequence goes on along the minus strand of NZ_JACZDX010000004.1, from coordinate 81,249 downwards.
CATTCTATTGAAGTTCGTATCAACAAGTTAGAAGATGCTGAGAAGATTGAAGGTCCCATTAATTCAGCAGAGATGAAGAATGCTACTGATCAAATAGAACAAAACGAATTTGCTGATGATTCTATTCAAAGTGAAGGAGAAACAAAACATGACGAAAAGACTGTTGAAATTCACGACTAAACTAGCAAGTACCTCTTTTATTGTATTGCTCTGCTTGCTTGCTTTTATCATCCTATCGTCCCGTGTTTCAGGATCAGAACCTTCCGTTTTTGGCTATCAGATTAAAGCGGTATTATCTGGATCGATGGAGCCTATCTTTCAAACAGGGTCTATCATCTCTATTAAACAGACAGACGATAACACTACCTTTGAAAAAGGCGACATTATCACTTTTCAAATGGAAGATAAGCTGATTACTCATAGAATTATTGATGTTGAAAATAAAAACGGACAAATTTTCTATCACACAAAGGGCGATAACAATGACGGACCTGATATGTGGTCAGTTCCTTCAAATGATGTGGTTGGAAGCTACACAGGATTTACGATTCCTTATGCCGGATATGCATTAAATGTAACTCAATCTAAGGAAGCATCTGCACTTTTGTTATTTATTCCAGGGTTCTTATTATTAAGTTCAGCTGTCTTTTCTATAGTGAAAGCAGCTAGAAAACTAGATGTCGAAAAAGCATAAACTTGGGTTAGCTCTCTATGTATTTAAATCATACATACGAGTTTAATAAATTTATATTACATATCTATGGAGGTTGAGAAGAATGGGGTTTACGAAGACAATTAGCAAAGGCGTTATGACAGCTGCACTAGGTTTATCTTTAATGGGAGGAGGAACGTTCGCTTACTTTAGTGACACGTTTGAAACGAAGAACACTTTCGCTGCAGGTACGTTAGATCTTTCCATCAATCCAAACGCTGTGGTTAACATTGACAACATCAAACCAGGCGATGAAGTGTACCGTGAATTTACGTTTGAGAATAAGGGTTCACTAGACATCTATCAAGTACTACTAGATACGAAATATACAGTTGAAGATGCAAAATCAGATAATACAGATGATCTAGCAAACCACATTAAGATTACAATCATGTACAACACGAGCAGTGCAACTGTTCCTGTTGTTGAGACAACATTAGCCCAACTTAAAGAACAACAACCTGATCTAACAGCAATTGATGAATTCGTTGGTACAGTTCAGCGTCCTGATGGTATTCCTCCAGGTGAGAAAGAAAAAATGTTCGTATTGTTCCAGTTCGTAGATAATGGCGAAGATCAAAACCAGTTCCAAGGAGACAAGCTTAAAGTGGATTGGACGTTTAACGCGAAACAAGCACCAGGTGCTTATAACGACGATACGGATCCAGAGAATAACTAAGTTTTAGAACAAGCTAGAACTGCTATGATTAGCAGTTCTTTGCTGTTTTATCCTTAGTTACAACGTTATTATTTATACTGAAGCTCTTGTCTTCAACTTCTTGTTTAGCAGTGTGAACGTCTGTTTTAAATTACTTTTAGGTACTGTAGAATAATTGTCACCTATGCTTACTTCAAAGAAACAGCTATTCTCACCATTCTCTCGAAGATGTCCTGTTAATCCAACTCCACTTTCACCATAAGTGTCTGCAAAAATGCGTTCCACTTCATTCTGTGGTGCTTGGACATGGACATGAAACATGTTTGAAACTGGCGTTATAGGGAGTGTACGTACACCTTCACACTCGTTATAGAGCGTTGCCAATTCCTTTGCACCCTCATAGTACTCTTCCATTTTTCCAACCCGCTGATCGAAATAAAAATCTGCGCTTAAGATATATGGATATAGACTGATCAAGTCACCGCCATGTCGTCTTTTCCAAACCTTTGATGTTTCAGTAAAGTCTTTTGGCCCAGCTAAGATTGCACCAGCAACTCCACCGATCCCTTTGTAAAAAGAAACATATACACTATCAAAAAGTGCACAAACTTCAGCTGCCGTCTTTTTATAATAGGGAAGTATTTCAAACAATCTTGCTCCGTCAAGATGCAGTTTAATTCCTTTTTCTCTGCAGTAATCAGAAATAGCTTGTAATTCTTCAAAACTCGGCAGCTGCCCCCCGATTTCTCGTTGAGGAAGTTCCAGTAGTAAACAAGAAACGTCCTCCATCATGTTGACAACGTCATCGAGCTTGATGATCTTATTAGCATCAGTAAGCAGCAAGGGTTCAATATGATGAAGTTCTTTCAAACCATCTTCTTCGTGAATCTCCAAGTGGCATAGTGGATGATACGCAACTTTTTGGATACCCTTTTCATCACACCAAATACGCATGGCGATCTGTTGAGCCATCGTCCCACTCGGGAAAAACACAGCAGATTCTTTTCCTAAATAATCAGCCATCTTTTCTTGAAAGCTATCAATGATGTGGCCACTGCCATACATATCACTTTCTTCCTGCCCGGTTTGATTTGAAAGAGAATCTAACAGAACAGAAATGTCTCTTTTTCCGTGTCCGGTTACTTGGTATTTTGCATTTTTGTAGGCGTCTAGTAATGTATTTTGGTTCTTCAACGTAACAAGCTCCCCTCTATTCGTTTATCCAGCTAATATCACCATTTAGCTCAATATCCTTAGGTACTTTTAAAAGAATAAAATCACGGCCGATCACAGAGTTACGATTTTCTTGACTAAAGTGTCCACCTTTAGAGAACTGGCTGTATGCAAAGCCTGGTGAAAACCTAGAGAAACTAACTGTCACTAAAGATGGGTTATTTACGGTTAGCTGTTGTCCGTTTAATAATAGCTCTGGTGGATGCAATTCTTCTGTGAAATCTACACCATCAATATAAGATTTTCCTATATAGTAAGACGCTTCAATCTCCCCATCATTTGCGCTTTTCCGCTCAGCAAAAACACTCATAATGCCTGTTTCCCCCTCTGTTAAAACAATGTCTAACGCCTTTTCACTAAATGGAAAAGACCACTTTTTCTTTTCAGAAAATGCTTTATCAAGGTCATCTAGATTTCCTGAATACAAATTGTTTACTGCCCTGTTTTGAGCGTTTTCTATTTTGTTCATTTCAGCTGCTGTAGCTACCTTTTGATCATTCTTGTGGTCTGGAAGGATGCTTAGTGAAATAACTGTAGCAATCGCTAGAATAAATGTATATCCGCCAAGGATCCAGCGAATTTTTCTTGTTCCTAAGCTTACTTTAGTGTTTGATCTCATGATTCCAATTCCAAATGCGACGATAATAAACACAATTAAAATTGGCAAGAAAGATATAATTATCATTTTCTTACCTCCATTCTGTTAGAAATCCCAAGGCTAGCTAGCAGTAAAAGGGACGAAACGAGAGCAATTTTACAAATGAACAGAATAAATGATGTTTCTTCTCCAAAAAACCTTGTTATATTTACAAATAATTCTGGATCGCCACCAACTCCATCCAAAATTAAGCCTCCAAACAAGATAGTAGGAATAATTAACAAGAAACCTTTATGAAGCTGAATTAAAATACCAACAAGATACCCTGCGCAAGCAAACAGAAAAATATAAAGAATGGAAGTAATCATCCCCATGACTAATTCAGTAAACGATAATGAATCAACGATGATTGAATAATTATCTTTGAAGTAAAACGCTAAGATTTGAAAGAGATGAGTAGAAAGATATACCGTTATACCTGCAAAGATACTAGCTGAAATAAGGAATAGAATGTTAGAAACTTGGCTGATGGTACGGTTCGTGACAAAAGAAAAATCATCATAACGATACGCTCTCGTTGTTATGATGATGGCTGTTATAAACGCCCAAATCATCATAAAGACTAGGATTATATCACTCGTGTAATAGTAAAACTCATAGCTTAATGAATTCGAGGAACCACCACCCATGCCCGTTCCATTAAAAGAAAAAAGAATCGCTAGCAACTGGATCACGATTAACGATGTAAAAACACCAAAGTATGATTTTAGCTTATAGCGGTATTGTTTCTTCACGATGTCCCAAGCCTTAACCTCTGCTAAATACATGATCGATCCCACCCTTTGTTTTACTTGTTAGATAACTACAAATATCTTCTGCAGAAACTGGCGTGATTTCTAACCCTAACTGTCTAGCATCCTCTAATTCTTTTATTGAACGATCGTTTCTTATGACCGCATATGACATATATGCGCCGATCTCTTGCATGGAAATCGGTTCCATTTTTTCAGTCCACTTCTCCACATTAACCGTCTTTCCTCTCACGCCAATCGCGTACTCTTTTAGTTGATCGATGGGTAGGTGAAGACACTTTTCACCAGACTTAATGAGTAGTACCTCTTCTAACAGATCTTCTACTTCATCTAATAGATGGCTAGAAAGAATGATCGTTCTTGGATAGGCGATGTATTCTTTTAATAACGCTCGGTAAAAATCCTTACGTGTCGCAGAATCCATCCCGCTTGTTGGCTCATCCATGATCGTGAGTGGGCAGCGTGCCGCTAAGCCAACAATCATATTAAACGTGCTCTTCATTCCCTTTGACAGATTTCCATGATATTGATTAGGGTTAAAAGAAAAATAATCAAATAATTTCAATGCTAATTCGTGGTTCCAATTCGGATAAAAACTCCCCGCTGTTTCAAGCAGTTCTTTTAATGTTAGCCCTTGTGAAAAACTCATCTCGTTATCGATGAAGATTGTATTTGCCGAAACCTTTAGATTATTAAACGGATTTTCAGAGAATACTTGTATATCACCCGCAGAATGATGAAGATAACCAGCAATAATTTTTAATAACGTTGTTTTTCCCGCACCGTTCCTTCCAATCAAACCGGTAATCTTATTTTCCGCTATACGAAAGGTCATATTTTGGATTGCTTTCGATCGACCATATTGTTTAGTCAGATCATGACAAACGACAACATTCATGATTGCTCCTCCTTTATTCTTTGGTGCATATCCCTGATCATCGTTACAAGTTCTTCTTCTTCAACCTGCAACTGAATGGCTTCTTGGGCTAATTCGGTTACAAGTGAATGTAGCTTAGAACTCTTTCTTTTACCGAGGATAATTTTTCTTGCATCCGCCGCAACAAACATTCCTAATCCCCTTTTCTTATAAAGAACGTTATCGTCAGCCAGCAAATTGATGCCTTTACCGGCAGTAGCTGGATTCACATTAAACATTTCAGCTAGTTGATATTGCGAATATATTTTTTCATCTGCTGAAATCGATTCGTTCAAGATTTCGTTCTCGAGCCATTCTGAAATCTGAACATAAATCGGTTTCATACTATCAGCATTTAGCAGCAAATCTCCCTCACCTCCAACTTACCACTATAGTACATTACATATGTAATGTACTATAGATTTCCAATATATGCAATATGTTGTTTATGATGACATAAAAAAAGACACTCTCCTGTATATGGAGACTGTCTGATGGTCAGATTATTTATTTCCTCGCTGTATGATTTCTTCACTCATCATGGCATATAAATTTTCTACACCTTCATCGGTAGCTTCAAAACGAAATGCATCTTCTTCTTTAATACCAAGATTTTTAGCTTCAGCAATCACATCAATATTTGCACCCATAAAAATAAAATCCCAATTGTATTTCTCTTGCTGATGTTCAATAAGGTTCTTTACCTTTTCGTGTGTGAATTCGGAACTCGCGTTTTCCATTCCATCTGTCGTAATCACAAAGATCACTTTACCTGGTCTATCGTTTTCTTCAGTGCGTGATAGCCTGTAACCCACATCCAATATGGTTTTGCCTACAGCATCTAAAAGCGCTGTAGTTCCGCGTACATAATAGTCCTCGCTCGTTAGATGCGCCTGTTCTGCAGCTACACCATTCCATAGAATTTCATACTGATCATCAAATAAAACGGTCGTAAGAAGTGTTTTTCCCTTACGTTCAACTTGCCTTTTTATAAACGAGTTAAACCCTCCAATAGTATCCCTCTCCAGTCCTGACATCGAACCACTTCGATCAAGTAAAAATACGATTTCTGTTATTTTTCTGTTCATCCTTAACCATCTCCTAACATTTGTCATGCTATAATCATAGCTAGAAAGATTCAGCAAATGGTCGCCTGTGAAGCGACATTTTAGGAGTTGGTCGGGTATGCTTGATCAAAAGCTTTTATTAGAATTAGAAACTTACCTGAATAATTATTTCATAATGGAATTAGAAGTTTGTCGATCTCCTAAGATGATGGAGGAATGTTTAGAAGAAAGCAGTCTTCGTTTTGAGTTAGATGCGTTTATTCATCACAACAAAAAGCCAACGCTGCAAGAAAGGCTTTTTCAACTGATTGATGAAAAAGGTGTGACCGACGCAGATGTTTATAAGAAAGCCGGTTTAGATCGAAAGCACTTTTCTAAGATTCGCTCTAAATCAGATTACCGACCAAAGAAAAATACGATTCTTGCGCTGGCTCTTGGTTTGGAATTGGACGAAGATGATACAGAAGAGCTTCTGGAAAGTGCAGGATACTCACTATCTCACAGTGATACAAACGACTTAATCTTTAAATTTTTCATTAACAAAAAAATCTATGATATAGATGCTGTCAATGAGTACCTGGTGTATTTCAGCCTAAAACCGATTGGGAGTACCATATAAAAAGTGTTTTCGTATATATAGTTGCTCCCCAAAAGTAGTTGATTTCCGCTCCAGATTGCTCGCTTTCCATGGGGCGAACGGTGAGCCTCCTGTCTAGTTGCAGTGACTAGCCCCTCGAGGTCAAAAGTTAAACGGTCAAGAAGGCAAAGTACGCCTTCCAAGCCCATTTACCTTTTGCTTGTCGGGGCTGAACGAGTCACTTTCACTTTTCGTACTGCCGCTTTGCGCCCTTAGGAGTCTCCACCTGACCGCTCTTCCCATAGGAGTCGGCAAACCTTACTCTTCAATCAACTTGTATAGAAGAGTTAAAATCATTTTTAACAGCGACAACTTTTTAGAAAAAGCTTAAATAAAAGACAACTCACTTATGTGGAAGTTGTCTTTTTTCATAACGATTATTCAATAGCACCTGAAACATCATAGTTAGATATATCTAGTTCTGTAGACTTTCCTAATGCAATCTTCGCAAGTTCAGCTCCTAAGTATGGTCCACTTGTAAGCCCTGATGCACCGAGGCCGTTCGCGACCAAGATGTTATCAAAATTAGGAAGTGGCCCGATTACAGGTAAAAAACCTGGCGTGAACGGACGGAAGCCTACTCTCGTCTCAAGAAGTGATCCTTCTGCAAGACCAGGTGCGACAGCTAAGGCTTTTGAGAGTATGTCATGAATACCGCCTGCCGTAACTCGGTTATCAAAACCTGCCTCATCTTCATGTGTTGCTCCTACAACGACGCGATCATCAAAAGTAAGGATGTACTGATTTGTCGGCGGCATCACCACTGGCCAATCAGCTGTATCTGTTTTTGGCAAATCCAAGTGGATGATCTGTGCTTTTTGTGGCGTTACTTTAAAGTTGATTCCAAGTTGCTTTAAGATCTCATTCGACCATGCTCCTGCTGTTATGATAATTTGATCAGCGAGAATGGTTTGATCGTTAACAGAAACACCAGAAACCTTGTTTCCTTCATGAAGCAGGCTCGCATTTCCTTGGAGGATTTGCACTCCGTTTTTCTTAGCTCCGTTCAACAGAGCGTCACGCATCGCTCTTCCGTTTACACGAGCACCACCACTTACGAAGACCGATCCGAAATCATCGGATAAAGGCGGAAAGCGTTTCTTCGTTTCTTCAGGAGAAAGTATCGTGATCTCACCGATTTCCGGTGCATCTTCTCTACGTTTCAGAGCGCGTTCTGCCATTTTTGTAAGTTTTTCAGGATCTGCATGTAAACTCAGTGTACCTACCCGTTTGTAACCCGTATCCGTTTCACCGTCTTCCTCGAGCATCGTGATGAGTTCAGGATAATACCGCGCTCCGCCTTTTGCTAACTGATACCAAGCTTTGTTACGACGCTGAGATAGCCACGGACACACGATGCCAGCTGCTGCATCTGTCGCTTGTCCTTTATCTTTTCTATCGATTAATAGAACGTCTACATCAAATTTACTAAGATGATAAGCGGTAGACGCTCCTAAAATTCCGGACCCGATAACAATTATTTTTTTCATATTCCAACATCCCTACTATCCCGTTATATATGTATCTAACTATAGTATTTTCTTAAACAAAACTCAAAAAACCCTGACTTTTCATCAGGGCCTCCTCAGATGTTGATTACTTTATATTTTCATTTCCCAACGTTCTTTCTCCGTTTTCTTTAACTGTTCTTCTACTTCCTGTGGATGAACAGTTCGGAATTGGTGTTGCTCAGCAGGGATGATTTCAATCATTTTCTCGATCATGTCCTCTGGATCATATTGATTCTTCAGCTTCTCTTCTTGCTTCTTCATATCTTCTCTTCTTGTAAAATTCTTTTCGGGGTCATACCATTTGTATTTTTCTTCTGCACTTCGATCATTGAAGCCTGTTGCATAAGCACCTGGATTGATGGTTGCCACTTTTACACCGAACTCTTGAAGCTCAGCCTGCATCGTTTGAGCAATTCCTTCAATCGCATGCTTTGTTGCCGTATACGGGCCAACATATGGTGTCGCTGATATACCTGCCATAGAACTTAAAAAGATAATTTTCCCGCTACGCTTCTCGACGAATTTTTTCGCTGCTAGCTGAACGGATTCTAGCGTAGCAAATACGTTAACTTCAAATAGTGCACGAACGCGATCCATCGGAACTTCAGCTAATGCGCCTCCCTCATTGATCGCTGCATTTGCTACAAATATATCAAAGTCATATTTCACTATTTGTTTTAAATCTCGTTCATTTGTAATATCAAGTTTGAACACCTCAATATCAAGACCTAGATCCTTAGATTCTTCTAAAAGGGCTGTTTTTTGTGATGTCGTTTCAGTTGTGGCGATGATTGCGTGCCCTTTTTTAGCGAGTCCGATTGCGGCACCTTTTCCTAATCCACTTCCTGCGCCTGTTATAAATATAGTTTTACTCATTCAATCTGCCTCCCAGTCTTATGTCTACTCTATCTCTTCCCACACCTGTTGAAAGTAAACTTTGTTGTGTTTACAAAATAAAAAAGCAGGATCAGCTCCTGCTTTTTCTTATATCTTTTATTAAACTCCTGGGAACCAACCTGGTGCATTCAATACCGCGTTCCACAACGGATCTGGTACTACTAGTTCATCTTGCTTTGTTTTATCAAGTTTCGTTACGATTTCAGACTCTTTCCCTTGTTCGATCTTTTGTACCCAATCTGGATCGATGATTAATTCACGACCTAGAGCAATCAAAGGTACTCCTGATCCTAATGCTTTGATCGCATCATCTGCTGTATAGATTGAACCTACTCCCATAACAGGTACACGACCGCCCACTCTTTCGTTAATAATCTCAATGCGTGAACGTGTATCTTCAACTCCTCGTCTAGGTTCAGACCAGAAATCCATTACCGAAACGTGAAGATAATCTAATTTCTTAGCACTGAGTGCATCGACGAGCGCTAACGTATCAGCCATCGTAATTCCTGGTGTTTCAGGTTCTTCTGGTGAGAAACGGTAGCCTACGATGAATGAGTCATCTGCATATTCAGCTACTGCTTTTTTCACTGAATCTACAACCGCTAAAGGAAACGCCATACGTTTTTCTAATGAGCCGCCCCATTGGTCTTCACGGCGATTAGCGTGTGGCGAAAAGAACTGCTGAATCAGATAGCCGTTCGCACCGTGGATCTCAACACCGTCATAACCCGCTTCAATCGCTCGTCGAGTGGTTTCACCAAAATCACGAATGATAGAAGATACTTCTTCTGAAGTCAGTTCGCGTGGCACAGGTTTTCCTTCAGCTGAAGGAATATTGCTCGCACTTACAACATCTCCGTTCGGAACAAGCTCAGGCGGTACTTCACGACCACCATGAAAGATTTGTAGAATCGCTTTTGATCCTTTTGCTTTTATGGAAGAAGCTAAACGACGAAGACTCGAAATCATTTCATCCGTATCTCCAGCGAACTCTCCCGGAAATCCTTTACCGTTAGCCGTAACATTCGTACAAGCTGTAATCACCATTCCAACACCTTCAGAACGGCGCTCGTAGTAGCGAATTTCTTCATCTGTTACAGTTCCGTCTTCATTTGAAGAAAAGTTTGTCATCGGTGCCATGACAACACGGTTCTTAAGTTCAACTCCATTTTTAAAACGATAAGATTCAAACAATGGTACATATTTTTTATTCATCATGTTTGTCTTCCACCTCTTATTTTTATTGGGCTCTTCAAGTCGTTTTTGCTTTTATCTTTTTTCTTCCATGAAAGTTGATTGAAGTGCAAGATGCGAGACTCCTGGGGGATCAGAGGGACAGGTGAGACTCTTAACAGCGCAGAGCGCTAAGAGGCTCACCGCACTCCCCCCGGAAAGCGAGCATTCTGGAACGGAAATCAACCACATACATTACTAACTATGAAATAGCCCGAATTATAACTTTCTTTTTTAAAGTAACTATTATAATAATACCCTCTGTTTCCAAATGCAAAAAATACGCTTCTGGTTTAAAGAATAATTTAAAAAGGGAACAGTATACTTCTAAGAAATATAGACAATTGCTTACACGAATCCCACTACAACCCAGGAGGTAACGCATGAAAAAATCCAGTATTGCAGTCTTTGTCATCATCTTCGCTCTGTTCTATGTTTCCAGTTTTCTGTTTCCAATCGACCGCGAGTGGTATGATGCACTGAACAAGCCATCATGGACGCCGTCAGGACAAACAATTGGTATTATATGGGCTGTTTTGTTCTTTTTAATCGCACTATCAGCTACACTTATCTACAATCAATACGGTTTTAAACCAATCGGCTTTTGGATTTTATTCGCTGTCAACTATGTATTCAACCAAGCTTTCGGATATTTTCAATTTACACAAAAAGATTTGTTCGCAGCGAGCATCGACGCACTATTGATTGCAGTGACGACTTTACTTTTAGTCATTTATGCGAGTCGTTTAAGAAAAGTTTCAGGATGGCTGCTCATCCCTTATCTTCTCTGGAGTTCGTTTGCTACCTACTTGTCATGGACGATCTATAGCATGAATGCTTAAACAAAAAGAGAAAGAGATCTAACCTTTTCAAAAGGCTAGATCTCTTTTATTATGTTCCAGAAATCGCTACGTATTGATTCTGAAGAACAAACCGGTTGTTACTCCATCCTAGCGTATTGACTACATACCCTAGAGCGTCTGCGTTATATAACCCTGCGATCTTTTGATAAGCAGAAAGCTCGTAAACTGCGTCGGAATCAAAATCGATTGGATATAGACCGCTTAATGGATTTACAAAGCCGGTAATTGGTTTCTTTAGCTTTCCGTTCACATCATATATTTCATTTAAATACTCTTTGTCTCTCAGAGAGATATCAATGATATACGTTTTTCTATTACGCTTACTTACCACTCGAACTTTGTAGTTATTCTCGTAGATCACATCATATTCATAAGCAGCATTGTAAGCGTTGAAATTAAACATTTCTTGTGGTGTGTTCCCTATAAACGAGTACACATAATGGTACATGAATCCTCCGCTTCCACCCGAATTGATGCTGACCAACACATCTGAAACACCGTTACCTGTAAAATCTCCCAGAAACAAAGTTGGATTGTATCCAGCATTGTCAGAAAGAGGCACTCTTGTTTGTGAACCTGTTCTCCCATTCTTCACAAAAAGCGTAATGTTCTCAATAAATGGGCTGTCCTGACTCTTCGTACCTGTTAGGTATACATCATCTGGTACACGATCTCCAGTCACATCTCCCTTAGCAAACGCAACAACACTCGGAGTTACTCTATAATTGTAATGGTTATACATAACATGCTCCTTAGATATCGTTTACTAACATGTTATGGGCACCTGACGGGAATGACACAATCTTTATTCAACAAAAAAGCCCCGAGCCATATGAAGATCACGGAGACTGATTTATTGCTGATTCTGATAAACATCACTTTTAGAATGGAATCCATCACGAAAAATCGTTACTTCAAGATTCCCCTTATCAACCGCAATCGGTGATAATAAAACAGAAGGAACCTCCATTTTACCGTTGTTTATCTTTCGTTCTGTTTTTATCGTTTCGCCTTTTGCCATCTTCACTGCCAATTCTGCAGCTTTCTCTGATAAAGCCTGAATCGGTTTATATACCGTCATCACTTGAGTTCCACGCACGATCCGCTGCACGCCAGCAAGTTCGGCATCTTGTCCAGCTACCGGAATCTTCCCTGCGAGCCCTTGTGCTTCAAGCGCTTGTATGACACCACCCGCAGTAGCATCGTTTGCTGCAATTACCGCATGAATCTCATTGTTGTTAGCTTTCAACGCTGACTCCATATTTTTAAAAGCATTAGCAGGTGTCCAGTCTTTGGACCATTGATCGTACACGACCGTGATAACCCCTTTATCTATTAGAGGCTGCAGAACTCGGAATACGCCTTTTTTGAACAGATGAGCATTGTTATCCGTTTCAGCTCCTCCTATATACACGTACTTTCCATTCGGAACGAGCTTTGTTATCGCTCGAGCTTGAAGCTCGCCTACCTTTTCGTTGTCAAAAGATACGTACATATCAAGGTCTGCATTTTTGACTAGGCGGTCGTATGCCATCACCTTAATCCCTGCTGAATGTGCTTTTTTTACGATCGCCGCCATAGCTTCAGCGTTATGAGGAACAACGACAAGAAGGTCAACCTCATTTTGGATGAGTGTTTCAGCCTGTGCAATCTGCAAAGAATCATCACCGTTGGCCGCAAGTATCTCTACTTCTGCCCCAAGATTCTCTACGGCTTTTTTAAAGAGTTCTTTGTCTTTAAGCCACCGTTCTTCCAATAACGTATCCATGGAAAAACCGATTTTAATCTTTTCCTCTTCCGCTGTTTCACTGCCCACTTTTTCACTTTTAGAAGAAATCGCTTTTCCAAGTGTCTCATTACTCGTACTGTCTTTGTCGCATCCGGAAGCACATATCATGGCTATGAATAACAGGACGAGGCCTAAACGATTTATAATGTTTCTCATGAATGATACTCCTTTACGTCCTTCATCCTTTTTTCCCAAGAACAGTTCTACGGTATTCTGTAGGTGAAAGCGTAACCATTTTTTTGAACACTTTGCTGAAATAGTTAGGTTCGTGATATCCAACCTCAAACGTGATTTCTTTTAAGCTTTTTTCTGGATCTGCCATCAGTTTCTTCGCCTTTTCAATCCTGCATTCTGTCAAAAAATCAATATAGTTGATTCCTAGTTTTTCTTTAAACATCTTACTGATATAGATAGGACTCATACCCACTTTTCTTCCTAACGTCTCAAGAGAGATGTCTTCATGCGAATGCTTTACGATATATTGTTTGATTTGATGAATCGTATCGGCCTCAACCTGTTCATAATGTTCTTCGTATGAAGTCCGCATCTGTTTTAATAAATGTTCTGATTCAGAACGAAGCTGACGGTAATCTTGAGATTGATAGGAAAAGAAAGGCGTTTCTGTCTCCACTCCCATCTCGCTCATCACTCTTGCTGTGACCCAGAGCAATTCGAGAACACGCTGCTGCGTTTGGAGCAAATCCACCCCCTCATTCTCGCACCGTTTGATGAGATCCATTACTTTTTTCTGAACTTCAGTCCACTTTCCTAACCTAATCTCATCTAAGAACTGTTTTTCACGCTGTTTGGATTGAGGTTTGTCCTCTGTACTCCCAAGCACTGGAACATCATGATAAAAGCGATATTTAACAGGCAAGGAGGAATCCATCGTAGCAATAAGAGATTCTTGATAGGACTGCCGAACTTGATCTAGAGAATGACACACATTTCCGATTCCGATAAACCATCCATCGTCTGAATTTACTTTTTGCAGTGAGAGAATATCTTTTGCAAGCGAAATGGCTTGAGAACGGAATGAACAGTCTGGTTTACGAAAAACGATAATAGGAAGCTGGTGGCCATACAATGCTCCAACCCACCCACTCGCCGATTTCCTAACCTTTTCTTTGATCAACGAATAAAGGTTTTCTCCCCCTTGTGGAAGTAGAATACTCATCACAAATGATTCATGAGTGGAAGAAATGTCGAGCATATCAACAAGCATATCCAGATGGACGTCATGTACATGATCAAACAACAGCTGTGTGACAACATCTGTTTCCACGAGCGGCAACGTACTTTCCAAAACCTTGAGAGATCTGCGTTCTTCTGCAATTTCCATTAAGACTTTCCCGACCGTTTCCTCAATCTCGCTCACTCTGCTTGGCTTCAATAAATAATCCTTCACCCCTAGTTTGATCGCCTGACGAGCATAATCAAACATATCAAAAGCTGTAATCATCACAAATTTAATAAAAGGATTCGTGGATGTAATCTGCTGAATCGCTTCTAGTCCGTTCATTCCTGGCATCTGAATGTCCATCATCACTAAGTCAGGCTTTAATTCCGCCGCAACTTGTACAGCGACCTTCCCATTTTTCGCTTGATGAATCTCGAGATTAGGAAATGCCTTCTGCAGAATCACTTGTAGCCCTTCTCGTTCAATCTGCTCGTCATCAACGATCAAGAGTTTGAGCATGCTGTTCCATCCCCCTCTTCTTAGGAATTCTTATTAACACCCTCGTTCCTGCACCGATATCACTTTGAATATCCATCAAGTTTTCCATACCATAAAAAAGTCGGAGCCGTTTCACAACATTCGTAAACCCTATACCTGTTGAAGCACGATTCGTCTCGATCAGCTCACCGTTTAAAATCTGTCTCCTAATATTCTCAGGAATACCAGGGCCATCGTCCTCCACTTCAATCATCACCATGTTATCGTCATCTATAATTCGAAGCCAGATCTGTCCGCCATCTTCTCTTGGTTCAACTGCATAAATCACGGCGTTCTCAATTATGGGTTGCAGAGTCAAGCCAGGAAGTTGAACCTCTAAACAAGACTGATCAATATCGAGGTGCAACGTCAGCCGGTCAGTAAACCTTGCTTTTTGAATGTTCATATATTGCTGAATCACCATCACTTCATCTTGAAGCGTAACGGATTTATCCAACCACTTTAAGTTGTACCTCAAGAGACCAGCCACACTTACAAGTAAATCACTCGTTTCTTCTGATCCTTCCAAGTAAGCCTTTTTTGAGAGCGTATTCAGCGTATTAAATAAAAAGTGCGGATTGATCTGGCTTTGTAGATTCTTAAGCTGACTCTCTTGCAACAGAAGCTTGTTTTGCTGCAATTCATGCTCAAGCTGCGCCTTCTGCTGTATTTCCTGAAACAGATTATTAATATTGATGCGCATTCGGTTAAAGGTTTGAGCAAGAAATGAGATCTCATCATTCGATTCAACTTTGATCTCTTTATCAAACTTTCCCGCAGACAGCTCGTTCGCTGCACGTGTTAACTGCTGCACAGGTCTTGTGATACTTAAACTAAACCAATACGTAATTACGAGTAACACAAGCGTGATGAGAAGCATCAGCCAGATTCCTAATTTCTTAAACTCTGCAGACTGATCGATAATACCTCTATAAAATACGTCGTAAGTCCTTAGCTCTGTATCGATCAAGGTAAGGGTCATTTCTGAAATATATTTTGAGAGACGCGTCGCTTCGGTAAATTCTTTGTTTGAGGTCTCGGTGTCAGATTCTTCGTAGAACATAAGAGAGCGGTCTGTTGTTTCGATCAAACTATCAATAAGATTCATATAATTCATGAGTGCAAAATCATTTTCAGAGTTTCTTAGCTTTCCGATTTCCCCTTTCGCCTCGTTAAGTTTTACTTTGCTTAGATTGAGTTTATCTACATTTTCTTCAGAGGGCTCTAGCAAGTAATTATTGAGATCTGTCACCACTTGTTGACTGCTGCTTGTAACTTCATTCATGCTCAAGTATCGCTGCAGAATGTCATTGTATTGATTTTGCGTTTGTTGATTATAGTAGGTAAGCGCTATCCAAATAATAGCCATGATGATCAGAACGACTGATGCGAGCATCCATATTTTTTTCTGTATTCTGTTCATCTCTCATCCATCGCCTTTATCATTCGAATTTCACTGGAATAACCATCCGCATCAAGAGGAACGGTTTCGTTCTTCAGCCACTGCATCAAAACATCTACACTTTTTCTTCCCATCATCTCCGGTGACTGCTCAATCACACCATCCAACTTCTTTTGATTAAGTAATGTGATCGATTCAGATCCATCATCAAAAGAATAAATAAAATAGGGTTCTACCTGTCCTCGTCTACCAATCTCCTGAATCATGGCCCCAGCCGTATTAGCGTTCACGGCAATAAAGCCGTCCGCCTCGGGATACTGATTCAAAAGGTCTCTTGTTTTTGCAATAACTTGCTCTCTCGTCTCAGGTGTTTCTGCATAAACCGTCTTTACGTTAGGAAAGCTTTGAAGCACTTCTTTAATGCCTGAAAGCCGCTCTTCCTGATAATACTCCTTTTGGCTATCACTTAATAAAATGACTTGCCCTTCTTGCCCCATGTCAGACAACATGAGTTTTGCAATCATCATTCCTGCTAAGTGCTGATTTGAACCAACGTATGTTTTTCGGAGGCTTTCTGCTTTAGGCACGTCATTACCTACCGTAATAATAGGAATTCCATAAAACGCCGCTTTCACTTTCGTCAACTCTTTAAAACGTTCTGTATCAAGTCCTTGCACGATGATGCCATCTACTTTTGACTGAATAGCAATTTCAAGCTTCTTCAGAAAATCATCCTGGTTCTTGCCGTAGCTTCCCCAGACTTCAAGGCTTGCTCCACTTTCTTGAGCTTGTTGTTCCGCACCTATTCCAACCTTGTCCCAGAAAGGCGTATCTAACTCTTGAGTAATAAGAACAATACGAAAACGATCTTCTTTCTGAGAAGAAGCTGCAGGTAGTTTCCAATCAGATTGAAACGCTTTTTGTGCCGTTATAAACGTTAAATAACTGAGGAAGATACATATGAAACTTAGAAAGATTATCCCAGCTTTGCGCAAGTGAAGTATCCCCTTTTTTTCCGATAATTTACTAGTCTTATTTTATCATAAGAAACTTGATGCAAACGCTTACCTATTTTCCAATTATAGGTATATGCAAAACGTATAAGAGTTAAAAAAGTGAAGACATCTTTTATCCCGATGTCTCCACTTTTAACGAACTACGAGTTTAAGTTTTATCCTCTCTTTTTACGTGTCATCACATCAAACAATACTGCTGCAACTAACACGCCACCTCTAATCATGTACTGCATGGAAACCCCAACCCCAAGAAGGTTCATCCCGCTTGATAAGGAAGCCATAACAATGGCACCGATGATGGCACCCGTTACTTTTCCGACACCACCGGCTGACGATACACCACCCACGTATGCTGCTGCAATAGCATCAAGTTCGAATAGTGTTCCTGCTGTTGTCGTAGCCGATTGAAGACGCGAAGTAAAAAGAATACCAGAGAGTGCAGCAAGCATTCCCATAGAACCAAACACCATGTACGTAATTTTATTTACATTGATACCGCTGAGATGTGCAGCTTCTGGGTTACTTCCTACTGCGTAAATGTGACGTCCAAGTACTGTTTTCGTCGTTAAGAAATGATACGCTACAACGACAAGAAGCATAATAACAACGGTCCAAGAAAAGCCGTTATAACCTGCTAGGATCCAGGTTACATAGGCGATAATCGCTGAAACAAAAATGAGTTTAAACGTAAATATCCCTTTAGATACAACGTCGAACTGATATTTAATCTTGTTCCGACGAGTAGAAATTTCGCTATAAATGTACAGTAATATCGATAGTAGACCTAGAATTAAAGATAAAAGATGCAAGCCGTTTACGATCATAAGAGAAGGAATAAATCCGTTGCCGATCGCGTTAAACGCATCGTCTTTGATAATAATTGTTCCTGTTTTCTCCGTTACTTGTAAAAGCGCACCGCGGAAGATCAACATCCCCGCGAGCGTGGCTACGAACGAAGGAATGGCATATTTTGCGATCAACAAACCGTTAAACAGACCAATAAGTATTCCAAGCACCAGAATCACCGGAATTGTCACATAGATAGGCAGCCCCATCTTTGTTAAAAGAATGGCCGTGATCGCACCAAGAAATCCTGCTGCAAACCCGACAGATAGATCGATATGACGAATAACGATGACGAGGGTCATTCCGACTGCGAGTACAGCAATATAACCTGTTGAATCTAATAGATTACTAATATTACGTGATGACATGAACAGCCCATCCGTCATGATGGAGAAGGTAAGCATAATCACAAACAGCGCGATATACATCCCATAATCACGGATATTCTCTTTCACTAACATTCTTGCTTCATTAATAAATCCCATTGCGTTAACCCCCTATTGCGTTGCAAGCTGCATGATGTTTTCTTGATTGGCTTCTTCAATCGGCAGCTCGCCTTTCATTCTTCCTTCAGCCATGACGTAGACACGATCACTCATTCCCAGCACTTCACCAAGTTCAGAAGAAATCATGATAATACTCATACCCTCGCTAATTAACTGGTTCATAATCGTATAGATCTCAAATTTGGCACCTACATCGATACCACGAGTAGGCTCATCCAAAATCAATAGCTTTGGCCCAACGAACAACCACTTCCCGAGTGATACCTTCTGCTGATTTCCTCCACTCAAGTTACCGACCGTTTGCTCTAGTGAGGATGCTTTAATATACATGGACCTCTTGTATTCTGTTGCTCTTTTTACCTCTTCATTCTCGTTGATGATGCCCTTATCAGCGACTTCGTTAAGATTGGCCGCCGTTATGTTGTTCTTAATATCTTGAATGAGGAACAGTCCGTCACCTTTTCGGTCTTCTGTTACATAAGCGATGCCTGACTTAATCGCGTCACTCGTATGCTTGAACGTTTTTTCCACACCTAATACTTTTAGTTGACCTTCTAGTTTATAATTTTTCGGATTTCCAAACACACTTAGTGCAAGTTCTGTTCGTCCTGAGCCCATAAGCCCAGCGATTCCGACGATTTCCCCTTTTTTTACATGAAAGTCGATGTCTCTTAACACATGTCTGCCAAGCTCGGTACTATAAGCAGACCAATCATTCAGTTCGAGTATTGTTTCACCGATCTTTTTATCTGGTCTCTTCGGATAAATATCATCAATATCCCGTCCGACCATATTTTTAATGATCATGTTCTCTGATATTTCTCCTTTAGAAGCATCGAGCGTACAGATTGTTTTGCCATCACGCAGGACCGTCGCTTGATCAGCAATCGATATGACTTCTTTTAGCTTGTGTGAAATCATAATACTCGTGATGCCCTGTTTCTTAAGCTCACCTAGGAGTTTTAACAAATTCTCGCTGTCATCCTCATTCAGTGCGGCAGTCGGTTCATCCAAAATAAGCAACTTAACGTCCTTACTTAACGCTTTGGCGATCTCGACCAACTGCTGCTTTCCTACACTCAAGTCCTTCACAAGTGTTTCAGGATTAACATCGAGCCCCACCCGTTTCAGCATTTTCTTTGCTTCAGCAATCGTCTGATTCCAGTCCACCAAGTTTCCACGTTTAACTTCGTTTCCAACAAAAATATTTTCATAAACCGTGAGATCCGGAAATAAAGCTAACTCCTGATAGATGATAACGATGCCGGTTTGAACACTGTCACTAATCTTATTGAACTGCTGAACACTTTCTTCAAACACGATGTCTCCTTCATACGTTCCATAAGGATAAACCCCACTTAGCACTTTCATCAGCGTGGATTTCCCTGCTCCGTTCTCCCCGATCAAACAGTGTATCTCGCCTTTTCTTACTTTAAAATTTACATTACTGAGCGCTTTCACTCCGGTAAACGATTTGGAGATCTCGTTCATCTCCAAAATATATCCGCTCATCATGATCCCTCCAATTAGCCACTCCACTGTCTTCATTGTGAAAAATAGTGATAGACGTAGAATCTATCACTATTTCTCGTCCTGCTATTTTCTTATTCAAGCCCTGTAAAATCGTCGGCTTTATAATAATCAGAATCAATTAGTTCTTTCTTAACGTTGTCTTTGTTTACAACGATTACGTTCGTTTGTTTTGCTTTTACTTCCACGTTTCCATTGTCGTATGAACCTGTTGTTTCTGGCTTCTTCTCATCAAGGATCTCAACTGCCATTCCCATTGCATCCTTAACAAGTGTACGAACATCCTTAAATACAGTCATCGATTGTTTGCCATCAATCACATATTGGATAGAAGCTTTCTCTGCATCCTGTCCTGTTACGAGGTAGCTAGAAACCGCGCTGTCTGATCCAAATACATCTGCGATCGAACGAGCTGTTCCATCGTTTGGAGCTAGAATCGCAACATCACCTTTCAAGTCTGCCATAGCAGCTGTCAAATGTGTTTGCGCTTTGTTCTTCGCTTCGTTTGCGTCCCAGTTCGTTGTTACTTGGCCGATGATCTTGCTCAGCTCATCGCGAGAAAGTTCAGCTTTATCTTTTAAAGCTTCAGCTTCACTAGAGTTAGCGATCTTGAATGTCCCATCAGCAATCTTAGGTTGAAGTACTTTCCAAGCTCCTTCAAAGAATAAAAATGCATTATTATCAGAAGCCGCTCCAGCATAAAGGTAAAGCGGTGTGTTAGATCCTTTAGCGTTGTCGATCAAGTATTGACCTTGTGCAGCACCTACTGCCAAGCTGTCAAACGTTACATAATAATCAACCGCGTCTGTATTCGTGATCAAACGGTCATACGCGATAACCGTGATGTCATCCTTTTTCGCTGCTTCTACTGCCGCAGCTGCTGCATCACCGTCTTGTGGACAGATGATAAGAACATCGATTCCTTTGTTGATCAATGTTTCAACGTTTTCTTTTTCTTTTGCAGAAGATCCTTGGCTGAACAGAATCTCAGTCGTGTAATCCGTTCCTTTTAAAGCATCCTTAAATCTTTGCTCGTCCTGCACCCATCTAGGCTCATCTTTCGTAGGTAAGACGATCCCCACGCTTACCTCACTATTGCTGTCACTGCAACCAGCTGCAACAAGCATAAGCATGACAACAGCAAGCATCAGAGATAGTAATTTACTTTTCTTCATCATTAGTTCCCCCTTTAAAAAGTACTTACAAGATAATTATAGCTACCGAAAAAGAGGGTATGAAAGCGCTATCATTAGCACTTTATTAACATCGTCTGTATTTTTTTAACTAAGGGGGTTTTTAACAGCCGCAAAAAAAGACAACGCCAATATACTAGCGTTGTCTTCACCATTATTATCTATTTCGCATTCTCATCAGGCTGATGAATGCCGAAAATATTGCCTTCTGTATCTATGTAGTATCCTTGCCAAGCCATTCCTGGCAGCGCGTACTTCGGCATCGCTACTTTTCCGCCTTGCTCCAAAATCTTGGCTTCTGTTTCATCATAGCTTTCAACACCCATCGTACATGCATATCCATTTAATGCTTGGTTCGGTTCAGGCGGCGGGCTCTGTCTTTGCATCAAAGCACCGTTGATCCCCATTTCTTTGTCGTCTCCAGTCACTGCACCGTAATAAGGCATTCCGGCAAATTCACTCCAATCTTGAAATGACCAGCCAAACACCTCACCGTAAAACTTCATTGCCCGCTCCATGTCATCCACATGAATTTCAAAATGCACTAATCTTCCCATGAGTAACCTCCTGATTTTTTTATAATAAAACCACTTATGTCATTCCATACACATCATAGTAAATCCTTTAAACGAGAAAATACGGCAACAAAAAGGCACCTTCAACGCTAAACAACGTCTCAGGTGCCATCTATTATGCTGCTTTTTGAATGTTAATTTCTTTTCCTTCTTTACGCCACTCTTTATACTCAGCAGCTGCTGTAAAGAGTACGTCTGTTGATGAATTTAATGCTGTTTCAAAAGAATCTTGTAAAACACCGATGATAAAGCCAACACCAACTACTTGCATCGCCACATCACCTGGGATGCCGAACAAACTACACGCTAGAGGGATCAATAATAACGATCCACCAGCAACCCCTGAAGCGCCACACGCGCATACAGCGGATAAAACACTTAGAAGAATAGCTGTTCCGAGATCAACCTGAATGTTTAGTGTATGAACCGCAGCAAGTGTTAAAACAGAAATCGTAACCGCAGCACCTGCCATATTGATCGTCGCCCCTAATGGGATGGATACAGAATAATTATCCTTGTCCAAACCAAGCTTCTCACATAACTTCATGTTAACAGGAATATTGGAAGCAGAGCTACGTGTGAAGAATGCTGTGATTCCACTTTCTTTCAAGCATTTGAAAACAAGCGGATAAGGATTTTGTCTGATTGCTGCGAAAACAATAAGTGGATTCACAACCAAGGCAACAAATAACATACAACCAATTAAAAGTCCTAACAACTTGCTATAACCCAATAATGATTCAATACCGTTTGACGTAATTGATTCAACGACTAGTCCCATGATTCCTAGAGGTGCTAACTTAATGACCCATGTTACCAATTTAGCTACAGCGTCCGAAACGTTTGAAATCATCGTTTTTGTCGTTTCCTGTGCACTTCTTAAAGCAAGTCCTAAAAGCACTGCCCATGCCAGGATACCGATATAATTCGCGTTAACCAAAGCGTTGAATGGATTATCAACAACGTTCATCAGCAGCGTTTTTAGTACTTCAGCAACACCACCCGGAGGGGTAACCCCTTCAGCTCCCTTACCAAGAGTCAGACCTACAGGGAAGATAAAACTTGCAATAACAGCTGTTAATCCAGCTAAGAATGTACCTATAAGATAAAATAAAATAATGGCTTTCATGTTCGTCTGATGGCCCGCTTTATGTTGCGCGATCGCCGACATAACCAAGAATAATACTAAAACAGGTGCGATTGCTTTTAGTGCACCTACAAATAAAGTGCCAAAAATAATAACAGGTTTTGCTGCTTGCGGAATCGTTACAGCTAGGATAATACCAACAATCAATCCTATAATGATCTGTTTAACAAGACTTAACTGATTCCACTTTTTCAGTATACGTTTCATAGATGTCATCACCAATCTAGTTAGAATTGTAAAGCTGTTTATCTGAATAAACCTGTACCAAGGACACCCCTTAAACTGATAGGACAATTGAAGTAGGACAAATATCATCCACCTGAAAAAGACAATTGTCTTTCTATTAAGTAGTATTATAGTAAGTATTTCGACTTATTACAATGTATTTAAAAAAGTTGTAATTCTTAGAATATTTTGATAAAAATTACGGACTTGTTTTAATAGAAATAACCCTCAGGATTAAGTTCCTGAGGGTTTCACTTTTTAGTAACGGTTTTATAAGGTTTTATAGATCAATACTGACCACTCCAAGCCAAATTAACTGTGACTAACACTAGAAAGGTTCGATGATGAGGGTGAACAAATAGTACTATTCAGATTCAATAACCCTTGCCACTCCATGTCCACACTCCTTACACTTGCCTTTTAGAACAACTCCAAATGAAGCATCTTCTATCGTAAAATTTTCAATCGTTGTGACGCCTGAACAATTCGTACAAAAAAGATTATTAATAAGCTGACTTCTAATCTCTTTAGGAATAGAAAGCCATCTTTTATTGGCTTCCATATTAAAACCTCTATTCTTCGTTTAAAAAAACAGATACACAAATGACATTCAACGAGCTAGCAGAATAATACATTCAAAACTAAAACAGTTTCCAATGTCCTTCAGAAATCACTTCAGTCTCACCATTAATTACTTTGATTGCGGTATCATCATCAATAGCATATGCTGGTCCAATAATCTCAGCAGCCCATTGTTCTGCTGCTGCCATGGTGTTTTCTGGCAGCATCTCGTGATTAACATGTGGAAAGATTGAAAAATCGACGAATCCAAGTGCTTGATCTTCACCGTTCGGTGGAGTCCAGCCAACGAAATCTTTCCCAATCCTAGGTGTTATCACCATACTACCTGCACTCATTCCCACATATACTGCACGAAGCGATGGTAATATCTCTGCTAGCCCCGACTGCTGCATCCAATGATACAGGTAAAGAGCGTCTCCGCCCGAAACTAAAAAGACGTCGGTCTCCTTTACGAGGGGTACCCAGCGTTCTTTGTCTATGCTTGGCAGCGCAGTAAGCTCGAGCACACCAACTGACTTCCAACCTAGGTTAACCATAGGATTTTCCTCTTTCCCGGTGATGAACTCCCACGCTTTCACGCCTGGTCCCACCCAGGGATGTCCGTACATGGCAGTAGGTATACAAAGGGCGTTGCAATCAGCAATTGGCTTGTCCAACATATTAACGAGCGCCTCATGTATGCTTTTGTTAATCACGCCTCCAGATGTGAGCAGTAATTTCATAACGTAACTCCTCCTTGCTTTTCCATGAATGTATCTATAATTCTACAGAAGCTGTCACCTTCCTCTTATACACCTTGTGGAGTTACTTTTAGACTCAGTTATTACTTCATATAATTCTCAATTAATTCGAAGCATCTCTTCTCTGTAAGATTGTTTATTGTTCTTACATATTCGTATTGCTCCAATGTACCGCCTTCATATTTAAGAGATTCCTTTTTAGCTATATTTTCCCTATTGATTAACCATTCACGTTGTTCTTTTCTTAATAGGTTCATCTCTTCTTTATTGAGTTGCTTCTCTAGTAATCCATAAATTCCGTTTAACAAATCATCTAATAGTTCGTATGCATCGCCTTCAACTTTCTTCAAAGCGAATGTTGTATCATCTACTGGATTCTTTCTCATCTCTGCTACTTTATTCTTCGTCTCTTCCCATTTTTGAAGATATTTTTCTTTTGTACTTTCCTTAATTTCAGAAGCATCTTTCTGAGACATATCTACCTTTTCATTAGTATGATCACTTCCTGAAGCTTTTTCAATATCATCTTTATTTGAAATATCTTCACCTGATTTTTGAGTTGATTTATCCTTTTTTGATTCGTTATCCGTTGATCCATTTGAAGTATCGATTGAATTTCCACAAGCGGATACTATAACGAGCAGAACGGTTACAACAATGATTAACAACTTCCGATTGTTTTTCATGAACGTACCTCCCTTTTGCATTTGGCTAGCAGTTGTTAGCTTCACCTTAACATAAATTACCTCTTGATGAATTTCATGGACTCAAATCAAAAAAACAGCATGTACCCATAAGGTATCATACTGTTTTTCAATCTATTTCTTTATTCTTTTAAAAGTTATTAATGATTGATTTGATCTAGCAACGCTCTCACTTCATCCGTTGATTTTGTGTTCATCAACTGATTGCGTAATTCTGCCGCTCCTGGGAATCCTTTTACATAGATTTTGAAAAAGCGGTGAAGTCCTGTGATAGAACGCGGCACTTCTTCCGCGTATTGATCTTGAAGATCAAGCTGCAGTCTTAACAGATCAAGATATTCTTTGCTGCTGTGCTCTCTTGGCTCTTTTTCAAAAGCAAAAGGATTTTTAAAGATTCCTCGTCCGATCATAACACCATCAATTCCGTATTTTCCAGCAAGCTCTAGCCCTACTTGACGGTCCGGAATGTCTCCGTTAATCGTTAGTAACGTATCTGGTGCAATTCGGTCACGCAGCTTTTTAATCTCAGGAATAAGCTCCCAATGAGCATCTACAAGACTCATTTCCTCTCTTGTTCGTAAATGGATAGAAAGGTTTGCAATATCCTGCTCTAAAATATGCGTAAGCCACGCTTCCCACTCATCAATTTCTTTAAACCCAAGTCTTGTTTTCACACTAACAGGCAGTCCGCCAGCTTTAGCCGCCTGAATCAATTCAGCCGCTACATCTGGACGCAGAATAAGGCCACTTCCTTTTCCTCTTTGTGCGACATTGGGTACAGGACAGCCCATATTAATGTCGATTCCTTTAAAGCCCATCTCTTTCATGCCAATACTCATTTGACGGAAATATTCAGGGTTATCTCCCCATATATGTGCCACCATAGGCTGTTCGTCTTCTGTAAACGTTAAACGGCCGCGAACACTTTTTAAACCCTCTGGATGACAATAGCTATCTGAGTTTGTAAACTCCGTAAAAAACACATCCGGTCGCCCAGCCTTACTTACAACATGACGAAAAACCACATCTGTCACGTCCTCCATTGGAGCAAGTACAAAAAACGGACGCGGCAGATCACGCCAAAAATTATCTATCATTGATGCTCAAATCCTCTCACTATAATGCAACTTCAAAATCCCGGTAAAATAAATATTCTTTTACTCTTATATCATGATTGTTCACTCTATATCAATCACTGCACATTTATAATTTATGGAAATTTACAAATGTACAAAAAAGCCTCTCGATGATTATGATATCAATACAATTCGTACAAAAATATATTGTCTTCTTTTTCGTCCCTGCCCTTCTAACCTGCAGGTCTGCACCTTTATTAACTTTTAAAGTTATTTAAATGTTTCATGTTTAATTCAACTTTGATTCAATCCTTTTTTAAATAGCCCATTCTCATCAGTTCCTCGTATACGATCCAAGAGAACTTTTTTCTGCCCTCACTGTTTAAATGATCGGGGTCGATAAAATATTCTTGCTTGTTTACGAATCTTGGATCACTCATATAATTTAACAATGGAACATCTAGATTTAGAGCTTCTAAATGCTGAAAAACAAGTCTATTCATAACTTCTTTATTGAAATATTTTTGATAAGACTGATGAACAGGCTCCATGGTCAACACGACTTGGTAGCCTTTATCGCTGCAATAATCTACAATTTCTTCTAACTGCTTTACATTTGGTTCAATGTTATTGTTTTCTATTGCTTCCTGGTACTGTTCTTCTATTTTCTCATATTTTCTTTCTGAATAATCTTTACCATTATTTGACCAAGGTTGATGAGAATTCCATCTTAAGTCTTTTAGTTTACCCGTGATTGCAGAGCTAAGACTCCCAGTATTTGTCCCAGGTAAATTCAAGTAAGTGTAATAATCAATGATATTATACGGTTCAATATCACTACGATCTAAAACTCTATAATAGTTCCCAATGTTCTTAGCCTCAGAATTGGCGAAAGTCATTTGAGAGATGGAAACGAGAACGACACCACCAGGTTTAAGATGCTCACCATACTCTTTCAACAATTTAGAGTCGTATTGAATGGTCTGAGAAGGAAGCGCTAAGTCCAGATGGGACAAACCAGTGGGCTTAAAATAATAACCATACATCGAATGAGATGCACCTAGATTGATGAGATCAACAGGATGTGGTTGTTTCTTAAATGCCAGTATGTCATGATCAATATTGTAATCATATGAATCCTTAACAAATTGATTGATCGGCATAAAAAGTAGGATAACAACACCGATGATAATTGTTAACTTGATGAATAAACGTAACATAGCAAATCCTTTCAACACCGTGTATCTTTTATCAAATCTTCACCTAAACTACACATGGAAGTTGTTGTATCAAAATCCACCATAAACAAATCCATTCTCTGTAACACCTAATATAAGAACTGAAAAAATAAGAAAAATATAAAATGCCAATCTAGTAAATGTGGAGCGCTTTGATAGAAATTCCCATGCAGAACCATTGTTTCTTTCTATATATTGAAACAGTTGTAGAATAATAAAGAAAAAAATAAAAAGTAACAGATCAAATAACGGAAAAATTTCAAAAGCTTTAACCATTCCCACCGGGCTCCAAGAGCTGATGCTCAAGAAAAGTTTTGCGTGATCAAATGCTTGTGCTACGGTATCCGATCGAAAAAAAACTCTAGAAAAGCAGACTAGAAGGAAGGTTATTGCAATCTTCAACCACCTATGAAGCACTGGAGTTCTATCCAATCGAATAAACGAAGCCATACTTTCACGATAAGATTTCGTTGCATCTCCAAACACGCGATAAAACCCATGAATGAGACCCCATAATACAAAAGTCCAAGCGGCTCCGTGCCATATGCCGCTTACTAAAAAAGTAATCACAATGGCAAAATAAATTTCGCTTCTCTTCTTTTTCCTCTTACCTAACGGGAAAAAAATATAATCCCTAAGCCATGTGGAGAGCGTTATATGCCATCTACTCCAAAAATCTGCAATCGAAACGGCAAAGTGCGGCTGCTTAAAGTTTTCAGTTAAATTGATTCCCAACATTCTGGCGCTACCAATGGCAATGTCACTGCATGCTGAAAAATCAGCGTATAACTGAATCGAGAATAAGATAGTAGCTAGTACGATTTCAGAACCAGACGGGTTAGGACTATCGTAAACACTAGCAACGATTGGAGCTAGTCGATCTGCAATCAATGTCTTTTTAAAAAAACCCCATGCGATTCTCTTCATTCCATATACTAAATTTTCATAGTTTAAACGCTGTTCGACTTTCAATTGTGGAATTAATTTTTTGGCACGTTCAATCGGCCCTGCAACCAGTTGTGGAAAAAATGCAAAATAGACCGAAAAATAACCATAATGTCTTTCAGCTTTTTGCTTTCCATAGAAAATATCCACAAGATAACTTACAGCCTGAAATGTATAAAATGAAATGGCTAATGGCAGAACAATCTCTTGGTAGGGTATCGCATAATTCCAACCCATGGATGTCGCCAACGACCGAAGCGATTCATTCACAAAATTAAAATATTTAAACCAACCAAGAAAAAACAACAATACAGAAATACCAACGATCATGGCTTTTTTCTTCTGTTTTTTGGTCTCCTGTTTTTCAATGAAAATTCCAGTGAAATAAGTAAAAGCTGTGCTAATTAACAGTAATAGTATAAATTGAAAACTTAAACTAGCGTAAAACACATAACTTGCAACCAATAAAAGAACCCATCTCAATCGATGGGGGATTATATAATTCAACAAAACGGTTATTGCGAGAAATAGAAGAAACTCAATTGATATAAAAGTCATTCAATCACCTGATAAAAAATTACCTTATATTTTTTTCTGATAAAACGAACTAGAAAATATGCATAAATGGCATTGCAACACGTTGAACAGATGGTGGTCGGTCATAAAGATCACCAACTATAAATTAGCCAAGTTTAGGGAGGTTTGAATAGAGGATTTTTCCAAAGTGATTCCGTGGGATTTCCTCAATTCTCATAATCTTAAAGCCCTTCAAGTTTAATTTTTCCTTGACTATTTTTTTTATCTGAACATAATCATCTCTTAATGTGTAGATATACATTTGGTCATCACTTCCAGCACAGATACAATCGTGGCCATGCTCATGTAAAAACAATTCTACATCATCAAGACTGATGCGGTTTCCATACACTTTTATCATTCTTTTAATGCGTCCTGATATGAAGAAATACCCATCCTCATCAAAGTAAGCCATATCTCCTGTACGCAAAACACCTTTATTCTCATCTTTTTTAGAAAGATCGAATAACGACTCAGCATACCCTAAGGAAACATTAGGCCCTTTGTATATCAATTCACCTGTCAAATAAGGTGTTGTAATTTCATTTCCCTTGTCATCTTGAATGAATAGCTCTCCACCTGGAATAGCAATACCGATACTCCCTGCTTTTTCAAGATTTTTCTCATAGGGTAGATAGGTCATCCGGGCTGTCGCCTCCGTTTGACCATACATGGTAAAAAACTGAATCCCTTTCTGATTACACACATTAGCAAATTTGCGAGATAGCGTTTCGTTCAATTTGCCACCTGCTTGAGTTAGTTTTTTTAAACTTGGCAGACTAAGCTCTTCAAACTTCATCCTGTCAAGCATCTCATACACAAAAGGAACTCCACCAAAAGTTGTGACTTGCTGTTCCTTACATAAATTCCAAAAATCCTTACTCATTATAGAAGCCCCCGTTACAACGACGGTGGCTCCACATACGAAATGGCTGTTAATAATTGAAAGCCCGTAGGAGTAATTCATTGGTAGTGTAGTGATCGGTTTTTCGTTTTCATGGATATCAAGGTACTTTGCTATTGATACAGCGTTTTCAAAAATATTTTCATAGCTTAAACGAACAAATTTGGGGCTCCCCGTACTTCCAGAGGTTGTTAAGAGTAAAGCAAGATGTTCATGAAGATTATGTTGAAAATGGGTAGGACATTTATATAATGTGTAATCTCCATATACAAAGGAAGAATCCATTGTCTTTGAGAGATCTTGATTATTACTACTTGCCCAGATGTATGCAGGCTTATAAAGATGAACCAGTCTTCGTAACCGATCTATATGGATGGATGCATCCAAAAGAACGGGGACAACGCCACCTCTAATAAAGCCCACGTAACCAAATAAAGACTCTTTATTATTTGAGCACAAACAAAAAACGAGCGTTCTTTCACCCACATTACCGCAGATGGCATCCGATATTTCTACCATTTCTGAGTATGAATATTCTCGGTCTGCAGATACAGCTGTGCGGTTCCCAAACTGCTCCATTTTTTTGAAGTTATTCATTAATAATGTTCACTCCCGAACGTTCCAATAGCTCAATTCCAGACTGGTAAGAATTGAATTCCGTCATCCATTCTGAATCTAATGAGACATCAAATGCATCCTCAATCTCACAAATGAGCGCCATATGTGCGATTGAATCCCATTCTGCTGATTCTGCTAAGACTAAATTCTCAACTACTTCATCTTCCTCTAGTTCCAACACATTAATAAAGGCATTTCTATATTTTTCGATGTTCCTCATCATTTACACCCTTTCATTTGAAGACCAAACAAGTTCTATATACCTAACCAAATCTCCAGAAACTTCGGAGATTAAAATTTTTCTGTCAAAGTTACTACAAACTACGGGATTGTTAGTAATTATTAAAAAGAACTATACAACATGTACAAACTATTATTGCGTTTCTTATTGATAATAATTATCATTCCCAAGCATGATTCTAGCATATCGACTTTTGAAAAACAATAACACTTGCAAACTGTTAAAATTAGGAATGCACCATCTACTTCAGCCCTAACTGTGACACACATTTCGTGAGCAGTCTGCAAAGTCATCTTCACAGTCAAAATAAAAAAAGAAGTGAGCCCTCTTGAAGGCTCACTTCCTGTAATTATTAATACTCATTTTCATTCATTTACAATCTGGTCACATCTTGCCCACACTGCTGATACGTTCCCTTCAAAACAATGCCAAAGTCATTGTCTTTATCTCTACGGCATCCTTACAATTCGAACAGTAAGTATAAAAGGAATAGATAGCCATTTTTATTTTTTAATTAGTTAAGCTCAAGCAACGCAACAGCTTCAACATGCGTCGTCTGAGGAAACATATCGACCGGCTGGACTTTCTGCGTTTTAAATCCACCATCTTCAAGTACGCGCAAATCACGTGCTAGTGTAGCTGGGTTACAGCTCACATACACAACACGCTTCGGTTTCATTTCAATGATGGTTTTTAATAATTCCTCGTCACAGCCTTTTCGTGGTGGATCCACGACGATCACATCTGGCGTGATGCCTTGTTTTTTCCACTCGGGAATCACATCTTCTGATTTACCAACAGCAAACTCAGCGTTATGGAGATTGTTTAACTCCGCATTGCGGCGCGCGTCCTCAATCGCTTCTGGTACGATTTCTACGCCGTACACTTTTTTCGCTTTTTGTGCGAGGAACAGTGATATTGTCCCAATTCCGCAATACGCATCGATGACCGTCTCATCACCATTCAGTTCCGCATATTGTAACGCTTGATCATAAAGCACTTTCGTCTGGTCTGGATTGATCTGATAAAACGAACGCGCTGAGATGGCAAACTTGATGTCGCCGATAAAATCGTAAATATATTCAGCACCCCAAAGCACGCGTGTTTCTTCACCAAAAATCACGTTCGTACGTTTTGAGTTCACATTTTGAACGATTGATTTAATCTCAGGTAGTGCTTTTCGGATATCTTCTACTATCTTCTTACGCTGCGGCAGGTCTTGACCGTTCGTTACGAGTACGATCATTAAATCACCTGTCGTTTTCCCGTATCGCGCAATGATATGACGAAGAATACCTTTATGTTTTTCTTCATTATAGGCACTGATGTTATACTGATTCACGATTTCTTTCACAGCTTGTACCGCGTCGTCGTTCGTATCTCCCGTGATAATACAGCTATCCATCTCTACGATCTCATGGCTACGCTTTTGGTAGAAACCTGTGATGATGCGGCCGTTGCGTTCACCAACTGGCACTTGCGCTTTATTGCGATAACGCCAAGGTTCTTCTCCCATGCCAAGTGTTGAGAGAACGGGAACGTCTTCTAACTTTCCGATTCTCGCTAGAACGTCTTCTACTAACTTGCGTTTGTATTCCAACTGTCCTTCATAGGATAGATGCTGAAGCTGACACCCTCCACACCATTTATAGATCGGACAAGGTGGTTCAACACGTTCAGGGCTCTCTTCGATCAGCTCTTCTAAACGACCAAAACCGAATCCTTTTTTCACACCTACAACCTTGATCTTCGCACGCTCGCCAGGCAATGTATTCGGCACAAACAAAGTAAACCCATTTACACGAGCAACTCCTGCTCCCTCATGGGTTAAATCCACTATATCTACTTCATAACTTTCATTTTTATGAACAGGCAAATCAGCCTTTGTCATTGTCATCGTCCCTTTTTGTCTCTTATGCTTTTCTGATTGTAGCATAACTGTTAGTGGACACCAAATGCTTACATAAAAAATCGGACCACCTATATGTGGCCCAGACGTAAGAATTTTTTAAGAAGAAGGGTAACTTGATAAATAAGAAAAAGAACGGCTTACCTTTTGAGCAAAATTTAAAGGCGGTTCGACGGATTGAACATGCATGTACATAATCTGCGGATTAACGTATAGCCAGTGATTATGAAGCGCACTTACAATGAGCCCCTGCTGAACAACGGCATACATAAAACGTGGTATTTCTTCCTGTAGAACAGCAATTTCTAATAGGTTCAAAGCATTTCCGCTTTGATCCAAAGACTCAAACGATATCCCTACTGGAAGTACCGCTTTACTTGATTTTCCTTGCACAGTAGCTGAAAACGTTCGGTGCAGGGAGACCGAACAAACACCTTGGTGATTTTGTGAACGACCATTTAATATTTTGGCAAACTGCTCGCACAGATTCTGGTTGCTATCCATCTTCTAAAAACTCCTTTGGAAGAAAAGGAATATGAAATAGAGCGTTATGCCCCCTGAAATCTATTTTACTTTTCAACTTACAAAGCTATGACAGGTCTTTTTATGATTAAATAGATGTCTTTTATGGACAGCTGTATCATTAAATTAGCATCCGTACTCCATTTTGATAAACTCAAATTCACTACCGTTTGTAGCTTGCATAAAAGTCTTAATTTCTTTAAAACCCATTTTTCCATAAACGTTTATCGCTCTTTGATTAAATGTCGCTACAGATAATGTTATTTTTTTTGGTTTGTATTCACTTTTCACAAACTCTATTCCTGATTTCAGAAATTTGAAGCCTATACCTTTACCCGTTAAGTCTGGTCTCATTCCTAAACCAATATCATATATCCGTTCATCTGCTTTATTCACGCTAAAAAAACCAATTAGTTCATTATTATTAAGGACTGAATACACAGATTCCCCTCTCTTTTCTTGGTTAATAAATTCTGCTAAATCATCTCTATCTGACTCCATATTATAGAATGAATACTCTCCATCATAGTGCCATTGAAACGCAATCTCCTCAGCTTGTTCTTGAGTCATAACCTGAAATAGGTAAGTCATAAACATCTCCCGTTACTCATTTTTTAATAAAAAAGAACACTCAGCAGATTTTGCTTCAGTGTTCTTTGACATGGTTGGTTTAAGGTTTAAGTCGCTCTTTTGGTACAAGCAATTCAAAATGATGGTGTAGATTTTCAAACTCACCTGGAAGGATGCCTCCTAGCTCTCCATCTAGGTTGATCTGCATCTTTTCACGAGGCGTTACTTTTACACGCTTCGCCTTCTTGTAGATCACATGATCATCATGAATGTGTTCCCCACGGATCGCAAGAGATGCAATACGTACAAATTCTGCAAGATTCGTTTTCTTTAAGATGATTACATCAAAAAGACCGTCATGGAATTCTGATGATGGAGCAAGTTTCTCAAAGCCTCCAACTGAATTTGTGTTAGCTACTAAGAAGAGCATGATCTCGCCTTCATATTTTTCTTTATCATCGAATTCGATCTCAACAAATGTAGGACGAATCGACGGCAACATCTCGATTCCTTTTAAGAAATAAGCCAGCTGTCCGATCATCGTCTTCAGCTTGCTTGGCACTTCATACGTTAGCTCTGTTATACGACCGCCACCTGCGATGTTGATGAAGAACCTGTCGTTTACTTTACCGATATCAACAGGCATATGTACACCACCGCATAGAACGTCACAAGCTCCTTCAATCGTGCGCGGCACGCCTACTGCACGTGCAAAGTCATTCGTAGTTCCCGCTGGAATGATTCCTAGCATGGGGCGATCTTCAAGTCCTGCTAATCCATTGACCACTTCATAGATCGTTCCGTCTCCACCAGCTGCGATAACGAGGTCGAAACCTCTTTCCCCTGCTGCACGTGCAGCGCGAGTCGCGCAACCTTCTTCGGGTGTTGTTGCATGACATGACGTTTCATAACCTGCATTTTCAAGTCTGTCTAGAATATAAGGAAGCTGTTTTTTTACCGTTTCTCTTCCCGAACTTGGATTATATATTAGTCGAGCTCGTTTCATATCTTTCACCTTCATTGTTTGACTTCTTTTAAAAGTTTTAACCTAAATTTGTTTGTTGTATAACTGCAAAAAACAGCCCACTGCCGGACTGCTTCTGTCGATTCCTCTTATATTATAGTGATACCTGTCTTAAATTGCAAAGCAGTTATCTCCCAGTATGTGTTAAAATTGCGTCTAAATTGTAGGGGGTCTGTCCCGGGGTCAGACCCCGGGACAGACCCCTTAAAGGATTTCTTACATTTTTTGTAGAATTATACAATTAAAGCAGCTTAGGGCCTGGACAAGCTTCATCTCTTTCTTGATTCGCATATATAAGGAATAACAACATACGGTAACGAGTAACAACACAATTTAAGGAGGTGCTTCTATGTTTTGGCTATACATTTTAGGACCTATCGCCGCGGTGACTTTACTAGCCGCAATCGTCAACTGGAGAACAAGGCTAAAGTACAGAAGGTATAACTACAAATACGAGCTTGAAGAGCATGTTAGTGATCAAAACAAGATCAATAATGCAGCAGCCTGGAACGCATCCCAACATAATCACCACTCGGGTGGTAGCGGTGGTGGAGGATTTTAAAAGACAGGATCTCATTTCCTGTCTTTTTTATATTATCTAGGAGGTTAAGATGACACATACAATCGGCATTTCTGGCAGTACCATCATGTCTGATGAAACAAAATTCAACGATCTGTTTCGAGTTCATGAGCAGATCACACATATTGAAATTGGAGAATTCGAAAATGAAGATGCCTTTCAAAGGTTTCTATCACTTCTAAAAAATAGCAACAAAACCTTTGGCATCCACTCTCCCATCTATAGAAACGGAAGTAAATATGATTTATTAGAGAAGTTTCAATATACACCTGAACAAGCATGGACCTTGTTCGAAAAGGAAATTCAGCGTCTCGTTGAAATAGGCGCTCAGTATATCCTTGTTCATTTCCCTTATTTTCAAGGCTGCGCCCGTAATCCCGATACGTTAATTGAGCAGGGTCTGAAACGATTATCTGAACTACAGCAAACATACAACTTGCCGATCATCTGCGAACCAAAGCTTGGATTGGATAAATCGCCGAAAGGAATACAGTACCTAAATGCTTTTCCTATCACAGTATGGGAAAAATACGGACTGAAGCTGTGCATCGATATTGGCGATTACCTATTAGCTGCAGATGAAAAAGCTCTAAACATGATTCAGAAGTGGAAAGATCACATTAAAGTTGTCCATCTACACAACATTGAATATATGGATGACAAATACATATGGGTTCCTATCCATCCATCACATGAAGATGACGGACAACATTATTCCCTTAAGGAAATTCTCCACGTTTTATCAAGTTACCCCGATCTTATTTGGATACTCGAACATACACCGCACTCAAATCCCTCTGAAATATTTATTCAAGAAGGAATCGACTGGTTGGCAAAAGAGGTTTTACTGGAAAAATACTGATGATTTCCATTCAGTATTTTTTTGTTGGAAATTTAATACATAACGCTATTCAAAAGACATGTCAATTCGTTTACAATTATTACATACAGATTATTCTGTCAACTACAGCTACAAAAAGAGGTGTAATAAATGAACTTTTCATTTACAAGTTATCTGAAGAGGCTTCGGTCGATCTTAATCGGCGTTTTGATCATCAGTTTTCTTCCTTCAATCTTCTTTGGCATCGCACCACTTCAAAGCATGAAGCTTTGGGAGTACACCATCGAGAATCGAAAATATAGTCTATTTCCGGATATTTTTGATAAGTTTTTTTACTCGATGACGATTTTCTTTACAGCACTACTCCTAGGTCTCCTAGTAGCGTTATTGCTGACGTTCTTAGCGACACTGCTGCCAAGACCATTAAAACGCGCTGTCTATGGATTTTTAACACTATTAGAATCATTACCCGATCTTTTTATCGTTATCGCGCTACAAGTTTCAGCAGTATATATCTTTAAGAAGACTGGATTATTAATAGCGAACGTTTCCGGCGTCTACGACAACCGCATCTACTTTTTTCCGATTCTAACACTCTCTGTCCTGCCAACGATTCAACTCTTTAAGATTACCTTTCTACTAATGAAAGAAGAGCAAAACAAACCATACATAACCGTAGCACGAGCGATGGGACTCGGAAACCTCTACATCACGCTCAATCATGTGTTCCGTAATATTATGACGAGTCTCTTTCAATATTCCAAGACCATCTTTGTTTTCATGCTTTCGAACTTATTCATTCTAGAATACGTCTTTAACTTGAACGGAATCATGACCATCATGCTGAACACGCAAGGTGTTTCATTTATCATAACGGTCTTGTTTATCGCGATTCCTTTCTCTTTTCTGTTCGAGGTCATGGAATCATACCGCGGAGGCTTAAACGTTCAAAAGGAGGATGCAGCATGATCGTTCGATTGCTTAAACAGCCGCAATTCTTAATCGGATTTCTATTTATCGTGAGTTTAATTTTATTAAGCTTTATTTATCCATCTCTCATGGATGTTCAAAAGGAATCTAAGTTCCTATATGACGAGAATGAAGTCATCGTTGGTGTTGCTCCTTTCTCACCGAAAGACATGCCTCCTTTTGGAACGGATATGAACGGAAAGCACTTATTGTATCTTGTTTTAGAAGGTGCAAAGTATACAATCCTAATCACTTTAGTCATCGCTTTTCTTAGAATTTTCTTTGCCCTTTTCTTTTCCTTGTTTCATAGAAAATCGAAGAGTACGTTCTTTGACGATATCGTACAAGCTACACTCTATATTCCAACTGCTATCTTAGCTTATATGTTCATGGTTCCGCTCTTTGTAAAAGATGCCACTGAGCCGATGGGCATGATGACTCTGATTATCGTGCAGTGCTTGATTCTCGTTGGGATTGGTGTACCGCCTCTAGTATCAACGTTTTCTGAAGAGATACGCTCTATCCTAGCAAAAGACTATATTGTTAGCACCTTTTCATTAGGATCGAAAAAGCCATATGTCTATTACAAGCATGTCCTGCCTGAACTGAGCTCAAAACTCCTGCTTTTATTTGCTCAGCAAGCCATTCAAACATTAATTTTGTTAGCACACTTAGGTGTTCTTGCTGTTTTTATCGGTGGATCAAAAACTGTGATGATGGGTGATATCTTTAACTTAACGCCAGCTACCATATCATTAAGCGGCGAATGGGCTGGTATCATCGGCCAATCATATCAGAAGCTCTTAACAGCTCCTTGGATTATTTTAGTGCCACTATCATTCTTTGCTTTTACGATTTTCTCGATCAATCTCATGATACAAGGTATACAGAACAGCCTCGAATCCAACAAATCATAAGTGAGGTGTGAAACATGTCTAACAGACTTTTAGAAATAAACAATCTAAACATAGCTTTCGGCAGTGGAAAGAACGTATTTAATGCGGTTACTGATTTAAGTCTCTCCGTCAGTAAAGGACAGACTGCCGCTCTTATCGGCGAATCAGGTTCTGGAAAAAGTATCACTTCTCTTTCAGTGTTAAAACTTCTACCAGCCAATGGTCGAGCAGAGTCAGGCTCGATCCGTTTTGACGATCAAGAGATTTTGCAGATGACAGAAAAAGAGATGCAAAAAATAAGAGGCAACGAGATCTCCATGATCTTTCAGGACGCGATCGCCTCACTGAATCCTGCTATGAAAGTGGGTATTCAGATCACAGAAGGCTTGAAATATCATAAACAGATAGCAAAATCAGAGCTTAGAACCGTGGCGCTCTCCCTTCTCGAACAAGTAGGTTTTCATAATCCTGCACATATTTTTGATCAATATCCTTCTCAGCTGTCAGGTGGCATGAAACAACGTATCTTAATTGCAATGGCCATATCCTGTAGACCTAAACTGATAATTGCGGATGAACCAACGACCGCGTTAGACGTAACGATTCAAAGGCAGGTATTGGATTTGATCGCTGATTATAAAATACGTGAAGACGCTTCTGTTTTAATGATCACACATGATTTTGGTGTAGTGGCAGAATATGCTGACTGGGTGTATGTCATGTTTGGAGGAAGAATCGTAGAATCAGGAGATGTGTTTACGATCTTTAATAATCCCATCCACCCTTATACAAAAGGATTGATCGGCTGCATTCCAAGTTTGGAGAGCGACAGCGAGCGTTTAAAGAGCGTTTACGATTATTCGTTTGAAGAAGCAGGATATAAGGGAAGAAAATTCGCACCAGAGACTTATTCCATGGAAAGCAAAGTCTATCATGCTCCGTCTTCTCTTATCGAAGTGGAACCTGGGCATTATGTTCGTCTATTTGATGAGAGCGAGGTGACGATCGTTGGATAAACACTTGATAACCATCCAAAACCTTTCTAAGTATTTTATGACGAAGACAGGAATCCATAAAGCAATCGATGGAATAACTCTCGATATTTTTAAAGGCGAAACATTAGGTATTGTTGGGGAGTCTGGATCTGGTAAGACGACCCTTGGCCGAACGATCATGCGATTGTATGAACCCGAGCACGGAAACATTACGTTTGATGGTCTGGACATCACACATATGCCCGAAAAAAAGTTGCGGCCATACCGTAAAGAATTTCAGATGATCTTTCAAAATCCTTATGAATCACTCAGCCCTCGTCTAACGGTCGGGGAAATTTTAGAAGAACCGCTTGTTATTCAGAGGATGTTAAGTAAAGAAGAGCGTACGAAGAAAGCTTACAATCTATTAGAAAAAGTCGGATTGCCGAAGACTTCTTATCTAAAAAAGATCCACGAGTTCTCCGGTGGGCAGCGTCAGCGGATTGGAATCGCTCGTGCATTGATGCTAGATCCTAAGTTTATTATTGCAGATGAACCCGTATCAGCGCTCGATGTATCTGTTCAAGCACAAGTGTTGAATCTATTAAAAGATCTTCAGTCCGAACTTGATCTAACCTGTTTGTTCATCTCACATGATCTTGGCGTTGTTCATTATATGAGTGATCGAGTTGCCGTCATGTACCTTGGCCATCTGATCGAATTGGCCCCAAAAGGTGAATTGTACCGAAATCCGATCCATCCTTATACGAAATCTCTTTTATCATCCATTCCGATCGCAGATCCTGAGCGTCGTAATGCATACAGAGAACCTATCATTCTGCCAGATAAACCGCTCTATCCGCCACAGTTGATTCATGTTGGTAACGATCATTACGTATCTGCGAACATGATCAATATTAAAGAGTTTGAGATTGAAAATAATAGAAACCTCATTCGTAATTGAGCAAATGAAAAGAGACTGCTTTCTAAGCAGTCTCTCTTTTAAACTGAATAATTATTTTCGCAAAATCACAAACATACTCACGCTCATTGTTCCTATAGTAAAAATAGACGCAATGATCACACCAACCCATACCATGAATAAATCTTCTCCTGGATAAGCGGGTTCAAGTGTTGCATAATACCAAAAAATCCACCCTAAGAAAAAGAGAAAAAACGTGCTTCCGATGAACGCCATCCTCACTTTATCCTTCCACGATCCTCTCCACACTTCAGAAAATAGCATCCACGTAATAAGACTTAGCGGTATGCACAGGCATAGCCCCGCCATAGCACCGTAAGGCAGAAAGAAAAGAATTACAAAAGCTAGTGCGAATAATGCAGCGTTCGCAACAAATAATGTTATACCTGCTTGCCAGTAGTTCGTACTTAAAGAACGACTCTTCAATTTATGGGTAATGTTTCTTACGATACCAACAGTGGCAATATCTCTTTTTTTTGTTATGAGGATTAACGTAAACAAGATTCCAGCTAACAATAAAACCGTCAAAAAAACACCCACTTTTTTACAATAAATTCATCTTATATTATCATTAAAGTAGAGAACTAGAATATAGCTATTTGGTAGGAGACGTAAAAGGAGGCGCCATAGATGTTTAAACTATTTTTTTTATTTTTCGCCATAGTC
The DNA here is from genome assembly GCF_015903925.1 of Fictibacillus sp. 23RED33. Classification (NCBI taxonomy): domain Bacteria; kingdom Bacillati; phylum Bacillota; class Bacilli; order Caryophanales; family Fictibacillaceae; genus Fictibacillus; species Fictibacillus sp. 23RED33. The sequence goes on along the minus strand of NZ_JACZDX010000004.1, from coordinate 40,606 downwards.
GTAATCGCTCCCCTAGTTATTAAATTCACCACTAAACCAAATTATCAAAAGGTGGCAGAAAAAACTGAACTTCCACCAAACTTAGGGATTCGCGAAGATCTACATTTACAAAAAAGTGTAAGAAACATGGAGAAAGCTCTCCCTCGTGAGTTTAAAGAAAAAATAAAACGCAGGTATCTTTCAGAGCACCCAAAGGCAACAGAAGCCTACTTTGAGGTTGTATATTATGAGCTTCAACGCTTCTTTATCATGTGTTCACTTTTAAATAATGTACCGATGTTCAGTAAAAAAGTGGATGACATCTGGCACGAGATGCTGATGTATACGAAGGAGTATGAGAAGTTTTCTGCTGAACTATGCGGTGAGCATATTCATCATGCTCCGAATGATATTGTAGAACCCGATCCACATGGGAGAGCTTGGTTTGATCTTTTGTATTCGAATCTTTTCTCCTTTACCGACTTTACACCCATAGCTTGGGGTAGTTTCTTTCAAAATCCGTTACATCAAGGTCTTTTACATGAGCTCCAAACACTTTCAACAGAAGAAATTGGAAATCGATATTTTAGGCCGAATGCTGATAAAGAAACGGTTCACGCTTTACTAACAAAAATTAAAGTAGACTTAAACCGAATATCGAATGATAAAGATCCTTACAAGGGATTAAAGCTAACACCGAATTCAATAGATAGTGCACCGATCTTAGCTGGTGCAATGCTTTATTATTCTTATCATCATTATGAAGACTATGACATGCACATGGCAAAATTGAGTCCCGCTTCTAACCATTACTCAGGTAACACAACAGCTTGCGGAAGTGGGTGTGGCAACCACCGTGACGACAATGGCGGACATGATAGCAGCTGTAGCAGTGACAGCGGGAGCAGCTGTGGAAGCAGTTGCGGCAGTGGATGCGGAAGTAGTTGATGCGATAAGTATTCTGCTTTAAATATAAAAAGCCCTGTAAGTGACTAAATATCACTTTGCAGGGCTTTCTTCTTAATTCTCTTCTACTTCTTTACGATTCTTTTTAAAGATTTTGGAGAGGACTTCATATACGATCGGCACGATGATCAGCGTTAATAATGTAGAACTCGCTAATCCGCCGATTACCGTAACGCCAAGACCTTTAGAGATCAGCCCGCCGCCGCCTGAGCCAACTGCTAACGGAATCAATGCTCCGATTGTTGCGATAGCTGTCATCAGGATCGGACGAAGTCGTGTAGCACCAGCCTCTAAAATCGCATCACGCATACTCATTCCTTCACGTTCCATATGAATGATTCGGTCTACGAGTACGATAGCATTCGTTACAACGATACCGATCAACATCAGAAGCCCCATCATAACCGATACGGATATGGTTTCACCTGCAATCAATAAACCTACAAACGAACCAATCACAGCAAATGGTAGTGAGAACAGGATCGCAAACGGTGCGACACCTTCACGGAATGTTACGACAAGTATGAAATACACGATCGCGATCGCCGCAAGCATAGCCGCTCCAAGCTGTGTGAAGGTTTCGTTCATATCAGCCTGAACTCCCGCCACTCCAACTGTAACTCCTTTTGGCATATCCAGTTTATCGATGTCTTTTTGAACTTCCGAAGTTGCTTTTGGCATATCATCGCCAATTGCCTTACCAGACACCGTAGCATAATACTCCCCTTTACTTCGGGCAAGGGTATTCAGTGTTGTTCCTTTTTCAACCGTAACGAGCTCAGATAACGGCATTGTCGTGCCTAGAGCTGTTGGTACCTGTCTTGCTAAAATATCGTCTACGGACTTAGGTTGTTTCGTTTGCTCCTGCTGAACGATAACGTCTAGTGTATCTCCGTCTTTTTCAATCGTCGTTAAGACTTCATCCGCTTTCATCGGATTCAGCATCATCACGATCTGACCTGTTGTTAGTCCGTATTTTAGAATCTCATTTTGATCGACGTTAAACGTATGCTCGACGAACGCATCCTTTGCGCTTGACGAAACATCTTCTAACTGATCGTTCTTGTTCATGGCTTCTTCTGCCATCTTCACCGCTTTATTGAGTTTATTCAGATCTTCACTGTAGAACGTATAGCTGACTTCGTTTTCAGCTCCTGTTGATGCAGCGAAGTTCTGACTCTTCCATTCTCCTGATTGACCAAGGTCAGCGACATAGTCTTCTATTTCATCCCGCACTTCTGGGAAGTTCTCCATTTCCGGATCAAAGATGAGGTACATGAGTGCCCCGCCTTCTCCGCCGCCGGCCATAGCCATCATCGGATCTGCGTTATCTGAAACAGAGATTTGAACGATATCGATATAATCACGTTTTAGCATCTTCTCTTCTAGAGCTTCAACGTTTTTCAATGTTTCTTCTTTAAGCTCACCTGCTTTTGGTGTGTATGTTAAGTACATCACTTTGTCTTCTTCACTGCCCATGAAGCTGAAACCGATAATAGGCGTTAAAGCTAAACTTCCTGCAAGTAAAAGGATCGCCAAGATAGAAGTAATAATTTTATGATTAAGAGATTTATTAAGAATCCCTTTATACCATTGTGCTAATTTACCAGTTTCCTTATGGCTGCTTTCTGTCTTTTCGCTATACAGCTTCTTTTTAAACAAAAAGTGTGACAACGCTGGAACGATTGTTATTGCAACAATGAGTGACGCACCTAGCGCAAATGTCATCGTTAACGCGAACGGCGCGAACAGTTCGCCTACCATACCACCCACAAAGATAAGCGGAGCGAACACCGCAACCGTTACGAGTGTGGAAGAAAGGATCGGCTTAAACATCTCAATTGTCGCTTCTCTAATTAACGCACGTCCGTTTAATTTTTCTTCTTTTAAATGCAAACGTCGATAAATATTTTCTACAACAACGATTGAGTCATCGATTACACGACCGATCGCAACCGTAATCGCCCCTAGTGTCATGATGTTTAACGTAATATCCATCCAGTTGAGCACAAGTAGCGCCATAAAGATGGAAACCGGAATAGAGATGATTGAGATAATTGTTGATTTAAAATCACGAAGGAATAACAGAATGATCAGTACCGCGATCAAACCACCAAACAAAGCTTTTTCAATCATGGTTGCGACTGAATCTTCAATTGGTTTTCCTTGGTCGAGTGACACATCAATAACTAGACCGTCTACTTTAGATTTCTCTTCTTTAATCAGCTCTTTTACACCATTTACAACATCAACCGTGTTGGCTTGCTGCTCTTTTACGATTTGAATGGCGATCGCTTCATCTCCGTTTGTTCTAGAGACAGATTCCACTTTACCTACCGTTTTGATATCAGCAATCTCACTTAGCTTTACAAAAGGTGTTGGGTTAGTTGCAGATGGTGTTACCGGGATCATCATGTTCTTCAGTTCATCTGAAGTCATGAACTTTCCATCAACGGCAACTGCTTCTTCACCTTTTTCAAACTCATACAATCCTAATGAAACAGCCATGTTGCTTGCTTGAATCATTTCTTTTACTTTATCTTCTGTTAGATCAAACTGTTTCAACTTATCTTTTTTATATGTAAGATCTACCTCTTCGATATGCTGACCCGTAATCTTAGCGGATGCCACACCATCGATTTTCTCGATCTTAGGAAGGATGATTTCTTCAACCGTTGATGTTAATTCAACGATATCCTCTTTCGTACTACTTACACTAAGTGCCGCAACAGGCATCATATTCATACTGATTGCTGTCACAGTCGGTTCCTCAGCTGTTTCTGGCAATTCGACTGCATCTAGTGCAGATTGGAGCTCACGCTTTGCTTCGTCCATGTCTATCCCGTATTCATATTCCACTTGGAGATTAGACATGTTTGAATAAGAATTTGAATAAACGGCTTTAACATCTTCAAGCCCTTCAACCGCTTTCTCGATCGGCATCGATACGTCTTCCATTACTTTCTCTGGCGTAGCTCCAGGATAAACGTCCATCACCATCAAGTAAGGAATCGAAACATCCGGAATCGTTTCCATATTCATACGTGTTCCTGAATAAATACCTGAGACTGTTATAATAATGGTAAGCAGCCATACAGCTAATTTATTCATTAAGACAAAATTAACTAAACCTTTCATTCATCCACCAACCCCTAATTGACTTATCCAACTCAATTATTTATACTAATGACTGATTGGTCATTTGTCAATGAATTACTTAGGAGCGATACAATGAGTAAGAAACAACTAATTATGGAGAGTGCCCTCGAACTATTTGCACAGCAAGGGTTTGATGCCACATCAGTCCAACAAATCACTGAACACGCAGGCATCTCAAAGGGTGCATTTTATTTATCTTTTAAATCAAAAGACGAACTGATCAACGGTCTGATCGACCATTTTATGCTGAGTTTGATCTCAGATATTGACCAAGTAGTCAAAAATCACGAAACGGATGCTAATCCTTTATACGAATTTTATCAAGCTGCGTTTCATTCTTTTCAAAAGCATTCTGATTTTGCCAAAATTTTTATAAAAGAACAATCAAAAACACCGAATGAAGAGCTGATCTCAAAGATTCATCACTATGATAAACTCATCGATAACATCATATTAGGCATGTTAGACCGCATTTATAGCGAAGAGATCTCACAGACTCGTTATGATTTGATCTATTGTGTAAAAGGCTTTATTCATACGTATTCACATTTAATTCTGTTCTTTAACGTTCCGCTGGATCTTCATACATTGAGTCGCTCACTTGCGGAAAAAACAGCACTACTCGCCAAACATTCAGAAACGACGTTTATCACAGAAGAGCTTTACCACACGATTAATGAACCTTTTCATGTTCATGTAACAAAAGAACAGCTGCTAGAGATGGTAGAGCAAAAGATAGAGGAAGTGGATGATTCAACGTTAAAAGAATCATTGAATCTCCTGAAAGAGCAGATGATTGAACCGAGTCTCAGTCCTGCAATCGTAAAAGGATTAATCTTAAACCTGAATAACCACCCAGCATGTAAGCAGATTGCTTATTTGATTCAGGATTGTTTGGAAGTATAGAGAAAACTTTTTGAAAGTGTTGATCTACGCTCCGGGACGCTCGCTTTCCTGGGGGTGTGCGGTGAGCCTCTTAGCGCTCTGCGCTTTTAAGAGTCTCACCTGTCCCACTGATCCCCAAGGAGTCTCGCACCCTACGCTCCAATCAACTTGTCAAAGTTGAGAATGAAATACAGTAATTCAAAGTAGATTTGTTTTAGAACTGCACTGTAATCCGATACACCCACCGTCTGAAGAACTCATTCCAAGAAACTATTAAAGGGTAAGGCAACCTCAATTTGACTAGGTCGCCTTACCCTTTTTGAATACAAAATCTATCTCTTTTTAAGTTCTTCCACAATCAGCTTGTTCACAAGTGGAGGGTTTGCTTTCCCTTTTGTTTCTTTCATCACTTGTCCAACAAGGAATCCGACTGCTTTTTCTTTTCCGTCTTTATAATCCGCAACAGATTGCTCGTTCGCATCAAGGATCTTCACAACGATTTCTCGGATCGCTCCTTCGTCTGAGATCTGCACGAGACCTTTTTCTTTAACGATTTTCTCTGCGTCGCCACCGTTCTCGATCAACTCTTTGAAGACCGTCTTCGCGATCTTGTTAGAGATCGTTCCGTCTGCAATCAGCTTAATCATGCCAGCAAGACCTTCCGCTGTTAGTGCCGTTTGATCGAGCTCTTTATTTTCATTGTTTAAGTAAGCACTCACTTCACCCATAATCCAGTTGGATGCTTGCTTCGCATCTGCACCAGCTGTGATTGTCGCTTCAAAGAAATCAGCCATCTCTTTTGTCATCGTTAATACTTTTGCGTCATATTCAGGTAATCCGAAGTCACCGACATAACGCTTTTGACGAGCATCCGGAAGTTCTGGAATGTCCGCTTTCACACGATCCATCCATTCTTCATCGATAAAAATGGATACAAGATCAGGCTCTGGGAAGTAACGATAGTCGTCAGATCCTTCTTTTACACGCATCAGGATTGTCGTTTTCGTCGCTTCGTCATAGCGGCGAGTCTCTTGAAGAATCTCTCCTCCAGCTGAAACCACTTCACGCTGACGTTTCTCTTCATGCTCTAATCCTTTTTGTACGAAAGCAAACGAGTTTAAGTTTTTAAGCTCTGCCTTTGTTCCGAACTTCTCTTGACCAACCGGACGGATCGAGATGTTCGCGTCACAGCGCAACGAACCTTCTTCCATCTTACAGTCAGAAACACCTGTGTATTGAATGATCGCTTTAAGCTTTTCTAAATACGCGTAAGCTTCTTCAGGCGTACGAATATCTGGCTCAGAGACGATCTCAACAAGAGGGGTTCCTTGACGGTTTAAATCGACAAGTGATCCGTCTGCTGTATGAGTCAACTTACCTGCATCCTCTTCCATATGGATACGCGTAATACCGATTTTCTTTTTCTTTCCGCCAACTTCGATCTCAATCCAGCCGTGTTCACCGATCGGCTTATCAAACTGTGACACTTGATAAGCTTTCGGATTGTCTGGATAAAAGTAGTTTTTGCGGTCAAATTTTGTTTCTTTATTGATTTCACAGTTAAGAGCAAGTGCGGCACGCATTGAAAAATCTACAGCTTGCTGGTTCACAACAGGCAACACTCCAGGATGGCCTAAGCAGATCGGACATACATTCGTGTTCGGCGGTGCACCAAAGTTTGTAGAACAGCCGCAGAAAATCTTAGTGTTTGTTTTTAATTCAACGTGTACTTCTAATCCAATTATCGTTTCAAATTCGCTCATTTTCTGCACCCCCTACAGCTTCGGCTTTTCTGTGTGATGATCTGTTGCTTGTTCAAACGCATGTGCTACGCGGTAAATCGTGCTCTCGTCAAAATGCTTACCGATGATCTGAAGTCCGATCGGCAGTCCATCTGAGAATCCACAAGGTACAGAGATCGCAGGCACACCAGCTAAGTTAACCGGAATCGTTAGAATATCGTTCATATACATCGTTAACGGATCTTTCGTCATCGATCCACATTTAAACGATGCAGATGGCGTTGTTGGTCCGATGATCACATCGTATTTTTCAAAAATGTTCGTAAAGTCTTCTTTTATCAGCGTACGAACTTTTTGTGCTTTTTTATAATAAGCATCGTAGTATCCAGAGCTTAACGCGAACGTCCCAAGCATGATGCGGCGTTTTACTTCCTCACCAAAGCCTTCGCTTCTAGATTGCTTGTACATCTCGATCAAATTCTCGCTGTTATCTGAACGCAGTCCGTAACGAACGCCATCAAAGCGTGAAAGGTTAGCAGAAGCTTCAGATGATGACAGCAAGTAGTACGTTGCAAGTGCATAACGAGAATGCGGCAGAGATACTTCTTCCCATGTCGCTCCAAGTCCTTCAAGTATTCTTAGAGCTTCCATCACGCGCTCTTTTACGCCAGGCTCTACACCTTCACCGAGATACTCTTTTGGAACCGCAATCTTCAATCCTTTAACATCACCTGTAAAAGAAGCCAGGTAATCTGGGATATCCACTTTTGCAGATGTAGAATCCATCGGGTCGTTCCCTGCAATGGCTTGCAGCAAGTATGCATTGTCTTCGACGTTACGCGTTACAGGACCAATTTGATCCAGTGAAGACGCAAACGCGACTAAGCCGTAACGAGATACGAGTCCGTAAGTTGGCTTCAATCCAACAACACCACAGAAAGCAGCAGGCTGACGTATCGAGCCACCTGTATCAGAACCTAGTGAGAAAAGAACTTCTCCCGCTGATACGGATGCTGCAGACGCACCGGATGAACCTCCTGGTACACAAGAAAGATCCCACGGGTTGTGAGTTGGATGAAATCCGGAGTTCTCATTTGATGACCCCATCGCAAATTCATCCATGTTCAATTTTCCGATCGTGATCGTGTCCGCTTGATTCAAGCGTTCCACAACGGTTGCATCATAGATCGGTTCAAAGTTCTCTAAAATGCGAGACGCACACGTTGTACGAATCCCTTTTGTTACGATGTTATCTTTGATTCCGATCGGCATACCAAAGAGCAGTCCTCTATCAGCACCTGAAACAAGCTTTTCATCTAATTGTTTAGCCTTAATGCGGCTGTATTCTTCATTTAGTGTTAAAAACGCCTTTACTTTATCATCTACTTGATGAATGCGGTCAAACGTCGCATCCACAATGTCAGTTACACTCAATTCTTTTGTATGTAATAACTGATGAAGTTCTGAGATCTTTTTATCTAAAATCGACATACGTGGTCTTTCCTCCTACTCCAAAATGTTCGGAACTTTAAACTGGCCATCTCTTTCTGAAGGCGCATTTTTCATCGCCTCATCCACTGAAACAGAATTTCTCACTTCGTCTTTACGAAGGATATTCTTCAGCTCCAGAACGTGTGTAGTCGGCTCCACGTTATCTGTATCGAGTTCGTTCAGTTCTTCAGCAAACCCGATAATCTTATCTAATTGTTCAGTCAGCAATTCGGCTTCTTCCTCCGTAACCGCTAACCTGGCTAAATGCGCCACGTGCTTCACTTGATCTTTCGAAATTCGAGACAAGCTCGCCACCTCCAAGACTTTCTATACGAAAAGTATTATTCTGATGATAACAAAAAGCTTGCTGTATAAGCAACTTGAGGACGGAACATTCACGAAATTGAGTTATTTTTGTGGGATTTGAGTCCGGGATTGCACTTTTTTACGGTACGTGTTTTTATTTTTATTACGCATTCACCGGTGAATAGGCTGTTTCCGCCTGAGAGTGTTGAGTTACCACCTGAAAAAGTGCTGTGAGCACCGTCCTGACGCGTGTAACCACCTGAGGATCGCACCGCTTCCACTTGAATGCATCACTTACGCCACACAAATAGCTCTCAAAATAGAAAAAAGAATCTACTTTTTCGTAGATTCTTTCGTTATTGATACTAAATGCTTTAGATTCCCCACTCATGAAGCTCTAAACGGCGTACTCCTTCTTTTACGTAAGGATCTTCTTCCGCTAATTGTTTCGCCTCGTCTAATGACTCAGCTTTATAAATGACCATACCGCCTGCTCCGTCTAAGAATGGTCCTTTTAGATGAACTTTATCTTGTGCAACAAGCTCTGCTAGGTAGTCGAGGTGAGCCTGACGGAACTCTTGATTGAGCTCTGGTTTTTCCATATGTAAAATTGCTGCAAAATATGCCATGTGTGTTACCTCCCTCATTATTACTCTCATCTTACTATAGTCAGCTCTCGGCATAAAAGAAAAAACATCCGGTCAATAAAACCAGATGTTTCAATCTTTACCGTAGCCCGAGTCTTTCGTTGGATGGCGAAGCATGCCTTCTTTCGGCGGTGCTTTCTTTTCGATCAGGTCGCGGTTCATGTTCGTGTTCCAGCCGATATCGTTCGTCGGATGCACCCACTCATCCCCTGCCATCACTTCTGGATCTGTGTCTGTACTCCAGTTGTTGAGAGGAGAATTGGACGAGTCGTAAAGGCTATCTCCAATTACCACACCATGCTCGTTTACAAACGGTGCTTGCATCTTCATACCTGTACCTTTAAAATCAGGCGAACTGATTTGATGAGGCAACGTTTCATCCAAATCGACTTTCTTTTGCTCTTTATCTTTTGACATCTTCACACCTGCTTTCATATCGGTATACGATTAACTTCTCCTGAAGCGACGTGTACAATCCATTTTTTTGTTTGCAGATGGTGCGAAGACTTATAAATTTTTTTGAGGACTTATAAAAAAATTTGAAGACTTATAAATTTTTTTCAAGACTTATAAATTTTGTTGAAGACTTATAAATTTTGTTGAAGACTTATAAATGAAAAATCCCCACAAAAAAACCCTTTCTCAGGCGAGAAAGGGCTCAATTTCAAAAATTATAGTGTTTCTGAAGTTGTTTTTGCTTGCATGTGAAGTGTTAGGTAGTCTGGGCCACCCGCTTTTGAGTCAGTACCAGACATGTTGAATCCGCCGAACGGCTGGTATCCAACGATTGCACCTGTACATCCACGGTTGATGTAGAAGTTACCTACGTGGAACTCTTCACGCGCGCGCTCGATGTGCTCACGGTTGTTAGAAAGAAGCGCACCTGTTAGACCGTACTCTGTGTTGTTTGCGATTTCCATCATGTGATCGAAGTCACGTGCTTTACATACCGCTACAACTGGTCCGAAGATCTCTTCTTGCATCAGACGAGCTTTTTCATCTACATCAGCAAAGATTGTAGGCTGGATGAAGTAACCTTTAGAGTCGTCGCCTTCTCCACCAGTCATCAGACGGCCTTCTTCTTTTCCGATTTCAATGTACTTCATGATCTTGTTGAAAGAAGCTTGGTCGATTACTGGCCCCATGTAAGTGCCAACTTCTTCAGGGCTACCCATCGTTAATGTTTTAGTAAGCGCTACTGCTTTTTCTAAAACTTCGTCGTAAACGTCTTGGTGGATAACGGCACGAGATCCAGCAGAACATTTTTGTCCAGAGAATCCGAACGCAGAGTAAACGATTGAGCTTGCTGCTAATTCAAGATCAGCATCACGGTCAACAACAACTGTGTCTTTTCCGCCCATTTCAGCGATTACACGCTTCAACCAGATTTGGCCAGGGTGTACTTTTGCTGCGCGCTCATAGATACGGCAACCTACTTCACGAGAACCTGTGAATGATACGAAGCGAGTTTTCGGGTGATCTACTAGGTAGTCACCGATTTCTGCACCGCTACCAGGAACGAAGTTAAGTACGCCTGCAGGAAGTCCTGCTTCTTCCATCACTTGTACGAACATTGCTGCGATAACTGGCGTTGAGTTCGCTGGTTTCAACAATACTGTGTTACCTGTAACGAACGCCGCTGCTGCAGTACCTGCCATGATCGCAAACGGGAAGTTGAATGGAGAGATAACGATACCTACTCCAAGTGGGATATAGCTAAATTTATTAATTTCGCCGTCACGGCTTACAACTGGTTGTCCAGCTTTAAGCTTGATCGCTTGGCGTGCATAGTATTCTAAAAAGTCGATCGCTTCAGCTGTATCAGCGTCAGCTTCTTTCCATGGCTTACCTGCTTCTTTTGTAAGCATAGCGGAGAATTCATATTTACGGCGGCGGATGATCGCTGCTGCACGGAACAAAATGTTCGCGCGGTGTTCAGGATCCCACTTTTTCCAAGATTCGAAAGCTGTTAATGCAGCTTGCATCGCTTGCTCAGCATGATCTTGAGTCGCTTTGGAAACAGATCCAATCACTTCTTCTTTGTTAGCTGGATTTATAGAAACAATCTTTTCGTCTGTCGTGATCTTTTCACTGCCGATAACAAGCGGAAACTCTGTACCAAGCTTTGAGTTAATTACTTTTAACCCTGCTTCGTAAGCTTCCTTGTTTGCAGGAACTGAAAAATCCATAAATGGTTCATGACGGTATTCACGTGTCATAATAAATTCCCCTCCTATTAAAGCGTTTTCATTATTCGGTTTCCCACGTTCATTCTACATGAACATAGCGGTTTGTTCAAACAAACTGATAATAGTCAGAATTCTTTATTTTCAAGGGATAAGCCCACTTTGTGCATCTTTTTTCTTTATGTTGAATGATTAATAAGGTTTTGTATGAGTTTATGTGATTTTCGTAGGAGATGGGCGAATAATTATGAATTCTATGTTCTTCTTGAAGTATATTTTTCCAAATAACAAAGAAGCTTTTGGAAGTGGTAGATTTCCGCTCCAGGTTGCTCGCTTTCCGGGGGGCGTGCGGTGAGCCACCCTACCGTTTTGCGTTGGCGGGGTCTCACCTGTCCCGCTGATCCCCAGGAGTCTCGCACCTTGCGCTCCTATCAACTTGTCATTGAAGTTTTAAAAACCTTCAAAAGCTAAAGTTATTAATACAACGAAACAAAATACAAAAGCCCACTAACCATAACGGTAGTGGGCTTTCTAAAATCCTTATTTACGATAAATATGCACGAATGGTTCTTCTTGTGTTGTTTCGTCCTTCACGATGAGCGCCTCTGGTTGATCAACCGCTGACCCGATATATACTTCTACCGGCACGTTCGGTAGCTCGCCTAGTGCGGACGTCGCGACGAACTGGGTGAAGGAGATGATTTCCGCTTTACCGCGGAACTGAACAGGAATCTCAAGCGTCAATCGCTCTAGGTTGCCGTCTTTATAGTACCCTTTCCCGATTACCCCGATATAGTTAGGGAAATACTCCTGAACCTTTGATTTGAAAGAAGTAAACTTTTCGTAGTCACTTCGCTTCTTTTTTGAAGCTGAGTCTGAAGGGAACAGCACATAATCTTCATCTACGTCTTCCCATGAACTTACTGAGCTGCTTCCTTTTTTCACAACGCCTGACGCAAAGAAGTTTCCAGGCGTTACAGAATCACGTTCTTCTTCTTGATAGAGAGCAAATACAATCGGCACATCTTTAAGCTTTGAATCTGTGCGCAATCGGCTTGCCACTTGTCCTGCTATTTTCTGTGCTTCTTGTTTCACTTTTTCACGCTGGAGCTTCACTTCACCAGGATAGATCAAGCCTTGTTGGTTAACGTCATAATAGTACGTGGAGTTAAAGGATAAACCTACTACCACACCGCCAAGCTTTACTTTACCATCGCCACTCTGAACGAGATAATTGTGTTCAAGAACATAAGAAAGATACTTAGGATTGTTTTTGTTTGCTTCTAGCATCTTATCTTTAAACCCTGGGTCACCTTCGTCAACTTTTACACCTAGCTTAGGATTCAATCCTGTTTGGTCTAGCTCACTCTTGCTCTTTCCTGGTTCTTCATCTGATCTCTTCAGCCAGTTCGTAACCGTAGGCTCATTCAGAAATTGTCCTTCTTGGAAAAAGTACTTGTCTGTACTGAATGTGTCTTGAGCGATGCGCATTAATCCCATCTCAAACTCGTTGATATCAAGCCGGTTATCAACGCCATAACGAATTACACCACGAGCACCACCTGGTTCGAACGGAAAAATACTTCGGTAGTACTTTTCACCAGTATTAATCTCCCCAGTTATAATCGCTTTCTCATCTTTTTTGCCCTTTTCTTGCACGATCTTTTCTTCTTTTTCCAGCTCATCGCCACCCCAGCAGCCGGTCAAAAGCAGTAAAGTACTTAAGAAAAGGAGCCCAACCCGTTTCATCATCACGGACACTCCTCTAGTTTGTTGGTTAGCTCTCGCCAATCTTATTTGTTTAGCTCGTCCACCAATTTTTGCTCATCCCAAATCTCAATGCCTAGCGTCTTTGCTTTATCAAGCTTAGATCCAGCATCTTCTCCTGCGATCAGCATATCTGTATTCTTACTCACGCTTCCTGTCACTTTCGCTCCTAAGCGTTCCAATTGTTCCTTTGCATCATTACGAGTCAAGATAGATAGTTTACCTGTTAACACGACTGTTTTCCCAGCAAAAGGAGTATCAAGATCTTCCACTTTTACAAGCTTCGGACCTTTGTATTCCATGTTCATGCCTAGGGTCTTAAGTTCAGCTACGAGTTCGTGCACTTCTGGCTTTGAAAAATAAAGCAGGATAGAGTCAGCCATCTTTTCACCGATCTCTTCAACAGCTAAAAGCTCTTCTTTAGAAGCACTCATCAAACCATCCATATTTTCAAAACGCTGCGCGATCGTCTTCGCCGCTTTCGCTCCAACGTGACGAATGCCCAGCCCAAACAAAAGTCGCTCTAATGAATTTTCTTTTGACTTTTCAATCGCAACAAGCAAGTTGTCTACCGACTTCTCGCCCATACGCTCTAATTCTAACAGTTTCTCGCGCTCTAGCTTAAACAAATCGGCAAAGTTTTGAATTAATTTTTCTTTAAATAACTGTGCGACTACTTTTTCACCGAGTCCATCAATGTTCATGGCGTTTCGAGATACAAAGTGAATGAATCCTTCTCGAATCTGCGCCGGGCATTGCGGATTCAAACAGCGCAGTGCTACTTCTCCATCTAAACGCTCTAGCTTGCTGTCGCACTCTGGGCATTCGGTTGGCATATTAAAATCGATCTCATCACCAGTTCGGCGCTCCGTGATTACATTTACGACTTCAGGAATGATGTCACCGGCTTTTTTAACCACAACATAGTCGCCTAGCTTGATGTCTTTTTCACGAATCAAGTCTTCATTATGTAACGAAGCACGCTTTACCGTCGTTCCCGCAACTAACACAGGCTGAAGCAACGCGGTTGGTGTTACAACACCCGTACGCCCGACGTTCAACTCGATACCTTCTAGCTTTGTTACCACTTCTTCAGCAGGGAACTTATAGGCAATCGCCCAACGCGGGTTCTTCGCCGTAAATCCTAGTTCCTCTTGCTGATACAGAGAGTTCACCTTAATTACGATCCCATCGATCTCATATGGAAGGTCTGGACGCTTTTCCTGCCAGCTGTTCACATATTCAATCACTTCTTCGATGTTCGCGCATTTCTTCCACTCCGAGTTCGTTTTAAAACCTAAGTGGTTTAAGTACGTTAAGCTTTCGTCGTGCGAATCAACTGAATGACCCTCAAGCTTTCCTACACCATAAACAAAAATATCGAGGTTACGGCTCGCTGCAATCTTTGGATCAAGTTGACGTAGAGAACCCGCTGCAGCATTTCGTGGATTCGCAAAAAGCTCTTGTCCTTCTTCTTCTCGATGCGCATTCAGCTTTTGGAAGGATTTTTTCGGCATGAATGCCTCTCCTCGAACTTCAAGCATCACATCTTCTTTTAACTTGAATGGAATAGAACGGATCGTTTTTAAATTATTCGTTATATCTTCACCGATTGTGCCGTCTCCGCGTGTAGCTCCACGAACAAAACGACCATCTTGATACGTGAGGGATACAGCTAGACCGTCGATTTTAAGTTCAGCTACATACGATACGTTCGAACCTACTCCATCTCTAACACGGCGGTCAAAATCTCGCAGATCTTGATCATTGAAGGCATTGCCGAGACTCAGCATCGGTACGGTATGGTCCACTTTTTCAAAAAAGTCCAAAACAGCACCGCCTACACGTGAGGTAGGCGAGTGCTCGTCATGAAGTTCTGGATGATTGTTTTCAAGTTCGATCAGCTCTTTCATAAGCTGATCATATTCAGCATCAGGTACCGACGGCTTATCTAGTACATGATATTCGTAATTATATTTTTCTAGCATTTCCCGGAGTTCCAGGATGCGTTCCTTCGCTTGTTCTTCGTTCAACCCGTTCCACTCCTTCTTTTCTTACGCTTTTTCAATCGGGGCAAATTTAGCAAGCAGTCTTTTCACACCTACAGGCTGTGGAAACGCGATGTCGAGTTCCATTGAATCTCCTGAACCTCGCATACTTACAACCGTTCCTGTTTCCCACTTACGGTGTTTGACTTTGTCGCCTACTCTCCACTCCAGTTTCTCCCCACCAGAAGATTGATAGACAGGTGTAACCATTTTCTTTTTCGGTGCCATGAACGATGGCGTTGATCCTCCACCTGAGCGAGCACTTGCTCCCCACGGTACAGATGGCTTTTCTTTTACTTCTGTCTCGATAAGATCTTCTGGAATCTCAGCGATAAAACGCGATTCCGGATTCGTCGTCGTACGTCCATAAAGGGTGCGCATTCTAGCATTCGTTAAGAATAACTCTTCTTCTGCACGTGTGATCCCAACGTACGCCAGACGACGTTCTTCTTCCATCTCATTTTCTTCAAAAAGAGCACGGCTATGCGGGAATACCCCTTCTTCTAGACCCATCAAGAAGACCATCGGAAACTCTAGACCTTTTGCAGAGTGAAGCGTCATCAGAACAACAGATTCTTTTGGCTTGTCATCTGCTGCATCTTCATCGAGCTTATCGATGTCTGCAACAAGTGCCAGATCAGTTAAGAAGGCGATCAATGATTTATCATCTTGTTTCTTTTCAAAGTCTTGTGTAACTGAAATAAACTCGTCGATGTTCTCTAAACGGCTTTGTGCTTCGATCGTTTTCTCTGCTTTTAGCGCATCACGATAGCCCGTCTTGCTAAGCACTTCTTCTGTTAGTTCGGTCACAGAAAGAAATTCCTGCTGACGCGTCCAGTTCGTTACAAACTCAGAGAACTCTCTTAAAGAGTTCGTTGCACGAGCACTAAGACCGATCTGCTCCACTTCTTGAAGGGCTTGATACATGGAGAGATCATTGTTTGCTGCATACTGTGCCACTTTATCCATAGAAGACGCACCGATCCCGCGCTTCGGTACATTAACGATACGCTGAAGAGAAATATCATCGTCCGGATTCGAAATTAATCGAAGATACGCTAAGATGTCTTTTATCTCTTTTCTGTCATAGAACTTTGTGCCTCCGACGATATTGTACGGAATGTTGGACTTGATCAAAACTTCCTCAATTACACGAGATTGAGCATTTGTACGGTAAAGAATCGCGATGTCATTATACGAACGTTTGCCTGATGAAACAGCTTCACGAATCTTACCTGTTACGTAATAGCTCTCACCTTGCTCATCATCACCTTGGTAATACGTGATGCTAGCTCCATCCGTATTATCTGTCCAAAGATTCTTTGGCTTACGGTTCATGTTGTTTTCGATCACTTTATTAGCTGCTTGAAGAATCTTTTTCGTAGAACGATAGTTTTGCTCTAAAAGGATAACTTCAGCATCGTTATAGTCTTTTTCAAACGATAGAATGTTCGCGATATCCGCGCCACGCCAGCCATAGATCGACTGATCCGAGTCCCCTACAACACAAAGGTTGCGGAATCGATCAGCAAGCATCTTCACGAGCATATACTGCGCTCTGTTCGTATCTTGATACTCATCAACATGAATATATTGAAACTTGCGTTGATAGAACTCGAGTACTTCAGGTACTTTTGCGAAAAGTTGGATCGTCGTCATGATCAGATCATCAAAATCTAACGCCTGGTTCTTGCGCAGTCGCTTTTCATAGCCTTCATAAACTTCTTGAACAACACCTTCAAAGTGCCCGTTCGCCACTTTTGCAAAATCTGCTGCTGTTTTTAGTTCGTTCTTTAAAGAGGAAATCGCGCTTAATATTCCGCGAGGTTCGTATTTTTTCGGATCATAGTTCAGATCTTTCAATACAGCTTTTACGACAGACAATTGATCTGTCGCATCTAAGATCGTAAAGTTACGGTTGATTCCGATTCGATCGATATCACGGCGTAAAATTCGTACGCACATGGAGTGGAACGTAGAGATCCAGATTTCTTCTGCTACTGGTCCTGTAATCTTCGCGACCCTTTCTTTCATCTCTCGTGCTGCTTTATTTGTAAACGTGATCGCAAGAATATTCCATGGTGCCACTTCTTTTTCCATCATTAAATAAGCGATACGATGTGTTAATACTCTCGTCTTACCGCTTCCCGCTCCAGCCATCAATAACAATGGCCCGTCTGTATGTTTTACTGCAGCTCTCTGCTCAGGATTCAATCCTGATAATAGCTTTTCAATCATTTGTTGCATACTCATTCTTCATTCACCGCCCGAACATATATTCTTATTTTTATTCTTACTCATTTTTGAGATTTTATCAACTTTTACCCTTAACCGCTTCAACTGTTTCAATCGCAGCATTTAAGTTGTCATAAATAACGTTCCCAACGACAACTGTATCCGCGAACTCTGACATCTCTTTTGCTTGTTCAGCCGAATGAATGCCGCCTCCATAATAAAGAGTCGTGTTTTCAAGTACTCCTTTTACTTGGCGAACGATATCAACATCACCATACGTGCCGCTGTATTCCAAATAAAAGATCGGAAGCTTAAACATTTTTTCGGCCAAGCGGGCATATGCTACAACATCATCTGCCGAGAGATCTGTGTCGGCACTCGAACGTTCAGCAGCCGCACAATCTGGATTTAAGATGCAATATCCTTCTGTAAGAATCTCTTCCCAGTTCATGATGTCGCCAAATTCTTTTAATGCTTCTGTATGAAGCCCCGTAATGAAGTTAGCATCCTCTGCATTTAATACGGTAGGAATATAGTAAAAATCGAACCCTGGTGTAAGTGATTCGATATTAGATACTTCAAGCACACAAGGAACCGCATATCTACGGATACGTGACATAAGGTCTAACGTATTATCAAGCGTTACGCCACTAGATCCCCCTACGATAACAGCGTCCGTTCCGCTCTCACAGATCCGTTCAAGGTCACTGTCACTGATCTCTTTATCTGGGTCTAGCTTAAACACATGCTTCCATTTTTGATAATCAAACATTGTGTTCTTCCTTTCATGTTTAGAAACACCCGTGCTTGCTATTTTAACAAGCCAGTTCTGTACTTCTGCATTATAACAAAAATAAGGTTCTCACTCTATGATTCATCATGTGGAAAGATTGTGAAGTTCATACTGCTTTTTAGGAGGAATAGCTATGCTTATGTGGCATATCGACGACGAAATCATGCTAAAACAAGCAGACGTTAAAGAATCCGAAAACATCTATAGTTTGTTAGAAAAATCACGTCAACATCTTGGACCGTGGATCAGCTGGGTCGATTATACTCAATCTAGCGGTGAGATGCGGCAGTTTATTAAAACAGTGAACAAAAAGATGAAAGAACAAACAGACGTTGTTCTTTTTATATGGTATAGAGGACAAGTAGCAGGATCTGTTGCTCTATATGATATTAAGTGGCACAACCAGTCAGGTATGCTAGGTTATTGGGTAGGGTCTGGATTCGAAGGTCATGGAATCGCACAGCGCGCGGTAAAAGGAATGTTGATGTATGCCTATTACACGTTGATGCTGAATCGCGTTGAGCTGCGGGCTGCGGTTCAAAATGAAAAAAGCATCAAGCTCGCCCGCCGACTAGGCTTCCAAGCGGAAGGCGTAGTCCGTCAGGCAGAATGGATTCGCGGAAACTGCCGCGACCAAGTCCAAATGAGCTTGATGAAAAATGAATTTCATTAAATTTCAGGATTCAAAACGTATGAGACATAGTTCTGCGCGCTTTGTTCAACGGCTTCCTCTGACGCGCGAATCGCACTATGGAAGACGAATGGCGTGATATAACGCGTTCCGATTAAATTAGATGTCGCTTGGAACGGACGAAGCAGTTCGCTCATCGTATAGTGGTTGTAGCCTCCCGCTTGATAAGAGAAGTCTGGCCCGCCTGTTGAGATCGCCAGTACTAATTCTTTTCCATGAAGTGCATCACCACCAGGACCGTATGCCCAGCCAAACGCTAGCACTTCATCTTGCCATTCTTTTAATAGAGAAGGTGAGCTGTACCAATAGAACGGAAATTGAAGAACGATTCGATCGTGCTGCAATAGCATACGTTGTTCTTCGTCAACGTTCACTTTCCCATCTGGATACAGGTCATAAAGTTTTCGAACCGTAACATGATCTTGTTTTTCTATTTCCTCTGCCCATCTTTTATTTATTGTAGAGTTTTGTAAATTTGGATGTGCGATAATGACGAGTGTTTTTTTCATTTGTGAGTCTCCTTTATTAGGCTGTTTTCGTTTGCATTGAAGCTTTGAAAGAAGTTGATTTCCACTCCAGGTCGCTCGCTTTCCACGGGGCGTACGGTGAGCCTCCTGCCGCTACGGGCCTTTAGGAGTCTCCACCTGATCGCTCGTCCCGTAGGAGTCGGCAACCTTGCGTTACAATCACCTTGCAATGAGGCAGAAATAAAAGATTTAAAAGCCACAAATGCTTTAGAAACGGGAGCCTTATATGAATAAATTAACATTTGCTTGTACAAACAACTTAAATGATAAAAAAGAGAGCCCAATTATGATTCGAGCTGCCCTGCTGCTAGATGTGTTGCTTTTGTGAGTGCTTTTCCTTCTTCTTCTCCTAAAAGATCGGAGTACGTACGGTAAAGATCTTTCCATGCTTTTTCGAGATCTATTTGGATCTCAATTCCAGCTTGTGTTGGATGGATGTGTGACATCTTCCCCTGCACCTTACGCTCAGCAAGTCCCTTAACAACAAGCTTGTCCACGAATCTTGTGATCGTACTCGGTGTCATGTGAAGTTCTTCTGCTAACTCCGATTGAGAGATTCCCGGTTTGTCGTTTACGAGCATCATCATAAAGCCATGAGTAGGTGTAATTCCTGTTGGTCTAAACGATTCCTCGGCCATTTTGGAAATAACGCGAGAAAGCTTGTTTACGGTAAAATATAAGCAGTTTTCTAGATACTTTTCGGGCATTATAGCACCTCTTTTTACATCGTTAATGTTGTTTGTACATACAAATATAAATTGTAATGTGATTTCTGTCAATATTTTAAGTATATATAGGTGCTTAGCAGCCGCCAAGCTTACATTTTGAGGTTTACAGAGTAGGAAAACTACTGTGCTCAGCCTGAATCCTAAAGTTTTTGCTCTCAATCCACGAGTTTGGCTGCTCAATCCACGAGTTTTAGCGTTGAATCCTAAAGTTTTTACAGTTTATCCACGAGTCTACAATCCTCGACATCTATCGACAAACCCAAAACTCATCCCGCTGCAAGACCCTCAAAATGAACAAAAAAACCCACCACTCAGGCAGGTTTTCGGCTCATTATTTCGCTTCTTCCTCTTCATGAACGCGGTCAAGGACCATCGCGTATGCGTCGTTACCAAAGTTCAAACAGCGTTTTACACGTGAGATGGTCGCCGTGCTCGCTCCTGTTTCGCTCTCGATCTTGTGATAGGTTTTTCCTTCACGAAGCATGCGCGCCACTTCAAGTCGCTGTGCCAAAGATTGAATCTCGTTCATCGTACAAAGATCATCAAAGAATCGATAGCATTCTTCCATATCTTTTAGCGACAAAACCGATTCAAAAAGCTGATCTAATGCTTTTCCTCGTAATTTATCAATTTGCATGAAACATGCACTCCTTTTTATTGCATCTTAACCGAATCTGTCATTCCACTCGGTACAATGTTAATCCATGTCTTTCCTGGAACAAAAGCTCCACCGTCCGGAACGATTCTTCCATCTTCGTTTTTCCACGAAATGTTTTGTGCGACACCATTCTGAATCAGAATCGCATCTCCGCCTGACGTTAAATTGATCTCTCGTCTGCCAGCATCATCGATTACCCGGTGTGCCGCTTCAACAATGAATACATTGCTAACCGTAATGGGTGTTTCGGTTTCACGATCTATCGTTGGTTCATTGTTGCTGCTTCTCGCGTACGTCTTCTTCTTAATAGAGTACGTGAATCCTACTGTTTCCCCACCTGGATAAGAAATCTGAATCTCGTTTGCAGGCGTACCTTCTATAGCTTTAGCACTCTCAATTGTTAAAAATGAAAGCATATCCAGATCATCTGATTGCTCAGCGCCAATCTTCTCCATCCCTTTTTCGATATTTTGATGGGTGATGTAAGAGTTGTGAGGCGCTTTTCTAAAATCAGCCCGATTAAACAGAACACCATCGTACTCCATTCCGTTCAGGTGATCAATCGTTCCGCTATCGAGAATCTCCTTCGCTTCAGGACTGAATCCGTGTGCCACGAATAGTGCATGGTAGCCACGTGAGAGCTCGATGTAATAATCCCTCGCGCTTCGAACCGGTCCTACTATTTCTGGCATCTCACTATGGAAGATCGCCAAAAAGCGTGTAAGTTCTCCCTCAGCTAATACTTCGTAAACGATATCAGCTTTATGAAGTCCAGATTGCGGTCGTGCTTTCGGATGGTTGTTCACCATGACCGAAACCGCACGATGATCTACCTCTTCATTCGTTCCCAAACCAGTGAGTGGATAAACAAAAGAAAACTCCTCTTTTTTTGAATCCGTCGCTTCAGCTTTATCTACTTTACCTTCTTCTAATACTTTATCTCTTGCGCCTTTACATGCAGACAGCGTTAATACCATCATGATCGACATCAAGATGACGTACCACTTTTTCATTGGGCTCACTACCTTTGTATCGTATTATTTTGCCCAATCCTTTTCTATATTAACGCATAATCGAAGGAAAGAGTAACCCTTTCTTTTTTACATCGTAAATGCCTCTTTGCGTAATGCGGATGTATGGCAAGTGTGTGGATGAGAAAAACAATAGCGAGTAGATCGGATCTTCGTATTGATAGCCTCTTTCTCTTAATGCACTCGTTAATCTTTTCTCTTCTACCACTAGTTCTTCTATACTAAGATTCGACATTCCTCCCGCTAAAGGAAGTTTTATCTCAGCGACGATCTCGCCTCTCTCCGCAAGAACGATGCCTCCACCGACTTCTTTCAAGCGTTCGAACGCCACAGCCATATCTTTTTTGCTTTTTCCGATGATCAAAAGATCTCCCGTATTGGAATACGAGCTCGCAAATCCATACAGATTTTTCGCAAAACCCTTTACGACTGTATTGATTCTCCACTTTCCTTCTTTATCGATCAGCATTAAGAAACACTCATCCGATTCTTCGTTAATCTCTTCAGAAAAAGGATTGATCGATACATTATATGGCCGTGTGATCACACTATTGTACATTTCTATTCCAACGAGACCTGAAAACTGAAAATCCTCGTCTTGGAGGTCCCATGTGATCTCTCTTTTTTTGATGCCATGACCTTTCCAATCAAATTGAAAGTCACGATCGTCACTAACATCCTTACCGTCATGTTTCATCCATTTTCCTTTTGCCAAAACAGATTCAGGCAACGGATTTGTTACATCATCTAAAATATTCAGATGAGCGACCCGCCCTGCGGCAACCATGCCAAAGAGGTGATCTAGACCATAATATCTAGCCACGTTATAAGAGACCATCATATACGCATCCACTGGATCGAGTCCTGCTTCCAGTGTGATCTCTAGCATCTTATCAGTAACACCTTCTTCATAAAAAGCAGGTGTGGAACCGTCAGTCGTCATAAAGATTCGTTCATAGTTCGTGATACCTTCTTCTTTCATCTGACGCAATAATTTCGGCAGATCAGGACGAATGGAAGAATAACGAAGCGATACTTGAAGCCCAGCATTCAATCGGTCCATCACTTCTGTACCTGTCATCGCTTCATGATCACAATCCACACCGAGCAACGTCATCGCGGTTAATGTTTTCTCAGAAGCTCCTGGCAGATGTCCCTCGATCTTCTTACCCGCTTTCTTCGTCTTCAGCATCCAATGCAAAAGCGTATCATCGCCATGCAGAACGCGCGGCCAGCTCGTTAACTCACCACCTTGTAGAACATAAGGGCTTTCAAGCAGCTGTCTCACGCTTTTTTCCGAAAAATAATTCTCTTCTTCTAAGAGCTCAGTTTGTGCGTCATAACGGCACCACCAAAAGAAATTAGAAGGCAGATCGTTCACGTCCTCCATAAAAGAAAGCGCTTTCGAAATATTCATTTCAAAAAGCAGCATAAAGTTATCGGCTAAAAATAAAGACGTTCCACGCTGCAATGCATATCGCGAGAGCGACTGGGGATTATAAAGTTGAAACGGATGACAATGAGGTTCAATGTATCCCGGCACAACAAACTTACCTTCTAGATCTGTGATTTCCGTTCCTGTTGTATGTTCAGGCATCTTTTCGCCTACATAGACGATGCGGTCTTGAAGAATCCATATGTTTGCTTTTACCCATTTTTTTAGAGCTGTGTTCAAATAAGTAGCGTTTGTTAAGACAAGCGACGGTGCCAATTCACCTTGAATGACGGCCACTTGTTTGCGCATTTGCGCTTTTGTCCAAAAAGCAATGTGTTGGTTCATGTTGGATCACCTGTTTTCTCTCTGAAAATTTCGTTTTTTCAAGAATACCATATTCGCTAAGCAAATTGGTGAAAATTGAAAGGAGTATCACAATGAGACAAAATATTGGATTAGTTAATAGCATGATTCGTATTATTGCAGGTCTGACACTGCTTTCTGTTTATACAGCAAAACTGACAAGAAAACCTTACAAAGAGTCATACATCCTTATGATTTTAATGGGTGCGATGAAAGTAGCAGAAGGAATCGTTCGCTACTGCCCAGTGACTGACCTTCTTCACAAAAGCAAAGAAATGAACGACATGGATCTTGGTAACATCGCGGAAGAAGGTTCGCCGTTCAACCCTTCATAATAAGAAGGAGGCAGCACTATGCCCACTCATTCTTTATTAAAAGGCAACAGACCTCTGTTCAGTCTATTGGTCGTTGTCTTTATTACCCATCTTGGCTCGTATCTTGTCTTGCCTGTCCTTCCCATCCTGTTAAAAGTGGAAACCGGACTAACAGCAGCACAGATTGGGTTTACTCTCGCTGTTATCTCGATCTTCATGCAAGTAGGAAGTGTAGTCGGAGGCGTATTCGCTGACCGAACAGGCAGACGTTTTATCATCGCGCTTGGTGCTTTAATACGGGCTGGCGGGCTGATAGGTTTCGCTTATTTTTCAAGTTATTCACTCATATTGTTAACTGCTGCGATCAGCGGGCTTGGTCTTGGGCTCAATGCACCTTCCACAAAAGCATTTATTTCGTCTCTCGTTCAAGCAGATATGAGATCTACTGCTTTTTCATTACGCGGAATCTTTGCCAACATAGGAATGGCGATTGCAGGATTGACTGTTTTTGCTTTATTTACAGGAAGTTCAAAACTAATCTTCATCACCGCCGCTGTTATCTATTTAGGAGCAAGTGTGATCAGCTGGTTCTTCTTGCCTGCAGGCTGTGGGGACGAAAACTGCCGAGAAGTAAAGTGGAGTGAATATCGACAAGCGTTAAAAAACATTCCCTTCCTCGTTTTTGTGATCGCTACCATCTTTGTTTGGGCTCTTTACGTACAGTTTGCACTCGTGCTCCCGCTTCGAGCAGAAAATGTGTTATCTAACGGAAAAGATATAAGCATCATCTGGACCATCAACAGCATCACGGTCATATTGACTCAAACGCTCATTACCAAAAATATTATCCGAAACATCCATCCCCTCACTTCTGTTGGTATAGGGGCAATCTGTATCGGATCAGCTCTTGGAAGTTTGTATTTTGCGAACACTTTATTCTTCTTTGTTTTTACCGGTATCATCTTTATCACAGGCGAGATGTTGATCATGCCTACGTTGGATACATCGATCTCACAACTTGCGGCTGCTAAGTTTCTTGGCATGTTCTTTGGATTAGCAAGCGTCTTTACAGGGATAGGAGAAGCGATAGGAAATTCAATCGGAGGACGATTGTTTGAAGTCGCAGATGGCGGACAAAGTGCTGTTCCTTATGTGACGTACGTGATAGCAGGTTTTGTCATCTTTATTGGGATGCAGCTCTTACGGCGGTGGAAACCGTTGTCTATTATACAACCACCCAAACCCATGGCAACCGCAGCTCCGAACACGGACTCGGCCACGTCTCATCCAAATCCAATTAATGAAGGCTGACGAACAAGGTTTTGATCAACCATTGTCCCTCAGCCTTCAACATTCCATATAGGAGGTTAGCCATATGAGTTACGAATATTTAATGGATACAGCTTTTCTCTACATTCTGCTGATTGGCGGAATCATCGCCATCTCGTTTGTGTTTATTAAGAAGAGACGTGCGAAATAGCTCGAAACCCGATATCTTTGCGATAGAATGAGCCTTCGCACGTGATTTTCTTCATTTCTTTATATACGTTCTCCTGAGCTTCATTTAGTGAACGTCCTTTAGAGGCTACCAATAATACTCGGCCACCATCCGTTAGAAGAGATTCATCTTCTCTTTTCGTACCCGCGTGAAACACGTTAGAATCACCTTGAATGTTTTCTAGCCCACTGATTTCTTGAGCTTCTGAAGACGAAACAGGGTAACCTTCGGATGCAAGAACAACACCTAGGACGGATTCTTCAGACCATTGAAGTTCCGGCTTTTTGCCGTTTAAAAGAGAGAGAAGCAGATCAGCTAGATCGTTTTTTAGTCGAGGCAGAATCACTTGTGTTTCAGGGTCACCAAAGCGTGCGTTAAACTCGATCACTTTCGGCCCATTCTTCGTTAAGATTAAGCCTGCATAAAGAATTCCTGTAAAAGGAGTTCCTTCTTCTTTCATCGCAGCAACAGTTGGCTGAACGATTTCTTTGATGGCTTTTTGAATATGATCGTCAGAAATTTGAGGAACAGGTGAATATGCCCCCATCCCACCTGTGTTCGGACCCTTATCCCCATCATAGGCACGTTTATGATCTTGAGCGATCTCCATCGGAAGGAAAATTTCATCGTGCACAAAAGACATTAATGAAAATTCTTCCCCTTCAAGAAATTCTTCAACAACAACCGTTTCGCTCGCCGAACCAAAGCGTTTGTCTACCATCAGCTCATGTAGACCCTCTTCCGCTTCTTCTAAGGTCATTGCCACAATGACACCTTTACCTGCCGCAAGCCCGTCCGCTTTCAACACGATTGGTGCGCCTTTTTCTCGAACGTAAGCTAGAGCTTCATCATGATTCGTAAACGTTTCTGATGCAGCTGTTGGGATGTCGTACTTTTTCATAAGGTCCTTCGCGAACGATTTTGAGCCTTCGATCTCTGCTGCCGCTTTAGATGGACCGAAGATAACAAGGCCTTCTTCCGTGAAACGATCTACGATGCCTTCTAGTAGAGGCACTTCAGGGCCCACGAAAGTTAATCCGATTTCGTTTGTTTTTGCAAAAGTGACAAGCTCTTCGATGTTGGTTTCTTTGATGGAAACGCATGTTGCTTGTTGTGACATGCCTGGGTTTCCTGGTGCAGCAAACACTTGTGTGACGCTCGGGCTGTTGGCAAACTTCCACACGAGCGCATGTTCACGTCCACCTTTGCCGATTACAAGAACGTTCATGGTTGCTACCTCCTTTTTACAGTGTTTTCATGTAGTCTTTGAAAGCTGTTGATCTCCGTTCCAGGTACTCGCTTTCCGCGGGGCAGGCGGTGAGCCACATTCGTACGTTTCACGTATAAGTGTCTCACCTGCCCACCTGTCCCGCAGGAGTCTCGCACCTTGCACTCCGATCAACCTAATCAGTGAAGTTTATAGGTAATACTAAAGACTGTTGGCACTTTAGTTTGTTAGTCACGAACTGATGCTAAAGACGTTTTGAACTAATTCAGTAATTTAAAAGACTTCTTAATAAAACCTCTGAGAAAAGGCTAAGCGATTGTCTTTTAGATTTTTTCTTTTTGTACTACTTATGCAAGTTGATTGGAGCGGAAGGTTGCCGACTCCTATGGGACGAGCGGTCAGGTGGAGACTCCTAAAGGCGCAAAGCGGCAGTCCGAAAAGTGGAAGTGACTCGTTCAGCCCCGACAAGCAAAAGGGAAATGGGCTTGGAAGGCGCACTTTGACTTCTTGACCGTTTACCTTTTGACCTCGAGGGGCTAGTCACTGCAACTAGACAGGAGGCTCACCGTTCGCCCCATGGAAAGCGTGCAACCTGGAGCGGAAATCAACTACTTTCAGGAACTAACAATGCATTCGAAAACAGCTAAAAGAATTAATGATTAATGCTTAAAGTGTCTTACGCCTGTGAACACCATCGTGATCCCGTGCTCGTCTGCTTTCTTAATTGAATCTTCATCTTTGATGGATCCACCTGGCTGGATGATCGCTGTAACACCAGCGCGTGCCGCTGCTTCTACGGTATCATCCATCGGGAAGAATGCATCTGATCCAAGTGCAGAGCCTACTGCACGTTCGCCTGCTTGTTCGATCGCAATTTTCGCTGCGCCAACGCGGTTCATCTGACCTGCACCAACTCCTACGGTCATTTCGTCTTTCGCTAAGACAATCGCGTTAGATTTCACGTGTTTTACCACTTTCCAAGCAAGCTTTAGATCTTTCCACTCTTGCTCAGTCGGCTGGCGTTTTGTAGGAATCGTCACGTTCGCATCATCCAATCCGAAAGCGTCTTCCTCTTGAACTAACATTCCACCAGAAACGGTCGTGATTTTTTTTGCGATTCCTTTACCTTCTGATAAATCTAATTTTAATAAACGGATGTTTTTCTTTTTCGTTAGGATCTCTAACGCTTTCTCTGTAAATGAAGGAGCGATGATGATCTCAAGGAAAATCTCACTCAGCTTTTGAGCCGTTTCTTCATCAATTTCTGTGTTAGCAGCGATGATGCCGCCGAAGATCGATACAGGGTCAGCTTCAAACGCACGGGTATATGCTTCAAGAATCGTTGTGCCTGTTCCAACGCCACATGGATTCATGTGCTTAACCGCAACTACCGCTGGATCAACGAACTCTTTTACAATTGAAAGTGCCGCATCTGCGTCGTTGATGTTGTTGTAAGAAAGCTCTTTTCCGTGAAGCTGTTCAGCGTCTGTTAAAGAGAGCGTGTTCTTTCGTGGCGTCGAATAAAACGCGGCTTTTTGATGAGGGTTCTCACCATAACGAAGGTCCTGTTTCTTTTCATATGTTACCGTGTAGGATTCTGGGTGTTCCTCTTCTACAGCTGCTGTTAAATACTCAGCGATCAACGCATCATACGCCGCTGTATGACGGAACGTCTTCGCAGCAAGTCTGCGGCGCGTTTCTTCACTTACAGCTCCTGCACCATCAAGTTCACTCGCTACTGTCTCATAGTCTGCCGGATCGACAACGACGGTTACGTAAGCGTGATTCTTTGCTGCTGAACGAAGCATACTCGGTCCGCCGATGTCGATGTTCTCGATCGCATCAGAGAATGTAGTTCCTTCTTTGGCGATCGTTTCTTTGAACGGATATAGGTTTACGACTACAAGATCGATCGGAGAGATCTCATTTTCTGTCATCGCTGTTTGATGTGTCTCATTATCACGAACAGCGAGTAAACCGCCGTGAATTTTTGGATGAAGCGTTTTTACACGTCCGTCCATGATCTCTGGAAAACCAGTCACTTCAGAAATACCGATTACAGGTATTCCTGCGTCTTGTAACGCTTTTTTTGTTCCGCCTGTAGAGATGATCTCTACGCCGTGTTGAGCTAGTTTTTCTGCAAAATGAAGTAATCCTTCTTTATTTGAAACGCTTATGAGTGCACGTTTGATCGTCAATGTAAGAAGCCTCCTACGGTGTCTTTTTGTAATAGTTTGTTGATGATGGCTGGGTACAATTGGTGTTCCGCTTTTTGTATGCGTTGCTGTAAGGTTTGCTCTGTATCGCCAGGCAATACGGGGATGCGAACTTGTTCGATGATCGGCCCTGTATCCATGCCACTGTCCACATAATGAACCGTTACACCTGTTTCAGAAACGTTAGCTTTCAGAGCTTGTCCGACCGCATCTTTACCAGGAAAGGCTGGCAGATACGACGGATGGATATTGATGATACAGCCTTCATACGCTTTTAATAATACCTCACCAACAAGCCTCATATATCCTGCGAGAACGATAAATTCTACTCCATAGGATTGAAGTTCAGAAACGATTTCTTTTTCAAAATCAGCTTTTGATGCAAATGTTTTTGGCAAGAACGAGTACGTCGGAATTCCGAAGTGGCGCGCACGATCGATTACCTTCGCCCCCGGTTTATCACATACTAAAAGCTCGATATCCGCTTGAAGCTCGCCTGCTTCAACCGCGTCTATGATGGCTTGAAAGTTACTTCCGCTTCCAGAAGCAAATACAGCTATTTTTTTCATTCGATGTTTCCTCCGCCAAAGATCACGCCTTCACCTTGCTTCACGCGGCCGATGATGTAAGGCTTCTCGCCTGTTTCTTCTAAAAGGCGGATGATCGGGAGCATATTTTCTTCTGAAACCGAGAGCACCATTCCAATTCCCATGTTAAACGTTGTGAACATTTCTTTGCGTGTCAGGTTTCCTTTTTCTTCGATCAGATCAAAGATTGCAGGTACCGGCCATGAACCATAATCTACTTCTGCCGCCAGACCTTCTGGCAGCATGCGTGGGATGTTTTCAATGAATCCGCCGCCTGTAATATGAGCAACACCGTTCACATCAAACTGATTGAACACTTCAAGCAAGGGTTTTACATAGATGCGAGTAGGTGTTAACAGCTCTTCACCTAATGCTTTAGATAAACTATCAATATGTTGGTTCAGATCAAGTCCTGCGTTTTCTAATAAAACTTTACGAACGAGTGAAAAGCCGTTGGAATGAAGACCGTTTGAAGCAAGGCCGATCAATACATCGTTCTCGGAGATAGCAGCGCCGTTGATCAGCTTCGATTTCTCGGCGATTCCAACCGTAAATCCAGCAAGATCATACTCTTCACTGTCATACATGCCAGGCATCTCTGCCGTTTCCCCGCCGATGAGCGCACATCCCGCTTGTTCACAGCCATCAGCAATTCCACTAACGATCTGTTCAATCTTTTCAGGGTGAAGCGTGCCGCAAGCAATATAGTCCAGGAAATAAAGCGGCTCAGCACCTTGCGCCACGATATCATTCACACACATCGCAACGGCATCTACACCGATCGTGTCATGCTTATCCGCCATGAACGCAAGCATCAGTTTCGTACCTACTCCGTCTGTTCCGGAAATGAGCACCGGCTCTTTATGTGAGAATCCGGATAGATCGAACATCGCCCCAAATCCACCAAGACCCGCTAATACTTCCGGACGCTTTGTTCTCTGTGCATGTTTCTTGATACGATCAACCGCTTCATATCCTGCTTCGATGTTCACGCCTGCTTGCTTATATGCTTCTGCCATCGTCTTCTCCCCCTTTAAACAAGCTCTTTTTCATATGGTAAAACAGTATCTGGATAAATTTCTGTTGGATATCGCCCTGTAAAACAAGCTAAACATTGTCCGCAGTTCGGCTCGGCATTCGATCGTCCAATACCTTCCATTAATCCTTCTACGGAGATAAACGATAAGGAATCAGCACCAATAATCTCACGAATCTCATCAACTGAATGCTTAGATGCGATCAGTTCTGCGCGTTCGGACGTATCAATGCCGTAATAGCATGGATGTGCAATAGGTGGCGCTGTAATGCGTACGTGAACTTCTGTAGCGCCCGCAGCACGCAGCATCTTCACGATTCGTCGGCTCGTCGTTCCGCGTACGATTGAGTCATCGACCATCACGACACGCTTTCCTTCTACGATTCCTCGAACCGGGGAAAGCTTCATCTTTACACCAAGTTCACGAAGCTCTTGAGAAGGCTGGATGAACGTACGACCGACATAACGATTTTTGATCAAACCGATCTCATACGGAATACCGGATGCTTCCGCATAACCGATCGCAGCTGAGATACTAGAATCAGGCACACCGGTTACAACATCCGCTTCAATCGGCGCTTCTTCATACATCTTTTTCCCAAGACTTTTACGAGCCGCATGAACATTGATTCCTTCGATGTTGCTGTCTGGTCGTGAAAAATAAATATATTCCATCGAACACATGGAGCGTTGAACAGAAGTCGAGAACGTATCAACTCTTAGCCCATCTTCATTAATGATTAAAAGTTCTCCCGGCTGCACATCACGCACGTATGTTGCCCCAACTACATCGAACGCACACGTTTCAGAAGCGACCACATACGCATCACCTAGCATACCGAGTGACAATGGGCGTAAGCCGTTCGGATCAAGCGCAACCATCATCTCGTTCTCCGTCATCACTAAGAATGCATACGCACCTTTTAGCATCGTTAAAGCGTTCTGTACTTTTTCTTTTAGTGTAAAATAACCGCTGCGCTTGATCAGATGAGCAAGCACTTCCGTATCTGAAGTGGTTTGAAAGATGCTTCCTTGCGATTCTAGCTGATGTTTTAACGCGTTGGCATTTACAAGGTTTCCGTTATGAGCAAGTGCAAGTGAACTTGTTTGCGAACGGAATAAGAGTGGCTGAACATTTGCAAGTTCATTACCTCCTGCCGTGGAATACCGAACATGACCGATTGCACCATGTCCGATCAAGCCTTCGAGCTCCCCTTTGCTGAACACATCGTTAACAAGTCCGCTTCCTTTATGTGTTCTCAGGCGCTCACCGTCTGTTACAACGATACCTGCTCCTTCTTGTCCGCGGTGCTGCAAACTGTGCAGACCGTAATACGTGAGTTGTGCGGCATCTGGGTGACCCCAGATCCCGAACACACCACATTCTTCGTTTAAGCCTTTGATGTCAGCAAGCATGGAATAGCTCCTTTCCAGGCGTCTTGCATCTCCTGGAGCGTGCAGGATAACAACTCTTCACCCTGCTCATTATCGATCGCTAGACCGCTCTCAGAACGTACAAAACCTATAATTTTTGCGTCTTTTACAAGCTGTTGGAACTCATCTTGATGTTCAGGTTTTACAGTGACTAAGAAACGGGATTGAGATTCTCCGAAAAGACTTCCGATCGGCTCATCTGTTAACGTCACGCTCGCTCCTACTTTACCGTCCATCACAGACTCAGCAAGTGCAACAGATAGTCCGCCTTCTGCAACGTCATGCGCAGATTGGATCAAGCCTTTTTGAATCGCTGCTAAAAGCTCACGCTGTCTTGTTTCTTCCACTTCTAGATCGATGTGAGGCGCTTTACCAAAAATGCGTCCTTCTTTCATCTTCTGAAGCTCACTTCCGCCAAACTCAGCCTTGCTCTCACCAACTAGATAGATGATATCGCCCGCTTCTTTAAAGCTTTGCGTCACGATGTGATTCGTATCTTCAATAAGCCCGACCATACCGATTACTGGCGTCGGATAAACAGCTACCCCGTTCGTTTCGTTATAAAGAGACACGTTTCCACCGATAACTGGTGTTGCAAGTTTGTTGCATGCCGCACTCATTCCGTCAGCTGATTTCTCTAGCTGCCAGAAGATCTCAGGCTTTTCAGGATTTCCGTAGTTCAAACAGTCTGTCACCGCAAGAGGCTGTGCTCCTGAACATACTAGATTACGAGCTGCTTCAGCAACAGCAATCATCCCACCCACTTCTGGATCGAGATAGAGATAGCGAGAGTTACAGTCTGTTGTCATCGCTAACGCTTTTTTCGTTCCACGGATACGGACGACTGCTGCATCCGATCCAGGTGCTACGACCGTATTCGTACGCACCATGTAGTCGTACTGGTTGTAAATCCACTCTTTACTCGCGATCGTCGGCTGCTTCAAAAGAGATAGCAACGTAGATTTGAAGCTAGTAATCTCTGGGAAGTAGTCTGCTTGCGCTTGGAACTCGCCATAATAAGCAGGTTCTTTTGATGGCTTATGATAAACCGGAGCATCTTCTGCAAGAGCATCTACCGGTACATCTGCAACGATCTCACCTTGGTGAGTAAGACGCAGTACTTGTTCTTCAATAACCGTTCCAACCGTTACGCAATCAAGATCCCATTTTGCAAAGATCTTTTCCACTTCATGCTCACGGCCTTTTTCAACAACTAACAGCATGCGCTCTTGAGATTCGGAAAGCATCATCTCATAAGCTGTCATTCCTGTTTCACGCTGTGGAATAAGATCAAGGTTCATCTCGATTCCCATACCCGCTTTACTCGCCATCTCAGCGGACGAACTTGTAAGACCTGCCGCACCCATATCTTGTATCCCAACAAGTGCATCACAATTGTGAATTAGCTCTAGGCACGCTTCCATAACGAGTTTCTCCATAAAAGGATCTCCAACTTGAACGGCTGGACGCTTTTCTTCTGACGCTTCAGAAAGCTCTTCCGATGCAAACGTTGCACCGTGGATTCCGTCACGGCCCGTTTTCGCCCCAACGTACATGACAGAGTTTCCTGCACCCTTCGCTTGACCTTTCTTGATGTCTTTATGGTCGATCAGACCGACACACATCGCGTTCACAAGTGGATTGCCTTCGTACGATGGATCGAATTGAACTTCTCCACCAACCGTCGGAATTCCGATACAGTTGCCGTAGCCTGCGATCCCCGCTACTACTTGCTCGAACAAATACTTCACACGCGGAGACTCTAACTCTCCAAAACGAAGTGAGTTCAGCATCGCGATCGGACGCGCTCCCATTGAGAAAACGTCACGGATGATTCCACCGACACCTGTTGCCGCTCCTTGATAAGGCTCGATCGCTGAAGGGTGGTTATGCGATTCGATCTTGAAAACAACCGCTTGACCGTCACCGATATCCACGATTCCAGCACCTTCACCAGGACCTTGAAGGACGCGCTCACCTTTTGTAGGGAACTTGCTTAGAACAGGCTTTGAATTTTTATAAGAACAGTGCTCACTCCACATAACAGAGAACAGTCCTGTTTCTGTCCAGTTAGGAGATCTGCCGATAATCTTTTCTACGAGTTCAAACTCTGAATCACTTAAACCCATCTCACGGTATAATTTTTGTTCTTTAATTTGTGAACTTGTTGGTTCATGTTGCAGCGACATAACGTTCCCTCCAGCTCTTCACAATAGATTGAAATAATTTAAGACCATCTTTGCTGCCTAACAGCTGATCGACCGCGCGTTCCGGATGCGGCATCATTCCAAGCACGTTGCCTTCTTCGTTCGTGATACCGGCAATGTTTTCAACCGATCCGTTCGGATTGTTCCTATACGTGAAAACGATCTGATTGTTTGCCTTTAGCTGTTTTAGCGTCTCTTCATCGCAATAATAGTTGCCTTCACCATGCGCGACCGGAACGGAGATCACTTCTCCTTTTTCGTACTGAGTCGTGAAGATCGTCGATGTGTTCTCAACGACTAGCTCTTCTGGCTGGCAGATGAATTTCAAAGATTCATTGCGGCGCATCGCTCCTGGCAGAAGTCCCGTTTCTAATAAAATCTGAAATCCGTTACATACACCAAGAACTGGTTTTCCTTCACGTGCTGCTTTCACCACTTCTGTCATCACGTTCGAGAATTGTGCGATTGCGCCAGAGCGGAGGTAATCTCCATAAGAGAAACCACCAGGCAATAAAATACCGTCAAATTGATTTAAGTTCGTTGCATCGTGCCAGACGTACTCGACTTCAGCGCCGAGCTCATCTTTTACAGCATGATACATGTCAGTGTCACAGTTTGATCCCGGAAAAACGATTACAGCAAACTTCACTGTGCGACAACCTCCTCCACCTCGTAGCGGTAGTCTTCGATCACTGGATTCGATAAAAGCTTCGAGCACATGTTCACGATTTTCTCATCAAGATCGTAATCGCCTTTTTGAAGTGTTAACTCCAGATACTTACCAATACGTACATCTTCAACCTCTGACTGTCCCATTTTGTGAAGCGAGCTCATTACTGCCTTACCTTGCGGATCTAATACACTCTCTCTTAATGTTACATACACCTTTACTTTGTACATGATAAGCCTCCTAGACGTTGTAGTATTTTTTCATAAGCATCTGTTAAACTTCCTAACCCTCGGCGAAATACATCTTTATCAAGTTTCTCGTTCGTTTCTGCATCCCATAAACGGCATGTATCAGGAGAAATTTCGTCAGCGAGCATAAGGTTACCGTTAGCATCTGTTCCGAACTCTAGCTTAAAGTCGACGAGCTTTACGTTCTTTTGAACAAAATAAGACGTGAGTACTTCGTTGATCTGAATCGCTTGTTCTGAAATCTGACTGAGCTGTTCTCGTGTTGCCAAGTTCATGATGTCGATATGTTCTTCCGTTATAAGCGGATCACCAAGGTCATCGTTTTTGTAATAAAATTCGACGATCGTGCGTGGAAGGATCTGCCCTTCAGGAATTCCGGTACGCTTTGATAAAGAACCAGCCGCGATGTTGCGGACAACCACTTCTAAGGGGATGATGGTCACCTTCTTCACGAGCTGTTCGGTTTCGGATACTCGTTTTACGAAGTGGGAGTGAATTCCCTTCTCTTTGAGCAGTTCAAAAAGGATAGAAGAGATCTCGTTGTTCAGTCTTCCTTTTCCTGCGATCTCGGCTTTTTTCTCGCCGTTGAACGCTGTTGCTGAATCTTTGTAGCTGACCCAGACGATGTTTTCGTCTGTTGTGCGGTAGATGCGTTTTGCTTTTCCTTCGTATAGCTGCTCTAACTTCTCCATCGTGATCCCTCCGTTATATGAAGATTCCTAATATTCAATCTTTTAAAAAAGGCAAAGAGAAAGAGAGCTCAATAGATCACTCTCTTTTTAGTTGAAGTACTGCAAAAAAGCTTGTTTAATCTTCGAAGTTTGAAAGAGGTTGATTTCCGTTTCAGATACTCGCTTTCCGCGGGGCGTGCGGTGAGCCCCTCGCCGCTATGCGCCATTGAGTGTCTCACCTGCCCACTCGTCCCGCAGGAGTCTCGCATCTTTCACTTCAATCAACTTTTCAATGATGTGCAAACGTTAAAGATTTAAAAACTAACCATTTATAAAAGCAATTCTTCGTATATAAAACCCTTTAAAGCCCTAATCTGTCGAAGATTGTGTCTACGTGTGACAGATGATAACTGTAGTCAAAGCATTCAGAGATTTCTTCAGGTGTTAATTTTTCAGTGATTTTTTGTTCGGCTTCTACTAATGTTCTGAACTGTACGCCTTCTTCCCATGCTTGCATCGCTTTTGGTTGAACGGTGTCATACGCTTCTTCACGTGCCATGCCTTTGTCGATCAATTTGAGAAGTACGCGCTGTGAGTAGATCAAGCCGTATGTGCGCTCCATGTTGCGTTTCATGTTCTCTGGGAACACAGTTAAGTTCTTGATGATGTTGCCAAAACGGTTCAGCATGTAGTTCAGTGCGATCGTCGCATCTGGTAGAATCACACGCTCAGCTGATGAATGAGAGATATCACGCTCATGCCATAAGGATACGTTCTCATACGCTGTCATCATGTAACCGCGGATCACACGAGCCAATCCTGTCATGTTTTCAGATCCGATCGGATTACGTTTATGTGGCATTGCCGATGATCCTTTTTGACCTTTTGCAAAGAACTCTTCTACTTCACGCGTTTCACTCTTTTGAAGACCGCGCACTTCTGTTGCGAACTTCTCAATGCTCGTTGCGATTAGTGCCAACGTTGACATGTAATGAGCGTGACGGTCACGCTGCAACGTTTGTGTTGAGATCGGCGCTGCTTCAAGTCCAAGCTTTTCACACACATATTTTTCAACGAATGGGTCGATGTTCGCATACGTTCCAACGGCTCCAGAAATTTTACCGAAACGAACCGTGTCAGATGCTTGCTTGAAGCGCTCCACGTTACGTTTCATCTCTTCGTACCAAAGAGCAAGCTTCAATCCGAACGTTGTCGGCTCAGCATGCACTCCGTGCGTACGACCCATCATAACGGTATATTTATGTTCTTTTGCTTTTTCAGCAAGAATCTCAACGAAACGATCTAGATCTTTCGCTAAAATGTCGTTTGCTTGTTTAAGTAAATACGATAGAGCTGTATCAACAACATCCGTGGAAGTTAATCCATAATGTACCCATTTGCGCTCTTCACCAAGCGTTTCAGATACTGCTCGTGTAAACGCAACAACATCGTGACGTGTTTCTTCTTCGATCTCTAGGATGCGGTTGATATCAAACGACGCGTTTTCGCGAAGCTTCTTCACGTCTTCTTTCGGAATATCTCCTAGTTCTGCCCAAGCTTCACAAGCTAAGATCTCTACTTCAAGCCACGCTTGATATTTGTTTTCGTCCGTCCAGATCGCTCCCATTTCAGGGCGTGTATAGCGTTCAATCATTGTGTTACCTCCGTTTTGTTATCACTTAAAAATAGTGCGGACACTTTTTCTGCTTTTTCTAGTGCCTGTTCAATCGTATCACCTAAAACCGTGATATGCCCCATCTTTCGTTTCGCTTTCGCTTCTTTCTTTCCGTACAGGTGAAGTTTCGCTTCTCCTAAATTTCCTATCTCTCGTAACACAGTCTCATGATGTTCACCTAAAATGTTGATCATCACGGCTGGTTTTATTAATTCTGTATTGCCAAGCGGCCAGTTGCATACGGCGCGTACATGCTGATCGAACTGTGAAGTCTCACACGCCTCGATCGTGTAATGCCCGGAGTTATGCGGGCGTGGCGCTAGTTCGTTCACATAAATCGTACCGTCCTTTGCGACGAACATCTCTACGGCAAGCGTACCAACAAGCTCTAATTCCGTTGCGATTGACCCCGCTAGGAGCTTTGCTTGATCCGCTGTTGTGTTCGTGATGCGAGCTGGCGCGATCGTTTGATGCAGGATATTCTCTTTGTGTATATTCTCTGCGATCGGAAACGATTTAACCTCACCGCTCACACTTCTCGTTACGATTACGGATATTTCTTTTTCAAAAGGAATCCAAGCTTCCAGCACACAATCTGTCTCTTTTTCTAATAGTGTTGCTGCAATCTCAAGATCACTTTCTTGCTTGATCACAAACTGCCCTTTCCCGTCATATCCACCTCTGCACGTTTTTAATACAGAAGGGTAACCCAATTCTTCCACCGCACGTTGGAGTGAACGAAGATCGGTCACAGGGCGGTACGGAGCTACAGGGACACCTGCTTTTTGAAGCGTTTCTTTCTCTTTTAAACGGTGCTGAGTGACAGAGAGAAGACGGCTTCCCTGCGGTAAGTTTCCGTTCTCTTCTAACCAGTTCGCACTCTCTGCATCTATGTTTTCAAACTCGTATGTGACGACATCGCTTTGTTCTGCAAGCTTCTTGATGCCTTCTCGGTCGTCATAAGCTGTTGTGATCTGTTGATCCGCAACTTGCCCGCATGGTGAATTCTCACCTGGCTCTAAAACAACAACGTTCAATCCCATCTCACGAGCGCTCAACGCCATCATACGGCCAAGCTGACCTCCGCCAAGTATACCAAGTGTTTGTTGTGGTCTTATCGTCTTAAACAAGAAGCTCACTACTTTCGATCGCCAATTGTTGTGCTGTGGCACGGCGTTGTTTTAAACGTTGTTTGACTCCTTCATCATGTACGGCTACCATCTGTGCGGCTAGAAGTCCGGCATTCGCTGCACCAGCCTTCCCGATCGCAACTGTCGCTACAGGAACACCCTTTGGCATCTGAACGATGGATAGCAGTGAATCCATGCCGTTAAGCGCTTTGGATTGAACCGGAACACCGATTACAGGCAGGATCGTTTTTGCAGCGACCATACCTGGCAAGTGAGCTGCTCCGCCTGCTCCAGCAATGATCACTTCAATTCCTCTATGCTCTGCTTCTTCTGCGTATTGAAACATGAGATCCGGTGTACGGTGTGCCGAAACCACCTTCTTCTCGTAAGCTACTTCTAGTTCATCTAATAGGTCACACGCTTCTTTCATTGTTTCCCAATCTGAAACACTTCCCATGATCACGCCAACTTTAGCCATGGTAGCCTCCTTATTGTCAGAAAATATAAAAAAGTCCAGTTGGTATGCTTCTCCCTAATATGAGAGAAAGCAGCCAACTGGACATACGTATCCGAAAAAATAGACAGAAAGATGCTTTCCCTCATAGTCTGATGAAATAACGGTCATCAGGTAGAGACTTACGGGCCATATCCCCGAAATTATATGAGGGCTTTATTCTTCTGGTTTTATTGTAGCAATGATTGTTTTGTTTTGTCAACAAAAATCGAACATTAAGTTGTATATTACATTTAATGTTCGTGTTTTGGTCATTATTGAAGGAGTTTGCCTTCAAATACAATTCTTTGTTCCTTTACTTCTGGTTCCATTCTGCCGTTTCGTTTCACTTCATGGAAAACGGGCTCTTCCATACGTCTTACCGGTGTATAGCCCTCATCGGCCATTCGATCCAGACAATCCGAGATCGTTTCTCCTGCTTCAACAGCGAACTTCTTTTTAGAAGGTTTCTTCTCCATCTGTTACCTCCTGATACCCTTAACCCAAAATCCACCATGAAACGCTTTAGGTTCATGTGAAATAATAAACGCCTTCGGATCTAAATCCTTTACCGTATTATATAGGTTCATTTCTGATTTACGTGATGTTAAAATCTCCATCATCAACCGCTGTCCTTCACGACCTTCTGCAAGCCAGTTCGTAACACCATAGCCTTTGTTGCGAAGCTCGTTCGGCAAACCGCCTTCGAGATTTGTCGTAATTACGTTAACAGTAGTATATCCAAGTGCAAGCTTTTCTTCAATCTTCATTCCTACTAAAACACCAATTCCATAACCAACCGCATATGCAATCAAGTTTTGAATCTCATTCAAGTTATCAAGAACAAGCCCGAGGCCGACCACATAGATAATAACCTCGAACACACTAATAAAGGCAGCCAAGTACCTTTGCCCTTTCAACGTCAGGATCATCCTGATCGTAAAAAACGATACATATACAATATTGATCAATAAAATGATCCCAACCATGACGAACGCATTATCTAACATGATGGCAAGCCTCCCAAGGTGAAAAATACTTCGTTAAGGATAACACTTTTTGGACAAGTTGGAAACTGGAGAATTGATGCAAAAACAGTTGTGGTTTTTGGGGGAGTTTAGTAGGAAGTTTGGCGGAAGCCAAAGTTTCCTTTTTAGGTTTGAATACGAGGCTCGGCGTCTTGCCGAGCTTACTTTATGGGTTGAATGAAAGCTTGGCAGATGCCAAGTTTCCTTTTTGATGGTTTTAAGCTCTGGGTTAGGGGTGAGAATATGGTGAAGACTTATAAATATTTTTTGAGGACTTATAAACTCTGATGAAGACTTATAAATTTTTTTGAAGACTTATAAATTCATTTGAGGACTTATAAATGTGAAGGCAAGTAAGTTGGACCTTTCTTCTTTCATAAAAACTCGTTATTTATATCCCGAATGCACTGTTTTCAACTTTCAAATGATTCCAAAGTTTATTTTTCTAGCTATTTAATAATAAAACGGTAAAGAAAAGCAGCCTTTTTAAAACAAAAAAAAGATGGAACGAACATAAAGTTCGTCCCACCTTCT